>JAJEBV010000003.1 GCA_022822365.1 Thermoanaerobaculia bacterium | reverse complement strand
AACGGCACGAAGTCCGCGCCGCCCTTCTTCGCCAGTATGTTCGTGATCGCTGCCGTCAGCGTCGTCTTGCCGTGATCCACGTGACCGATCGTCCCCACGTTCACGTGCGGCTTCGTACGCTCGAACTTCTCCTTCGCCATGCCTCGATCTCCTCGCTATCTCGCTTGATCTCTCTGGGTCTCGTTGACTTCCCGCATTCGTTTCAGCCGGTCGCCCTGGCCACGACTTCCTCGCTCACGGTACGCGGCGTCGGTTCGTAGGACTCGAACTGCATCGAGTAGTTCGCCCGGCCCTGGGTCGCCGAACGCAGGTCGGTCGCGTAGCCGAACATTTCCGCGAGGGGCACGCGGGCGTTGACGATCTGGGTCTTGCCGTGCATCTCCATGCCGAGCACCTTGCCCCGGCGCGAACTGATGTCCCCGATCACGTCGCCCATGTAGTCCTCGGGCGTCGTGATCTCGACCGCCATCACCGGCTCCAGCAGCACCGGACCGGCGTCCCTGGCGGCGTCGCGCCAGGCCATCGAGCCGGCGATCTTGAACGCAACCTCGGATGAATCGACCTCGTGGGAGCTGCCGTCGTAGACCTCGACGGCGACCCCCGTGACCGGGTAACCGGCGAGCGGACCCGATTCGAGCGCCTCGGAGATGCCCCGTTCGATCGACCGGATGAACTCCCTGGGAATCACGCCGCCCTTGCTCACGTCCTCGAACTCCATCCCCTCGCCTTCGATCGGCCGCACCCGCAGCAAGCAGTGACCGTACTGGCCCCGGCCGCCGGACTGGCGCACGAAGCGCCCTTCGCCGGAGGACTCCAGGGTGATCGTCTCGCGATAGGCCACCTGGGGGCGGCCGACGTTCGCGCCGACGCGGAACTCCCGGATCAGCCGGTCCGTGATGATGTCCAGGTGGAGTTCGCCCATTCCCGAAATCAGCGTCTGGGCGGTGTCCGGATCCGTGTGGACCCGGAACGTCGGATCCTCGCGCATCAGCTTTTCGAGCGCGAGACCGAGCTTCTCCTGGTCCGCCTTCGTCTTCGGCTCGATCGAGACGGACAGGACCGGCTCGGGAAAGTCCATCGACTCCAGCACGATGGGCGCCGAAGGCTCGCAGATCGTGTCGCCGGTCGTCACGTTGCGGAGACCGACCGCGGCAACGATGTCGCCGCACCAGACCCGCTTGACCTCCTCGCGCTTGTTCGCGTGCATCTTGAGCAGCCGGCCCACGCGCTCCTTGCCGCCGCGATTCGCGTTCAGCACCGATTGCCCCGTCTCGATCCGGCCGGAGTAGACGCGCAGGTAGGCGAGCTGGCCGACGAACGGGTCGGTCATGATCTTGAACACGAGAGCACTGAACGGCGCGTCGTCCGACGGCGCGCGAACGGCGGACTCCTCGCCCTCGACGGTCCCTTCGATCATCGGCACGTCGAGCGGCGACGGCAGGTAGTCGAGGACCGCGTCGAGCAGCGGCTGCACGCCCTTGTTGCGAAACGCGGATCCGCAGAACACCGGCTGCAGGCTGTTGGCCACCGTCGCCCGGCGCAGCGCCGCCCGCAGCTCGTCGGTCGTGACTTCGGCGCCGGAGAGGTACTTCTCGAGCAGTTCCTCGTCGGTCTCCGCCACCGCCTCGACCATCGCCTCGCGAGCGGTCAGCGCCAGGTCGGCGTACTCCTCGGGAATCCCGGTGACCGTGAACTGCGCTCCCAGGCTCTCGTCCTCGTAGACGTAGGACGACATCTCGACCAGATCGATGACACCGGCAAAGGCGTCCTCACGGCCAAGAGGCAACTGCAGAACGACAGGCGAAGCGCCCAGCCGTTCGCGCATCATCCGGACGCAGCGATCGAAGTCCGCGCCGACCCGGTCCATCTTGTTGACGAAGGCGATCCGCGGCACGCCGTAGCGGTCCGCCTGCCGCCACACCGTCTCACTCTGGGGCTCGACGCCGGCGACGGCATCGAACACCGCCACGGCGCCGTCGAGAACCCGCAGCGAACGTTCGACCTCGGCGGTGAAGTCGACGTGGCCGGGCGTGTCGATGATGTTGATCCGGTGGTCCAGCCAGGTGCAGCTCGTGGCGGCCGACGTGATCGTGATCCCGCGCTCCTGCTCCTGCTCCATCCAGTCCATCGTCGCGGTGCCTTCGTGCACCTCGCCGATCTTGTAGTTCACGCCGGTGTAGTAGAGGACGCGCTCGGTCGTGGTCGTCTTGCCCGCGTCGATGTGCGCCATGATCCCGATGTTCCGGGTCTTTTCCAAGGGGACGTTTCTGGAGGTGGCAGTGGAGGCGGGCATGGCGTAGTGATCGAACGGTTCGCTGAAAGACAGGTTTGACGGGCGGATTCGTGACGGGTGTGTAGGGGTTCAACGCGGGAGTCGCCGCCTTGCGGGAAGGCGGCGACGCAACGGGACGGGCCGTGGACGACCGGCGGCCGGAAACGCGATCGGGATCCGCACGGGGCGGATCCGACGCCGTTCGCTACCAGCGGTAGTGGGAGAATGCCCTGTTCGCTTCTGCCATCCGGTGGGTGTCCTCTTTCCTCTTGATCGCAACTCCGCGGTTTTCGGCGGCGTCGAGCAGTTCGCCGGCCAGCCGCAGCCTCATCGTCTTCTCACCCCGCCCCTTCGCCGCCAGAATCAGCCACCGCATGGCCAGGGCCAGCTTGCGCGCGGGCCGCACTTCCATCGGCACCTGGTACGTCGAACCGCCGACACGCCGCGACTTGACCTCGACCGCGGGCTTCACGTTGTCGATCGCCTTCTGGAAGACCGTGACCGGATCCTCCTCCCCGGTCCGCTCCTTGATCGTGTTCAGGGCGTCGTAGAGGATGCGTTCGGCGACCGACTTCTTGCCGTCCTTCATCAGGACGTTGACGAACTTGCTGACCAACTGCGAGTGGTACAGCGGGTCGGGGAGTATCTGTCGCTTCGGGACTTCGCGGCGTCGAGGCATGAGGCGGCTCCGGTGATCAGGCCTTGGGGCGCTTGGCGCCGTACTTGGAGCGTCCCCGCCGACGATCGTCGACGCCGACCGCGTCCAGGGTGCCGCGAATGACGTGGTAGCGGACACCGGGCAGATCCTTCACCCGGCCTCCGCGAATGAGCACGATGGAGTGCTCCTGGAGGTTGTGCCCGACGCCCGGAATGTAGGTCGTGACCTCGATGCCGTTCGTGAGGCGCACACGCGCCACCTTGCGCAACGCCGAGTTCGGCTTCTTCGGCGTCTGCGTGTACACGCGAACGCATACTCCCCGCCTCTGCGGCGAGGCCTGGAGCGCCGGGCTCTTGGTCTTCGCGACCTGGCGTTGGCGGCCCTTTCGGACCAGTTGACGGATGGTGGGCATTGCTTGCTCTTGCTCCAGCAGACTCTCCAGGTTCTCTCTTCGCGCTGGCGCCGGAATCCGGCATTCCTGCGGGCCCGCCGCCGCGCACGGCGCGGGCCTGATCCAAGCCGACCCGGGGCGGCCCGAGGCGACCGAAGGCGAGCAGACCAGCCAACCGCGTGGAACGCCTAGAAGCGCGCGGCACCGGGCGCACACCCGGTTCAGAGCCTGACTCGCTGAGTGAAGTTGGGACTGTCTCTCGGCTCGCCCCGCGCGAACCGCACAAGGGCGCGAACGTTAGCAGAAAGGCCGGATTCGGGGCAAGCCCGAAACCCCCCTAGTTGTCGCCTTCGCTCAGCACCTGCGGCATCGTGCGGATGAACTCCTCCGGGTAGTCGTAGTTGTACAGGTCGTCGGCCACGAGTTCCGGCGTCGGATACACCACGTCCTCGATGTGGAAGTCGTGGTAGTGGTCCATGCCGGTACCGGCCGGGATCACCCGCCCGACGATCACGTTCTCCTTCAGTCCGCGCAGATGATCCACCCTGCCGCTGATCGCGGCCTCGGTCAACACGCGGGTAGTCTCCTGGAAGCTGGCGGCCGAGATGAAGCTCTCGGTGGACAGCGAAGCCTTGGTGATCCCGAGCAGCAGCGGCCGGCCGATCGCCGGAGTGCCCCCCGCCGCGGTCACCCGTTCGTTCTCCTCCTTGAACCGCCAGCGATCGACCTGCTCGTCGATCAGGAAGTCCGTGTCGCCGACCTCCTCGATCTCGACCGAGCGCATCATCTGACGCACGATCACCTCGATGTGCTTGTCGTTGATCGCCACGCTCTGGGAACGATAGACCTCCTGGATCTTGTCGACCAGGTAACGCTGGAGCTCCCTCTCGCCCTTGACCCTGAGGATGTCGCGCGGGTCGATGTTCATCGTCTCGCCGACGAGAACGTCCCCGGCACTGACGAACTCGCCGTCCTGCACGTTGACGTGGACGTTGCGGGCAACGGTGTACTCCTGGGCCTCGCCCGCCTCGTTCTCGACGGTGATGACGCGGTTTCCCTTCACGAACTCCTTGCCCAGACGGACGACGCCGTCGATGTCGGCGATGACCGCCGCTTCGCCCCGCGGCTTGCGGGCCTCGAAGAGCTCCTGGACCCGCGGAAGACCGCCGGTGATGTCCTTGGTCTTGGTCGTTTCCCGCGGGATCTTCGCCAGCGTGTCGCCGGGATGGACCTCGGCGCCGTCGTTGACCACCAGGTGCGCTCCCACCGGCAGCGAGTAGCTCCTCGCTCCGGTCGCATCAAGAACCTTCAGCGCGGGAGCCCGCTTCTCGCTCTGCGACGCCTCGACGATGATCCGTTCGGTCAGTCCGGTGACCTTGTCCGTCTCTTCGCGGACGTTCTCGCCGTCCACGATGTCGTGGAATTCCACGCGTCCCCCGACCTCGGAGAGGATGGCGGAGGTGAACGGATCCCACTCGACCAGGTCGGTTCCCGGCTCGACTTCCTGGTTCTCGCGCACGAGAAGGTGGGAGCCGTAGGTCAGCGGGTGGCGCTCGAGTTCGCGGCCCGCCTCGTCGACCAGAACCAGCTTGCCGTTCCGGTTGACGACGACCAGGGCGCCTTCGCGGCTGTCGACCGTGGCGACCTGGATGAGCTTGACCCAGCCCTTGTTCCGCGCCGCGTGCCGGGACTGTTCCGAAACCCGGCTGGCGGTGCCGCCGAAGTGGAACGTGCGCATCGTCAACTGCGTGCCGGGCTCGCCGATCGACTGGGCGGCGATGACGCCCACGGCTTCGCCGAGGTCGACGCTGCGGCCAGTCGCCAGGTTGCGGCCGTAGCACGCGGCGCAGACGCCGCGGCGGGTCTCGCAGGTCAGCACCGAGCGGATCTTCACCCGCTCGATACCCGCCGCCTGGAGGTCGTTCGCCATCCTCTCGGTGATCCCGTCGCCGACCGAGAGGAGCTGGTCGCCGGTCATCGGATCGAAGATGTCCTCCTGGCTGACGCGTCCGACCAGGCGGTCACGCAGCGGTTCGAGGGTGTCTCCGCCTTCCATGATCGCACCGACGACGATTCCGTCGATCGTGCCGCAGTCCTCCTCGGTGACGATCACGTCCTGGGCGACATCGACCAGGCGGCGCGTCAGGTAGCCCGAATCGGCGGTCTTGAGCGCCGTGTCGGCCAGACCCTTGCGGGCGCCATGGGTCGAAATGAAGTACTGCAGGACGGACAGGCCCTCGCGGAAGTTCGCGTGAATCGGGGTCTCGATCACCTCGCCCGACGGCTTGGACATCAGGCCGCGCATGCCCGCCAACTGCCGGACCTGCTCACGGGAACCCCGGGCGCCCGAGTCGGCCATCAGGTTGATCGGGTTGAACTCGCCCCGTTCGGCCTCGACGTCCTTCATCTCGCGGAACATCTCGCTCGAGACGTTCTCCGTCACCCGATGCCAGATGTCGATGATCTTGTTCTTGCGCTCACCGGCGGTGATGACGCCCGCGCTGCGCTGCTTCTCGATCTCCAGCACCTCGCCGCGCGCTTCCTCGATCAGCTTCTCCTTCGTCGACGGCACGACCATGTCGTCGACGCCGAAGGAGATGCCGGCCCGGGTCGCGTACTGGAAGGTGATCTCCTTGATCTCGTCAAGCATCCTGACCGCCAGGTCGGCGCCGTGGCGGATGTAGCAGTAGCCGACCAGATCCTGGAGGCCGCGCTTGCGCATCAGACCGTTGATGAACGGCAACTCGTCCGGCAGGTGATCGTTCAGGATGACCCGGCCGACGGTGGTTTCGACCACCTCGCCGTCGAGCTGCTGCAGCTCCGCGTGGACGATGTCCTGCGTGTCGTGCTGCGCTCCGAGATCGACGTACGGGCCGCTCACACGCAGACGAATCGGAGTCTGCGTCTCGACCACCGCGTCCTCGAGGGCGAACAGGACGTCGTCGACACTGGCGAAGGTCCGCCCCTCGCCGAGCGCGCCGGGCCGGGGCATGGT
Organism: Thermoanaerobaculia bacterium; assembly: GCA_022822365.1. Classification (GTDB taxonomy): domain Bacteria; phylum Acidobacteriota; class Thermoanaerobaculia; order Multivoradales; family Multivoraceae; genus Multivorans. The sequence goes on along the minus strand of JAJEBV010000003.1, from coordinate 9,461 downwards.
CAGGTAGTAGCCGCCCAGCACCAGATCCTGACTGGGCACCGCCAGCGGCCGGCCGTGGGCCGGACTCAGGATGTTGTTCGAGGCCTGCATCAGCACATGGCTCTCGATCTGGGCCTTGGGCGAGAGGGGAACGTGAACCGCCATCTGGTCGCCGTCGAAGTCCGCGTTGAACGCGGCGCAGACCAGGGGGTGAATCTGGATCGCCTTGCCCTCGATCAGGACCGGCTGAAACGCCTGGATGCCCAGACGGTGAAGCGTGGGCGCGCGGTTCAGGAGCACGGGATGATCGCGGATGACGTCGTCCAGGGCGTCCCAGACAACCTCCTCCTCCCGCTCGACCATCTCCTTGGCGGCCTTGATCGTGCCGACGTACTCGCGCTCTTCCAGCCAGCTGTAGATGAAGGGCTTGAACAGCTCGAGCGCCATCTTCTTGGGAAGCCCGCACTCGTTCAGCCTCAGGTCGGGACCGACCACGATCACCGAGCGCCCCGAGTAGTCGACGCGCTTGCCGAGCAGGTTCTGGCGGAAGCGGCCCTGCTTGCCCTTCAGGGTGTCGGACAGGGACTTGAGCGGACGGTTGTTCGAGCCCTTGAGGACCCGGCCGCGGCGGCCGTTGTCGAACAGGGCGTCGACGGCCTCCTGCAGCATCCGCTTCTCGTTGCGGACGATGACCTCCGGCGCGCGCAGCTCGAGCAGCTTCTTGAGCCGGTTGTTCCGGTTGATGACGCGCCGGTAGAGGTCGTTCAGATCGCTCGTCGCGAATCGTCCGCCGTCCAGCGGCACCAGCGGCCGCAGCTCGGGCGGAATGACCGGAATCACGTCCAGGATCATCCACTCCGGACGGTGGCCGCTGCGCCGGAAGGCGTTGACAACCTTGAGCCGCTTGGCCGCCTTCAGGCGGCGGATCTGGCTGGTGTCGGAGCGCATGACGATCCGGAGTTCCTCGGCCAGTTCATCGATGTCGATGCGGGCCAGGAGTTCCTTGATCGCCTCGGCGCCCATCCGGGCGTCGAAGCCGTCCGGACCGTACTCCTCGCGCAGTTCGCGGTAGCGCTCCTCGGAGACGAGTTCGTTGTCTTCGAGATCCGTGTCGCCGGGATCGATGACCACGTAGCTCTCGAAGTAGAGGATGCGCTCGAGGTTGCGCAGACTCAGATCGAGCAGGTGACCGATGCGGCTGGGCAAGCCCTTGAAGAACCACACGTGGCTGGCCGGACTGGCCAGCTCGATGTGACCCATGCGCTCCCGCCGTACCCGCGAGCGCGTGACCTCGACGCCGCACTTGTCGCAGACGACGCCGCGGTGCTTCATCCGCTTGTACTTGCCGCACAGACATTCCCAGTCCGTCATCGGCCCGAAGATCTTCGCGCAGAAGAGGCCGTCCCGCTCCGGCTTGAACGTGCGGTAGTTGATCGTCTCGGCCTTCGTGACTTCTCCGTAGCTCCAGGAGCGGATCTTCTCCGGTGAAGCCAGCGCGATCTTGATCGCGTTGAAGTCCTTGGCCGACTGCGTCTTCTCGAAACTGGACAGTGGTTGCACCCGCGACCTCCTAGACCTTCATCAACTCGACGTCAAGACACAGACTCTGCAGCTCGCGCACCAGTACGTTGAACGACTCCGGCAGCCCCGGGTCTTCCGGCACGTCGCCCTTGACCAGCGCCTCGTAGGCGCGGCTCCGGCCCTCGACATCGTCGCTCTTGACCGTGAGCAGCTCCTGCAGGGTATAGGCGGCGCCATAGGCCTGCAGCGCCCACACCTCCATTTCACCGAAGCGCTGGCCGCCGAACTGGGCCTTGCCGCCGAGGGGTTGCTGGGTGATCAGCGAGTAGGGCCCGATCGACCGCGCGTGAATCTTGTCGTCCACCAGGTGGGACAGCTTCAGCATGTAGATGTAGCCAACCGTGACCTTCTGCTCGAAGGCGTCGCCGGTGACGCCGTCGTGGAGCGTCGTTTTGCCCGAAGACGGCAGCTCCGCCTCGTCCAGCAGTTCCTTGAGCCGCGACTCCTGGATTCCGTCGAATACCGGAGTCGCGAACTTGACGCCCAGGGACTTGCCGGCCCAGCCGAGATGCGTCTCCAGAATCTGGCCGACGTTCATCCGGCTCGGCACGCCGAGCGGATTCAGCACGATCTCGACCGGCGTGCCGTCCGGCAGGTAGGGCATGTCCTCTTCCGGCAGGATGCGCGAGATGACGCCCTTGTTGCCGTGGCGGCCCGCCATCTTGTCGCCGACCTGGAGCTTGCGCTTCATCGCCACGAACACCTTGACGAGCTTGATCACGCCGGGAGGCAGTTCGTCGCCCTTCTGGAGGAGCTTGATCTTCTCCTCGTTCACCCGGTGCATGACCTCGATGTAGGAGTCCGTGTGCTCGTAGATCTCCGACACCTCCTTCAGCAGGTCTTCCTGCCTCAGGGGCAGCGCCAGGATCTCGCGCCGGGTCAGGCGTTCGAGATGCTCGTACTCGATCTTCTCGCCCCTCTTCAGGAGGCCCTCGCCGTCCCGGTCCTTGACCCCGGCGGTGGGCTTGAGACCGACAAGCAGATCGGCGATCTTCTTGTTCCGCTCCTCGTGCATGATGCGTGTCTGGTCGCGGATGTTCTTCTCCAGCCGGCCGACCTCCTGCTCCTCGATCTCGAGCGCCCGCTCGTCCTTTTCGACGCCCTTGCGGGCGAAGATCTTGACTTCGACGACGGTGCCCTCGATGCCCGGAGGCGCCTTCAGGCTCGCGTCCCGCACGTCGCCGGCCTTCTCGCCGAAGATCGCGCGCAGCAGCTTCTCCTCCGGGGTGAGCTGGGTCTCGCCCTTCGGCGTGACCTTGCCGACCAGGATGTCGCCGGCCTTGACCGAAGCGCCGATCCGGATGACGCCGCTCTCGTCGAGATCAGCGAGCGCCGCCTCCGAGACGTTGGGAATGTCGCGCGTGATCTCCTCGGGCCCCAGCTTGGTGTCGCGGGCCTCGATCTCGAACTCCTCGATGTGGATCGAAGTGTAGGCGTCGTCCCGCACCAGGCGCTCTGAAACCAGGATCGCGTCCTCGAAGTTGTAGCCGCGCCAGGGCATGAAGGCGACCAGAACGTTGCGCCCCAGGGCCAGTTCGCCTTCTTCGGTCGAGGCGCCGTCGGCCAGGACGTCGCCCCGGGCCACCCGCTGGCCCTCGCCCACGATCGGCTTCTGGTGTACGCAGGTGTTCTGGTTTGATCGGCGGAACTTGGTCAACTGGTAGATGTCGGCGCCGAACTCACGCGGCTCGCCGGTCTCCGGATCCGCGCCCTCGACCCGGACGATCACCCGGTCGGCGTCCACGGAATCGACGACGCCGGCGCGCTGGCACAGCACCACCGCACCCGAGTTGCGGGCGACGATCCCCTCGAGCCCGGTGCCGACGATCGGCGAATCCGAGCGCAGCAGGGGTACCGCCTGGCGCTGCATGTTCGAACCCATCAGGGCGCGGTTGGCGTCGTCGTTCTCGAGGAACGGAATCAGGGCCGCCGCCACGCTGACGAGCTGCTTCGGACTGATGTCCATGTAGTCGACGCGTTCCCGGTCGACCGTCACGAAGTCCCCGCGGGCACGAGCCACCGGCCGCTCGTTCTCGAGGAAGCCCTTGTCGTCGATCTTGGCGTTGGCCTGGGCGATGATGTACTTCTCTTCCTCCCAGGCAGTGAGGTAGAAGGCCTGCGGCTCGGCTTCCACCTGCCGCTTCTTGTTCCGTTTGAGGCGGTTGTTCTCCGCCGTAAGTTCGTCGGCCGAGACGATCTGGCCGAGAGCGAACGTGCCGTCGCCGGGCTTGATCACCTTGAAGTGGTCGATGACCCGGCCGCCCTCCACCTTCTTGTAGGGGCTCTGGATGAAGCCGTAGTCGTTGATCTGGGCGTAGGTCGCCAGCGAGGAGATGAGGCCGATGTTCGGCCCCTCGGGGGTCTCGATGGGACAGATACGGCCGTAGTGCGAGGCATGCACGTCGCGGACCTCGAAGCCCGCGCGCTCGCGTGACAGTCCGCCCGGGCCAAGCGCGGAAAGCCGCCGCTTGTGGGTGACCTCGGACAGCGGGTTCGTCTGATCCATGAACTGCGAGAGCTGGGACGAACCGAAGAACTCCTTGATCGCCGCGATGACCGGCTTGGAGTTGATCAGGTCGTGCGGCATCGCCGAGTCGATGTCCTGGTGCACGGACATCTTCTCCTTGATCGCCCGCTCCATGCGCACCAGGCCGACCCGGAACTGGTTCTCGAGCAGCTCGCCGACCGCGCGAACCCGGCGATTGCCCAGGTTGTCGATGTCGTCGACCCGGCCCACGTCCTTCTGCAACTGCAGGAGGTACTCGATCACCCGGTAGAAGTCATCCGCGGAGAGGGTCTTCTGGTCGACCGGCACTTCCGTCTCGAGCTTGATGTTGAACTTGAAGCGGCCCACCCGGGAGAAGTCGTACCGCTTGGCGTCGAAGAACATCCCGTAGAACAGCGAACGGGCGCTCTCGTGGGTCGGCGGGTCGCCGGGACGCATCCGCCGGTAGATCTCGATCTGCGCTTCCTTGGTGTCCCGGGTCGTGTCCTTGGCCAGGGTGTTCGAGATCGTGGCGCCGCACAGCTCCCAGTCGGGGAAGAACACCTCGAGTTCGCTGTGGTTGCGTCCGTCGAGCCGTTCGTCGAGATCCTCGGGAATCGGCTCGTTCGCCTCGAGCAGCACCTCGCCGGTGTCCGCGTCGATCACGTCGGCGATCAGGAAGGCCGGCTCGAGTTCCTGCGGTCCGACCTCGGCCTCGATGTTGTCGCCGGCGTCGAGCCGCTCGATCGCCGTCTCGTCCAGTGTCAGACCGGCGAAGACGCTGTAGCGGTGACGAACGCCCCGGCTCGATCGTTCGCGCAGGCGTTCGCGCTCCAGCACCTCGGGACCGATGCCGAGGCGGTACACGCCGCCGCCCTCGATCGTGAGCGGCAGCGCGGTGTAGAACTGGCGGAGAATCTGCTCGTTCGTCTCCAGGCCCAGGGCGCGAAGGAACACGGTGCCGTAGAACTTCCGTTTGCGATCGATCCGGACCGAGAGGATGTCCTTCTGGTCGTACTCGAACTCGACCCAGGAGCCGCGATAGGGGATGATCTTCGCCAGGTAGACGCGCTTGTCGCGGGTGAAGAAGACGCCGGGGCTGCGGTGCAGCTGGCTCACGATCACCCGCTCGGTGCCGTTGATGATGAAGGTGCCGGTGTCGGTCATCAGCGGGATCTCGCCGAAGTAGACCTCTTCCTCCTTGGCGTCCCGCATCATCCGCTGGCCGGTTTCCGGGTCCTTGTCGTAGACGAAGAGCCGGAACGTGACCTTGAGCGGTACCGCGTAGGTCATGCCCCGTTCCCGGCACTCCGGCATCGAGTACTTGAGCTGCAGCTCGACCGGCCCGCCACAGGTGTCGCACTTGGTCACCCGGTTCGCGTTGACCGCGCCGCAGCTCGGGCAGCCGACGCTGTCCTCGAGCGGGTGGTCGGTCATGATCTTCGCGCCGCAGTTCGTGCACGACATGCGCAGGTACTCGAGGCCCTTCAGGTCGCCGCAGCGGCACTGCCAGTCGCCGATCGAGTAGCTCACGAAGTCGAGCGAACAGGTCTCCCGGAAGTCCCAGAACGGGAAGATCCCCGTGAAGACCGCCTGCAGGCCGTGGTTCTCCCGCTCCTCCGGGAGCAGGCTCATCTGCAGGAACCGATCGTACGAGCGGCGCTGCACCCCGATCAGGTCGGGAATCGCCAGCGTCGTCTCGATGGTCGAGAAGTCGATCCGCCCGTTGCCGTTGCCGTTGCGGTGACCGTTCTGCGCAACTGAAATGTCCGTCATGCTTCGATGTCCTCTACGTCAGATCCCTGCACGAGGTGAAAACGCACGAATGCCGCCCCGGCACTGGTCTCGCGAAGAGACCTGGGCGCCGGGTCGCGGTTGGCCGGCCCGATTCTACGCCGACCCAGGGAGAGATCGCCAGCCGAAATGACTACTTGACCTCGGCCTGACCGCCGGCCTCCTCCAGTTTGCCCTTGACCTCTTCGGCCTCTTCCTTCGAGACGGCCTCCTTGACCGCGACCGGCGCCGACTCGACCAGGTCCTTGGCCTCCTTGAGACCCAGGCTGGTGACCTCGCGCACGACCTTGATCACGGCGATCTTCTTGTCGCCGAAAGAGGTCAACTGAACGTCGAACTCCGTCTGCTCCTCGGCTTCCTGGGCCTCGCCGGCGCCCGCCACGCCCGCCATCGGGACCGCGGCCGCGGCCGCCGAAACGCCGTAGTGCTCTTCGAGCTCCTTGACCAGCGTGTTGAGCTCCAGGACGGTCATCTCGTCGATCTGTTTGATCAGATCCGCTGCTGCTACTGCCATCTTCTTGGCTCCCTCATGGTTCACCGGCGCCGGCTCGGCGCCGCGTTTCCAAACTTCCTGACAGGGCCGGAATCAGCCCCCACTCTCCGGATTTGCTTCCTTCTGATCCGCGACCTGGTTCAAGGCACGGAGGAACTGCGGCGTGATGTCCCCAAGCCCCCGGACCAGCCGCGCGATCGGCGACTGGAGCAGGAACAGGAGCTTCGCCACCAGCGCTTCCCGGCTGGGCAGATTGGCGATCTCCTTGATCGCATCCGCCGACACCTGCTGGCCGTCCACCAGGCCGGCCTTGAACTCGAGGACCGGCACGTCTTCCGCGAACTCGGTCAGCGTCTTGGCCAGCCCGACCGGGTCGTCGTCGCTGTAGGCGATCGCGGTCGGCCCGACCAGGTGATCCGACAGCGCCCCGAGACTGCTGTCCTCGAACGCGAGCCTGGCGATCCGGTTCTTGACCACCGAATAGCTTCCGCCCGCCGTCCGCACGCGGCGCCTCAGATCGTTCACCTGTCCCACCGTGATGCCGGAGAAGCCCACCAGGAAGGCATGCGGCGCGTCCGCCATGTCGCCCTGGTAGCTGGCCAGCAACTCGGCCTTCGTCTCCCGTGTCAGTGCCATCTCTCTCGACCTCCTCGTGACCGGCCCGGCAGATCAGGCGGCCTCGACCGCGGCGGCTTCGGACGAGTCGACCCGCACGCCCGGTCCCATCGTCGAACTCAGATTGACCGAACGCAGGTACGTACCCTTGGCGGCGCTCGGACGCGCACGCATGATCTCGGAGAGCAACGCCGTTGCGTTCTCCACCAGGCTCTCCGTGTCGAACGAGACCTTGCCGAGCGGCGCGTGAACGACGCCCGCCTTGTCGACGCGGAAGTTGACCTTGCCCGCCTTGATGTCGTCGATCGCCTTCGCCACATCGGGAGTGACGGTGCCGGTCTTCGGATTCGGCATCAGGCCGCGCGGTCCGAGGACGCGGCCCAGGCGACCCACGACCCGCATCATGTCCGGAGTCGCCACCACGGCGTCGAAGTCCAGCCAGCCTTCCTGGATCCGGCTCGCGAGTTCCTCGCCACCCACGTGATCGGCGCCCGCCGCTTCCGCCTCCTGCAACTTCTCCCCCGACGCGAACACCAGCACGCGGACGGTGCGCCCCGTGCCGTGCGGAAGGACCACGGTGCCGCGCACCATCTGGTCCGCGTGCCTCGGGTTGACCCCCAGACGGATCGCGATCTCGACGGTCTCGTCGAACTTCGCGAAGCTGCCGTCCTTGATCCGCTGCAGCGCCTCTTCCAGACCGTACGGCCGGTCTTCCACCGCCGCCCTCGCTTCGTCGTACTTCCTGCCTCGAGTGGCCACGCGCGTTCTCCCTTGAGCCTCTGTTCCCGATGCTTCCGCGCCGCTCAGGCGACGATCTCCAGGCCCATCGAACGGGCCGTACCGGCGATGATCCGGCAGGCGCCCTCGAGGTCGACCGCGTTCAGATCCGGCATCTTCGTGCGGGCGATCTCCTCGAGCTGGGCCTGAGTCACCTGGCCGACCTTGTCCCGGTTCGGCTCGGAAGACCCCTTGTCCTGGGCCGCGGCCTTCAGCAGGAGAACCGCGGCCGGCGGCGTCTTGGTGATGAACGAGTAGGTGCGGTCCGCATAGACGGTGATCACGACCGGGATGATCATCCCGGCTTCGCCCTGCGTCCTGGCGTTGAACGCCTTGCAGAAGTCCATGATGTTGAGGCCCGCCTGACCCAGCGCGGGCCCCACCGGAGGCGCCGGCGTCGCCCCGCCAGCGGGGATCTGCAGCTTGATCTGCCCGGCTACCCTCTTGCCTGTCGTTCTTTGCGCCATCGTTCCTACCTGGTTGTGCCTGAATCGCTAGTCCTCAGGTCTTCTGGACCTGCAGGAACTCGAGTTCCACCGGCGTCTGGCGGCCGAAGATGGTCACCATCACCTTGAGCGTGCTCCGCTCGAGGTTGATCTCCTCCACGGTGCCCGTGAAGTTGTTGAAGGGACCATCGACGATCTTCACCAGTTCGCCCTTCTCGAACAGGTACTTCGGCTTCGGCTTGTCCTTGGCCGTGGCCACCTTCTCGATGATCGCGTCGACCTCGTCCTGGCCGAGCGGCGTCGGCTCCTTGCCGGTGCCGACGAAGCCGGTCACCTTGGGCGTGTTCTTGACCACGTGCCACGCCTTGTCGGAGATCTTCAGCCGCCCGTCGCCGCGCGGTTCGCACTCGATCTCGACCAGGATGTAGCCGGGGAAGAACTTGCGCTGCGTCTCCCGCTTCTTGCCGCCCTTCAGTTCGACGATCGTCTCCGTGGGAATGCGCACCTCGCCGAACGCGTCCCCCATGCCGTGAGCCTCGGCGCGCTGCCGCAGCGTCTCCCGGACGCGCTCTTCATATCCCGAGTACGTATGCACGATGTACCACTGCCGCCGCGGCCCGGAGGCCTCCCCAGCGCCGTCCTCCGCGACCTCTACGCTGCCCGTGGCTGCCGTTTCGACTTCGCTCATCGCGTACTCCCCACCGTCGGCCGGTGCCGGCTCACTGCCCCAGGAGAAGGTTGTTGAGACCGTTGTAGAGGCGCAGGATGACGACGTCGGCTACCCACAGGAAGATGGCGAAGATCACGCTCGTGATCAGCACCACGACCGTGGTGCCCACGACCTCCTCCCGCGAGGGGAAGGTCACCTTCTTCATCTCGGTGCGTACTTCGCCCAGGAAGGCACCGAGCCTGCGGACACTTGCCATCTGCGTTCCTCCGACTCCCTCTTCTGTTCCCTGAAACCGGCCTTCGCCCCGTCCGGACGCCCAGTCCCGTTTACCGTCTACGTCCTCCGAAGGAAGGTCTGGCAGGCCAGGAGGGTCTCGAACCCCCAACCTTCGGTTTTGGAGACCGATGCTCTACCAATTGAGCTACTGGCCTGAATCTCCCAACTCGAGCCGGTACCGATTACTCGACGATGTCGGTGACGGTGCCGGCGCCCACCGTGCGGCCGCCCTCGCGGATCGCGAAGCGAACGCCCTTCTCCATCGCGATCGGAGCGATCAGCTCCACGTCCAGAGTCACGTTGTCGCCAGGCATCACCATCTCCGTACCCGACGGCAGGTTCGCC
>JAJEBV010000022.1 GCA_022822365.1 Thermoanaerobaculia bacterium | reverse complement strand
TGTTCCGGGTCCGTGGGCGGGTTGGGGCCGTGGCTCCCTGTCCCCCCCCCCGCCACTCAGTCCATCTTTGGAGGAGGGTCCGCCACACGGCTTCGTCGAAGCCCTCAGCGGTCTCTTCCAGGCCGCCCACTCGCATTTCAGAAGAAGCACATTCTTCGGTTGCCCCTAACAGAGGGCCGGAATAGCCCGCCGGCGCCGGACGCTCAGGTGACGCGGTGGTCTACGGACCGGCGCGCCTCGGCGCGCCGCCGCAGCCAAGCATAGACCAGCAACGCTACGGGAATCGCCAGTCCAACGAGTACCAGCGGCCAACGCTCCGGCAAGGCTCGCCACATGATCCAAGCCATGATTGCGAAGCACAAAACAGAGAACAACGAGTTCTTCATCTGGCCAACAACTCCTTCTCCAGACGGCCGCTTTCGCCGCCTGTGCCCCCTGTGTCGCCCGCCGTTAGATAACACCACCCGTTGAGTATCTCAACGGCGATAACGGCCGGGATTCCTGCGAATCTGAAACTCCATCTTGTCGCCCAGGCCACATAGTCATCCATGAATTGCGCTAGGCCAACTGTACCCAACGCAGACAACCCTCCAGCGATTGACAGCGGTTCGATTACGGCGCAAGCAGAATCCCGTATCTTCCGTTGTCGCTCTCTCATTCGTTTGTTCTTCTCGATCAGCCAGCCGGGCGGTCTCACCATGTGCCCATAGTGATACGGGTCGCGATGGCAACGGCCAATCGAGCCGGGCGATCCGCCACAGGCATACTCGCCGGAAGTGCCGTCGTTGAAGTGGACCAGGTAGATCGTGGCGCCTATTGGGTCCTGGCCTGAGAGAAAAGCGACCGGCATCTCCCCGAGCACTTCGATGTAGTCGATACAGGGATGATCCCCGCAGTCGTAAACCGGCTCGTCTTCGTCGTTCTCGCCGTTGGTCGGCCCGCCGCCCGCTTGACCAGCCACCGGAACAGCGAGCAGAGCCAAGCCTCCCAAGAACAGCACGCCAAGCAGCGCGCCTCGGAACCAAGTGTCTTTCCTCATTGGAGGACCTCCTGTATTGGAGGACCTCCTGTCGATGGGTGCGGGCGAGCTTAGCACACCCGCCAACTCCGTCAACGGAGAGTCTTGTCCATGTGAGATGAGCCTGAAGGGTCGCTGGCAATCCCACGAGAGATGAGCCCGAGCGGTGGTTGCGGATCATTGGAGGATGATCTTGCAACTCGACATCGAACGGCTTCGGACTCTGGACGAGGTTCGGGAGCTTCATGGCCGGCAGCGCTCGGGTGGACTTCCGGTTCGTGGATCGCGCCGACGCGTACGGCTTCGTGCGTCGGCTTCTGGTGCGTTCGCAGTACGTCCGACTGCCGAGGTCGGACAAGGGTCTGGTGCGGCGCTTCCTGGTCAAGGTGACGGGTTTCAGCCGGGCTCAGGTCGGCCGTTCGACTCCCAGTACCGGGAGACCGAGCGCATCGAAGACCGTCGGCGAGTCCGAAGCAGCCGTTCCCCGGCGCTACACGAAGGCGGACATCGCCTGCTTGCCGAGGTGGACGAGACCCTGGGCGGTCTTTGCGACCCGGTGACCCGGCGCATGATGCAGCGGCAGCACGAGGTCTTCGGCGACGCGCAGTTCGAGCGTCTGTCCCCATCATCGTCAGGGGCTTCCACGTCGACAACGGTTCCGAGTTCGTCAACCACCGGGTCGCCGCGCTGCTGAACAAGCTGCACGTCGAGGAATTCACCAAGTCCCGTCGGAAGCACAGCAACGACAACGCCCTGGTCGAGTCGAAGAACGCTTCGGTGGTCCGGCGCTATCTCGGCCACGACCACATCCCCCGGCATCACGCCGACCTCGTCAACGGCTTCCTGCGCGACGTGCTCGCCCCGTTCCTCAACTACCACCGGCCCTGCCACTGCCCCATCGTCTCGACGCACGCCAACGGAGAACAGCGCAAGACCTACCCCTTCGACTGCGTCACCACGCCCTACCTCATGCTGAAGTCGCTCGACAGCGCCGCCCGCTAGCTGCGGCCCAACGTCACCTTCGACCAACTCGACCAGGAGGCCGCATACGGACAGTTCACGACTCAGTCTCCTGTCGGCCTGCGCCGGGACAGCGGTTGACCCGTTGACCCGCTGACGCCACTTCATCCGTGACGCCGACTTTGTTACTCTCTTCGGATCGAAGGCCGCTGGCTACCCGGATCCGGCGCCCACTGGGCCCGCGCGAGGAAGAGTCCGATGACCCACATCATCTTTGAACCCTGTATCGGCGTGAAGGACACGTCGTGCGTCGATGTCTGCCCCGTCGACTGCATCTACGACGACGACGACTGGGAACTGCTCTTGATTCACCCGGAGGAGTGCATCGACTGCGGCCTCTGCGTCGATGCCTGCCCGGTGCAGGCGATCCTGCCCCTGGAGGAAGTTCCCGAGGGCCAGGAGAAGTACATCGCGCTGAACTACACGGCGTTCGGCTTCGACCCGCCGTGACGGGCTGAGCCGCTTTCAGACGCTTTCCGAAGGGCGCGACGCAAGTCGCGCCCTTCGTGCGTCTGGACTGGGTGCGCGGGTCTTCTGACCCGCTGCCGCCGCCGGCGGCTTTGAGACCGCGCCGGCCGCACGGCCGGCACCAATCCGGCTTCCAAAGTTGAGTGAGATAGGCTAAACTATCTGCCGGAGTTGGGTCGGAATCACTCAGGCCCACACGCAGGAAGCAGGCACCACGTGGAGTACAAGGACTACTACCAGACGCTCGGCGTCGACAAGGAAGCGACGGCCACCGACATCCAGAAGGCCTACCGCAAGCTGGCGCGCCAGTTCCACCCCGACGTCAACAAGGACCCTGGCGCCGAAACCCGCTTCAAGGACATCGGCGAGGCCTACGAGGTGCTGAAGGATCCGGACAAGCGCGGCAAGTACGACCAGTACGGAACCGCCTGGAAGCAGGTCCAGACCGGAGGGCAGCCACCGCCAGGCTGGGAGGGCTTCCAGTTCGACTTCGGCGGCGGCGACAGCCGCTTCGAGTTCCGAAGCGCCGGCGGCGGTTCCGGTTTCAGCTCGTTCTTCGACATGCTCTTCGGAGGGGCGGGCCCCCAGGGCTTCCCCGGCGGCGGCCGGCAGTCGACCTGGTCCCCTCCGCGCCGGGGCCGGGACCACGAGGTCTCCCTGCCGCTCAGCCTCGAGAAGCTGGCGGAGGGCGGACCCCAGACGATCGAGTTCCTCGACCGCACGAACGGCCGGACCCGGAAACTGGAGGTCCGGATTCCGAAGGGCGTGCTGCCGGGCCAGTCGATTCGCCTTGGCGGCCAGGGCGGAAAGGGCGCGGGCGGACAGGACGGCGACCTGCTACTGCGGGTCGAAGCCCTGCCGCATCCGGTCTTCCGGCGCCACGACCGCGACCTCCACTGCGACGTACCGGTCTCACCCTGGACGGCGGCACTCGGCGGCAAGGTCCGGATTCCGACGCTCGGCGGAATCGCCGAGGCGCGGCTCCCCGCCGGTTCGTCCACCGGGCGGAAGATGCGACTGCGGGGACGCGGGCTGCCCAACCCGAAGGGACCCGCCGGCGATCTGCTCGCCGAGATCCAGGTCGTCGTTCCCACGCAGTTGACCGAGGAGGAGAAAGCCCTGTTCGAGCAGTTGGCCGAGACCTCCGCGTTCGAGCCGTCCTACGACTCCTCCGGCACCACTCGCAACGACAACTGAGTCCACCAGGCAGAAGGACCTGAACGATATGGACCCGAACAGACTGACCATCAAATCGCAGGAAGCGCTCACCGCGGCCCAGGATCGGGCGCGGCGCCTGGGCCATCAGCAGGTGGACGCGAACCATCTCCTGCTGGCTCTGCTCGAGCAGCAGGACGGTCTGGCGCCGCGGATCCTGAATCGCCTCGAAGTCGACGCCGGCGCACTGCGGACCAGAATTCAGGGCGACCTCGAACGCAGGCCAAGGGTCTCGACCGGCGGCGGCGAGGCCGGCAAGATCTACATCACGGCCGACCTGGAACAACTCCTGGCGCGGGCCGAAGACGAGGCCGGGACGTTCGGCGACGACTACGTCTCCGTCGAGCACCTGCTGCTGGCCGCCCTGGATGGCAAGGACGGAGCGGCACGTGCGCTCGCGGAAGCCGGCCTGTCCCGCCAGCCGCTGCTGGACGCGCTAAAGGCCGTCCGCGGATCCCAGCGGGTGACGAGCAACAACCCGGAGACGGCCTACGAAGCGCTGGAGAAGTATGGCGTCGACCTGGTCGCCCAGGCGCGCAGCGGCAAGATGGACCCGGTGATCGGCCGCGACTCGGAGATCCGCCGCGCCATCCGCATCCTGTCCCGCAAGACGAAGAACAACCCGGTCCTGATCGGCGAACCCGGAGTCGGCAAGACGGCGATCGTCGAGGGTCTGGCCCAGCGCATCGTCCGCGGCGACGTGCCCGAGTGGCTCAAGGACCGGAGCGTGTTCTCGCTCGACCTCGGATCGCTGCTCGCCGGCGCCAAGTACCGCGGCGAGTTCGAGGAGCGGTTGAAGGCGGTGCTCAACGAGATCGCCCAGAGCGAGGGCCGCGTTCTCCTGTTCATCGACGAGGTCCACAACATCGTCGGCGCCGGCCGCACCGAGGGTTCCACCGATGCCGGCAACCTGCTGAAGCCGATGCTCGCGCGCGGCGAGCTGCACTGCATCGGGGCCACCACGCTCGACGAGTACCGCAGGTACATCGAGAAGGACGCGGCGCTCGAGCGGCGCTTCCAGCCGATCGTCGTCGACGCGCCCTCCGTCGAGGACACGGTGTCCATCCTGCGCGGCCTGCGCGAGCGGTTCGAGATCCACCACGGCGTCCGCATCCAGGACAACGCCCTGGTCGCCGCGGCCACGCTGTCTGACCGCTACGTCTCGGACCGGTTCCTGCCCGACAAGGCGATCGACCTCGTCGACGAGGCCTGCGCCCTCATCCGCACCGAGATCGACTCCCTGCCGGCCGAACTCGACGAGGCGACCCGCCGCGTCATGCGGCTCGAGATCGAGGAGGCGGCGCTCAACAAGGAGACCGACAAGTCGAGCAGGAAGCGCCTGCAGACGCTGCGGCGCGAACTCGCCGACCTGCGTACGAAGGCCGCCGCCATGCGCAGCCAGTGGGAAAGCGAGAAGGCCGCGATCGACGACGAACGGAAGGTGCGCGAGCAGGTCGAGCAAATTCGGCACGAGATCGAAGTCGCCGAACGTCAGTACGACCTGAACCGGGCCGCCGAGCTCCGCCACGGCGTGCTGCCGGGGCTGATGGCGAAGCTCGAAACGCAGGAGCAGGCCGCCGGCGAGACGGACGGAGCGGGACGGCTGCTGCGGGAAGAGGTCACCGACAACGAGATCGCCGAGATCGTGTCGAAGTGGACGGGCGTCCCCGTCACCCGTCTGGTCGAGGGAGAGCGCGAGAAGCTCCTGCGACTCGACGAGATCCTCCACCGCCGGGTGATCGGCCAGGACGAGGCGGTCCAGCTCGTGGCGGACGCCGTGATCCGCGCCCGTTCGGGGATCAAGGACCCGAGGCGGCCTATCGGCTCCTTCCTGTTCCTCGGCCCCACCGGCGTCGGCAAGACGGAACTCGCCAAGACCCTGGCCGAGGCGCTGTTCGACACGGAAGACAACATCGTCCGCATCGACATGAGCGAGTACATGGAGCGGCACACCGTGTCGCGGCTGGTCGGCGCGCCGCCGGGCTACGTCGGCCACGAGGACGGCGGCCAGTTGACCGAGGCGGTGCGGCGCAAGCCCTACGCGGTCGTCCTCTTCGACGAGATCGAGAAGGCGCACCGCGACGTGTTCAACGTGCTGCTCCAGGTCCTGGACGACGGCCGGATCACGGACTCGCAGGGGCGGACGGTCGACTTCAGGAACACCGTCGTCATCATGACCTCGAACCTGGGCTCGCCCATCCTGCTCGAGGGCGTGACGCCGGCGGGCGAGATCACGGACGCCGCCCGGGACGCGGTGATGACCGAGCTCCGCCGCACGATGCGGCCCGAGTTCCTCAACCGGATCGACGAGGTCGTGCTGTTCTCGCCGCTCACCGTCTCGGAGATCGAGCAGATCGTCGACCTCCTCACCGCCGACCTGGCGAAGCGGCTCGGCGAGCAGGGCATCGGCCTCGAGCTGAGCCCCGCGGCCCGCGAGTTCACCGCCCGAGCGGGCTACGACCCGGTCTACGGCGCCCGGCCGCTGAAGCGCTACCTCCAGCGCGAGGTCGAGACGCGCGTCGGCCGCGCCCTGGTCGGCGGCGACATCGGCCCCGGCGACCGCGTGCTGATCGACGTGGAGGAAGGTAGCCTCGCGATCCGAAGCGAGTCCGCGTCCGGCCCGGCCGAAGCGACCAGCGACGGCAACCGCGCCGCCTGAAACGGCATTCCGAACCCGTACCGAACCTCCCAGGAATCGACATGAAGCTCTACGCCTTCCAGGGCTACCGCTACGACTCCGCCACGGTCGACGCCTCGCTGCAGGCGGCGCCGCCGTTCGACCAGATCGACGAGTCCCTGCGAGACCGCCTGCACGCGCAGTCGCCGCACCAGTTCGCGCGCGTCACGAAACCGGCCGGACACGGCGATCTGACGCCGCACGAACACTCCGTGGCGCTCCACCGCCAATGGATCGAGACCGGGGTCGTGGTGCGGGACGAAACGCCGTCGATCTACCCCTACGCGATCACCCAGCCGGACGGCTCGAGCCGGCTGGGCCTGTGCGCCCTGGTCGGCGTCGAGCCGGGACGCGAAGGTGATCTCTGGCCGCACGAGCAGACGGTTGCCAAGTCGATCGCCGAGCGCCTGGACCTGCTGCGGCTCAGCCGGATCGACATCGAGCCCGTCTTCTACCTCGCCGAAGACGACGGCACGCTCGAACGCCTGCTCGCCGAAGACTGCAACGGCGCCGCGGGAGATGCCCTGGTCAGCCACAGGGATCCGTGGACGGGCGATATCCACACGCTCCACCGGATCACCGGCCCCGAGCGGATCGCCGTCTATGCCGCCGCCCTGGCCGGCGCCCGCGCCGCCATCGCCGACGGTCACCACCGCACCCAGGTCGCCCAGACCTACGCCGCCGAGGAGGGCGCCGCAGGCGGCACCGCCGCAGCGTGCAAGATGGTCGTCCTGACCAGCCTGGCCTCCGCGAACCTGCGGATCGACCCGGTCCACCGCGGCGTTCGGGTGCCGGTGAACCGCGAGGCGATGTCCTCCCTGCCGTTGCGGAGGGAGACCCTCGGGGAAACAGCCGGCGCAGCCATCGCCGCCCGCGTCGCCGCGGCCGATCAACCGGCGCTCGCCGTCTGGTTCCAGGCCGACGAGGCCCCCGAACTCTGGACCCTCGACCCGGACGCCGCTCCCGCCGACACTCCCGGCCGCAAGGCGAACCTGCCCGCCGTGCTCCTCCACCATCACCTGCTGAAGACCACCGGCGTGCCGATCGAGTCCGCCACCGACGGCAGCATCGCCTACGAGGCGAACCCCGACGACATCGTCGCGCTGCTCGAGCGCGCCGAAATCACCGCCGGCGTCTTCCTGCCGCCGATGACCCCGAAGCAGTTCGCCCTCGCCACCGAAGACGGCGACCTGCTGCCGCCCAAGTCGACCCGGTTTCTGCCGAAGCTGGTGTCAGGCCTCGTCTGGTGCGGGCACGACGCGGTGATCGTGCCCGGCTGACGAATCAGTCCAGGAACCGGTGGCTGCCGTCGCAGTGCGGCATCTTGTCGCTGCGCTTGCATTGACAGAGCGCGACGCGACGATCGGTCTCCAGCGTGAGACGCACCGGTTCGAACTCCGTACCCCGGTGGGAGCCATCGCAAAACGGTTGATTCTTCGACTCGCCGCAGCGGCACCACCAGTAGGTGCCGGCTTCCAGTTCGATCTTCGCCGGGACGCGGTCTGCGATGCGGGCTTCGCTCATCGGATCAATCTCCTTGTGCTACTCGACGGCGGCGAGCGCCGCGAGGCGCGCGGCCTCGAACTCGTCGCCCGGGTTCCAGGTCGGGAATTCGGGGTTCTCGGAAATGGCCCGGGCGCAGGCCAGGCCGAGTTCCACGTCGTCGACCATGCCGTCGAAGTTCCAGTCCTCGCTGTACTCGTCGGACACCTGGTGGTAGACGTTCGCCGTCCAGGCCTCCAGTTGCTCCGCGCCCCAGCCCGCCGGCCGGTCGACGAAGTCGGTGCCGTTGTCCAGGTAGATCGCCGGCACGCCGATGCGGGCGAAGTTCAACTGGTCGGAGCGGTAGAAGAAGCCCCGGTCCGGGAACTGGTCGGGCAGCACGGTGCGTCCCTGTTCGGCTGCCGCGGCCTCGACGACCGCGTCCAGGCTCGACTTGCCGTAGCCGATGTAGGTCACGTCGCGGGTCCGGCCCCACTGGTTGCCGCCGTCGTAGTTGATGTTCGCAACCATCTTGCCCGGCGGAACCGTCGGGTGGGCGGCGTAGTACTCGGATCCGAGCAGGCCCTGCTCCTCCGCCCCGACCAGCAGAAACAGCATGGAGCGGCTCGGTCCGGGGCTCTGCGCGGCCAGCTCACCGGCGATCGCGAGCACCTGGGCGACGCCGGCCGCGTTGTCGAGGGCGCCGTTGTAGATGCGGTCCTCCAGGCTCTCGTCCGGCGAGATGCCGATGTGGTCGTGGTGGGCCGTGAACACGATCCACTCGTCGGCCAGTTCCGGGTCGCTGCCCGGCAGGGCGCCGAGCACGTTGGCCGTCTGCTCGCTCATCACCGTGTTGGTGAGCGAAAGACTGGTGGACAGACCGAGCGGCACCGGCGTGAAGTCGGCGCTGCGGGCCGACTCCAGGGTCTCGTCGTAGTCGACGCCGGCCAGCTCGAACAGGCGCCGGGACGCCTCCTCCGTCAGCCAGGCGTTGATCTGGGTGCGCGGCTCGCCCTCGTCGGGCAGCTCGAACTGCGGACCCGTCCAGGACGTCTGGACCACGTTGAATCCATACCCCGCCGACGGCGTCGTGTGGATGATGATCGCGCCGGCCGCGCCCTGCGCCGCCGCGCTCTCGTACTTGTAAGTCCAGCGGCCGTAGTAGAGGCGGCGGTTGCCCTCGAACAGGTCCGGATCCCAGTCCGGGTCGTTGTTCAGCATGACGAGCACCTTGCCGGTGAGGTCGGCGTCGCCGTAGTCGTCCCAGCCGTACTCGGGCGCCTGGATGCCGTAACCGACGAACACGACGTCGGCGTCTTCGATCGCGGCCTGCTCGGACTGCACGCCGCTGTGCGCGATGAACTCGTCCCAGAAGGCGAAGTCGACGCTGTCGCCGCCGCCGGAACGGAAGGTCCACGTTTCGGGCACGGCAGCGTCGATGCCGACGATGTCGAACGGCTGCTCCCAACTGCCGTCGGCCGCGGCAGGCTCGAGGCCCATGTCGGCCATCACGTCGGCTATGTACTGCCGCGCCATGACGTCGCCGGCGGTACCGGGACCACGGCCTTCCATCGCGTCGTCGGAGAGGTCGGCAATCCAGGTGGCGAGCTGGGTCGCGGTATCGGGAGCGGGTTGTCCGCAGGCGGCGAGGCAAAGAAGGGAGAGCGAACAAAGGGCTGCAGCGATCGTGCGCTTTATCATCGGGGCATCGTAGCGCGGCGCGACTCGGGCTCGCCGCTTCGCGGCATCGCGCTCGATGCGGGTCAGAAGACCCGCGCACCCAGTGGTTGGCGACTGATAGATTGCTGGCTATAGGAATGGCCGCTACGAACACGCTGAGCAGGCCCGCCAGGGTGTCCGAGAGTGAACGGACACTCGACCGCTATCTGGACGGGCTCCTGGTGGAACGCGGCCTCTCGCAGCACACGGTCGACGCCTACCGTCGCGACCTCTTCCGGCTGGCTGGCAACCTGGAGGACGCCGGCGGCGACCTGTTGACGGCGTCCGTCGACCAGCTCGGCCAGCACCTGCGGTGCCTGCGCCGGGACGGGCTGTCGCCCCGCTCGGTCAGCCGCGCCCTGGTCTCGATGCGCCGGTTCTACGCCTTCCTGGTGAACGAGGGCGACCGCGACGACAACCCGGCGGTCAACCTGTACCCGCCGCGCCTGCCGCGACGCTTGCCCAAGGTGCTACGGGAGGAGCAGGTCGAGGCACTGCTGCGCGCCCCGGACACCAGCCGGGCGCCAGGAGTAAGGGACCGGGCGATGATCGAGCTGCTCTACGCAACGGGGCTCCGCGTCAGCGAGATGGTCGGCCTCGAACGAAGCCAGCTCCAACTCGAGGCCGGCTTCCTGATCGCGTTCGGCAAGGGGGCCAAGGAACGGGTCGTGCCGGTGGGCGAGTCGGCCGAGACCTGGCTCCAGCGCTACCTGAAGGAGGTGCGGCCAGCGATGGCGAAGGGCCGCCACGGTGTCGTCTTCGTCAGCTATCGCGGCAGCGGACTGACCCGGCAGGGCTTCTGGAAGCTGCTCAGGAACTACGGGCGGGCCGCCGGCATCCCCGACCTGTCCCCCCACGTGCTGCGCCACAGCTTCGCCACACACCTGCTGGAGCATGGCGCCGACCTGAGGGCCGTCCAGGTCATGCTCGGACACGCGAACATCACGACGACGCAGATCTACACGCACATCCACGAACACCGCCTGCGGACTCTGTACGACCAGTACCACCCGCGGGCACGGTGAGGGCACGGAGCAGGCAACGCTCACGGATGTCCGGTTCGGGCTCGCCGCTTCGCGACCATCTCTTCCGCGGGTCAGAAGACCCGCGGCTACTGCCGGCGAGGGCGCCGGCGCACCCAGCTATAGGCCGAGGAAGCCGTAGACGCGGCCGATGAAGGTCACGGTTTCGCGGTAGGGCGGAACGCCGTCATGGGCGTCGACGGCGCCTTCACCGGCGTTGTAGCCGGCGAGGACGCGCGGCAGATCGTCCTCGAAGCGACGGCGAAGCCAGGTCAGGTAGCGGGCCGCCGCGAGGACGTTCCGGGCCGGGTCGTGGAGTTCACGCGGCGACACGCCGAACCGTTCGGCGGTCGCCGGCATCAACTGGAGCAGGCCCCGGGCGCCCTTGCTGGACACGGCGCCCGCGTCGTAGTTCGACTCGGCCCTCGCCATGGCCGCCAGAAGATCGGGATTCAGTTCGTGCTCGCGGCCGACCTGGAGGAAGAGCTCGCCGTAGGGCGTGGCCGGCGCCGTCTGCCCGGGCAGGTAGTCGAACCTGAACCCGGGTTCAGCGGGAGGTTCCGGCGGAGGCTCCTCGACGATCTCGTCATCGACGATGCGCTCGACCTGCATCAGCGGCAGGGTCACCGTCCCGCCGCCCTCCAGGCTCAGGCGGATCCGCTCCGCGCCCACGGCCTGGTCACGGTCCTGAAGTTCCCAGTCGGTCACCTTGTAGCGGTGGCCGTTCGTCAGAATCGCGAGTTCGGCGCCGGCCGCCGCCGCGCCGGCCAGCAGAACCGTGGCCGCCAGGGCGACCCGGAGGACGGGGCGCACCCTTCTTCTCCTCAGCCGCCGGCCGCCCGCAGCAGCTCGTCGGCCGGCGTCTCGGAGGTCGCCGCCTCCGGCTGGTAGCGCATCACGACCAGGGTGAGATCGTCCTCGGCGCCCACGCCTTCGGTGTAGCTGCGGATGTCCCCGAGAATCCGGTCCCGCACCTCCATGGCGCTGTCGGCCGAGCCCTTGAGCGAGTCGATCGTGCGCTCGTAGCCAAAGACCTCGCCGCCTTTGTCCGCGGCCTCGATGAAGCCGTCCGAGAGCCAGACCATGACGTCGCCGGGCTCGAGCTCGAACCGCCGGAAGCCGTAGTCCGCGCCGAGCGCGCCGAGCGGAGAGCCGGCAAGCAGAATCTCCTCGATCTCGCCGTTCCGCAGCAGGTAGGCGGGAGGATGGCCGGCGTTCGTCAGTTCGACCACGCCGGTCGAGACGTCGATCAGGGAGAGACTCGCCGTGACGAACACACGGTCGCGGTCACCGGGCGCCGCGGAAGCACGTTCCTCGCTGCGGCTGCTCGCCTTGCGCACCAGCCCGTCCAGAGCGGGAAGTAGTTGCCGCGCCGGCTTGCCCTCCCCCACCAGGGTCAACAGGCCGGCCTTGAGCATCGCCATGCGGAGGCCGGCCGAGAGACCGTGCCCGGCCACGTCCGCGATGACCACGCCGAGCCGGCCGCTGTCGCCTTCCCATTCACCGGGAAGCTCGAGGATGTCGAAGTAGTCGCCGCCGATCGCCGCCGACGGCTCGAAGAAGGTGGCGAACTCGACCCCCTCCACCTGCAGTCCCTGGCCCGGAATCAGGTTCTTCTGGACCTCGCGGGCGAACTCGAGTTCCCGCTCCAGGGCCCGCCGGGCCGTGCGCTCGGCGATAAGGCGTTCGAGGCCCGCCGCCATCTCGTTGAACGATCGCTGGAGAGCGCCGAGCTGATCCCTGCGCCGCACCGGAATGCGGGCCGAGAAGTCTCCCGCCTGCACGGCCCCGGTGGCCGCGCTCAACCGGTTCACGGCACGGCTGAGCCCCAGGATCATGAACATGGCCATGATCGTCGCCGCGACGAAGACGTCGAAGAGCAGGAAGGAGGGAATGATGAAGAAGATCCAGCCCAGCGTGTCCACCTGGCTCGAGGGCGAGAAGAGGTGGCGGAAGACGATTCGCTGGGTCGCCGCGAGCGACACCGGGACCGGTGGCGAGACCGGCGCGCCGTCGGCGAACGCATGGAGCGGTCCGGCCATCTCGACGCCGACGATGCTCAAGGGAAAACTGGCGTTCAGGGACTCGAAGAACTCCTCGCGCTCCGCGCTTCCCTGAGTCCGCGCCAGGGGCTGCAGGACGAACTGCGCGCCGCCGGGGATCTGGACCGTCCAACCCGTGCCGCCCGTCTCGCCCGGGCCGCGGAGCTGCGTCCAGACGTCGCTTCGGCGGCTCAGCTCCCGCTCCAGCGGCCCACCGGCCGCCGGGTCGTAGAAAGCAATGACCGCCGCGGTCCCCCGGCGAAACACTGCTGCCAGGGTGGCCGAACCGTCGGGCAGGACGACCAGCGGCGGAACCCTGCTCCGGCGCCGCTGCCCGTCCGTCGCCCCGTCCGTCTCCAGCCACGCCGGATAGGACGCGGGCGCCCTCGGATCCCCGCCCGCGAGGGCGCCTCCCTGGTAGTACGCCAGCGCGGCGCCGCCCTGCGCGGCAGGCAGGGCGGAGGGATCCAGCAGCCCCATCTCGAGAGGCTGGAGAAGGAAGCCGGACACCGCCTCGAGCTCCTCGTGGAGACCGATCGCAGCGTCGCGGTAGAGATGGCCCAGAAAGGAGCCGGACAGCAGGTAGGCGGCGACCATGACCAGCACCAGGCTGAGCAGGAACGGCAGCAGGCCCAGCAGCATGTAGCTGAAAGCGAGTCGCCGGCCCACCCGCCACAGCAACCGGCGCTGCAGCCAGACGAAGAGCGCCCAACCCACCACACCCCCGATGACGGTGATCAGGGTCCACGCGAGCAAGTCGAGCGCCAGAGGCGCATCCAGCGACACCGTGACGATCGAGAGCGCCAGCGTGAGAGCGGCCGCAGACAGCCAGACGACTCGCCGCCATGGCCTGCTTCGGCTCGCTTCTTTCTCGCGACTGGGCACCTGAGGTTCTCGCCGATGCGCGGGGCAGCGTCATGGTACTATCTGCCACCAGACTGTCCCGCGGACGGAGCCCGCTGGCGCGGCGGCGGGCAGAGTTTCGCCCCCGATAGCGTCCGGCTGCCACATCCCAGGAACCACCATGACCCTCCCGATCGCAGGGCAGACGGATGCCGGCAAAGCCGCTGAAGCAACCGTCTCCGATGTCGTCATCCGCTTCGCCGGCGACTCCGGCGACGGCATGCAGCTCACGGGAACGCAGTTCACGAACACGTCGGCGCTGATCGGCAACGACCTCTCGACGCTGCCCGACTTCCCGGCCGAGATCCGGGCGCCGGCGGGGACGCTGCCGGGCGTCTCCGCGTTCCAGGTCCGCATCGCCGACCACGACATCCACACGCCCGGCGACGCGCCGGACGTGCTCGTCGCGATGAACCCGGCGGCGCTCAAGGCGAACCTCCGCGACCTGCGCGACAACGGCGTGATCATCGTCAACACGGACGAGTTCACGCCGCGCAACCTGAAGCGGGCCGGCTACGAGTCGAACCCGCTCGAGGACGACACCCTGAACGCCTTCCGGCTGTACCGGGTCGCCCTGACGACGATGACCCGGCGGGCACTGGAGGAGAGCGAGCTCGACGTCCGTTCCAAGGACCGCTGCAAGAACTTCCTTGCCCTGGGGATGATCTACTGGCTGTTCAGCCGGCCCCTCGAACCGACGATCGACTGGCTGCGGGTCAAGTTCCGGCGCCGGCCCGAGATCGCCGAGGCCAACGTCAAGGTGATGAAGGCGGGCTGGAACTTCTGCGACATCACCGACGCCTTCCAGGTGCGGTACGACGTGGAGCCGGCCAAGCTCGAGCCCGGCACCTACCGCAGCATCCACGGCAACTCGGCGCTCGCCATCGGCCTGGTCGCGGCCAGCCGTCGCAGCGGCCTGCCCCTGTTCCTCGGCGCCTATCCGATCACTCCCGCCAGCGACGTGCTCCACGAACTGGCGACCTACAAGCACTTCGGCGTCACCACCTACCAGGCGGAGGACGAGATCGCCGCCGTCTGCGCCGCCATCGGCGCGTCCTTCGGCGGCAACCTCGGCGTCAGTTGCTCGAGTGGTCCCGGGATCGCGCTCAAGGCCGAGGGGATCAACCTGGCGGTCATGGTCGAGCTGCCGCTCGTCATCTGCGACATCCAGCGCGGCGGACCCTCGACCGGACTGCCCACGAAGACCGAGCAGGCGGACCTGCTGCAGGTCATGTTCGGCCGGAACAACGAGTCGCCGGTGCCGGTGATCGCCGCGTCCTCGCCCGCCAACTGCTTCGACACCGCGCTCGAGGCGGTTCGCATGGCGACGGCCTACATGACGCCCGTCATCCTGCTCTCCGACGGCTACATCGCGAACGGCGCCGAGCCGTGGCGCATCCCCCAGGTCGAGGAGCTTCCCGATCTCCGGGTCGACTTCCACCAGAACGCCGAGGGCTTCATGCCCTACATGCGCGACGAGCAGACGCTCGCCCGGCCGTGGGCCATCCCCGGCACGCCCGGCCTCGAGCACCGGATCGGCGGGCTCGAGAAGGAGGACGTCACCGGCAACGTGAACTACGAGCCGGAGAACCACGACCACATGGTGCGTTTGCGCGCCGAGAAGGTGGCCCGGATCGTGAACGACATCCCCGACCTGGAGGTGGAAGGGCCGCAGAGCGGCAAGCTCCTCGTGCTCGGCTGGGGCAGCACCCTGGGCGCGATCACCGGCGCCGTGAACCAGGCCCGGGCCGACGGCCTCACGGTCAGCCGCGCCCACCTGTGGCACATCAACCCCTTCCCCCGCAACCTGGGCGACGTGCTCGACCGCTTCGAGCGCGTCCTCGTGCCGGAGATGAACCTGGGTCAACTTGCCCTGCTGCTGCGGGCCCGCTACCTGAAGGACATCGAGACCTACTCGAAGGTCGAAGGCAAGCCCTTCACGCGGGACGAAATCCTCCACCGGATCGAACGGATGACCGGAGAGTCGAACCAGAGATGAACACCACCGAAGCGCCGCCGCTGACCAGGAAGGACTTCCAGAGCGACCAGGAGGTGCGCTGGTGTCCCGGCTGCGGCGACTACGCGATCCTCTCCGCCGTCCAGCAGGTGTTCCCGGAGCTGGGGATTCCCCGCGAGAAGTTCGTCATCGTGTCCGGGATCGGCTGCTCCAGCCGCTTCCCGTACTACATGAACACCTACGGCTTCCACTCGATCCACGGCCGCGCGCCGGCCGTGGCGACCGGGATCAAGATGACGCGGCCGGACCTCGACGTCTGGGTCGTCACCGGCGACGGCGACGCCCTGTCGATCGGCGGCAACCACCTGATCCACACCCTGCGCCGGAACGTGAACCTCAAGATCCTGCTGTTCAACAACCGGGTCTACGGCCTGACCAAGGGGCAGTACTCGCCCACCAGCGAACTCGGGAAGCGGACGAAGTCGACGCCTCACGGCTCGGTCGACTTCCCCTTCAACCCGCTGAACATCGCGATCGGCGCCGGCGCCACGTTCGTCGCCCGCAGCGTCGACATCTTCATGCCCCACCTCAAGTCCGTGCTGAAGCGGGCGGCCGAACACAAGGGATCGGCGTTCGTCGAGGTGATGCAGAACTGCAACATCTACAACGACAAGGCGTTCGCCGCCCTGACCGACAAGACCGGCCGGCAGCAGAACGGCCTCTACCTCGAGCACGGCAAGCCCCTGGTGTTCGGCGACAACAAGGACAAGGGCCTGCGCTTCACGGGAACGGACTTCGAGGTCATCGAACTGGGCAACGGCAAGAGCGAAGACGACTGCCTCGTGTGGGACGAGGAGCACGCGAATCCGTCCCTGGCGTTCCAGATGGCGAGCATCTCCACCGGCGACGGCCTCGGCGACTTCCCGGTCCCCCTGGGCGTCCTCCGCGCGGTCGATGCCCCGACCTACGACGCTGGCGTCATCGACCAGATCGACGAGTTGACGACGGCGCGGCCGCAGACCCTCGACCAGTTGATTCACGGTACGGACACCTGGACCGTCGACGCCGGCGGCAACGTCCACCGCGGCGCAAACTAGAGACGGCACGCCCTCAACGATCGTGAAGACCAGGCGAACGCTCCGGGCCGTCGGTGCGCGGGCCTTCTGACCCGCCGCCGCCGAAGGCGGCTTCAGGACGCGCCGGCCGTCAGGCCGGCTCCGCTTTGCTCTTCGTGGCCTTCGCGTGGGCGGCTGCCCCGGCACCGGGCCAGGAGGTGGAGATCCCGGAGATGTTCTCGGAGACGATCGACGTTCGCGTGGTGAACGTCGAGGTCGTCGTCACCGACCGGGCCGGCAACCGCGTCCACGGCCTGGAGGTCTCCGACTTCGAACTGCTGGTCGACGGCGAGCCAACGCCGATCGACTACTTCACGGAAGTCGAGGACGGCCTCGCCCGGGGCGCCCAGGATGGTGACCTGGCCGCAGTGCCGAGCGTAGACCCGAACGCGCCGGTCGGCACGAACTTCCTGATCTTCATCGACGACCTCTTCTCACTTGAGCGCGACCGCAACAGAGTGCTCGACCGCCTGAGAGACGACATCAAGACGCTGCGTCCGGTGGACCGGGTGGCCGTCGTCGCGTTCGACGGCAAGAGCGCGGAGACGCTTACTGGCTGGACGAGGGTGTCGACCCGGCTGGAGAACGCGCTGGACCGCGCGCGCGAGCGGCCGACCCGCGGCATGAAGCAGCTCACCGCCCGAAGTCTGGCGGATACGGATCGGCAAGTGCGGGCGGATGTCGAAGCAGTCCACCGCGACGCCTCCAGACGGCTGTCAAGCGGGGCAGGGCCATTTACTCCGGAACCGGGTCTGAGTTCCCTCTTCTCCAGAGCACAGGACTCCTACAGGCAGCGCTTGACCAACCAATTGGAGAGTTCGGTGCTGGCGGCGATGGCTACCATGCGCCAGTTCTCCGGCCAACCCGGCCGCAAGGTGATGCTGCTGCTTGCCGGCGGCTGGCCCAGGTCCGTGGCGATCTACACGCGAGCGCAGGTGACCGAGGGCGGCCTGCCGCTGGATCGCCGCATCATGAGCGAGGATGCCCTCTACGGCCCGCTGGTGTCGACGGCGAACCTGATCGGCTTCTCGCTCTACCCGGTGGACGTACCGGGCCCCGTGAGGAGCTTCGTGGGCGACGCCTCCAGGGGGTTGGGCGCGAACGCAGCAATCGATCCTGCCGGCGTGTCTACCGGTGCGCTCGAAAGGGAAGACACCGTGCACAGCACGCTGCACCTGCTGGCCGGCTCGACCGGTGGCGTGCCGCTCGTCAACTTCCGGCGGGACGTGGCGCTGGCCAGCGTGGTGGCGGATACCCGCTCGTACTACTGGCTCGGCTTCGAGCCTCGACGGCGCGAGGACGACAGGTTCCATCAGATCGAGGTACGGCTGGCAGGCCGAGCCGACCTGAACGCGCGTACACGCGAGGGCTACGTGGACATGTCGCGCGACCACGAGCTCGACATGACGGCGAAGGCCGCGCTGCTGTTCGGCGATCCGCCCGACGCGCTACCGCTCAAGGTGCACTTCTCCAAGCCGGTTCGCGCCGGCCGCCGCAAGATGTCGGTCAACGTCGAGGTGGCGATCCCCCTCGACCAGATCCAGCTTCTGCCCGTCGACGGCGAGTGGCTGAGCGTGGTCGAGGTTCGGGTAACGGCGATGGACGAAGGCGGCAACCGCTCCGAAGTGTCCTTCGAGAAGGTCCCGATCACCGGTACACAGGAACCGCAGCCGGGCCAGCTCTTCTACTACGAGACCGATCTGCAGCTCCGCAGGCGCGAACACTCGTACGTGATCACGGTGCACGACCCCTTGACGGGCACGAACCTCACCTCGACCGGAAAGGTCGGCCCGAAGTCGATCTAGGGGCGTCGGAGCGCCGCACGCGCCCCTCAGCCGAGCTTCCGGCGCAGCGCCTCCAGCACGACGGGTGGCACGACCCCCGTCAGATCACCGTCGAGGCTGCCGACCTCCTTCGTCAGCCGGCTCGAGAGGTAGATCCACTCCGGCGCCGGCAGCAGGAAGATCGTGTCGATGCCCGGCGCGAGGCGGCGGTTCATCAGGGTCATCGGCAACTCGTAGTCGAAGTCGGCGCCGGAGCGGAGGCCGCGGACGACCGCGGTCGCGTTCTTTTGCCGGGCGTAGTCGACGAGGAGGCCGCTGAAGCTCTCGACCCGGCAGTCGCCGGAGTCGCCGACCAGGTCACGCAGGAGATCGATCCGCTCCTCGACCGAGAACAGGGCCTGCTTCTGCTCGTTGTAGAGGACGGCGATGTAGAGCACGTCGAAGAGCCGGCGGGCGCGTTCGATCAGGTCGACGTGGCCGTTGTGGACCGGGTCGAAGGAACCCGGGAACACGCCTATCCTCTGTCCGCCATCGGGAACGGGTTTCGGACCGTCCGAGACAGGCCGCCGAGGCAAGTCCGGGCTCATCGGCCGGAGCCTAGCTGACCCGACAGGTCGATCGTCGTCACGTTGTGGGCGGCGTCGGTCAGCCGCAGCAGCAGCAGGCTCGCCCCGGCCGGCGCCGCGATGGAGAGCGTCTCGCGCTGACTGTCGAGGAGGCCGTCGTCGACCCGGGCGGAACGCCACTCGCCGGCGTCGACGCTGATCACCGCCTCCCGCAGCGGGCTCCAGGCATCCTCGACCACGGCGGTCACCCGGTCACCGTCGCGGGTCGCGGAGACCAGCCGGGCCGGGCTGTGGTCGACCACCGTCGCGGCCGATATCTCCTCCGTCTCCAGCGCCTCGCCGGCGACGTTGTCGAGCCGGTCGCTCGCTTCCACCCGGAAGCGGTAGACGCCGTCAGGCAGCACCGTGGCATCAAAACTCAGGAACGTCGCCTTCAGGTCGTCCGCCACCTCGAGCCACAGCCCGTCGGAATCGTCGTCTCCTGCTCCGGCTGCCGCCAGAGCGGCCTCGCGGGCGAACGAGAGCCGGTAGCGGAGACGGTCCTTGTTCGGGTCCTCGGCTTCCCAGCGCAGCGTCCGGTAGCCGAGCTTCCACAGGGTCTTCGTCGAGCCCTGCTGCGTCTGCGCCGGGTCGCCGACGACCGTGAAGATGCGGTCCCGGTTCGGGTGCGCCGGCTCGTACGCCTGGTTCGAGGGGTTGAAGTTCGTCGGCACCAGGATGGTGCCCGCGGGCAGCACGTCCAGCTTCTTGATCTCCGGCTTGCGGTTGTGCTGCCGGTAGGTGACCTCGACCGCGACGACTTCGGGGGTCCGGTCGCCGCTGCCGCGAAGCTCGGCCCGCCACTGCAGGTACCGGCCCGGCGGCAGGTCGGAGAGCGGCGCCTCCCGCGCCGCGGAGGCCGTGGTCCACCCGGACCAGGTTTCGTCCGGCGTCGAGCTCATGCCGCTACGGGCCGAGAGCGCGACCTCGACTCCGTCGCCGGCGCGGCCGCGCCAGCGGATCGAGCCGAAGCTCGCCACGGACGACGCGTCGAGCGGCTTGGCGGTGACCGTACCCCGCTCCGCCAGCCCGGCGGAGTCGCCGCCGACGAAGCCGTAGACGGCGGCAGCGTTCGTGCTCGCGAAGACGGGGCCCGCGGGCCCCGCCGCGAGGCCGACGATCTGGCCCTGGTCGAGGTCCTTCTCCAGCACCATCTGCTCGTTCTGGTAGCTGAACAGCTTGCCCTCCTGGCCGGTGGCGACCCACAGCCTGCCCTGCTGGTAGCTCAGTGCGTACACGGTTTCGGCCTCGAACTTCCAGATCGACTCGACCGAGCCGCTGCCGTCGATCCGCAGCACCTCGGAACGCGGCCCCTTGAACGAGGCGGCGCGGCTGCCGACCGAGATCGCGCCCGCCTGGGACGTGACCTGGGTGGTCTGGCTGCTCGACTCCGTTGCACTGCCACCGGTGCCGCCGGAGCCGCTGCTCCCGCTGCTCGAGGAGCTGCTGGAGGTGGACCTGCGCGCGCTGCTCAGGTCGACGAAGCTCGCCTCGGAGGCCAGCGCCGTGGCGTAGAAGGCGCCCTCGTCGCCCGGAACGATCGCCAGCACCTCCGGCCCGGCCGCGTCGTAGAGGGTCCGGGCGGAACCCGCGGCGTCAATCTCGAGCAGGAGGCCCTCGCCAGCGGTGCCGGCGAACAACGTGCCGTCCGCGCGCCGGGCGAGCGAGCGGATGTGGAGATCCGTGCTGTCGTAGAGCAGCGTCGACTCACCGTTCGCGAGGTCGACTCGATGGAGCTTGCCTTCCGGACCGGTGCCCACCAGCAGGCCGCCGTCGCCGTCTCCCAGAAGGGCCCAGATGTACTTCGCCTCCGGGTCGAACACGACCTCGACTTCCCCGTCGGGGCGCTTGCGGTACACCTTGCCGTCCGGCGACGACCCGGCGTACACGGCACCGTCGCCGTCGACCCAGACCGCGAAGATCTCCGGCTCCTCGGCCGCGAAGAGCTCCGCGACGGAACCGGCGTCCGCGCTGGCGGTTATCTCCAGCACCTTGCCCGAGTTGCCGGTGCCGGCCGCGAAGCGGCCGTTCGCGCCGGCGAAGGAGAACAGGAAGGGCTCGGTGAGGGTGGCGAACTGCTCCGCGCGCTGCGCCAGTCTCAGAACGCCCAGGCGATCGACGCTGACGTCGACGAGTTCGCCGGCAAGAAAAGCCGCCTGACTGTCGGCGCGCCAGATCTGGACTTCCGAGGCGGCGGTGATCCCTGCGCCGCCGAGCAGCAGGCTTGCCGCCGCGGCGAGAGCCGCGGCGGTACGGCGTCGGCTCCTCACGGCGCGGTACCCGGCAGGATCTGGAGGTCGATCCGGAACAGACCGTCGAGCGGCGTGCCGAGATCGCGGCCGTGCTCGCTGACGATCGCCAGGTTCAGGGCCCGCGGCTCGCCCTGCAGCGGCGACGCCTGCCAGATCGAACGTACGGTGGCCGGCAGGTCGGGCATCGGCCGGCCTTCGACAATCAGCCCGCGCGCCGGCACGACGCCAAGCGCGGCGAGCCGGCTCTGGGACCTGAAGGATCGCAGCAGATCCAGCTCGTCCTCGAGCGAGGAGGATCTGGCTGGCTGAAGCTGGAGCCGGGCAGCGTCGATGCTGACGCCGTCGCCCACGAACAGGTAGTAACGGCCGGGGCGACGGTCCTCGGGCACCACCACGTCCAGCGTCTCCTGGAAACGGTCGCCGCGATGCCGGCGCAGATCGAAGACGACCTGGACCGTATCGCCCGGGCGGACACGGCTGGCAGATGCCTGAGCCCGCTCGATCGTGATCGTGCGCGGAGAGTGGCCCTGTCTCAGGGTCAGGTCGATGGCCTCGATCTCCACCGCCTCGTAGTCCGAGTTCACCAGGGCGCCCACCAGTTGGATCAGGTAGAAGGCTGCGCGCGTGCCGGGGTTCGAACCGTCGAAGACCTGGCGCAGCGGCACCTCGGCGTGGCCCCGCAGCCGCAACGTGCCGGTCATGACGAGGCTGCTCTCCCCGGCGCCGTACGAGGCCGAATCAAGCGCCTGCATCGTCGGGATGCCGACCAGCGACGGCAGCATGATGGGCAGGTCGGCGAGCCGGAGGTCGAAACGGCGAGACTCGCCGTTCGGCGTCTCGACGTCGATCGTCATCGGAATCGTGCGCGCCTCGGCGCCGAGCGTGCCCCTGAGCCCGGCGAAGCGGTCCTGGTCGAAGGCGCCGACCACGGGACCGATGTTGCTGAGCCGGGTCGAGCTGTTGAGTCGCGGGACGACGCCGACCACCTCGACCGTCGCCATCGGCACGCCCAGGGGGCCCACGCCGAGATAGGGGTGGCCCATGGCCAGCACTTCGCCATCCTCGACCCGGGTCACCGTGCCGCCGACGGCGAGCTTCAGGTCGCCGTCGATCAGGACGCCCGCGACCGCGCTGCCCGCGCCGAGCTCGGGTGCGTCGGACGCCTCGGCGCGACCGGCGGGAGCAGCGGCGAGCATCCGGCGGACCGGCTCGCCGAAGCCCAGCGTGGCGATCGATGCGCCGCGGCCGCCCCAGTCGTCCGGCGCCAGCACGGCCCCGAGCTGCTCCGCCACGACTTGGCGGATCGCCTCGGCCACGTCCTCCGGCGGTTCGAGGAGCTGCCGCACCGAGCGCTCGAACGGCGCGGCCGCGCCGGGAGCGGACAGACCGAGTGAGCCGCCCGCCGCTTCGCCCGGGTCGAGCGCGCTCAACTGCCGCATCGCGGCGATCGGCGTGATCAGCGCCAACGCTTCGCTCGTGAACGCCCAGGAATAGGCCACGGCGCCGGCCAGACGGTCGTCGATGTAGACCGGGCTGCCGCTCATTCCGGCCACGACGCCCGACTCCTCGAGCCCCTTGCCGCTCAACCGGGCGACGATGAAGCTCGTGCCCGGGTCCATCTCGCGCAGGACGCCGACGACCTCCACGCCGAAGCGCTCCGGTTCGCTGCCCGCGAACACGGACAGGCCGTAGCCGGTCTGACCGCGCGAGACTTCGTCGACCCCGATCTCGTCGCCAGCCAGGTCGACCGCCGGCGCCCCGTCGGTACGCGCGGCGGCGACGGTTTCCTGAGCCGCCGCCGGCGCCGCCTGCGGCAACGGCCCGGCGCAGAGGAGCGCGACGAGGGAAACGGCGGATCGGCTCACGGTCTTTGAGTCTCTGACCTGACGACTGCGCGGGCCGCGGGATCAGACCTCGAAGCGCCCGCGGCGCAACACCCGCAAACTGGCGGAACTCCAAGATACCACGGTGGATGCCAAGCCCCCGGGGGTCCGCTCGCCGCCTATCACCAGTGCGCCGGAGTCGCCGAGGATCGGTTCGAGGTCCGCCAGGCCACACGCGGGCGGCTCGCCGCTCCGGTTCGCGCTGGTCGCGGTCAGGGGATGGCCGAGAGCCTGGAGGAGTGCACGGAGACGATCATGGTCCGGTACCCGCACGGCCAGCGTGTCTCCGCCGGCAGCCGCCGGCACGGACAGACCGACGCGAAGCGGCGCCACCACGGTAAGCGCCCCCGGCCAGTGCGTCTCGGCCATCCGGATCGCCTCGTTCGGTTCGATGCCGAGGTCGAGCGCCTGTTCGAGATTCGCGGCGACGACCGGTAGCGGCTTGCCGCGTTCGCGCTCCTTGAGGCGGTAGATCGCCTCGACGCCCGCAACTGAACGTGGATCGACTGCCAGGCCGTAGGAGGATTCCGTCGGTATGGCAAGAATCCGCCCGTCGGCAAGGGCCGTCCTCACTTCGTTCAGATCACCGTCCCAGGGCCACACGTCCAGCATGGTGGGCGAGCCTAGCGATTCATACGGCTACAAAGCGGGCGCCGGCTTCGCCGGCGGCGATTTCCAGGCCGGCTTCGCCGGCAGCGGGTCAGAAGACCCGCGCACCCAGCGCCCCCAGCCCGGATCGCATCCGGAGGGGACAGGTCCCAGGGGGTCGGAGGCCAGCGACTGTCGAGACCCCTACGGCAACCGAGGACCGACCGGAGCGCAGCCGACAACAGCGAGCCCACAACCCCCATCCACTCCGTGAGGGTGAGCGTCCCCTGGGACCTGTCCCCTCCGGATCCGATCCGGGCGGCCTACGCAGCCGACTCGGCCTACTCGCCGGCCGAACCGCCGGCGAGCAACTCGGCCGCCGCCGAACGGGAGGCGTCCGTGACTTCTTCGCCGGCGAGCATGCGGGCGACTTCCTCGATGCGGCGTTCGTGGTCGAGGCGGTGGACGTCGACTCGGGTTCGGCCGGCGTGAACCTCCTTCTTCACTTCGAGATGGAGGTTGCCGCGGGACGCCACCTGGGGCAGGTGGGTCACCGCCAGGATCTGGCCGCCGGCGGCGAGTCGCTGGAGCTTGCGGCCGACGATCGCCGCCTCGGCGCCGCCGACGCCGGAGTCCACTTCGTCGAACACGAGGGTCGACCCCTCGGCCGGACCGCCGCCCCGAACCGCGGTCTGAAGCGCCAGGAACAGGCGCGCCAGCTCGCCGCCCGAAGCGACGCGGGACAGCGGCCGCGGATCCTCTCCCGGATTCGCGCTGAACCGGTAGTTGACCCGGTCGACGCCCTGGGCGTCGAAGGCGATCCGCTCGCCATCGAGTTCGAGCGGGCTGCCGGCCCGAAGCTCCCGGGCGACCTCGACCTCGAACACCGCCCGTTCGAACGCCAGGTCCAGGAGGTGGCCGAGGACCTCACGCTCGAGAGCGCCGGCCCGTTCGCGCCGTGCAGCCGAGAGAGTCTCGGCCCGCCCGGCGTACTCGGAGAGGCGCGAGGCGGCCTCCTGCTCCACTTCCTCCCGGCGCACATCCGCCGTTTCCAGCTCGAAGAGCTCCTCCGCCAGACGGCGGCCGTGCTCCAGGACATCCGAGCTGCTGCCGCCGTGCTTGCGGGTCAGACGCTCGATCACGCTCAACCGCTCCTCGATCTGGTTCAGGCGCGCCGGGTCCGACTCGCAGCCGGCCGCCCGCGTCCGCAGCTCCTGCGCCAGGTCGTTCACGGTGGCGCCGACCTCCGTCAGGGTTTCGACCCAGGCCTCCGCCTCCGGCTGCCAGCGCGAGATGTCCGAGAGCGCGTTTCCGGCCTGCGCGACTCGACCGTCGGCCGCCATCTCGTCGTCGCTGAGCAGGGCGATGGCCCGGTGAAGCGCGCCCGCGATCGCCTCGGCGTGGCGGAGCACCTCGCGCTCGGCCCGCAGCTCCTCGTCCTCGCCGGGCAGCAGGTGCGCGGCGTCGATCTCCGAGGTCTGGAACTTCAGCAGGTCGATCCGTTCCTGGCGAAGCTGGTCGTCGAGGGAGAGGCGCTCGAGCCGGTCCGCCGCCTCGCGCCAGGCGCCGTAGGTCTCGCGGCATGAATCGACCAGTGCGGTCAACGCGTCCCCGCCGGAGCGGTCGAGCCAGGCCCGCTGGAGGTCCGCCGACAGCATGCCGAGTTCGTCCCGCTGGCCGAAGATGCGGATCAGACCGTGGGCGACGGTCGAGAGCAGCCTCGCGGTGACCGGATGGTCGTTGACGAACACGCGGTTGCGTCCCTCCCGCGTGACCTCCCGGCGCACCAGGAGTTCGTCGCCCTCCGCCGGCACACCCGCCTCTTCGAGCCGGCCGCGCCAGGCGTCGCCCGAGGGCTCGAAGACGCCGCTGACCGCCAGCGTGCCGGCGCCCGTGCGGATCATCTCGGAACTCGCGCGCCCCCCCGCGAGCAGCGAGAGCGAATCGACGACCAGGGACTTCCCCGCTCCCGTCTCGCCGGTGACCACGTTCAGCCCGGGGCCGAACTCGAGCTCCGCCCGTTCGATCACGGCCAGGTTCCGGACGTGCAGGGAGCGAAGCATGGCCGCGGCTACTCGTCGGGCACCAGTTCGCGAGCGCGCGCGGCCGCCTCGATGATCGCCTTGATCAGCGTCACCCGGAGGCCGCCCTCCTCCAGGCGCAGAATGCCGTCCACGGTGCAGCCGGCCGGCGTCGTGACCTCGTCCTTGAGGAGCGCGGGGTGCCGGTCCGTGTCGATCACCATCTTGCCGGCGCCGAGACAGGTCTGCGCCGCGAGCTCGATCGCCATCTTCCGCGGCAGCCCCGCCTTGACACCGCCTTCGGCCAGCGCCTCGATCACGATGTAGAGGAACGCCGGGCCCGAAGCCGACAGCCCGGTGATCGCGTCCATGTGCTTCTCGTCGGCCACCACCGTGCGCCCGAGCGGCAGAAACAGGCGCTCCGCCTGCGCCACGTGGTCGGCGGAAGCGAACCGGCCGGGCGACAGCGCGGTCATGCCGGCGGCGACCCGGCTCGGCGTGTTCGGCATCGCGCGCACGACCGGAACCTCCGCCGGCACGCGATCCTCGATGTAGGACGTCCTGACCGAGGCGAGGATCGAAACGAGAACCTGCCCCGGATGGAGCAGGTCGGCGATCTCCTCGAGCACCTGGTCCGCCGTCTGCGGCTTGACCGCCAGCAGAACGATGTCGCCGAACCCGGCGGCGCGGCGGTTGTCGACCGCACCCTCGATCCCGAACCTTTCGCTCACGGCCGCGATCCGCTCGCTGTGTCCGGCCGTGGCGAAGATGGACGCCGCGGCGACGGCGCCGGCGTCGAGCCAGCCGCTGATCAGCGTTCGTCCCATCTCACCCGCGCCAATCACGGCGACGCGGGGTTCTCCGCTCCCGGCAGCGGCCTTGTCGATACTCGTCGTCACCCTCTCGTCTCCCTCTGAGATGAACCGCGAAGCTGGCGTGCCCGCGGAAGGCGACGATTCTGCCCTACTTGGCCTCAGCGGGCAGCGCCCGTCTGCCCGCGCAGCAGGCGCAGGAAGAACGCGCGCGCCACGTGGCCGGCGATGCTCGGGTTTTCCCGCAGCCGCCGTGTCGAGTACGCGTACCACTGCCGGCCGTAGGGCACGTAGATGCGCACCCGGTGGCCGGCCCTCGCCAGCCGGTCGCGGCGCGCCTCGGTCACCCCCAGCAGCATCTGGAACTCGTAGCCGCCCTTCCCCACACCGCGACGCTCGATCATCGCCGCCGATTCCCGCAGCAGGTAGTCGTCGTGAGTGGCGATGCCGACGTAGGCGCCGCGGTCGAACAGAGCCTCGAGGGTGGCCAGGAAGTTCCGCCGTACCTGGCCGTAGTCCTGGATCGCCACGCTCGGCGGCTCGACGTAGATGCCCTTGCACAGCCGCACGTTGGCGCGCTCCGGCAGCGCCGCGATGTCGGCCAGCGTGCGGTGCAGGTAGGCCTGGAGCACGACGCCGACCGCGTCGCCAGAGGCAGCCGAGCCGGTCGGCCCTCCGACTGCGGAGCGGGTTCGCGAAGCGGCCACGGCCTCCCGGTAGAGGTCCAGGGTGGCCGTCGTGCAGGTGTGGTCCTCCATGTCGATCCGGACGAAGTTACCGCGGGCCTCGGCCCGCCGGACGAGATCGAAGAGGTGGTCGCGGCACAGGGCGCGGGAGACCTTCAGGCCCAGCAGCGTGAGCTTGACCGACACGTTGCAGTCGAGATCGCGGTCGGCGAGGGCGTCGACGAGGTCGAGATAGAGCCCCGTTCCTTCGGCGGCGAATTCCGGACTGTCTATCTCCTCGCCCAGCAGCGCCAGCGTCCCGGCGAGTCCGCGGCGGTTGAGCGCGGCGGCGCAGTCGAGGGCGTCCGCCGGCTCGTCGCCGGCCACGTAGGGCGCGGCCGCCCAGCGCACCAGAGGCGGCGGCATCAGCGGCAGGGACCAACCGACCACCCGTGAGAAGACGGTCACGGGGTCTCCATCAGGAGCGGGCGACGTGCTCGTGAGCGTGATAGCTGCTGCGCACGAGCGGGCCCGCCTCGCAGTGGCGGAAGCCCAGGCCGAGAGCGAACCCGCGCAACCGGGCGAACTCGTCCGGATGCACATAGCGGTCGACCGGCAGATGGTCACGTGTCGGCTGGAGATACTGGCCGATCGTGAGGATCCCGGTTCCCGCCGACCGGATGTCGCGGATCGTCGCCTCGAGCTCCGCCGTCGTCTCGCCCAAGCCCACCATCAGACCCGTCTTCACCCTGCCCGCGTAGCCGCCGCCGTCGCGGCAGGCCGCCGACTCCTCCAGCAGCGCCAGACTCCGCTCGTAGCTGCTGCCGGGGCGCGCCTGCCGGTACAGCCGGGGAACTGTCTCCATGTTGTGCGAGAACACCTCGGGGCGCTCCGCGAGCACGATGTCCAGAGCGTCATCGACGCCCCGGAAGTCCGGAGTCAGGACCTCGACCGCGGCCCCCGCAAGCCGCTCGCGGATCGCGCGGATCGTGTCGGCGAAGTGCCCGGCGCCGCCGTCCGGAAGATCGTCCCGGTCGACCGAGGTGACCACCACGTGGCGCAGGCCCATGGCGGCCGCGGCTTCCGCCACCCGCGCCGGTTCGTCCGCGTCGACGCCGGCCGCGGGCCGGCCGGTGTGGACGGCGCAGAACCCGCAGCGGCGCGTGCAGGTGTCGCCGAGGATCATGAACGTCGCGGTGCCGTGCTCGCCCCAGCACTCGTAGATGTTCGGACAGCGCGCCTCCTCGCACACCGTGTTCAGGTTCAGCCCTTCCATCAGCCGTCGGACACGCTGGTACGGCTCCGGCGTGCTCAGCCGGATGCGCAGCCAGTCGGGCCGCGGCGGGCGCGCGGCGCCGCCGACGGGCGGCGGGGCGCCGATGGAGACGAGTTCGTCCATGTGGGTCTACGACTCGGGCGACCGACTCTCGAGCGGCCGCGTGTCACCGTGGATCCTAGCGTTGCGCAGCACCGGCTCGAAGCCCATCCCGGCGGGTTCCATAGAGACGAGACGACGCTCGAAGACCTGCGCGAAGTTCTCCGCGCAACACCCGGCGACGTCCTCCAGACCGGGCCGGCGGCCCGTGAGTTCCTCGATCGAGGTCATCACGCCGGCGTCGAAGCCGCAGGAGAGGATGCCGGCGAAGTCGTCCAGGTCGGTGCAGACATTGAGCGCAAAGCCGTGCGTGGTGACCCAGCGCCGGAGGTGGATGCCGATCGAAGCGATCTTCCGGCGACCGACCCAGACGCCGATCCGCTCCCGTTCCTCGCCGCCGGCGGCAGTGACGCCGAACGCCGCAAGCGTCCTGACCAGCACCTCCTGCAGGTCGCGGACGTAGGCGCGCACATTGCGGCGGTCGGGCCGGAGATCGATGACCGGATAGCCCACGAGCTGACCCGGACCGTGATACGTCGCGCGGCCCCCGCGGTCGCATTCGGCGACGGTGATTCCACGCTGCTCGAGCCACTCCGGCGCCGCCAGCACGTCGCCGCGGTCGCAGTTCCGGCCCACCGTGTAGGTGGGCGGGTGCTCCAGCAGGAGCAGGGTGTCCATCGCGCCCGGCTCGCGGTCCAGAATCCGCTGCCTGGCTTTCTCCTGCAGTTCGACCCCGCGCTCGTAGCCGACCCGGCCCAGCCAGGCCGCTCGAATCGGCGTCTCCGTACGCGGCGCGGCGACCTCTCCCGTCTCGGCCATGTCCACAAGACTACGCCTTCGCGGGTTGCCATGTTCCTCACATGAAACTAGGATCCAAGACATGTCGAAGATGCTCCAGATCCGGAACGTGCCCGAGGAGACCCACCGCCTTCTGAAGAGTCGGGCCGCACTCGAAGGGGTGTCCATGTCCCACTTCGTGTTGCGCGAGATCGAGCGGATCGTGCGCCGGCCGAGCCGCCGGGAAGTGCTGGACAGGATTCGCAAGTCGCCGCCGGTGACACTGGACAAGTCGCCTGCCGAGGTACTGCGAGAGGCCAGGGAATCTCGGGAGTGGTGATCGACGCCTCCGCGGCCGTCGAACTGCTCCTGGACACCGCCCAGGGTCGTCGCCTGAGCGAGAGACTGCGACGGGAGTCCGTCGAGATTCACGTCCCGCATCTGGCGGATCTGGAGATCGCCCAGACCCTGAGGAGCTACGTCATTCGGGGCGCCTTCGGGGCCGACCGGGGTCTGCGGGCCCTGCGCGACTGGCGTGATCTTCCGGCAGAGCGATACGGTCATCACCGGTTCCTGGACCGCATATGGGAACTCCGGCACAACGTCTCGGCGTATGACGCGATCTATGTCGCCTTGGCCGAGGCCCTCTCCACGATCCTGCTGACGGCGGATCGGAAGCTCGCCGGTGCTCCGGGGCTCGAAGACCGCGTCGAGTTGATCTGAACGAGGCTGCGGAAGAGCAGGATCAAGGGCTGATCGCGTGCCGCTGCCAACAAGAGAAACGCCCGAGCGCAAGCCCGCCGTCAGCGGCCACGGGAACGACGGCGGGAAGCCCCGGATCGGCCTCGTCCTCACCGGCGGCGGCGCGCGGGCGGCCTACCAGGTCGGGCTGGTCCGGCACCTGGCGAAACGGCTTCCCGAGTTCCACTTCGACGTGCTGACCGGCGTTTCGGCGGGCGCGATCAACGCTTCCTTCCTCGCCTCTCATCAGGGCAGCGCAGCCGAGGCAACGGAAGAACTGAGCCGGATCTGGCTCGAGCTGACGCCCGATCACGTGTTCCGGGACGACGGCTGGTCGCTGGGCGGCATGGTCGTCCGCTGGCTGCTGAACCTGGCTTCGGGCGGTCTGCGTTACCGGCCGCAGGTTCGCGGTCTGGTGGACACGTCGCCGCTGGGCGGGCACCTTGGCGAGGTGCTCGGCGCCGACTCAGGCAATGGCCGCGTGCTGCCGGGAATCGCGAAGAACCTGGACCGCGGCCGCCTGGACGCAGTCGCCGTGACCACCGTCGAGTGGTCGACCGGGCAGACGGTCACCTGGGTTCAGGGCCGCGACATCGAGACCTGGGAACGGCCGAAGCGCCGCTCGGAGCGAGCCCTGCTCACGCTCGACCACGTCCTCGCCTCCGCCTCGCTGCCGCTGATCTTCCCGGCGGTGCGGATCGGCGACGCCTGGCATGGAGATGGCGGCGTCCGTCTGACCTCACCGCTGTCGCCGGCCCTGCACCTGGGCTGCGACCGCCTGATCGCGGTGTCCACGCGCTACGAGCCTCTGGCGCCCAGAACGGCGGCCGCCGCCTACCCGCCGCCGGCCCAGTTCGCGGGCGTGCTCCTGAACGCCGTGTTCCTGGACCAGCTCGACCAGGACGCGAACCGGATGGAACTCGTGAACGGCCTGCTGGCCCGGATGCCGGAGTCGGAGCGGGGTTCGCTCCGCCTCGTCGACCTCGTGCTGCTGCGGCCCTCCGAGGACCTGGGGCAGCTCGCCGGCCGCTTCGAGCCCCGGCTGCCCAAGGCGTTCCGCTTCATGACCCGCGGTCTCGGCACCCGCGACACGAAGAGCCCGGACCTGCTGAGTCTGTTGATGTTCCAGCCCGACTACATCCGGGCTCTGATCCAGGTGGGCGAAAGGGACGCCGAGGCGCGCCACGAGGAGATCGCGGATCTGTTGGGCGGGGCCGCTACGCGATCGTGATGTCCTCGCAGAGGTAGACGTCCTGGATGTGGTTCAGGAGTTCCACGCCCTCCGCCATCGGCCGCTGGAACGCCTTGCGGCCGGAGATCAGTCCCTGGCCGCCGGCGCGGCGGTTGATCACCGCGGTCCGGACCGCGGCCGCCAGGTCGCCGGCGCCGCCGGAGGAACCGCCGGAGTTGATCAGCCCGACCCGGCCCATGTAGCAGTTCGCGACCTGCCAGCGCACGAGGTCGACGGGATGGTCGGACACCAGGTCGCTGTAGACCAGGTCGTGGGTCTTGCCGAAGCCGACCGCAGGGTAGCCCCCGTTCTTCGTCGCCTGCTTCTGCTTGACGATGTCCGCCTCGATCGTCACGCCGATGTGGTTCGCCTGCCCGGTCAGGTCGGCCGAGTCGTGGTAGTCGACGCCGTCGACGACGAACCCGCTGTTGCGGAGGTAGCACCAGAGGATGCAGGCCATGCCGAGCTCGTGCGCCTGCTGGAAGCACTCGGCGATCTCGACCAGTTCCTCACGGCAGACGTCGGCGCCGAAGTACACCGTGGCGCCCACCGCCGTGGCGCCGAGGTCCCAGGCCTGCTCGACCTGCGAGAAGAGGACCTGGTGGTACGTATGCGGGTGAGTCAGG
Source organism: Thermoanaerobaculia bacterium (assembly GCA_022822365.1). Lineage (GTDB taxonomy): Bacteria > Acidobacteriota > Thermoanaerobaculia > Multivoradales > Multivoraceae > Multivorans. The sequence goes on along the minus strand of JAJEBV010000022.1, from coordinate 40,671 downwards.
CTCTCGTTGTGGTTGAGCTTGACGATGAACGGGATCCGGTGCGCGTAGCGGCGGCCGATGCTGCCGAGCACGCCCAGGGTCGAGGCGACGCCGTTGCAGCCGCCCTCCATCGCCAGCCGGATGATGTTCTCGGGATCGAAGTAGATCGGGTTCGGCGCGAACGAGGCGGCGCCCGAGTGCTCGATCCCCTGGTCCACGGGCAGGATCGAGACGTAACCGCTGCCGCCGAGACGGCCGTGGCCGAGCAGACGTTCCAGGCTCGCCAGGGTGCGGTTGTTCCGGTCGGATGGCCCGAACGCCCGGTCGACGATGTCGGGCCCCGGCACGGTCAGGTGATCCTTCGGGATGCCGGTGCAGACGTGTCCGAGGAGGCTCTCCGCCTCACTGCCCAGCAGTTCTTCGATGCGCGCGATGTCGGCCATGTTCTCCCCTGGTTCAGAGACCCGGCGGGTCGGATCGGGCGCATTCTAGGAGCTTGCGCCGCGGAACGCTACGTGTGAGTCAGTTCAAGCTGGCGGCCGGCGCCTCCCGCACCGCTTCCGGGCGCTCCAGCAGCTCCAGGAGCTGGAGCAGCACATCGAGGGCCGGCCCCCACAAGCGGTGCCGTCCGAGGTGGTAGACGGCGAGCGGCACCTGTTGCCCCTCGATCTCGAACGTCCGCTCCTCGACCAGCCGGGGGTGCCGCAGCGCGGAAAGCGGGAGCCGCACGCCCGGCGCCTCCGTGTTGCTGCCGTCGTCCTCGGGAGACGGAACCGCGACCACGCATGCCCGCATCCTGAAGCCGCCTCTGCCGCCGATCTCGTCCAGCTCGCCGAGCCGGAGAATCCGCGACGGGTCGACGCCGAGACCGACGCTGCCGAGGCGCGCCACGGTCGGCCAGGGGTCGTCGCCCTCGAAGGCGGCGGCCGGGAAACTGAGCGGAGGCGACTCGTTCGGCTCTTCCCGCAGCACCGTCCAGAGTTCGGCCGACTCGACGTACAGAGGCACGACGACCGCGACGCTCGTGCCTTCGCCGCCCGGCGCCGCGGGCAGCCGCTTCGACCCCTCGAGCCGGCGTTGAATCTGGAGGATCCAACTCACGGAACCGACCCTATCCCCAGCACGTGCGTCGACGCTGGATCGTCGCCTCCGTCCAGAGTCAGACCCAGTCGAAACAGGTCGACGGACCCGTTCGACCACCACATCCGGTGGCGCGCCTCGGGTGCGTCCAGGACCAGGCGCACCGACGTTCCGCCCGACGGGAGAGGTCCGCTCTCCTCGACTTCGGCGCCCGCGACCTCCAGGACCGTGGCCTCCTCCAGGAGAATCCGGAGCCGCGGCCGACCCACCTCGCCGTCCGTTTCCCAACTGGCGGGCGCGGCCGGTTCCCACGCGACGAGACACTCCGCCGACCCGCCTTCGACCAGGAGCCCCGACTCACCGAACGGAGTGATCCTGCCCGCAACAGGCCGCAGCCAGACGCCACCGGCGAACAGGTCCGCCGGTTCTCCGGCCCGCGGACGCTGCCCGGTCTCCACCGGCAGGAAACGGTGCAGCGCACCCTCGGCCGCCGGGGACGGCCCGAACGCCGCGGCGGGCCGCAGCCAGAGCGGGTACAGGAAGAGAGCCGAAGAAACGGCGATCGCGGCGATCTTCGCCAGCCGCAGCCGGCCGGCGAGGAACCAGAACATCGGAAGAACGGCGCCGACCCCGCCGGGGCCGCGAAGCACGGACTCATCGCCGAGGTCGAACGGGAAGAGAACGACGCGCGCGGCAACCGAGGCGAGCCCGCCAAGGAGGAGCGCCCGCCGCCAGCCAGGGGCGAGCAAACCCCAGAACGCCGCCGCTACGAGGGGTACACCGTAAGGGACGATCCCGACGGTCCGGCCGGCGACCCCGTGCAGCAGAGTCTCCGGACCCGCGCCGCCGGCCCGGAACTCGGGACCGGACCGGGTTCGCTCGACGCCGCTGGCTGGTAGCGGGTCGACACGCCACTCCTCTGCCTCGAAGTCGACCGCCGGAAAGCCGGTCGAAGGACTGAACACCGCCCGCTCCACCGGTCCGAAGCCGCCGCGGGCGAGCGCCGATGTCCCGAACGATGCGCCGGCGGTCAGCACCGCCGTCACCGCGAGGGCGAGGAAGGCGGCTTCCCGCCGCGGTTGCGCAAGGGCCAGCCAGGCGGCCGCGATCAGGGCCGGCAACAGGCTCAGACCGTCGACGGAGGCGAGCGTGGCGAGCGTGAGCAGGAGCCCGACGAGGGACCACCGGAGCGCCGCGGATGCGGGCCAGAAGGCCCGCGCACCCAGAGCACGGCCCTCACCTTCGCTGCCGCTTCCTGCGCCACCGGGACTCCCTGCTGCGTTTCGCCGCTCGGAAGGCCCGCCCATCGGCATCACGTGAACGACGAGCGCCCATGCCAGAGCCGACGCGGCGAGGCGGAACGTCCCCGGCGATGGCAGCGGCAACAGGGTGAAGACCGTCGTGCCAGCGACGAACACGGCGATCCAGACCGGCGCCCAGGGACCGATGCGACGCTCGAGCACCAAGGCCGATCCGGCCGCCGCAACCGCCAGCAGCAGCCAGTTCAGCAGCGCCGGCCCCCACCGGGGAGAGATGCGGACGAACGGCGCCGCCAGCACGGCGTAGGCAGGCGGCCGCGCGAAACCGATCCGGGCGCCGCCGGTACTGCTTTCCAGGGCGACGGCCTCAGGCTCTCCCCCGAAGAGCCGGACGTAGCGGTCGTAGTCCTCGCGGCCGTAGGTGAGGTCGCTATCCCAGGCCAGACTCAGCGCACCCATGCGGAAGGTGGTTTCCCGCTCCCCGGCGTCGAGGGCATCCGACCGCATCGCGGACACGAACAGGGCGAGCAGCAGTCCGGCGAGCAGAAGCCAGGACCACCGCCGCCCGACCGTGCCGTGGATCACAGTGCGCGGTCGAAGGCGGTTGCGCCGCAGAGCGTCATCGAACCGCCGCCAAAGAGGTGCGGCTCGAAGCGGAGCCGTGCCCGGCCGATCGGTCGCCGAAGCTTGAGGGGGATCCGGCACGAGTCGCCCGGCGGCAGGTCCCGCGGCAGCGGAATCCACGGCCTGCCCCGGAACAGGTCCCGCCCACCGCTCCAGAGCTGGGGCTCGAGCACGACGCCGCCGTCCTGGTTGTGGCCCGAGAGCCAGGTGGCCAAGCCCGTGTTCGCGACGACGAGTTCGATCGACCGGCGCTCGCCATCCGGCCAGGGCGGGTCGCAGCCCTCCACCTCGATCCGCCCCGGTAACCAGCCCCAGGTCAACGAGGTGGGGGCTGGCGGCCGCGGCGGCGCGGGCCGCTCTCCGTCCGGAGCGCGCGACCACTCGTCCAGAGCCTCGAAGACCGCCCGCGCCACCGACGCCGGCCGGTGCTCTCGCTCGATGAAGGCCCGCGCCGCCGCGCCCATCGCGGCGAGCCGGTCCGGAGTGCCGAGAAGACCCCGCAGCAGGGACGCGAGCGCGCCGGCCTCAGCGCCCGGATCGTCCTTTAACGGAGCCTTGATGACGATGTCGTCCGGCAGTTCAACGAACTGGGCGTAGTCGGAGACCACCGCGGCCCGGCCCAGCGCGAGAATGCGCAGCAGCGAGGCCGAGGTTTCGCCCGCGCTCGGGTAGCGCAGGTTGAGGCACAGATCGCAGGCGGCGATGGCCGTCGGGAACGCCGCCGCGTCGAGGAAGCCGGCCATCGTGACCCGATCCTGGACCCCCAGGTCCCGGGCCAGGGCGTCGAGATCGAGTTCCGCCGCGACATCTCCCACCACCAGCGCGTGCGCCTGCTCCATCCCCGGCTCGGCGAGTACGCGCAGCAGCACGTCCGTGCGTTTGATCGGCGTCTGGAAGCCGAAAGAGCCGATCAGGACGGCCGAGCGAGGAACGCCGGCTCGCCGCCGCCAGGCCGCCGCCTGCTCGGACCCGGGTAGAGCGGGCGCCGGCATCGGCATCGGCACCCGGCGCATCGGCGGCAGCCGGCCCCCGGCCCGCCCCGACTCCTGGCCCAGCTCCTCCTCGAGGAACCGGAGACCCCAATCGCTATGGGTCAGGAGGCCGCGCTGCCGGAGCAGCAGGGAGCGGTGCGCCGGCATCTCGAACAACCGCGCCCGGCCGTGGCCGCCCCAACGGATCGACAGCGCCGCGGCCGCGCCCTCCCAGCCGTGCTCCTCGCCGAGGCCACTGACGTAGGCGTCGAGGTCCCCGGAGGCCAGGGTCGACTCGACCAGCAGGTGGTGCAGGCGCAGGTCGTGCACGGTGACGACCCCCGGAGAATCCAGAGCGAGCCGGCGGACGCCCTCGTGGTAGACGTTGTTGCCCATCTGGTAGAAGGGCAGGCGTCCGACCGGGTCGAGCGCCGCCGCGTCGACCACCTGGTATCGATCCAGGACGTGGGACGCGATCTCCTGCCCAGGCAGGCGGACCAGGCGCAGGTCGCAGAGCGGTGCGAGTTCGTCGAGCAGGTCGACGCTGTAGTCCGCGATCCCCGACCTGACCGGAGGCAGCGGCGACACGAAGTCGACCGCGGGGGCGCTGCTAGGACTGGCCGGCATCGGGAGTTTCGAGCTGCTGGCCCAACCAGGCGTCGATGAACGGATCGAGCTCGCCGTCGAGCACCTTCTCGACCGCCGACACCTCGAGCCTGGTCCGGTGGTCCTTGACCATGCGGTACGGGTGCAGCACATAGCTGCGGATCTGGGAACCGAAGCCGATCTCCATCTTCTGGCCCTCGCGTTCCGCCTGTTCCTCGCGGCGCTTCTGCACTTCCCGGTCGTAGAGCCTCGCTTTCAGGATCTTCATGGCCATCGAACGGTTCTTGATCTGGCTGCGCTCGTTCTGGCAACTGACCACGATGCCGGTGGGCATGTGCGTGATCCGCACCGCGGAGTCCGTCACGTTCACGTGCTGACCGCCGGCGCCGGACGACCGGAAGGTGTCGATCCGGATGTCCTTGTCCTCGACCTCGATGTCGATGTCGTCCTCGACCTCGGGATACGCGTAGACGGAAGCGAATGACGTGTGGCGCCGCTTCGCCGCATCGAAGGGCGAGATGCGCACCAGCCGATGGACACCGCTCTCGCCGCGCAGACGGCCGAAGGCGTACTCGCCCCGAACCGCCACGGTCGCGCTCTTGAGCCCCGCTTCCTCGCCGTCCAGCCGCTCCAGCAGCTTGACGTCGAAGCCGCTCTGCTCGGCCCATCGCAGGTACATCCGCAGGAGGATCTCGGCCCAGTCCTGGGAATCCGTCCCCCCTTCTCCCGGATGGATCGCGAGCAGGGCGCTGCGGTCGTCGTCTTCCCCCGAGAGCTTGAGTTCCAGGTCGAGCGCCGTCGATTCGCGCCCGACCCGGTCGATGAAGGAACCGAGCTCGGCGTCGTCCTCGGCGCCCGGGGCGTCCTCAGCCAGCAGTTCGAGCCAGGCCTCGATCTCGTCCCGGTCGGCGTTCAACCGTTCCAGGGTCTTCCGCCGGCGTTCGAGAGCGCGACGACGGCGCAGCAGCGGCGCGCTCTTCCTCGGCGCGTCCCAGAAGCCCGGCTGCTGCATCTCGTGATCGAGTGCCGCTAGCTGCTCCTCGAGCTCCGCCGGGTCAAAGATACCTCCGAAGGCCGTCCAGACGGTTCTTCAGATCGGAGAGCGAGCGGTTCGCGTCAGCGCCAATCATCGGCGCAGTATGGCAAAGCCTGCGAGCGCCACGCAAAGCAGAGGAACGAGCAGCGGCGCGCGGGCGAAGGGAGTCATGCCGCCAAGCGGAACGACCTCCGCCCTCATGACCATCGCCTCGTCGATCGGTGAGTTGGCCAGCACCCGACCCCGCCGGTCGATCACGGCCGAGATGCCGGTGATCGCGGCCCGGACGAGCGGCCGGCCGTTCTCGGCCGCGCGGAAACGGGCGGGTCGCAGGTGCTGGTGGGGCGCCCACGTTCGGCCGTACCAGGAGTCGTTCGTGATCGTGACGAGCAGGTTCGCTCCGCGCCGCACGCGGGCCGCGACCTGCTCCGGGAAGACGATCTCGAAGCAGATCGACACTCCCAGCACGGCGCCGTCCGCGTCGAGGAGGCGAACCTCGTCGCCGGGAGAGAAACCCCCGGCCTGGCGCGCCAACTGGCGTACCGCCGGCAGATGGCGGCCGAACGGCACGTACTCGCCGAAGGGAACGAGGTGCATCTTGTCGTAGGTCTGGCGCCGGGCGCGGCCCGAACCGGGCGTCAACAGATAGGCCGCGTTGAACGCCCGCTCCTCCGGAGCCGACCGGTCCCAGCGCGCGCTGTTGAGCAGCAGGGAGCAGCCACCAGCGACGACTTCCTCGAGATCGCCGGCGAAGACGCCGTCCCGTTCCACCTGGTACGGCCACCCGGCGCTCTCCGGCCAGACGACGAGCCGCCCGGGTTCGCAGGCCTCCCGGCTGAGCGCGAAGAGCCGCTCCTGGTTGGAGGCGAGGTCGGCGAACTGGTCGTCCGGTCCTCCGTCGACCATTGCCGCGGTCGCCATGTGGATGTTGGGCTGCACCACCGCCACGTCGAGGCGGCGTTCGTCCCCGGACGGACCATCCAGGTTGGTCCAACGAGCGATCGAGAGGATGGCCGCGACCGCGACCAGAGCCGCTGCCGCCCCGCGGCGCCTCTCCCGGGCAACGAGGAGAAACAGGGCGAGAGCGGTGGCGGCGACCAGGAACGAGAGGCCCCAACTTCCGATCCAGCGGGTCGCGTCGAGAGCCCCGGGGACGTCCACCCAGGCGTACGCGAGCAGGTTCCACGGGAACCCCGAGGGGCCGAGCCCGCGAACCCACTCCAGAGCGACCCAGATCGCCGGCGCGAGCAGGAGGGACAGCGCATCGCCGCGAGCGAGCAGCCTGCCCGCGAGCCAGCAGAACAGGCCGTGGTAGAGCCCCAGGTAGAGCGCCAGCAGACCCAGGAGCAGCACCGACGCGAAGCCGGGCAGACCACCGTAGATCTCCAGCGTGCTGGCGATCCACGGCACCGCGACCAGCCACGCCACCAGGCCATGCAACCACCCCAGCAACAGGCGGCGCAATGACCCGCCCGGTACGGCGGCGATGGCGAACACGGGTACCGCCGCGGCGAGCGGCAACAGCACCCCGGGCCGCTGATCGAAGCAGTACGCCCACCAGACCCCGCCGCCCGCGCTCAGGGCGAGTTGAAACCAGAGCGACCGGAACGGCGACCGCCGCCGCCCGTTCCGCGGAGCTCCCCGCGGGCCGACCGGGCGGGCGATCAGTTGTTCGGCGTGATCCAGGTCTCGAGTCCGTACTGTTTCGCGAGCTGCTCCGCGGCGGCCCCGGCGGCGGCCTGGTCCGCGAACGGCCCAACCCGTACCCGCTGCATCACCTGACCGTCCAGCGTCTGCGGCGAGAGGAAGGCGCGGTGGCCGTCGGCCCGCAGCTTCTGCTCGACCGAAGCCGCCTGCTCGGCATCGGCACTCGAGAACACCTGGACCACCAGGGCGGCGCCCACGGCCTGGCTCGGCGCGTCGGCCGCCGCAGCGGCACCGCCGGCGCCGGCCTCTTCATCGCCGGTGCCGCCGAAGAAACGGACGACCTCGGCGGGCTCCGGTTCCGTCGCGGCGGCAGGCGGTTCAACCGCGGACAGGGCCGGCTCGGAGGCGGGCGCCTCCTCTTCCTGAACTCCGGCGAGGTCCGTGGCTTTCGACTGACCCCACCAGACTCCCGCCGCGAAGGCGCCCACTACCGCCAGGACCAGAAGGGCTACGAACGCGGCAATCTGGGTGTTGCTGAGGGTGACCTCATACGCTTCGTAGGCTTGGCGGCTCACTCTTCGGGTTCTTGCGGCGGTGGGCTCAGGAAGCTCCCGAAGGCCCTCAACAGCTCAAGCGGCAACGGGAAGAGAATCGTCGAGTTCCGTTCCGTGGCGATGTCCGCGAGCGTCTGCAGGTAACGCAACTGGAGCGTGACCGGATTCGCGCTGATCGCGTTGGCCGCCTGGGCGAGAGACTCGGAGGCCTGGAGCTCGCCGCTGGCGTGAATCACCTTGGCGCGCTTCTCGCGCTCCGCCTCGGCCTGCTTGGCCATCGCGCGCTGCATCTCCTGAGGCAGGTCGACGTGCTTGACTTCGACCATGGAGACCTTGATGCCCCAGGGGTCGGTCTGCTGGTCGATCACCGTCTGGAGCTGGTCGTTCAGTGTCTCCCGCTCGCTGAGCAACTGGTCCAGTTCCGTCTGGCCGAGGATCGACCGCAGCGTCGTCTGCGCCAACTGACTGGTCGCGAACAGGAAGTTCTCGACTTCCACGATCGCCTTGGTCGGTTCCAGCACGCGGAAGTAGACGACCGCGTTCACCTTCACGGAGACGTTGTCCTTGGTGATGATGTCCTGAGGCGGCACGTCCAGCACCACGGTGCGCAGCGAGACCTTGACCATGCGGTCGATCGGCCACAGCACCAGCACCAGGCCGGGGCCCTTCGGCTTTTCCAGAATCCGGCCCAGCCGGAACACGACGGCACGCTCGTACTCGGCCAGGACGTTGATCCACCTGGTGAGCAGGAAGAGGCCCGCGACGACGAGGAAGCCAATGAACGGAAGGGTGGTCATACGGATTCAGGTCCTTTCTGGAGAGTGATTCACGCGTCCCGAACCGGTTCCACGTGCAGGGTCATCCCGTCCACCTGGACGACCCGGACGCGGTCGCCCTCGGCCACGGCGACATCCGCTTCCGCGTTCCAGATCTCGCCGTGCAACCGGACCTTGCCCGGCGCCCCGACGGCGATGCCGCTGCTGACCAGCCCGAGTTCGTCGAGCAGTCCCTCGCTGCCGGTCGCCACCCGCCTGAACTGGGCCTTGAGCGCCAGACGGCCCAGAGCCAGCGCCAGGAGGCCGATCGTGATGCCGATCGCCACGACCAGCCGCAGACTCGCCTGCAGCGCGGGATCGGCGTCCCGGAACAGCATCATGGCCCCGAGACAGAACGAGATCGCGCCGGCAAGCGTCAGCATGCCGAAGCTCGGAATCTTGATCTCCAGCACCCATAGGACGCCGGCCAGCAGGAGCAGAGCCAGTCCGGCATAGTTGATCGGCAGCACGGACATCGCCCAGAGTCCCAGGATCAGGCAGATGGCGCCGACGAGACCGGGGAAGATCGCACCCGGGTGGGTGATCTCGAAGATCAGACCGATCGAGCCCAGGGACATCAGCAGGATCGCGATGTTCGGGTGCGCGATCGTCGAACGGATCCGCTGGAAGGCCGACATCTCGACGCGGCGGACCGAGGCGTCGCGGGTCTCGAGCGTCCTCTCCAGCCCGCGCTTCTCGACCACGCGGCCGTCGAGCTCGACCAGCAGCGACTGCAGGCTGGGGGCGACGAGGTCGACGAGGCCCGCTTCGAGCGCTTCTTCGGCCGAGAACGACCTGCTCTCCGTCACCGCCTCTTCGGCCAGCTTCTGATCGCGGCCGCGGCGGGCCGCCAGCGAACGGGCGGTCGCCGCCGCGTCCTGGGTGACCTTGTCGCCCATCGCGCCGGGAATGTCCTGGCCGCCTCCCGCGACGGGGTGGGCGGCGCCCGTGTTCGTGCCGGGCGCCATCGCCGCAACGTCCGCGCCGAGCAGGATGAAGAAGCCGGCCGAGGCCGCCTGGGCGCCGCTCGGGGAGACGTACACGATGACCGGGGTGTCGGCTTCCAGAAACGCGGTAAAGACGGCGCGCATCGCCTGCATTTCCCCGCCCGGGGTCGACAACTCCACGATGAGCGCCTCGGCGCGGGCCAGATCCGCCTCGGCGGTCACCTGTTCCATGAACTCGGCGACGACGACCTGGATCGCCGAGTCGATCCTCGCGACGATGACCTCCGGTCCGGCCTCCGCGTCGAGGTCGGGCGCGCTGGCCGCCTCCCCGTCGGCCGGCGCCGCCGCCGCCGACTCCGCCCCGGCTTCCGGTTCCGCGGCAACGCCATCGCTCTCTTCGTCCTGCGCCGGTCCCGCCGCGAGCAGCGCCAGCGGGAGGAGGATCAGGATGAGGGCGAGGATCAGCCGCGCCGAACCTGCCAGCTTCGGAGCGTTCATCGTCAACAGTCTACTTGACGGCAAGCGGCAGGATGGTCGGGGCGAGAGGATTTGAACCTCCGGCCTCACGGTCCCGAACCGTGCGCTCTACCAGGCTGAGCTACGCCCCGTCGCACCAGGTCCGCATGGCGCGCTCCGCGCCGTACGCGAACCAGTTCGAGCGTCCGTCATCGGGCGCGCGAATGGCACGCCGCAGAATACGGTTCCCCAGCCCGGAAGTCCAGCGTCCACCACCGACCGGAAACTAGCCGGTGGGGTCCTGCTCCGGGACGGAGATCACGATCTCCTCGTCGTCGCCCGCTCCGTGCTCGAAGGGCTCGTCGTTCACTTCGATCGTCGTCACATCCACGCTGCTCAGGGTGAGCCGCACCTCCTCGTCGGCCGCGACGGTGAGCGACTCCCCCTGCACCCGCAGCTCGCTGACCGTTCGATCGCCGTCAACGTAGACGTCGACCCAACTCGTCCCCTGGAATTCCATCGTGACCCGCAAGGCACGCTCCGGCAGCGGCTCGGCCGGCGGCAGTTCCGGCGCCGTCTCGGTCAGCGGGGGCGCCATCGTCTCCACATCCTCACCGGGATCCCGGTCCAGGGCGGTAAGCCAGACGATGGCGGCCGCGACCACCGCAAGACCGACGAGGATCGCCACCGTTCGTCCGACCAGCCAGGTCGACGCAGGGCTTCCGGCCGTTTCCGTGGACCGCTCATACTCGCCGCCCGCGGAAGCGACAAGATAGAAGTTGAGGACTTCGTCCGCATCGAGGCCGACGATGCGGGCGTACTCGCGCAGGAAACCCCGGACGAAGATGGAGGCCGGAAGGAGGTCGAAACGGTCCTCCTCCAGCAACTCCAGATAGCGGATGTTGATCTTGCTGGACTGCGCGATCGTCTCCAGATCGACGCGCCGAACCTCGCGCTGGCCGCGGAGCCAGGAGCCGAATGACTCCCGTTCGACCCTGGCCTCGGGCGCCTGGTCCTGCTCGGACGCCTGACGTTCCTCAGGCGCCGGCTTCTGCTCGCTCATTTCGCCGCCTCTGCCCAGCGTGGCATACCCTCGACTCCATTGTACTCCGTGAAGAACTCCCTGGCTGCGGACCTCTCCACACCTGCCGCGGCTGATACCATCATCGGCCCTGTTGACGCACCGTTGCCGCGGGCGCGCTCCACGGACGCCCAGGCCGCGCCGGCTACCGCATGAGGATCCCGCAAAGCACTCAAGACAGCCTGGCGCGCGGTGACATCGACGCAGTAGAAGCGGACTGGCTGGCCGCGATCGAAGGCGATCTCGACGTCGAGCAGTTCCTCGCCATCACCAAGGGCCTCGTCCGGCTGGGTGAAGAGGATCGTGTGGGCACGCTCCTCGAGCTCCTCGACGACCAACTGCGGGAACGCGGCATGTGGGCCGCGCGCCTGGATCTCGTCCGCGGCGCCGCACACTACTTCGTGCGCAGCGGACAGGTCTACGACACCGTTCTCGACACCCTGCACGAGCTCTACCGCGACCGCGAATCCGACCTGACCGACCTGCTCCAGGATCTCCATCTCGATCAGGGACGGCAGCACGCGGACAAGCTCTGGGACAAGGTGGACCGGCTCCGCAACCTGCTGGCGTTTCGGCCTGGCGACATCGTGGAAATGGAGGGCCGCGGCGTCGGCCGAATTGCCGACGTCAACATGCCCCTCCACGTCTTCAAGGTGGACCTGGAGAAGGTGAAGGGAGTGTCGGTCGGATTCCGGGCAGCCGGCAAGATGCTCAGACTCCTGCCCGAAGGACACGTGCTCCGCCTGAAGCTGGAGGAACCGGAGCAGCTCGAGGGACTCAAGCCCACCGAGCTGCTCGAACGAACGCTCAAGAGCTACGACCGGCCGCTGACCGGCGCCGAAGTCAAGGTGATCGTCGTCGGCATCATCCCCGAGCGCCGGTGGTCGAGCTGGTGGACCAGCGCGCGGAAACAGCCGCAGGTGCTGTCCTCCGGCGGCCCGCGCCAGACCTACCAGTGGCTCGAGGCAACGGACGCGGAGGAGTCGCTGTGGCGCGAGTTTCAGGCCGCGCCAAACCGCCAGAAGGTCGGGCTCCTCCGGCGGGCGGCCAACCAGTCGCAGGAACTCCGCGGGCGGATGGCGGAAGCGCTCGATCGCCTGAGCCGCGCACTCAAGGACGCTCAGCCAGCGCTTGCCTTCGAACTCCGCTACGCCCTGGAGCGCTTCGGCGCCGAGCCCTCCTGGCCGGCCGAGGACCTGCTGAGGAACCTGCCGGACCCACTCGAGTTCTTCGCTTCCGTCGAGCAGCGCGCCGCCCGTGAACAGGGCTACGCGTTGCTCCCGGCCTGCAGGGACGACTGGCTCGACGTGCTCGAACGACGCTTCCTGCTGGAATCCGACACGAAAGCGATCGACGCGATCGCCGCGGTGCTGGAGGCGGAAACGCTGAGCCGCTGCGCCGCCCGTGCGCAGGTCCAGCCTCACCGCACCCCCGCGGCCTTTACCTGGCTGGTCGAACGGGCCGCTTCCGAGCCGGCGCTGCGGCAAGGTCGCCAGAGCCGCCTCCTGAACCTGCTGATCCAGGCACTGCGGCACGAGGCCTTCGCACCTTTCCGGGCCCGAATCAAGGCCCTGTTCGACTCCGGCGGCACGGCGCCCAGGCTCCTTCCGGAACTGACCCTCGACGAGGCCCGCCAGGCGGAGGTCGCGATCCGTCACGCAGCGCTCGAGGACTACCGCCGGGAACCGCTGCTGGCAGCTCTCCACCTGAAGTTCCCCGACCTTCAGGCCGACCAGGAAACCGAGAGCGACGATCTCTACGCGCTGCCGGCGTCGATCGAAGCGCAGCGCGAGAAGCTGAGGGAACTGGTCGAGGAGGAGATTCCGGCCAATCGCAAGGCGATCGAGGAGGCGCGCGCCATGGGCGACCTGCGCGAGAACTTCGAGTACAAGTCCGCGCGGCAGCGCCACGAGTACCTCACCGCCCTGGCAACCCAACTGCAGCAGGACCTGCAACGCTCGACGCCGATCGACATCGCGGGCGCGGCCTGTGACCGCCTGCGCATCGGCAACCAGGCAACACTCGAATCGGACAGCGGCGAACAGCGCACCCTGGCCATCCTCGGCCCCTGGGAGAGCGCGCCGGAACGGGGCATCATCTCGTACGAGTCGGACCTCGCCGGCCGTCTGCTCGGATCGGAGCCGGGAGCGAGGGTGGAGCTGGACGGCGAGACCTTCACCCTGCGCGCGATCGAAGCGGTTCCCGCCACCAGCGTCGAACCGGCCTAAGGCCGCCGAAGCGGGGCCGGCCAAGTAGCTGTAGCTGCTACACTTATAGCGAAGTGTCTCTAGGCGTCGAAGAGGTTCGGCGGATTGCCGAACTGGCCAGACTGCGGATCTCTGCCCGCGAAGAAACGACGTTCGCGAGTCAGCTCTCCGAGATCGTCGACTACATCGATCAGCTCCGGGAGTTCGATGGCGGCACGGCCTCCCAGGATGACACCCATGCGGCCAGTGACACGGCGGACAGCGACCTGCCCCGGCCCGCAAGTGCGGCAGACGGCGCGCTTCTCGACCAGTTCCTCGACAACGCGCCCGCGTCCCTCGACCGCTTTCTGCTCGTACCGCAAGTCAAGGCGACGCCGGGCGGCGAAGAGTGATGCAAGCGATGACCGCGGAGGGGCTGGCAGCCGCGATCCGTTCGGGTGAACGGAATGCCGTCGACGCCGTCGAAGCGGCGTTCGCCCGCATCGACGAGGTCGACGCTTCCGTTGGCGCCTTTCTCGAACTCTGGCGGGATGAAGCGGCCGAGCGGGCCGCCGATATCGACCGGCGGCGGGACGAAGGGCTGCCGCTCGGTCCGCTCGCCGGCGTGCCGACGGCCCTGAAGGACAACATGTCCCTGGCAGGGCACGAACTGAACTGCGGCTCCCGCATCCTGGCCGGTTACCGCGCGCCCTACACGGCCGGCGCCGTCGAGCGTCTCGTGGCAGCCGGCGCCGTGCCCGTCGGTCGCGTGAACATGGACGAGTTCGCCATGGGCTCGTCGTGCGAGAACTCGGCCCTGGCCACGACGCGCAATCCCTGGAACCCGGCCATGGCGCCCGGTGGTTCGAGCGGCGGTTCGGCGGCGGCGGTGGCGGCGGCCGAGGCGCCCCTCGCCCTGGGCTCGGACACCGGCGGCTCGATCCGGCAACCGGCCGCCTTCTGCGGCGTGGTCGGCGTCAAGCCGACCTACGGCCGGGTATCGCGCTACGGTCTCGTCGCTTTCGCCTCCTCGCTGGACCAGATCGGACCGCTCGCCCGGAACGTGCGGGACGCGGCCCTTGCGCTCGGCGCCATCGCCGGCCCCGACCCGCGGGACTCCACCTGCAGCGAAGAGCCCGCCTGTGACTTCCTGGAACGAATCGAGGACGGCATCGAGGGAGTGAAGATCGGCACCATCCGCGAGGTCGGCACCTCGGCGCTGGAGAGTGACGCGGCACGCGGCTTCGAGCAGGCGCTCCAGACGCTCGCACGCTGTGGCGCCGAGCTGGTCGAGGTCAGCGTCCCACTGGTCGAAGCCGCGGTCGCCACCTACTACGTGCTCGCCAACAGCGAGGCCAGCGCGAATCTCGCCCGGTTCGACGGCAGCCGCTACGGCCACCGCGCCGCCGGCGCCCGGTCGCTCGCCGAGATGTACACCGGCAGTCGAAGCGAGGGTTTCGGCCCCGAGGTCAAGCGCCGGATCATCCTCGGGACCTTCGCCCTGTCCTCGGGCTACTACGACGCGTACTACGGCCGCGCCGCGCGAATCGCCGGGGCCCTGCGGCAGCAGTTCAGCGAGGCTTTCGACAAGGCCGAGCTGCTGGTGACGCCGACCAGCCCGAGCGGCGCCTTCAAGCTCGGCGAACGTGTCGACGATCCGCTGGCGATGTACCTCTCGGACGTGTTCACCACGCCGACCAGCCTGGCCGGCATACCGGGAATCTCGGTCCCCTGCGGCCTCGACAGCCGGGGACTCCCCCTCGGGCTCCAGATCCTGGCGCGGCCGTTCGCCGACGGCACCGCCCTGCGGGCGGCCCGGGCGTTCGAACGGGAAACGGGTTTCGAGTGCCGGCCGGAGGCAGTCTCATGAGCGTCCGCGCCTCCCTCCTCGGCGCCGCCGCCCTCGCCGCGCTCCTGCCCGCGGCAAGCGACGCGGCCACCCGGCGCATGGCCGTGCCGGAGATCGGATCGCCGAGTCCGGTCGCGGTGCTGGCTTCGTCCGGCAGAATCCACATCGAGGCGAAGCCACAGCGGAACGAAGGCCTGCTGGCATTCGCCGAGCGGCTCTGCGGCAGCTCCCGGCACGCCTCCGCCGTGAGCCGGGCGAACGGCGGCGTCCAGCGGCTCCGCCGCGGCGTGCGCTACAAGGTGCCCTTCGATCTGCTGCCCGCGCGACACCAGCAGGCCGTCATTCGCGCCCTGCTGCCGAGGGACCAGGCCACCGCCGACGGTTGGCGGCACCGTGTCGCCTCCTCCTCACGCGGCGCCAGGTCGGAGAGCCTGTGGAGCATCGCGGAGTGGTTCACCGGCTCCGGCGAGAACCACGGCGCACTGCGGCGGGCAAACAGCCTGACCAGCAACGTCATCCGGCCCGGTCAGGTCATTCTCATCCCGCGCAACATGCTCTCGGAGCCCTACGCCGGCATGCTGCCCGCCGCCGCGACCCGTCAGGTGGTCGCGGCGACGGACTCCGGAGCCGGTTCCTCCGTCGGCGATGGGCCCTTCGCCCGCTACGGCTCGGACGGGCAGGGCGACTACGCCAGCTACCGCCTGAAGGCCGGCGAGGCCCTCTACTCCAGCGTCGTCATGCGCTTCACCGGCCGGCTGCTGGCCAACGACGTGAACGAACTGGCCGAGCGGATCAGGAAACGCAACGCGATCCGCGATGTCCGCGACCTGCCGGTCGGCTACGAGGTCAAGATCCCGCTCGACCTGCTCTCGGCCCGCTACCTGCCACCCGATCATCCGCGCCGCCAGGAGTGGGAAGAGCAGCGCTCCGCCTCCCGGCAGATCGAGAACGAGCTGATGGCCCTCGATCTCGACGGGGTCACGGTGGTCCTCGACGCCGGCCACGGCGGCCGCGACACCGGAGCGCCGGTCGGCGGGCTGTGGGAAAGCGTGTACGTCTACGACATCATGCTGCGCACGAAGCGGCTGCTGGAGAGCCGCACTGCCGCCACCGTCGTGCCGACCACGCGGGAAGGCGCAACGTTCCGGATCCAGGACTCCGACGTGTTGCCGCGTTCCCGCGGACACGTCGTGCTCACGGACCCCCCCTACCGCATCGACAACGCGGCGGTGGCGACGAACTTCCGGTGGTACCTGTCGAACTCGATCTACCGGCAGCAACGCAGGGCCGGCGCCGAACCGCGTCAGGTCATCTTCATCTCGATTCACGCGGATTCGCTGCACCCATCGCTGCACGGCGCCATGGTCTACATTCCCGGTCTGGTCGGCATCACGAACAACTACGGCAAGTCGGGCAGCGTGTACAACGCCCGCCGCGAAGTCCGGGCCGAACCCCGCGTCTCCTTCACGCGAACCGAGCGGACGACCAGCAAGGGCCTGTCGCGCGACCTCGCCGAGCACCTGCTCGACAGCTTCCGCCGCGCGGACCTGGGCGTTCATCACAACAACCCGATCCGCGACCGGATCTGGCGTGGACGCCGCGTCTACGTGCCGGCGCAACTCCGTTTCAACCGGATACCGGCCAAGATCCTCCTCGAGGTCGGCAACCTGAGCAACGATCGGGACCGCCGCCTGATGAAGACCCGCGCCTACCGGCAACGGGTCGCCGAGGCGATCGTGAACGGCATCCTGTCCTACTACGGCGTGCCCAGCACGGGCGTGGAGCGGAGCGTCACCGCCGGAAGCTAAGGAGACGGTCGGCCTTCGGCCGGCGAGTAGTCCGCCTCCGGCGGAAAGCGGGTCAGAAGACCCGCGCACCCAGTCGGCTCCGGTTCAGTAGCGGCGCATCAGCCCGACCACGATCCCCTGGATGCGGAGTCGGTCCGCGGCGACGTAGAGCGGCTCCATCTCCCGGTTCGCCGGCTGCAGCCGGATCGAATCGCCTTCGGGGAAGTAGCGCTTGAGCGTCGCCTCGTCGTCAACCAGGGCGACAACCACCTGCCCGGACCGGGCCCGGTCCCGCTCGGCGATCACGACCAGGTCGCCGTCGCAGATGCCGTCGTCGATCATCGAGTCCCCCTCCACCTCGAGGACGTAGCGCCGTCCGGCCGGGCCGTGCTCGAGCAGGTGCTCGGGAACCGGCAGGTCGTCGACGCCCGGCACCGCTTCGATCGGTCTGCCGGCGGCGATCCGGCCGTGGAAGGGCACGGCGTTCGCGGCCGAACGCCGGCCGCGCAGCGTCTTCTCCGTCAGCTCCAGGCCGCGCTTCTGATTCCAGCCGCCGCGCAGGTACCCCTTCTGCCGCAGGAGCTTCAGGTGCTTGTGGACGGTGCCGTAGGACCGGTAGCCGAAGCGGCGGCGGATCTCCAGGTGGGTGGGTGCGATACCCCGCCTCTGGTGGAACTCGCAAACGAAGTCGAGAACCTGCTTCTGGCGCTCGGTCAGGAAGTCGTCCATTGCCGGTCAACTCTAGACGCAAACCCAGCGTAAGACAACCGCCGCCGCCCCTCGCCGACCGGCCCCCGGCCCGGGCCGCATACACTACGCGGCCGATGTCCGAGCACCTCGAGCAACACGAACTCCCGAACGGCATGCGGGTCGTTCTCCACGAAGACCCGCGGCTGCCCCTGGCCGCCGTGAACGTCTGGTACCACGTCGGCTCGAAGAACGAGGAGACGGGCCGTACCGGCCTGGCGCACCTGTTCGAGCACATGCTGTTCCAGGGCTCGGCGAACGTGTCGGAGAACGGCCACTTCGAGCACATCCAGAAAGTCGGCGGCGTCG
This sequence comes from Thermoanaerobaculia bacterium, assembly GCA_022822365.1. Classification (GTDB taxonomy): domain Bacteria; phylum Acidobacteriota; class Thermoanaerobaculia; order Multivoradales; family Multivoraceae; genus Multivorans. The sequence continues at coordinate 22,738 of JAJEBV010000022.1, read as the reverse complement.
CCAACGGCTCGACCTGGTACGACCGCACGAACTACTACGAGACCCTGCCCGCGAATCACCTGGAGCTCGGCCTCTGGCTCGAATCCGACCGCATGGGCTTCCTGCTCGAGGCCCTCACCGGGGAGAAGTTCGAGAACCAGCGGTCAGTGGTCATGAACGAGCGCCTGCAGCGCGTCAACAACCAGCCGTACGGCCTGGCGGGGGAACGTCTGAGCGAACTCCTCTACCGGCGTCCGAACGGCGCCAGTCACCCGTACGCCTGGCCGGTGATCGGCTACATGGACGATCTGGAGGCCGCCAACCTCGACAGCGTGGAGGACTTCTTCCGCACCTGGTACCGGCCGAACAACGCGGTCCTCACCCTGGCCGGCGACATCGACTGCGAAGCCGCTCTCGAGCAGGTCCGGCGCTACTTCGGGGAGATACCGCCCGGACCCCTGCCGCCGCCGCCCGCCGTCGAGCCGGCGACCGAGATCGGTCCCCACGGCGCTTCGCGGGAAATCCTGGAAGACTCGATCGAACTGCCGCGCAATTACTCCGCCTGGTGCCTCGATGGCTACGGAAGCGACGACTGGTACGCCGGCGAGCTGCTGGCGATGATCCTCTCCTCAGGAAGGATGAGCCGGCTCCATCGCGACCTCGTCTACGAACGCCAGATCGCGCAGTCCGTTTCGGCGGTCATCCTGCCCACCGAGATCTGCGCGACCTTCGCCATCATCGCCACCTGTCAGAACCGCGAGCCGGACCCTCTGACGAACGCCGAAACCCTGGAACAGGCGACGCTCGAGCACGTAGAGGCGATCCGTTCGGCCGGCCCGACCGCCGAGGAACTCGAGCGGGCCCGGCGGAGTCTCCTGCTCGCACACCACGACAGCAGGCAGGATCTGGCCCTCTCCGCCGACCGCCTGTCCTGTGCCGCGACCTACTTCGGCGATCCGTCCAGGATCTTCACCGAACCCGAGCGCCTGCTCAAAGTCGACACCGAACAGGTCCGGGACCTGGCGCGGCGCGCCCTCGGCCCGGAACGCCGCGCCGCCATCATCGTGGTGCCGGAAGCGTGACCGCGAACGGACAACCCGCGCTCGACCGTGGCCGGCCCCCGGTTCCCGGCCCCAGCAGGAGTTGCTCCTTCCCGAACTTCGAGGTCGAGAAGCTCGAATCCGGCGCCCGCCTCTGGACCCTCGACGTTTCGGGCTGCGGCCTGGTCACCGTCGTGTTGCTCCTGCCCGGCGGCAGCGAACTCGACACTCCCGACCGCGCCGGCCTCGCTTCGTTCACGGCGGGGCTTCGCGGCGCCGGCACGAAGCACCGGGACGCGCTCGAGTTCGCCGCCGCCGCGGAGGACCTCGGCACCAGCATCTCGACTTCCTGCGGCTGGGAGAACGCGGCCGTCGGCACCACGATCGGCCTCGAGGATGTCGCGGCCGGCCTGGAACTCGTCGCCGAAGCCGCCGCGGAACCGGCCTTTCTGGACGAAGAGGTCGAGCGCCGGCGGCGACGGCGCCTCGCCGAGATCGAGCGGCGTCGCAGCGATCCCGCCGCGCAGGCCAGACTCGCCTTTGCCCGCGCCGTCTACGGCGACACGCCCTACGCCCATCCTTCTATCGGCGACCGGAGCACGACCGAGGCGATCACCCGGGACGACATCGCCTCGTTCCACGGGCGGGCCCTCGCAGCGGGCTCATGCCACCTGATCGCCGTCGGCGATCTCGGGCCCGGCAGCGTGCGCCGGGCGATCGAGGACACGGTCGAACCGCAGCTCCGGGCGCACGGCCGCCATTTCGACGCCGCCACGGAGAGCCTCGAACCCGAGCCTGCCTCGCCATCGGGGCGCCGCGTCGTGGTCGTCGACCGGCCCGGCGCCGCGCAGACCGAACTGCGCATCGGGCATTCCGGCGTACGACGACGTCACGCCGACCGCGTCCGGCTCCAGGTGGCGAACTCCATCCTCGGGGGCAAGTTCATGAGCCGCCTGAACCTCACACTCCGGGAAAAGCACGGCTACACCTACGGCGTCTCGAGCGCGTTCGCCTTCCGACGCGGCCCAGGTCCCTTCGTCATCTCGACCGCGGTGGCCAACGAAGTCGCGGGCGCCGCCTGCCGGAAGACCGTCGAGGAAGTGGAACGAATGTGCGCCGAACCGCCAGGCGCGGCAGAACTCGACGACGCCCGGAATTACATGGTCGGCGTCTTTCCCTACACGCTGCAGACGATCCAGGGTCTCTCCTCCCGCCTTCAGACGCTCGCGGTCTTCGACCTCGACCGCGACGAGTACGACCGCTGGCCCGAACGCGTGCGCGCGACCTCGGCGGAAGACGTCCTCCAGGTCTGCCGCCGCCACCTGCTTCCTGAAGGCCTGACGATCACCGCGGTAGGTCCCGCCGACGAGCTCCTGCCGCAGCTCGAGAGCCTCGGAACGACCGAGGTGCAAGCGGCCGGCTGAGCGCCGAAGAACGCCGCGCGCGTGGTATCTTCTGCGGCTGTTTCTACACTGCGGACTCACCCTGCGAAGAGCGGACTGAGACCCGCAAAGCGTGAAAGACGCGGGCCCCCAGGGCGGGCTCGCGGTGCCTGCGACGGGAGCGTCGATGCAACTCGAGAACTCGGAACAAATACGCAACCTCGCCGTCGTCGGGCACAACGACAGCGGCAAGACGACACTGCTCGCCGGCCTCCTTTACACCGGCGGCGTCTTCAACCGGCAGAACCGGGTGGAAGACGGGAACACGGTGACCGACTTCGACGATGAAGAAGTCCGGCGCGGCATCTCGATCAGTCTCGCCGTCTGCTACACCCCCTGGTCCGACGGCGCCGCGCACTACAAGGTCAACCTGATCGACTGCCCCGGTTCCGGCATCTTCGTCCACGAGAGCAGTTCCGGCATGCGCGCCGCGGACGCCGCCCTCCTGTGCGTGAACGCCGCCTCGCCGACCCAGGTCATGGCCGAAAAGGCCTGGGAGATCGCCGGCGAGATGGAACAGCCGGTGATGTTCCACCTGACGAAGATGGACCGCGACAACATCGATTTCGCCGACTGCATCGCGGAACTCCAGGAGAGCTTCGACCGCATGGCCCTGCCCGTCCAGATCCCGATCGGCGCCGGCAAGGATTTCGCCGGCGTCGTCGACCTGCTGAGCCGCAAGGCGCACATGTACGAACGGGACGGCGCCGGCCGCAGCCAGGCGTCCGAGCCGCCGGCGGAACTCGCGGACGAGATCGACGAGTGGCGCAACAAGCTGACCGAAGCGGTCGCGGAGAGCGACGACGAGTTGATGGAGGCCTACTTCGAGAACGGCGACCTGACCCAGGAGCAGTTGATCCAGGGGCTAAAGGCCGCGATCAGGTCCCGTTCCCTGTTTCCGGTGACGATGTCGTCCGGCGGCCACGGCATCGGCAACTCCGCCCTGCTCGACACGGTGGTTCAACTCCTGCCCTCGCCAGTGGACGCGCCGCCGATCCCGGCGGCCGATCTCGGCGGCGAGCCGGTGGAACTGGATCGGGGCGACGGGGCGCCGGTGAGCGCGATCCTCTTCAAGACGATGAACGATCCCTTCACCGGCCGCATCTCCCTGCTTCGCGTTGCCGCGGGCGACATGGCCTCCGACACGGTCTACTGGAACGCGGGGCGCGAGGAGGCGGAGCGCGTCGGCCACCTGATGCACATGCAGGGCAAGAACGGCGAGGACGTCCCTCGACTCGTCGAGGGCGATATCGGCGGCGTCGCCAAGCTGAAGTCGAGCACGACCGGCGACTCGATCACGAGCCGCGAGCGGCCGGTCAAGCTCGAGTTCCCTTCGCCGCCGGTCGCGGCGATCTCGTTCGCGATCGAGCCGAAGACCAAGGGCGACGAGGAGAAGATCGGCGAGGCGGTGTCCCGCCTGGTCGAGGAGGATCCCAGCCTCCGCGCCGGCCGCGACCCGCAGACCGGCGAGTTCCTGCTCTCCGGCGCCGGCCAGCTCCACGTCGAGATCGCGGTTTCGAAGCTGAAGAGCCGGTCGAAGGTCGAGGTCATTCTGCACCCGCCGAAGGTGCCCTACCGGGAGGCGATCAAGAGAACCGCCGTCGGCCACGGCCGGCACAAGAAACAGAGCGGCGGCCGCGGCCAGTTCGCGGACTGCACGATCACGATGGAACCCGTCGCCACGCCCGAGGAGTACGAGTTCGTCGACGAGATCTTCGGCGGCTCCATCCCCCAGAACTACCGCCCGGCGGTCGAGAAGGGCCTGCTCGAAGCGGCCGGCCGCGGCTATCTGGCCGGCTACCCGGTCGGCAACTTCCGGGTCCGCCTGCAGGACGGGAAGTTCCACGACGTCGACTCCTCGGAGATGGCCTTCAAGGTCGCCGGCTCGCTCGCCTTCAAGGACGCGATGGCGAAGGCGTTGCCGACCCTCCTCGAACCGGTCATGAAGGTCGACATCAACACGACCGAAGACTTCATGGGCGACATCATGAGCGACCTCTCCTCCCGCCGCGGCCGCCCCCAGGGCATGGAAGCCAAGGGCAACGCCCAAATCGTCAAGGCCACCGTCCCCATGGCCGAGATGCTCACCTACGCCCCCGCCCTCCGCTCGATGACCCAGGGCCGCTCCAGCTTCACGATGGCCTTCTCCCACTACGAGGAAGTCCCCCGCCAGATCCAGGAGAAGATCATCGCGGAAGCGAAGCGGGCGGAAGAAGAGGACTAGCCGCCGGCACCGGAGGCGCCGGAGGCGCGGCTACGCCGCGCCCAGCTCGCCGGTGGCGTTGTCGGAGCGTGCCGGAGCGCGTCGGACTCACCCGCCTGCCGGGGTCCGGGGAGGGGGTCCCAGGGGACGCTCGCGCTCTCTTTGTGGAGGAGGGTTCTGCGCTCGCTTCGGTCGCCGGCGCTCCGGGAGGGCGTCCTGGAGGGAAGTCTGCGGCAGTCGCTTGGCTCCAGCCCCCTGGGACCCCCTCCCCGGACCCCGGCAGGCTGGAGGTCGTCGTGCTACGAGGTTCCTGCGACCATGCCCGTTGCTACCATCGACGCATCGTGGAACCACTGCCGACACCGACGGCCCGGAGCTTCATTCCTCCGCCAGCACCGGGCGAGCGACCTACTGAGTACGCGGACCGCATCGGGCAGTATCACGTTGCCTCCAGGTCGGAGACCGACCGCAAGCAGCATGGCCTCTACTTGACGCCTGTTGCCGCCGCCGACTTCATGGCGGCGCAGATCCGGGTCCCCGGTGACCATCTTCGGGTCCTGGACCCTGCCGCCGGTACGGGGATCCTCTGCTGCGCGGCCGTCGAAGAGCTCGCCGATCGCGACCCGCCGACGAGCCGGATCCAACTCGTCGCCTATGACGTTGATGCCGAGCTGGCGGAGCCTCTACAGGCGGTCCTCGACTACTTGCGGGAGTGGTGCAAAGAGAAGCACGGAGTCCGCCTTGCGACTCGCCTCAAGCTGACGGACTTTGTCATGGATCACGCGGGGGCTCTTCACCACGAGGACAGCCTGATTCCGTCCGAGTCGGACGATCTAGAGTTCGACATCGTCATTTCAAACCCGCCGTACTTCAAGATCAGCAAGAGCGACCCACGGGCCGTCCTGGCCTCCAACGTCGTCTACGGCCAACCCAATATCTACGCTCTCTTCATGGCGGTCAGCGCCGCCCTGGTCCGCCCCGACGGCGACTTCATCTCGATTACCCCGAGGAGCTTTACCTCCGGTCTGTACTTCCGGAGGTTCCGCCAGGTCTTCTTCGACATGGTTCGGCCTACGTTGGTTCACGCGTTCGGCTCGCGCCGGGAGGCATTCAAGCGCGACGAGGTCCTACAGGAGAACGTCATTCTTCACGGCACGCGACTCAACTCCGTGCCGCAGGATCCACAGGCACCCTTCGTCATATCCAGCAGCCAAGGCGTTTCCGATCTGGACGAGTCGTACCGCCGCACGACATCGCTTCGGGCAGCCCTCAACCTCGACGACAGCGACCGCGTACTGCGACTGCCCGCTTCTGACGAACAGGCCCGGATCCTCGACCTGGTCGACTCGTGGCCGAACACGCTGGCCAGTCTGGGCCTCGCCATCTCGACGGGGCCGGTGGTCCCGTTCCGCGCTAAGGACCTGGTCGATCGCGAGGGCCACGTGCCTGAGTCGCACGTCCCGCTCCTCTGGATGAACCACGTACGTCCAATGCAGGTCACCTGGCCGTTGCAACGGCACAAGCCGGAGTACATCAAGCGCCAGGGCGCCGAGAAGCTTCTCCTCCCGAACCGCAACTACGTTCTCCTGCGCCGCTTCACCGCGAAGGAAGAGGTCCGCCGACTCTCCGCAGCACCCTACGTTTCCCGGTCCATGCCCGTTCCCCAAGTGGGTCTCGAGAACCACTTGAACTACATCTATCGGCAGGCCGGTGCGCTCAGCGACGAAGAGGCATGGGGCCTGGCGGCGCTCTACAACAGTCGCCTGCTCGACACCTACTTCAGGTGTCTGAACGGCCACACCCAGGTCAACGCAACCGAGCTACGCGCCATGCCGTTGCCGGAGAGCGACTTCATCGTCGAACTCGGCGAGCGGGTCCAAGAACTCGCCAGTCCGATTGACCATCTCGACCCACTGATCGCGGACATCCTGTCTGCCGAAGTTCCCCGAGAGTTCGTCGTTGCGCAAACTTGACGAGGCGCGAACAATCCTCCGCGGCCTGGGGATGCCCGCAGCGCAGTCGAACGAGATGGCGGGGCTGACCCTGCTTGCCCTGTGCGGGATGGCCCAACAAGACTCCTGGTCAAAAGCGTCACGTGGTCGCCGGACCGTGACCAAAGGCATCATGGATCACGTCCGTGAGCACTTCGGCCGCGACTACGCCCCCAACACTCGCGAGACCTTCCGTCGCCAGGTACTCCACCAGTTCGTCCTCGGAGGCGTCGCTGAGCACAACCCCTTCGAGCCTGACCTGCCAACCAACAGTCCACGGTCCCACTACGCCATCAGCGAGCCCGCGCTTCAGGCCGTCCAGTCCTTCGGGACGGCAGACTGGGAACCGAACGTCACCACGTTTCGCCGCGACCTCAGCGCCTGGCTCGCAAAGTACGAGGACTCGCGGTCGCTGACCCAAATCCCCGTTCGGTTCCCCGATGGCCAGGAAGTGCGACTCTCGCCAGGCTCGCACAACGAGCTTCAGAAGGCGGTGATCGAGGAATTCGCTCCGCGTTTCGCCCCTGGAGCGAGCGTCCTCTACCTGGGTGACGCCGCGCAGAAGGATCTCCACGTCGAGCAGCAACGCCTTCTTGAGGTCGGCCTTCCGCTGACGGAGCACGACAAACTCCCCGACATCATCCTCCACGACCGAGCCCTCGACCGGCTCTTCCTCATCGAAGCGGTGACGTCACACGGCCCGGTCGACCGAAAGCGCCTCACCGAGTTCGAGACGCTACTCGAGTCCTGCCGATCTCAGCCTGTCTACGTGAGTGCCTTCCCAGACTTCGACGAGTTCCGCAAGCACATGAAGGTCGTCGCCTGGGAGACCGAGGTCTGGCTCTCAGAGGTGCCGGACCACCTGATCCACTTCGACGGCGACAAGTTCCTGGGGCCGGTCTCCTGACCTCGCACCGCCCTTCGTGAGTCTTGACGCGGTGCTACTGCTCCGTGATCAACCCCGCCAGACTCTTCAGCTGCTGCTCATCGAGATGGAAGCACTCGTCCGGAGAGTGCCACGTCCCAAAATACTCTTCCGTACTCTCGCCGCAGATCGACTTGAGCTTGTCCTTGGGAACGCCAAAGGCTCGCACGATGCGCTCCATGACCACCGCCACCGCCAGCCCCTTCTCGCGCGAGCTTGCCTTGGGGAACACCGAGATGATGGCGGTGTAGCGCTCCTCCAGCTTGACCTGGAACCACAGGGTTGTCCGGCTCGTCTGCTTCCTCGCGACGGCGCTAAACCCGCCAATGGCAGATCCGCCACACCGGCCTCCTGGGCGAGGACGCGCAGTTCGTCTTCACTCCGCGCCGGCTGCCGCTTCGACCCGGATCGCCTCGTGGCGCGTCTCTCGACGTCGTCTTCGTCGAGCAGCAGAGAACGCGCCACGAACTCGCCGTCCTCGGTCTTGAAGAATGCGAACGTCGCCGCGTTGATGTCCACACCATAGGTGGAGGACAAGTACTCGACGATTCTCTGCGTCGTGCCGTCGAGAGAAGACGCCACAATGTAGATGCGGTGCCGCTCGTTGATGACATCCGGCGGTTCCTCGCCGAACGCCTTCCGAAACGCCTCGTCGAACGAGGGGCCCGGAAGATCGTCCATCATCCGTTCAACCTCCTCTCGACCAAGCTCCTGCACCCAGGACGCGTAGTCCAGCGCCTGCGCAACTACGTCACGGGGCGTCCTGTCACGCTTCAACTCCACAACCACCAGATTGCCGTCCCGGTCCACCGCAAGCAGGTCCAGAGGCACGCCGTACCGCTCAATCTGCCGACCGATGACCAGCAGGTCGTCGCTGAGCAGACCAATGTCTCGGTAGAGCCAGTCTTCGAGCCGCCCTTCCAGATCAAGGCGCGAACGTGGCACCGGCTGTAGTCGGTCGGCGTCGATCTTCCAGAGCTTCACCTCGAGTGGCATGCGTGGGGTTCCTTGTCGCCTCGTTCAGCGGCGTAGCCTACCTGTCCGTTTCCACAACCTGGGCCCTCGAGGTGTCCCGCTACAACGGGACAGTCTCCAGCCTGCAGCGGGCCGAAGGAGGGGGTCCCTGCGGGCTGGAGGCAAGCGACGGCCGACGTCCACGCATCGTCCGAAACCAACCGGAGCGCAGCCGACCGAAGCGAGCGCCAGACCCCCATCTACCAAGTGGGCGTGAGCGTCCGCAGGGACCCCCTCCTTCGGCCCGCTGCAGGCGGGTGCCACCGGCGCCGCGCGCGGCAGCTACTCGTCGGTGTCGACGAATTCGATGACGGCGCGTTCGGCGGCGTCGCCTTTGCGGGGGCCGAGCTTCGTGATGCGGAGGTAGCCGCCGGGGCGGTCGGCGTAGCGGGGGGCGATCTCGTCGAAGAGCTTCTTGACGTGGTCGCGGTTGGGTAGCCAGCGGCGGACGAGGCGGCGGGCGTGGACGGTGTCCTCGCGGCCGCGGGTGATCATCTTCTCGGCGACCGGCCGCAACGCCTTGGCCTTGGCCAGGGTCGTCTGGATGCGGCCGTGCACGACCAGCGACGCGAGCTGGTTGCGGAACATCGCCCGGCGGTGGGCCGTCGTCCGGCCGAGTTTCTTGTAGCCAACTCCGTGACGCATCTTCGCTCCTTCCCGGGGAAGCTCGAGAACGGCTCGGCGGGCCGCTAGGCCTGCACTCCGGTCTCCGCGTTCTCGGGAACCTCCATGCCGAAGGACAGACCCATCTTGTCGAGAACTTCCTGGATCTCCTCGAGCGACTTGCGCCCGAAGTTCTTGGTCTCGAGCATCTCCTTCTCGCTTCGCACGACCAGGTCGCCGACCGTGTTGATGTTCGCGTTGCGCAGGCAGTTCGCCGATCGAACGCTCAGGTTCAGGTCGTCGATCGCCTTGAGGAGCAGAACATCCAGGTCACCGCCGTCGATCTCCTCTTCGGCTACGGTGCCCGCGATCAGGCTCTCCTCCGCATTGATGAAGATCGTCAGGTGCTCGCGCAGCAGCGTTCCGGCGCGCGACATCGCCTCTTCCGGCGTCACCGTGCCATCGGTCCAGACTTCCACGATCAGCCGCTCGTAGTCGGTGGTACGACCGAGTCGGGCCGCTTCCACGCGGTAGTTCACGCGCTTGACCGGGCTGTGCACCGAGTCGAGCGGAATCCAGCCGATGCCCATCGACGGTTCGAGGTTGCGGTCCGCGCTGACGTAGCCGCGGCCGTTTCTGACCTGCGCCTCGAGACGAAGGCGGCCCCGTTCGTTGAGCGTGGCCACCTTGCTGGCCGCATCCCGGATCTCGACGCTGGCAGCGGTCTCGAAGTCGCCGGCGGCGACCTCCCGCGGACCCGTCACATCGAGGGAGATCACGCTGGTCGCACCGTCGAGAGAGCGCAGCGGCACCTGCTTCAGGTTGAGGATGATGTCGGTGACGTCCTCGACGACCCCCTCGAGCGACGAGAACTCGTGCAGCGCGCCATCGATGCGCACCGCGGTGATCGCGGCGCCTTCGATCGCGGACAGCAGACTGCGGCGCAGCGCATTGCCGACCGTCGCGCCGAAACCTCGTTCGAACGGCTGGGCCGAGAACTTCCCGTAGCTGTCGGTCAGGGTCTCAGTGTCGATTTCGACGCGCTTGGGGCGTTGGAATCCCTTCCAGAGCATGTTCACTCCTACCTATCTCGATTGCGTTCCAGGTTGGAAACGTTGATTTCTCGCTAGCGATGCGGGGGCGAAACCGGGTTCAGACCCGGCGCCGCTTGCGGGGACGGCAGCCGTTGTGCGGAATCGGCGTGACGTCACGGATCGACCGGATGCTGATGCCGGTCGCCTGCAGCGCCCGGACCGCGGACTCCCGGCCGCCGCCCGGCCCCTTGACCAGCACGTCGACCGTCCGCACGCCCATGTCCTTGGCCTGGTAGCCGACCGCCTGGGCCGCCACCTGAGCCGCGAAGGGCGTTCCCTTGCGCGATCCCTTGAAGCCGTTGCGGCCCGACGACGACCAGGTCAGGACGTTGCCGTCCGGATCCGTGATGCAAACCAGTGTGTTGTTGAAGGTCGCGTTGACATGCGCCACCGCGTGGGGCACGACGCGCTTCTCCTTCCTCGCCTTTGCCATCTGTCCTTGTCCCCTTCCCCTTTACTTCGTGGCCTTCTTCTTGCCCGCGACGGTAGCCCGGCGCGGTCCCTTGCGCGTGCGCGCGTTCGTGTGCGTACGCTGGCCTCGAACCGGCAGGCTCTTGCGATGCCTGACCCCTCGGTAGCTGCCGATCTCCATCAGCCGCTTGATGCTCTGGGTGACTTCCTTGCGCAGGTCGCCCTCGACCGCTCCGGCGTCCTGGACGACCTGGCGAATGCGCCCGGTCTCGTCCTCGGTCAGGTCCTTGACCTTGACCGTCGCTTCGACGCCGGCCTCGTTCAGGAGCACCTGAGCCCGAGAGCGGCCGATGCCGTAAATGTAGGTCAGGCCGATGCCGACCTGCTTGTTCTGCGGTAGATCGATCCCCGCGATTCTCGCCATAACGAACTCTCCTGATCCTCTTCAGCCCTGCCGCTGCTTGTGCTTCGGGTTCTCACAGATGACGCGGACCACACCGCGACGCCTGACCACCTTGCACTTGACGCACATCCTCTTGACTGACGCTCGCACCTTCATGATGAACCTCCTTTGGCTGCCGACCCGGCCGTCAGGTTCTCAGCCTGTAGACGATCCGACCGCGACCTGGATCGTAGGGAGAGAGTTCGACCAGCACCCGGTCTCCCGGAAGAATGCGGATGAAGTGCTTGCGCATCTTGCCCGAGATGTGAGCCAGGGCCTGATGCTTGTTGTCCAGTTCGACCTTGAAGACCGCGTTCGGCAGCGTCTCCATGACCGTGGCCTCGACTTCAATCGCCTCTTCCTTCTTCACTCCGCGTTCCCTTCCTTCTCCGCCAACTCTCGATTCTACTTCCGTCAGGCCCGCGCCGTCCCGGCCAGCGTTGCCTCGATCGCCGCCGTCACCTGTTCGATCGGGACGTTGCCGTCTACGCGGCGCAGCAGGCCCAGGCCCTCGTAGTGAGCAATCAGGGGCTCGGTCTGCGCCGCGTAGACCTGCAGCCGCTCGCGCACGACATCCTCCCGGTCGTCCGCGCCGCGGCCGCGCAGAACGATGCGCTGGACCAGTTCCTCGTCCGGCACATCGATCGTCACGACATGATCGATCCGGCTCCCGTTGAGGATCTCCTCGAGCGTTCCGGCCTGCGGCGCGGTGCGCGGATAGCCGTCGAGCAGGAAGCCCGCGGCCGCATCCGCCTGGCTCAGCCGGTCCCGCACCACTTCGGCCATGAGATCGTCGTCGACCAGCGCGCCCGAGGCCATCACGCCTTCGACCCGTCGACCGAGTTCGCTGCCGGCGGCGACCGCCGCGCGCAACATGTCGCCGGTCGAGATGGCGGGAACGCCGAGCGTCGCCGCCAGGCGCTCCGCCTGCGTGCCCTTGCCGCAGCCCGGCGCCCCGAGCAGCACGATGCGCAGGGAATCAGCCACGGCGTCCCTTGATCCGGCCCCGCTTCATGAAGCCCTCGTAGTTCCTCATGACGAGCTGGCTCTCGATCTGCTGGAGCGTGTCCATCGCGACGCTGACCACGATCAGGAGCGACGTGCCGCCGAAGTAGAAGTTGATCCCCATGCCTTCGGTGAGCCAGAGCGGCGCGTAGTTGTCCAGGGTCGAGCCGACGAACGGAATGCCCCCCACCTTGAAGCCCGCGATCATGAACTCGGGCAACACGGACACGCCCGCCAGATAGAGGGAACCGACCAGGGTCAGACGGGTGAGCACCCGGTCGATGTACTCCGAGGTCCGTCTGCCGGAGCGGATGCCCGGAATGAACCCGCCGTACTTGCGCATGTTCTCGGCAAGGTCGTTCGGGTTGAAGATGATCGAAACGTAGAAGTACGAGAAGAAGATGATCGCCGCCACGTAGAACAGGTAGTAGACCGGTTGTCCCCACTGCATGGCGGTCGAGATCCGCTGGATCGGCTCGTACTGGATCATTCCGGCGACCGTCGCCGGCACGGTGACCACGGAACTCGCGAAGATGACCGGAATCACGCCGCCCGTGTTCACGCGCAGCGGAAGGTAGGTGCTCTGACCGCCGTACTGCCTGCGGCCGACGATCCGCTTGGCGTACTGCACGGGGATCCGCCGCTGCGCCCTCTCCATGTAGACAATGAAGGCCACGACGACGAGCATGAAGACCGACAGCAACAGGATCTTGAGCAGGGACATCGCGCCGCTCTGAAGCTGGCCGAACAGGCCGAGCACCGCGCCCGGCAGACCGACGACGATGCCGGCGAAGATGATGAGCGAGATGCCGTTCCCGATCCCCCGTTCGCTGATCTGCTCGCCCAGCCACATCACGAAGGCGCAGCCGGTCGTCAGCGAGAGCACGGTGACGAACTTGAACCCGAGGCCGGGGTTGAGGACGAGGTTCGCGCCTCCCGGCGAGGTCAGGTTCTCGAGGAAGAACGCGATGGTCGTCCCCTGGATGATCGAGATGACCACGGTCCCGTAGCGGGTGTACTGGGTGATCTTGCGCCGGCCCATCTCGCCCTCCTTGGAGAGCTTCTCGAGATAGGGCACGACCACGGTCAACAGTTGCAGGATGATGGACGCCGAGATGTAGGGCATGATGCCGAGGGCGAAGAGCGCCACCCGGCCCAGGCTGCCGCCGGTGAACGTGTTGACGAAACCCAGCACCGTCCCCTGCATCTGGTCCATGAACTCGCTCAGGGCGAGTGGGTCGATGCCCGGAGTCGGAATGATGCAGCCGATGCGGTAGACCGCCAGCAGGCCCAGCATGAACAACACCCGATTCCGGAGATCCGGAATCGCGAAGATGTTGCGGAAACTCTCGACGCCCACGAGCTACTCCCTCAGCCGATCACTTCACAGACGCCGCCCGCGGCCTCGATCTTGGCGCGCGCGGATGCACTGAAACGGTGAGCGCGCACCGTCACGCCGGACGGCGCGTCGCCGTCGCCGAGGACCTTGAGCTTCATGCCGCGGCGTACGCGGCCGCGGGAGACGAGGAGTTCGACATCGATCGTCTCGCCGAGACCATCGAGATCGCCGACGTTGATCACCGTGTACTCGGTGCGGAAGATGTTCGTGAACCCGCGCTTCGGCACCCGGCGAACCAGAGGCATCTGGCCGCCTTCGAAGCCCGCCCGCCTCGAGAAGCCCGCCCGGGAGCGTTGACCCTTGTGGCCGCGCCCGGCGGTCTTTCCCGTGCCCGAACCCGGACCGCGGCCGACCCGCTTCCGCTGGCGGCGGCTGGCCTTCGCCGGTTTGAGATCGTGCAGCTTCATTTCAGTCCTCCAGGACCTGGACGAGATGGGGGATCTTCCGCACCATGCCGCGCACTGCCTGGGTGTCCTCGCGTTCCACGACGTGACGGATACGCCTCAGACCCAGGCTGCGCAGCACGTCACGTTGCGGCCTCGGCCTCCCGATCGCGCTCCGCACCTGCTGAATCCGTATCGTCTTGCCTGCCACTTTCGGCTCCTCCCCGGTCTCCGTTTGTCGAACTGTCTCCATTCGTCGAACCGCCCGCCAGGCCGTCGAGCGACTCCAGTCCCCGCAATGTCCGAACCTGCTTCTCGTTGCGGAGGGACATGAGCCCGGCGAAGGTCGCCTTGACCACGTTCTGCGGGTTCGTCGTGCCCAGCGACTTGGTCAGGATGTCCTGGATGCCGGCGCCTTCGACCACGGCGCGCACGGCTCCGCCGGCGATCACGCCGGTTCCCTCCGAAGCGGGCTTCAACATCACGCGGCCGGCGCCGAACACGCCCACCGTCTCGTGCGGGATCGTGGTTCCGGCAAGCGGCACCTGCACCAGGTTGCGCTTGGCGATCTGGATTCCCTTCCGGATGGCGGCCGGAACCTCCTTCGCCTTGCCCGAGCCGTAGCCGACCCGGCCGTTGCCGTCGCCAATAACGACCAGGGCGGTGAACGAGAAGTTCTTGCCGCCCTTGACGACCTTCGTCACGCGGTTGATGTCGACAACCTGCTCGAAGAACTCGCTGTCGAGGTCTATGTCTCTAGCCACTGTTCGTGTCCCTGGCCAATGTTCGCTCCTTTCCTTCCCTGCCGGCTCCGGTTCATCAGAACTCGAGGCCTCCCTCGCGCGCGCTGTCCGCAAGCGCCTGGATCCTGCCGTGATACAGGAATCCGCCGCGGTCGAAGATGACCGTGCGAAATCCCTTTTCCTTCGCGCGCTCGGCCAGGGCCTGACCGACGGCCTGCGCCGCCTTGCAGCTTCCCGTCGAACCCTCGAGCGCTCCCTGGAGATCCGACTCGAGCGAACTCGCGAAGGCCAGGGTATTGCCCGACCGATCGTCGATCAACTGGGCGTAGATATGACGCCGGCTCTTGTGCACGGCAAGGCGAGGCCGTTCCTGCGAACCGCGCAGCTTCTTGCGGACGCGGTACCGCGCCCGCTGCCGCCGGCGGCTGCGGTCGAGCGTTCTCTTTCTGCGCAGATCACTCATGCCTTGTCTTTCCTGTTCCGAACCTGTCCTAGGCGGTCGCCGCCGCCTTGCCGACCTTGAGCCGGATTTCCTCGTCGCGGTAGCGGATGCCCTTGCCCTTGTACGCGTCGGGCTTGCGCAGGCTGCGCAGATCGGCGGCGACCTGCCCCACCTGCTGCTTGTCGTTGCCGGAAACGGTGATGCGATTCGCCCTCTCGTCGATCGAGACGTCCACACCCTCCGGCACCGGGTAGACCACCGGGTGGGAGTATCCGAGCGCGAGATGAACCTCGCGGCCCTTGACCTCTCCCCGATAGCCCACGCCGACGATCTCGAGCTCGCGCCGGAAGCCCTCCGTGACGCCAACCACGGCATTGGCCAGGAGCGCCCGCGCCAGACCGTGCCGGGCCCGCTCCTCGCCGGTCGAGCCGGAACGGTGCAGCGTCACCACGCCGTCCTCCACCCGTACCTCGATACCGGGCTGAAGAGGCTGTTGCAGCCTGCCCCGCGGCCCTTCGATCGTCACCGTACCGCCGTTTACCGCGACGGTCGTCTTCTCCGGCAACGAGATCGGCGCTTTGCCTACACGCGACATCTTCTAGTACACCTCACAGAGGACCTCGCCGCCGACCCGCTGCCGGCGCGCCTGGGCGTCGGTCAGAAGGCCCTGCGAGGTCGAGAGGATCGCGACGCCCAACCCGTTCAACACCGGCTTCAGGTCGTCGGCCGCACGGTAGATGCGGCGTCCCGGCTTGCTGATCTTGCGCACCTTCGTGATCGCCGGCACGCCCTCCTTGTCGTAGGCGAGGAAGATCCGCAGCGTCCGGCCCGGAGGCGAGTCGAACACCTCGTAGTCACTGATGTAGCCCTGGTCGCGCAGTACCCGGCACAACGCGATCTTCAGCTTCGAGGCAGGCGCCTCGGTGCGATCGTGCTTGACGATCAGCGCGTTGCGGATCGTCGTCAGAAGGTCCGCGATGGGGTCGGTTACGGTCATCGATCTGTCCTTGAATTCCTCGGTTCCTGGTAGCGGAAGCTCAACTCGCGAAGGGCATTCCCAGGCCCCGCAGGAGATGGAGCGCCTGGGCGTCGGACTCCGCCGACGTCACGAGCGTCACGTTGATGCCCTTGGAGCCGTCGCTCCTGGAGTAGTCGACCTCGGGGAAGATGAGGTGATCGCGAATGCCCAGCGTGTAGCTGCCCCGACCGTCGAAGCTCCGGTCCGAGATGCCCCGGAAGTCCCGCACACGCGGCAGCGCGACCGTGATCAACCGGTCGAGGAAGTACCACATCCGGTCGCGGCGCAGGGTGACCCGGCAGCCGATCGGCATCCCCTCGCGTAGCTTGAACGCGGCGATGGACTTTCGCGCGCGGGTGATCACGGGCTGCTGCCCGGCGATCAGCGCCAGCTCGGGCACGGCGTTCTCCAGCACCTTGATGTTCTGGATCGCTTCGCCAATGCCCATGTTGAGCACGATCTTCTCCAGCCGGGGCACCGCCATCGGGTTGGCGATGCCGAACTCCTCCTGGAGGCTCTTCGTGACCTCCTCCTGGTACAGGGTCCTGAGCCGAGGAACCATCAACTCAACACCGCCCCGCTGACCTTGGCGTACCGGGTCAGCTTGCCATCCTCGAGGCGACGCCGGCCTACCCGCGTCGGCTTGTCCGTGTCAGGACAGATCACCATGAGATTCGAGATGTGGATCGGCGCCTCCCGCTCCAGGATGCCGCCCTGGACCTGGCGCTGCGGGTTCGGCCGCTCGTGCTTCTTGACCATGTTCACGCGCTCGACGATGACCCGTTCGGAACCAGGGAGAACGCGCAGCACCCGGCTGCGCGTTCCGCGGTTGCGCCCAGCGATGACGAGGACCTCGTCGCCCTTCTTGATTTTCAGCCTGCGCACGTCAGATCACCTCCGGCGCCAGCGAGACGATCCGCATGAAGCGCCGCTCCCGCAGCTCACGAGCGACCGGCCCGAAGACACGGGTGCCGATGGGCTCCCGCGCCTCGTTGATCAGAACCGCGGCATTGTTGTCGAAGCGGATGTAGCTGCCGTCCCGCCGGCGCCGCTCCTTGCGGGTGCGCACGATGACCGCGCGGACGACCTGGCCCTTCTTGACCGTGCCTTCCGGCGTGGCCTCCTTGACCGAGGCGGTGATCACGTCGCCCAGCGCGCCGTACTGCCCCGAGGAACCACCCCGAAGCTGAATGCACGAGATGCGCTTCGCTCCCGAGTTGTCGGCGACGTCGAGCATTGTTCCCATCTGGATCATGGCCCCGCCTACCCTTCCGCCCGCTTGACGACCCGCTGCACACGCCAGCGCTTCCGGCGCGAGAGCGGTCGGGTCGAGACGAGGGACACGACGTCTCCCTCGCGGCAGTCGTTCGCTTCATCGTGGGCGACGAACCGGGACGACTTCTTCATCAGCCGGTGGTAGAGCCGGTGCATGACCGTCTTCTCGACCGCCACCACGACCGTCTTGTCCATCTTCGCGCTCACGACCTTGCCGACCCGGACCTGTCGGCGGCCTCTCTCTGTAGCCTGGGTTTTCTGTGTTTCCTGCTCAGCATTCATGTCATTCACTTCGCCTTCTCACGCAGAACCGTCAGAACCCGCGCCAGTTCGACCCGGGCATTCCTGATCCTGCTTGGCTTCTCGAGCTGTCCGATCGATTTCTGCAGCCGCAGGGCAAACAGCTGATCGGCCAGTTCCTCCTCCTT
The DNA here is from genome assembly GCA_022822365.1 of Thermoanaerobaculia bacterium. Lineage (GTDB taxonomy): Bacteria > Acidobacteriota > Thermoanaerobaculia > Multivoradales > Multivoraceae > Multivorans. The sequence goes on along the minus strand of JAJEBV010000022.1, from coordinate 4,901 downwards.
CTGGCGCAGTTCCTCCGCCGTCAGGTCCCTGAGTTCGCTTGCCTTCATCGCCTCGCCACCCTCAGATCTGCACGCCGTGGCGCGCGACGAACCTGGTCTTGATTCCGAGCTTGTGGGACGCGAGCCGCATCGCCGACCTGGCGAGTTCCGGCGACACGCCCTCGAGCTCGTAGAGGATCCGGGCGGGCCGTACGACCGCAACCCACTCCTCGGGGTTGCCCTTGCCCTTGCCCATTCTCGTCTCCAGCGGCTTCTTGGTGATCGGCTTGTCCGGGAAGACCCGGATCCAGACCTTTCCCGACCGCTTGATGTGACGGGTGATGGCGATTCGGGCGGCCTCGATCTGTCGCGCGGTGACCCAGCCGGCCTCCTGCGCCTGCAACCCGTACTCGCCGAAGGACACCACGTTGCCGCCCTTGGCCAGACCGCGGCGGCGGCCGCGGTGGTGCTTGCGGAACTTGACCTTCTTCGGCATCAACATCGTTCGCTACTCCTTCGAATCCCGGCGTCCGACCCTCAGGCCGCCGTCCGGCGGCCGCGCTCCCGCGACAGGTCGCCCCGGTAAACCCAGACCTTGACTCCGATCACACCGTAGGTCGTGAACGACTCCGCGATTCCGTAGTCGATGTCCGCCTTCAGCGTGTGCAGCGGCAGACGACCTTCCTGGTACCACTCGGTACGGGCGATCTCGTTGCCGCCGAGCCGGCCCGACACCATGATCTTGACGCCCTTGGCGCCGAAGCGGAACGCCGACTCCATCGCCTTCTTCATCGCCCGCCGGAAGGCGATCCGGCGCAGGAGCTGCCCTGCGATCGCCTCGGCGACGAGTTGGGCGTCGAGCTCCGGGCGCTGAATCTCCTGGATGTTGATGTGGACTTCCTGCCCCATCTGCCGGCTCAGATCGTCGCGCAGCTTGTCCACCTCGGCACCCTTGCGGCCGATGATGATGCCCGGACGCGAGGTGTAGATCGTCACGCGCAGCTTGTCCGCGGCGCGTTCGATGTCGATCTGGCTGACGCCGGCGTGCATGAGCCGCTTCTTCAGTCCGGTCCGCAGCTCGATGTCCGACTTCAGGGTACCGGCGTAGTCGCGCTCGGCGTACCAGCGCGAATGCCAACCCTGGTTGTAGACCAGGCGAAAACCGTAGGGATGTGTCTTCTGACCCATGAACGCTCCTGACTTGGCTCTGCCCTCTAGGCGTTCCCGTCGCGGGAATCGATCTTGATCGTGACGTGACTCTGCCGCTTGAGGATGCGGAAGGCCCGGCCCATCGGCTGCGGGCGCAGCCGCTTCAGGGTCGGCCCGCCGTCGACGAAGATCTCCTTGACGTAGAGACCGCCGAGATCGACTCCCGGCTCCCGGTTCTCGGCGTTGGCAACCGCCGACCGCAGCAACTTGTAGACCGGCCGCGCCGCCGACTTGGTACTCAACTGCAGCAGGGTCGACGCCTCTTCCACATCGCGACCGCGGATCAGGTCCGCGACCAGGCGCACCTTCTGCGGTGACGCCTGCAGGTACTTGAGTCGGGCTATTGCTTCCATCGTTTCTCTCTTCGGGATACTGCCGTCTGCCGGGGATCTCGGCCCAGGCTAGCGGGGACGCGCCCTGCGTTCCCGCCGGCCGCCCGCATGACCCCGGAAGGTGCGGGTCTGGGCGAACTCTCCGAGCTTGTGGCCGACCATGTTCTCGCTGACGAAGACCGGGATGAACTTCATGCCGTTGTGGACGGCAACCGTGTGCCCCACCATGTCGGGGATGATCGTCGACCGGCGGGACCAGGTCTTGATGACCCGGCGATCGCCGGTCGCGTTCATCGCCGCCACCTTGTCGTAGAGGTGATTGTCGATGAAGAAACCCTTCCTGAGTGAACGTGCCATGCTGTCCTCTTCTCCGTGCTGCCGCCGACCTACTTGCGGCGTCCCCGCCGCCGGACGATCATCCCGGTCGTGCGCTTGTTGCTCCGCGTCTTGTAGCCCTTCGTCGGCTTGCCCCAGGGCGTCGTCGGGTGCCGGCCGCCCGACGCCTTGCCCTCGCCGCCGCCCATCGGGTGGTCGACCGGGTTCATCGACACGCCGCGGTTGTGCGGCCGCCGGCCCCGCCAGCGATTCCGGCCCGCCTTGCCGAGCGACATGTTCGAGTGTTCCGAGTTGCCGACCTGTCCGATCGTGGCGGAACAGTCGATGTGGACCCGCCGCACTTCTCCCGAAGGAAGCCGGACCTGGGCGTAGGCCCCCTCCTTCGCCATCAACTGGGCGCCGGCGCCGGCACTGCGCACCATCTGGCCGCCGGCGCCGATCTTCAGTTCGATGTTGTGAATGATCGTGCCCAGGGGGATGAAGCGGATCGGCAGGCAGTTGCCGACATCGATCTCCGATCCCTCTCCGGACTGCACGGTCGCCCCGACCTTGAGCCCCTGGGGGTGCAGGATGTAGCGCTTCTCGCCGTCCGCGTAGTGCAGAAGGGCGATCAGCGCACTGCGGTTCGGGTCGTACTCGATGCTCGCGACCTTCGCCGGCACGCCGACCTTGTCGCGGCGGAAGTCGATCCTCCGGTAGCGGCGCTTGTGTCCGCCGCCCCGGAACCAGATCGTCTGCCAGCCCTTGTTGTTCCGGCCGCTGATCCGTTTCTTGCCCTCGACCAGGGGCTTGTGCGGCTTGTTGGTCGTGACCTCTTCCCGCCGCGCGTACTCCTGGAAGCGGCTGGCCGGATTCGTCGGTTTGAGTTTCTTGATCGCCATGTCCTGGGCTCTCTGGCTCTCTCTACACGTTGTCGAAGAGGTCGATCTGGCCCTCGGCCAGCCGTACGTACGCCTTCTTCCAGTCGGGTGTTCGACCGACGAACCGGCCGCGACGGCGGACCTTGCCGTGCACGTTCGCGATCCGGACCTCAGCCACCTTGACGCCCGCGAACTGGGTCTCGACCGCCTTGCGCACCTCGATCTTGTTCGCCCGGGAGTCCACCACGAAGGCGATGATGTTGCTCCCATCCCGCAGCTCGGTCGACTTCTCGGTGATCAGCGGCCGCCGCAGCACGTCCTGCACCCTCATGATTCGCTCCCGTTCCGTTGCCTGCGCCGTTGCAGCACGGCGGAAAGGCGGCCGATCGCGTTCTCGCTGAAGAGGACGTAGCCCCGGTCGACGACGTCGTACACGTTGACGCCCAGCGCATCGACCGCCTTGACCTGCGGATGGTTGCGCGAAGCCAGCATCAGGTTGCGGTTGCCGTGGTCGTCGACGATCAGCGCCTTGCCATCGACGCCGAGATCCTTCAGGCAGGCCGCGAACGCGCCCGTCTTGTGGCTTTCGAGCTCGAGCGAGTCGATCACCATGATCCGCTCCTCGAGGAGCTTCCTCGACAGCGCCGACTTCAGGGCGTTCCGCTTCTCGTTCCGGGACAGCTTGTTGCGGTGGCTGCGGGGATGAGGTCCATGCACGACTCCACCGCCACGACGGAGCGGCGAGCGGCGGCTGCCGGCCCGGGAACGACCCGTCCCCTTCTGGCGATACGGCTTGACGCCGGAGCCGCGGACTTCGTGCCTGCCCTTGGCCTTGTGGGTTCCCGCGCGCTGCGCGGCCCGCAGGGCGACCACCGCCAGGTGGATGAGGTGCTCCTTGTACGGGTAGGAGAAGACCTCCTCCGGCAAGTCGACCTTGCCGACGGCCTTGTTGTCGAGACTCCTGATCGCGATCTCTGGCATCAGACCGAACTCCGAACCATGACCAGACCACTGCGGGCGCCCGGAACCGCGCCGCGCAGATAGAGGAGGCGGTTTTCGGCATCCACCTTGACCACCACGAGTTTCTTCGTCGTCACCCGCTTGCCGCCCATCCGGCCGGGAAACCGCATGCCGGGGAAGACGCGCGAGGGACTCGCGGACTGCCCGACCGAACCGGGGGCGCGATGGAACATCGAGCCATGGGTGGCGCGGCCGCCGCCGAAGCCGTGCCGGCGCATGACCCCCTGGAACCCCTTGCCCTTGCCGGTGCCGATCACGTCGACCCGGGAACCGACCTCGAAGATCGAAACCTCGATCTCGTCGCCAGGCTGCGACTCGTCGGTCGCGTCGACCCGCACCTCGGCCAGATGGCGCATGGGATCGACTCCGGCCTTCTTGAAGTGACCCCGCCGGGGTTCCGTGATCCGTTTGGGCGGGCGACTCTCGACCAGGCCGATCTGCACCGCTTCGTACCCGTCCGACGCTTCCGTCTTGCGTTGCACGACGCGGCAGGGACCGACCTCGAGTACCGTCACCGGCACCGCGGCCCCGTCTTCGGTGTAGATCTGCGTCATGCCGATCTTGCGACCCAGCAGTCCCTTCGTCTGGCTGTTGTTAGCGCTCACCGCCCGTTTCTCCTCAGTCTCCTCGGGCGCCTCAGGCACCGAACGCCTTGATCTCGACATCGACGCCGGCGGGAAGCTCCAGCTTCATCAGCGCGTCGACGGTCTGACTGGTGGGCTCGAAGATGTCGAGCAACCGCTTGTGAGTGCGGATCTCGAACTGCTCCCGCGACTTCTTGTCCACATGCGGGGAACGGTTCACCGTGTAACGGGCGATGTGAGTCGGCAGCGGAATGGGTCCGACCACACGGGCGCCGCTGCGCCGGGCCGTATCGACGATCTCATGCGTCGACGTATCCAGGATGCGGTAGTCGAAGGCCTTGAGCCGGATGCGAATCTTCTCGTTCATCGTTCCCTCGAATCCCAACCTTCCTCGATCGCCTGACGCACCCGGTACCGATTACTCGACGATGTCGGTGACAGTGCCGGCGCCCACCGTGCGGCCGCCCTCGCGGATCGCGAAGCGAACGCCCTTCTCCATCGCGATCGGAGCGATCAGCTCCACGTCCAGAGTCACGTTGTCGCCAGGCATCACCATCTCCGTACCCGACGGCAGGTTCGCC
>JAJEBV010000026.1 GCA_022822365.1 Thermoanaerobaculia bacterium | reverse complement strand
GGCGAACCTGCGCATCGTCCAGGCGGTCGCGAAGAACCTGTCCGTGCCGATGGAGAAGGTCTACACGAACCTCCAGGAGTACGGCAACACCGGCTCGGCATCGGTTCCCCTGGCGCTGTGGGAAGCCCACAGCAAGGGCCGCATCTCGCCTGGCGACCTGGTGCTGCTGACCTCCTTCGGCGCCGGCTTCCACTGGGGCGCGGCCCTGCTCCGGTTCACCGGCTGACGCGGCCGACCACCACGCAGAACCCCGCGTATCGACTCGAGAGCACGCCGGCGCGTCGCCTGCAGCCACCTGAAGAGTGCGACCGGCTACGATTCGGCCGCCCCGTTCAACTACGACCAAAGGGGCGCGACTGTGTCAGTCATGCACAACCCTCCGCACCCGGGCGCGATCCTCCGGGACCCGACCAAAGCCAGAGGATGGACGGTCTCGAATGCAGCTGCCCACCTAGATCTAACCCGCAGCGCTCCCTCACGCGCCGCCAACGGAAGAGCCGGCATCTCACCACGTCCGGCACCCGTACCGGAGGGTCTCGGTTGGGTCGACGCCAACCACTGGCTGCGAATGCCGGAAGTCCACGACCAGACGTGCCCCGCACGGACCGCTACCCATGGGTGACAACACGCCCATTGAATGGACGGACGCTACCTGGAATCCTGTCACCGGCTGCACCAAGATCGCCCGCGGCTGCGACAACTGCTACGCCGCTCGGTTCACCGAGAGGTTCCGCGGCACACCTGGCCACCCTTTCGAGAAGGGCTTTGATGTCACGCTTCGCCCAGAACGGCTCTCGCAACCGCTCTCATGGAGAAGGCCGCGACGGATCTTCGTGAACTCCGTTAGCGACCTCTTCCACAAGGACATACCTCCCGAGTTCGTCGATCAAGTCTTCGACACGATGGAGACCGCCGACCATCACCTCTACCAGATACTCACGAAGCGAAGTTCGTTGATGCGCGACTACGTGGTCCGCCGCTACGGACACGCAGGAGCACCCGCCCACATTTGGTGCGGCGTCTCTGTCGAAGACCGCGCCGCAACTACTCGACTCCGTCACCTTCAACAGACGCCCGTGCCCATCCGCTTCCTCTCCATCGAACCACTCCTCGGCCCTATCGGCGACATCGACCTAGGTGGAATCTCATGGGTTATCGTCGGGGGAGAGAGCGGTCCCAAGGCCCGCCCAATGCGCGAAGAGTGGGCACTGCAGATCCGCGATCTCTGCCAACGCTGCGGCATCCCCTTCTTCTTCAAGCAATGGGGCGGCGTGCGGCCGAAGTCGGGAGGGCGCGAACTCCAAGGCACCGAATACAACGACATGCCAGCATGGGAAACCTGACGCATGGCGGACTTCAAATGGCATCCAAGCGAGCCTCCCCCAAAGATCGAAGACCACACTAAGGCGAAGCTCGACGTCCTTCGCCGCTACCTCGCCGTCTACTTCGACCGCCTCAATGTCAACCCGCATCGGGAGGAGTTCAAGCTCGACCTCGTCGACGGCTTCTGCGGCGGTGGCAGCTTCATTGCGGGCGACAAGACAGTCTCAGGCTCGCCCTTGATCATGCTTGAGGAGGCCGAAGCTGCTACAGACCGGTTGAACCAAGGAAGGACCAAGCGGTTACGTGTCGACTGCAGGTTCTACTTCGTCGACAAAGAACAAGCATCCATCGACCACCTGAACAAGTGCTTGGCGGATCGCGGCTACGATCCAGCCGACGAGCGAATCGTAGTCCAATGCGGGCTCTTCGAACACGCTATCGAGAACATCCTCGGGGCGATTCGACGTCGACAGCCTCGGGCCGGGCGTGCGATCTTCCTGCTCGACCAAACAGGGTTCTCCCAAGTGGATCTTCAACTCGTTGCTCGTATCCTCAGCAGCCTGCCACGAGCCGAGGTGATCTTGACCTTCGCCGTAGATGCGCTGGTGAACCACCTCTCCGAAACGCGCAGGATGATCAAGGCGGTGGCGCGTCTTGAACTCTCCGACGACCAGATCGAACAGCTAATCCAGCACAGGGCCCAGGGAGAGCGCGCCCTCGTCCAGAGGACCCTGAGGCCCCACATCCTGGACACAACGGGAGCGACATACGACACGCCCTTCTTCATTCGGCCCGAACGGTCCCGCCGATCCCTCTGGTTTCTCCACTTGTCGAGGCATCCCACTGCCCGCGACGTGATGATCAGGCAGCACTGGGAACTTCAGAACACCTTTGAACACGATGGTTCCGGCGGTCTCGACATGATGGGCTGGGATCCACTCAGGGAGTCCACCAATCTACCCCTGTTCGGCTTCGAGGAAAACGACGAGCAGAGATTGCTCGAAGAGCTCGCCGATTCTCTGGCCCACGAACTCTTCGCTCTCACTGCGGACGCACCGATAGCCGTCGAGACAGTCCACCATCTCTTCGCCAACAGGACTGCCGCTCGATTCGAAGACTTGGATGCTGTGATACTGCGGTTGATGAAGGAAGGCGAACTCCAGGTTCTGAGTCCCGAAGGTAGGCCACGTTCTCGTTCCTTAGAACAGCTCAGGTCAACGGACCGGATCGCGTTCCGCGACACGCTCCTGCTTCCTGTCATTTCGCGGATACGGTAGCCGGCGCGGGCTGCGATTCGGGCGGACAGCCAATCGACAGAGCCGAGATGCGTCGAGATACCGACACAAAGTGCTGAACTTCGTCCAGTTTCAACGGGCGACCAAGAACATCCCTTTCCCGGTAGGAGAGCCACTTCTTCAAGACCTGATACCCGCCAAGGCGATACTCCCAAACGGCAGCGGGCACGTTCCGCCAGAAGGTTCGGGTGTTCAGGTAGATGTCCAGGGTACTTTCACCAAGAACGGATACCGCTTCGCCGAGAGCCTTTCGCTCAGCAGCCGTATAGGAACGCTCCACTGCCCGGCCATGGCCCGGCATCACGGCGTCTCCGGTGCCGAAGTGTCCCCATCCTGCGGTCAGGGCGAAGTCGTCGCCGACCATCTGGTGGCCGTCGATCGTGGTCGGGACGGCAATGGACGCGATCTCGGGCCGTAGCTGCCCCGCCGTCACGCTGGCTACCCGCCGATCAGGATCGAGGAGCTGAGCCAACTCTCTTCCCCGTGCTGCGGCGGCATGGAACCGCTCGGCGCTAGCGCTAGCCTCGCCAGCGTCCTCAGACCAGCCCGGAAGCGGGAGGCGTGGCCATCCGAGGCGCAGGCCGTCGGCGTTGGCGGCGAGGTACTCGGAATCGTGCAGTGCGGCAAGAACGAAATGGAAGAGGTCTTCCACACTGGCGCCGATGCGCTTCAGGTAGCGCTTTGCAGACGCCGAGAGATTGGCTCGCGACCCTGCGTCCGCGCCAAGCTCAGCTTCTTGCTGAAGATACGCCGGAAAGAGGTTCGAGCCACGCTCGATGATGCGAGCCGAGATGGGTCGTGAACACGGCCTGCGGTTCCGAAGCGTCCTTCCGGACATGCTGCGACGCCGTGAGCCAGAGATTCTCCTCATCGACGTGCTGCCGATACTCGGCACGCTTCTCGTCCAGGAGCTTGGTGTCTTTCTCCCAGTAGAGCCACCGATCGTCGAACGGCCGATACGTGATCCGGCAGAAGCCGTCCTCCACCGGTCCGCCTCGAGCGAGAAGTGCCTCGCGGCCTGCCCGCGCATCGAACCGCGCCGTGGACTTCATCGCGCTCGGATAGCGCCGCTCGATCTCCTCATGGCTCAAGCCCGCGTCGAAGTAGTCGCCGACGCGATCTCGGAGCCCGTCCAGATCAACATCGACGAGAAACGCGTCCCGGTTCGTCAGCACTCCGTGAAAGCGCACCGGAAACAGCTCCGGCAAGGCCGGCCAATCGAACCAGCGTTCGTCTACCGTCGTTCGCAAGAAGGGCATTCCGAGCCGCAGGGACGGTTCGACCCCCTCGTAGAGCGCCTCCGGCTCTGCATCCGCCGTCTCGAGCAGGCCCTCGCGCTTCCTCTGACCCCAAAGATGCCGGAAGTGAACCTCCGGCGCCGGCTCGTGGTCCGCCTTCCTGACCAACGTAGCGATCGCCGTGCCGACCTGGATGCCCACGCGATTGCCCTCGGTCGAGAAGATGCTCGGGTCCGGGGAACCGTCCGGTGCGATCTTCCCGGTCCTGTACTTGTCGCCGTTCAGACAGTCGATCCGTATCGCGTCGAAGGCTTCGACGTACCGTTCACGCATCCCGGTGAACGACAGGCCATCCAGCCACGAGTAGTTCGAGATGAAGGAGACAATGCCTTGGCCTGTCCGCTCGGCGATCCGCCTCTCCGCCATGCGGAAGAAGCGCACGTAAAGATCGTTCAACCCCCGGCCTTCAGGCCGGCGTACGCGCTTCGTCGCGCGGTATGCGTCGGTCAGTTCCCGCTCTTCCTCCACGGCGAGGCCGGGGAACCCGTTGTACGGCGGATTGCCCAGGATGACCAGAATCGGCGCTTCCTGCTTCACCTTCTCCGCTCGGTCGCGCTCCTCTTCCAGTTCTGGGAACGGGAGCGGCTTGTTCGTTCTCGGTTCCCAGCCGGTGAGGGCGTTGGTCAGGAAGACGCCAGCGCGTTCCGATCCGTCCTCGGCCAACGGAGCGTCGAGATCCTGCATCGTCAAGCCGACCTGCAGATGGGCGATGACGAACGGCGCCGGCATGATCTCGAAGCCGAAGACCCGCTCCGTGGCGGCCTGCTTGACCCGGGCGCCAGCGAGCGCTCCAAGTCCTCGTCCTTCGAGATTCGCGGCGATCCGCCTCAGCACCTCGGCGAGATAGGCCCCTGTTCCGCAGCACGGATCGAGGACGTAGACGTTGTCCGCCGCCAGGCCGTCCCGGATGTCCAGGTCGTCGCGGAGCGCCTTGTCCACACGCGCCACCATGTACTGCACTACCTCGGTGGGCGTGTACCAGACGCCCAACTGTTTGCGGAGTGTCGGGTCGAATGCCTGCAGGAACGGCTCGTAGAAGTAGGGAACCGCCTCCCCCTCGTTGAAGCTGGCGAAGAAGGCACCGCGATCCACCCGGTTCAGGGCCGCGGCCGTCCAGTCCAGCACTTCGACCAAGCCCAGCGGCTTCAGACGGCCTGGATCCGCGAGCTGCTGGAACAGCGCGCGCAACACCGGCGCGCGAAGGTGCCAGACGGCGGTCCGCCAGTCGAACACGGTGCCGCGTGCGGGTGCCTGCCGCGACCACAACACCCAGGCAGAGAAGACGCCGTAGAAGAGCGTCTGCACGAGGGTCGAGTGGAAGAAACGCGCTCCTTTCCCGCCCTCGAACCGCACGCCGAGCGCCTCCTCCAGAGCTGAACGCACCGCTCCCAGCGAAGGCGAGTCCCCTGCCCGCTCCACCCGAGCAAGACCGTCTCGGGCGTAGGAGGCCAGCAGCCAAGCCAAGTCTTCAGGATCCGCCAACGCCACCTGATGCGACAAGACGCGTCCAAGGTACTCCGCCAAGCCCCTTCCAACCTTGAGCGCTGCCGCCCGCGGCTTCTCGATAAGGTCCTCGAAATCGGCCTCGGTCGCAGCCAGCCGGAAGGTCTCCAACTTGGTCTCGTCGCCCGACGAGCGACGACCAACGAGTTCGAACTCCCTCAGGTTCGTTACCAGCACGAGGCGATAGCGCGACCAGTAGCGGTTCACCTGCTCGCGGACCTCGCTCGTCCCGAGCGTCACCTTCGCCGACTTCACTTCCACGACTCCACGCTCCGGAACCTGACCCTGGCGCGGCTTGCCCTTCTGCACCTGTTTCGCCGCGTAGAGGCCCATGTCGGGATGACCCGAGCCCCGGTCCGCCAACTCGATGACGCAAAACACCTTCGGCTGGAGCGACCCGCCGACGGCGTTCAGGAGGTTCGCGAGCGGAACGTAGCTCGATCGTTCGTCAGTGGCACCGCCCGACGCACGGAGGCGCCGGAGGTCCTCGAAGTACGCCTCGACCGCCGCAGTCAGTTTCTTGGCCGGGATCACGGCGCAACCCTACTTGCCTACGCCAATCCGAATCAACTGCTCGTGGTTCTCGGACCACCAAGGCGACGAAGCGCGCACGCCGTTTCCGGCCCACAGCGCGCGCGGGACTACACCTCCCCGTCGCCAAGAAGAACCTTGCCATTAGCAAGCATTACGGATAGACTGTCTTCTTCGCACGCGGCGGCCGGACACGTCCACACACTGCCTACACCCTCCTCCAAAGACTCCAACGCAGGTCAAGAATGATTGACAATCATCCTCACATGAACGCCAAGGATCGCCTAGGCGAAGAGATCGCCACGCTCGCCGCCCGCATCGACGCGGCTACCTACGAACTGCTCGTGTTGATTCGCAAGTTCGACGAACAGGAGGGCTGGAGCGACAGCTTCCTGAACTGCGCCCAATGGCTCACCTGGCGTATCGGTCTGGCCCCGAGCGCGGCGCGAGAGAAGGTGCGCGTCGCTCGTGCCCTGGGCGAGCTGCCACTGATGAGCGAAGCGATGAAGCATGGCCAGCTTTCCTACTCGAAGGTCAGGGCGCTGACCAGAGTCGCCAGGCCGGATACCGAGAAGTCACTTGTGGACCTGGGCAGGGCCGCCACAGCAGCGCACATCGAACGGGTCGTGAGGGCATGGCGAAGAGTTGACCGCACACTTGAGCCTCACGACGATGAGCTGCGAGAGGCCGCCAGTCACGTGGCCACGCACATCGACGAGAACGGCATGTTCGTGATTCGTGGACGGCTGGCCCCGGAGATCGGCGAGGTGCTGATGAAGGCGCTCGACGCGGCGAGCGAGAAGCTGTACGACGAGAGCCGGACCGAGAAGGAGAATGCCGACCGTCCTCCGGCTGGCAAGCTGCGCGCCGATGCTCTCGGACTGGTGGCCGAGAGCGCTCTCGCGAGTGGTCTCGATAGCGGATCAAGCGGCGACCGTTACCAGGTCATCGTCCATGTCAACGAGGCGGACCTCCGAAGCGACGGGGAGACGCCGCCGGCAAACAGCCCGGAGCCTGGTGTTTCCGCGGAAACGCGCAACGGCGACGTTCCGGCGAGGTCCGCTACCGGGCAAGGAGCCCGCAATGGTGTTTCCGCGGAAGCGCCTTCAAGGAACGGCGCCTGGCTCGGGGACTCGCACATACCTGTTTCCGCGGAAACAGCAAGGCGCATCGCCTCTGACGCCGGAAGAGTCCGGATGACCCACCGGAACGGCGAGATCCTGAGTGTCGGCCGCAAGACGCGCACCATTCCACCGCCGGTTCGCCGCGCGCTGGAGTTCCGAGACCGTGGATGCCGCTTCCCCGGCTGCACTTCCCGGCACTGCGACGCTCATCACATCCGCCATTGGGCCGATGGAGGCGAAACGAAGCTCTCGAACCTCGTGCTTGTCTGCCGTCGGCATCACCGGCTCCTGCACGAAGGGGGCTTCGACGTGCGAATGGGCGCAGACGGAGCGGTTCAGTTCTTCCACCCAAGTGGCCGGCCGCTGCACGAGAGTCCCGAGCCCCCACCGGTCGGCCCCTACCCCTGCGACGAGCTTCTCCGGGACCTCGAAGATGCCGGCATCGTCGTCACAGGCAAGGAGTCGATACCGGCGTGGGACGGCACGCCGATGGATCTGCGGTACGTGATGGAGTGCCTGTGGAAGCCGCCGCCCCATCTGCAGGACGTGGTTGACCGGGAGCGGTACGGCGGAACGAGTAGGGAACAGCCCGAGTCGCGGGCCGCGTAGCCAGACACAGGGAAGAACAGAAGTATGGAGCTCGCTGCACACCGTCTCCTCTACGACAACATCCACGATTTCAAGACCACTGCCGCTCTCGTAGAGGCCGAGATAAGCAGACATGGCATTCGAGGTGACCGCAACACGGTTGTGCCAGACATGAAGGGCCGCAGGCACCTGGAAACGTGGGAGTCAATGAAGACCGTCTCCCACTTCAACCTTGCGACCGCCTTGGAGTTGATGCTGAAGCTGATTCTGTTTCGCAACAACACCGCCGTTCCAAAACGTCACTCGCTGACCGAGCTCTACGCGGCCTTGCCGGCACAGGCTAGGCGGCGGCTTGAGTCTACCTACCAAGAGAGCAGGTCTGTACGCCCTGATGGCTACGAGCTTGTTGCGTTTCTCAACACCGCGTCCTCACGCGAGACCGAGCGACCCGCAACCCGCGACATCTCCACGCTCAGCGGGTTCTTCGAGTACTTCGACGAGGACGTTGCGCTCTGGAAGAAGCGCTATTCGTGGGAGTTGGTCGACCGGGGCCAGTTCCGGCACTACTTGAGTGACATCGCGGTCTTCGTCGAGTTCATCAACCGAGTCATGAGGCGGGTCCCCAGGGAGTAGTCGTCGGCGCCCCGTGTCTTCGACAGCCCTCGGAACCGGCCACCGTCGAGTCGGTAGGGCCAAGCCGTCAGTCAAAGGGCCGCCCATCTTCTGGCACCTGTTGACGGCACCGGTTTGGAGCACTAATCTACTGGACCATGAAAGAGGGACACGCGCTTCGCACTCCCCCGGTCAGATTCTCCGAGGACGTCGTGCCGCTCGGCGACGTCAAGGTGAATCCCGGTGCCGTGGTGCGACAGGTCAGCGAGTCGGGTCGGCCAATCCTCCTGACCTCTCGTGGCCGTGGCGTCGCCGTCGTTCAGTCCCTGACCCGGTACGAGGAACAGCAGGACGAGCGGTCCTTCCTGCGCGCGGTGGTCGAAGGGCTGGCAAGCGCCGAGGAAGGTCGAGAACTCACCCTGTCTGAGGTCAAGGCGCACTTTCAGCAGAAGTGAGCGCAGCGCTACGCCGTGAACGCGAGTCGAGTCGCGGTCGTCCTGACCGAGCGGGCGCTCTCGGACCTGGAGGAGTTGACCGCCTGGTACACGGAGCAAGGGCGAACGGAAGCCGGCGCACGGATCGTCGCCGACATCCTGAATCAGCTCGAGCGGCTAGCCAACTTTCCAGACCTCGGCCGCGTGGTTCCCGAGTTCAGTCATCCGCTCCTCCGTGAACTCGTGCGCCCTCCCTTCAGGATCGTCTACAGGCGTGAACGGGAGGCCGTGCGGATCCTGAGAGTGTGGCGAAGCGAACGGCTGCTTCGACTTCCGCCAGACGAGTAAGGCCTTCCGGTCCCAATCATCCGAAGATGAGGCCCCAGATCGTGAACAGGGTGAAGGACACGTAGACCGCCGACGCGATCAGCATCATCACGATGTTGAGCGCCTTCGGCCGGGCGGACTTCGGCAGCTTCGTCAGGTTCACGTAGAGCGTCAGCGGGACGTAGATCGCCATCGCGAAGCCGCCCAGCAGGGCGGAGTTGAAGATGAAGCCGAGCGCCGAGACACCCGAGAGCTCGAAGAAGGCGGTCGAAGCGGTGCCGGCGACCATGAACATGATGGCGAAGGTCAGGTACCACTGGCTCTGGGTCCGCTTCTGGCCGAACTTGAACATGGAGCCGAGCAGGTAGGACCAGGTGCGGGCGCCGCCGTCGACGGCGCCGAGCTGGGAACTGAACAGGGCCGCCATGCCGATCAGCAGGAACACGTAGCGGCCCGGCGTGCCGAGGCTCGTCTCCAGGATGACCGACATGTCCCAGACGATCTGGCCCTCCTCGGGGACGATGCCCGCGGGGCGCAGGACGGTCAGCGCACCGAACATGAAGAGGAACATCGTGAAGGTGTTGCCCAGCCAGAAGAAGATGACCTGGTCCTGGATCACGTAGCGCATCCAGCGCCTGAACCGGCTCGCGTTCTCCGGGGTCTCGTGGTAGCGGAAGCCCGTCTGGACCTCGGCCGTCTCGTGTACGCGCAGCGGGTTCGCCAGCACCGGGATGCGGCCGCCCATGCCGATGTTCTTGTCCCGCAGGTAGAAGGCGTACCAGAGGTTGCCGGCGCCGCCGATGCCGGCGAACACGACCGCGCCGAAGAATCGGGCGAAGGTGAACTGGTCGTCCAGTTCGATGTGGCCGAAGTTGACCAGCCCCCGGCCCATCTCCTTGATCGCATCCCAGGTGCCGACGGAGAACGCGACGTAGATCAGCCCGATCGTGATGACCAGCACCATGATCCCGATCGCCCGCTCCACCGCCTTGTACATCTGCTTGGGGCCGAACAGGATCAGAGCGATCAGGCCGAACGTCACGGCGGTCCAGAACCACTCCGGGCCCGGTCCGTCCGGCCCGAAGAAGAGCGCCTTGAGCGCCGCGCCCGACATCCGCGCCCAGCCCGGCAGGAACAGCCCCACGAAGCCGAGCGACAGGAAGGCGTAGATGACTCCCATGGACATCCGGGCGTACGACGTGTACGGGTGTTCGCCGGTGACCACCGCCCAGCGGCCGATCTCGATGTTGATCCAGAGCTGCAGGAAGACGCCGAGCGCCGCCGCCCAGATCATCACCGCGCCGAACTTGGCCGTCACCCAGGGCCACACGGCGAGTTCTCCGGCGCCGATCGCGAGGCCGATCATGATCGCGCCCGGCCCGGCAAGTTGCCAGAAAGACAGCTTGCGCTCGGGCAGGTTTTCCTCGCGCAGGGGTGGGATCGGTACCGGCATGTGGTGCCCTCCAGCCGGCACGGGCCGAGCCGCCCACCAGCTCTTGCGATTCTTCGGAATGACGGAGTCGAGGGCACTGTAGCAGCGTGTTTCGCGGTCCGCGCTCGCACCTCGGCCCGCCGGACGCTACGATCGGCCCCACCTCACGACCAACGTACGAGGAGACGACGATGAAGCGAGGGATGCTCTCACCCTGGCGGCCTGCGATCGCAGCGCTGCTCGCCCTGACCCTGGCAGCCGCGGCGCCGCTGGCGGCCGCCGACCCGGAGGTCACCGTCTCGAAGCCGGAGCAGGTCGGCCTCTCGTCCGAGCGGCTCGCCCGCATCGACGCGGCGATGAACGGCTACGTCGAAGCGGGCAAGATCGCCGGCGCCACCGGTCTGATCGCTCGCCGCGGCGAGATCGCCTACTTCAACACCTACGGCTACCGCGACCTCGAGACGAAGGAGCCGATGCCCAAGGACGCGCTCTTCCGCATCTACTCGATGTCCAAGGCGGTCACCGGCGTCGCCGTGATGATCCTCCACGAGAAGTACGGCTTCCCCCTGCGGACACCCGCCTCGCGCTGGATTCCGGCCCTCGGCGACCTGGAGGTCACTGAATGGAGCGTCGATCCGGGGACCGGCGATCCGCGCATGGAACTCGTTCCCGCGAACCGCGACATGACGGTCCAGGACCTGCTGACCCATACCGAGGGAATCAGCTACGGCGGTCCGCGCAACGCGCGCGGCGGCATGTACTACGCCGAACTCGGGGTCGGCAGCCGCGACCAGACTCTCGAGGAGTTCGTCGACAAGCTGGGCCAGGCGCCTCTGCACGACCATCCCGGCACGGTGTGGCGCTACGGCTACGGCATGGACGTGCTGGGACGTCTGGTCGAGGTCATCTCCGGCAAGACCTTCGACGTCTTCCTCGAGGACGAGATCTTCAAGCCGCTCGGGATGAAGGACACGGCGTTCTACGTCCGCCCCGGCACGGAGGACCGGCTGGCGGTGCTCTACACGCCGGACCGCGAGGCGGGCGACGGCACGGTCAAGCGCTCCACCGCGCCACCGCAGGACTCCTACCTCAAGAAGCCGAAGATCTTCTACGGAGGCGCCGGCCTGGTGTCAACGACGACCGACTACTACCGGATGATCCAGATGCTGCTCGACGGCGGCCGCTACGACGGCGGCCAGATGCTGAGCCCGAAATCGGTCAAGCTGCTGAGCAGCGACCACATCGGCGACATGCCGCGCGCGGGCCAGCTCCTCGGGCCAGGCGACGGCTTCGGCCTCACCTTCCGCGTCAACGAGCACCCCGGCCACAACGGCGCCCTCGGCTCGCCGGGCGACTACAGTTGGGGCGGCGCCGCCGGTACCCGCTTCTGGATCGACCCCGACGAGGAGATGGTCGCCGTGTTCATGATCCAGATCCTCCCCCACGCCGGCCTGACCTACGGCACGGAGTTCCGCAACCTCGCCTACCAGGCGATCATCGACTGACACCTTCCGGAGCACGACGAACGATGTCCGACCGCAGCCTTGAAATCCGCCTCGCTTCCCGCCCCGCCGGCGAACCCGAGGCGGCGAACTTCGAACTCGCCGAAACCGGCATGCCGAGCGCCGGCGAGGGGCAGGCCCTCGTGCGCAACGTCTACATGTCGGTCGACCCCTACATGCGCGGCCGCATGCGGGACATCAAGTCCTACACACCGCCGTTCGCGATCGGCAAGGCGCTCGACGGTGGCGCCGTGGGAGTCGTCGAGGAGTCGAACACGGACGCCCTCTCGCCCGGCGATCTCGTCTCGAGCCGCTTCGGCTGGCGCAGCCACTTCGCCGCCCACGCGACCGAGCTGCAGAAGCTCGACACCCACGGCGCGCCGCTGTCCGCCTTCCTGGGCGTGCTCGGCATGCCGGGCATGACCGCCTACGTCGGGTTGCTGGACCTCGGCGAACCGAAGGAAGGCGAGACGGTGTTCGTGTCGGCTGCCGCCGGCGCGGTCGGCAGCCTCGTCGGCCAGATCGCCAGGATCAAGGGCTGCCGCGCCGTGGGCAGCGCCGGGGCGCAGGACAAGGTCGACCACCTGGTCTCCGACCTCGGTTACGACGCCGCCTTCGACTACCACGACGACCTGAACCACTGCCTCGGCGAGACCTGCCCCGACGGCATCGACGTCTACTTCGAGAACGTCGGCGGACCGATGCTCGAGGCCGTGCTGCTGCACATGAACATGTTCGGCCGCATTCCGGTCTGCGGGATGATCGCTCACTACAACGACGAGGAGCCGCGGCCGGGGCCGCGGACGCTCATCTCGATCATCCCGAAACGCCTCAGGATGCAGGGCTTCATCGTCTCCGACCACATGGACCGCCGCGCCGACTTCGTCCGCGACGTCGCCGGCTGGATCGCCGAGGGCAAGGTCACCTACCGCGAGACGATCGTCTCCGGCCTCGAGAACGCCCCGGAGGCGTTCATGGGTCTCTTCCGCGGCGAGAACACCGGGAAGATGGTGGTCCAGGTCAGCGACGACCCGACTCAGGGATAGGGATAGTCCAGATCCAGGAAGGGGATCGCGCTCAGCACGTCCGGCGGATCGACCGGCAGGGCGCGGTGGAGGTAGGAGGCGTCGAGTTCGTCCCAGCCGGTGACGCCGAGCAGACCGAGGCAGGTGACGATCTCGTGTTCGAGGATCCTGAGCATGCGGACGACGCCCTCGCGGCCGCCGGCGGCCATGGCGATGGCCTCGAGGCGACCGATGCCCACCGCATCCGCGCCCAGGACCATCGCCTTGACCACGTCCGTGCCGCGCATGAAGCCGCCGTCGACGACGATCTGTGTACGGCCGTCGACTTCCTCGACGACCTCCGGCAGGGTGTCGAGCGTGCCGCGGCAGTGATCGAGTTGCCTGCCGCCGTGGTTCGACACGTAGACCACGTCGACGCCGTGCTCGCAGGCCAGCCCCGCGTCCTCGGCCGTGGCGATGCCCTTCAGAATCAGCGGAATGTCGAACTCGTCCTTGATCCGCTTGACCAGGTCCCAGGTCATCCGTGCCTGGTAATTCAGGGGTGCCACGCGCGTCGTCGCCTCGCCGACCGAGGGCGGCCGCCAGCGCTTCAGCAGGTCCCGTTCCCGCCGGCTGTAGACCTGGGTGTCGACGGTCAGGCAGAAGCCGTTGTAGCCCGCGGTCTGCGCCCGGCGGATCAGACCGCGCATCCAGTCCTCGTCGTCGGCCAGGTAGAGCTGGTAGACCTTGGCCGAGTCGGACGCCTCGGCGGTGCCCTCGAGACCTGGCAGGCACACCGAGCTGACGATGTTCATGATCCCGAAGTCCTCGGCCGCCTTCCCAGCGGTGGCGCCGCCGCCCTCCTCGAACAGTTGCAACGAGCCGATCGGCGCCAGGATCACGGGGATGCGGAGATCGTGACCGAGCAGAGATCCGCCGGCACGGACTTCCGAGACGTCGGTCAGCACGCGCGGCCGGAAGGCGACGGAGTCCAGCGCCTGGCGGTTCCGCTTGACGCTCGTCTCGGTCTCGGCGCCTCCGACCAGGTAGTCCCAGACGTTGCCGTCCAGGTTCCGGCGCGCGGCGACGACCAGTTCGTGAAGCGTCAGCGCGTTCCTGGCCGCCTCTCCCGGCGCCAGCGGGTCGGCGCTCATGTTCGGACGTCGTCTGGGATCGGTCACGGAGGCGCTCGCTCTCTTTCGGGCGGGACCCTAGCAGTCAGGGACGGCGCCTGACAGGCTTGCCGCCGATGATCGAGGTCGACCTGCCGCGCTTCGAGTACCTGCTGTCCCGCGCCCTGGACACGCTGCCCCCGGCGTTCGCCGATCTGATCGACAATGTCGCCGTCGTCGTCGAAGAGGAACCGAGCGAGGAGGATCTGCGCCTGGTCGGCCTCGACCCGGAGGAGGACGACCTGCTCGGGCTCTACCACGGCGTGCCGCTCGACGAACGCGGCCACGGCTACAGCTCGCTGCCCGACCGGGTCGTGATCTACCGTCTGCCGATCCTGTGGATCTGCGACTCGGAGGCGGATGTCGTGCGCGAAGTGCGCGACACCCTCGTGCACGAACTCGGACACCACTTCGGTCTGGGCGACGACGACATGCCGTACTGAGCCTCCCGCCGGCTGCTAGGTTCCGTCCGTGCCGAAGTCCCTTCCCTACCTGGGCATCGCGGGGGCCCTCGTCGCCGGTGCGCTGATGGCGGCAGCCGGCGGCAGCCGCGGCGTGGAAGTCGGCGGCCTGCCGGCCTTCGCGGTCCTGATTGCCGCGGCCTTCGCCGTCCAGTGGATCGCGTTCATCCCGGCCTGGTTCCTCCAGACGGAGCGCTTCTTCGACCTGACCGGCAGCATCACCTTCCTCGTCCTGACCGCGGGCGCCCTGCTGATCCGTGGCGCGTTCGACCCGCGATCGCTCGTCATCGCCGCGGCCATCGCGGTCTGGGCTCTGCGGCTGGGTCCGTTCCTCTTCCTGCGCGTCCGCCGGGACGGCGAGGACCGACGCTTCCGGCAGATCAAGCCGAACTTCCCCGTCTTCCTGATGACCTGGACGCTGCAGGGCCTGTGGGTGTCCCTGACCGCCGCCGCGGCACTGGCGGCGTTGCTGGCGAGCGAAAGCACGCCGCCGGACTGGACCCTCGCGGCCGGCCTGGCCCTGTGGACGCTCGGCTTCCTGCTCGAAGTGAGCGCCGACGCCCAGAAGACCCGCTTCCGCGCCGCACCCGAGAACCGGGACCGATACATCACGTCGGGACTCTGGGCCTGGTCGCGCCACCCGAACTACTTCGGCGAGATCGTCCTGTGGGTCGGCATCGCCGTGATCGCGGCGCCGGCGCTCGAGGCCTGGCAACTGGCCACGCTGGTGTCGCCGGTCTTCGTCTGGCTGCTCCTGACCAGGATCAGCGGCGTACGGATGCTCGAAGCGCGGGCCAACCGCAAGTGGCGCGACGATCCCGGCTACCGGGACTACGTCCGCCGCACGAACACGCTGTTGCCCTGGCCCCCCCGCGGGACTTGACGGCGCGGCAGCACCTGAGGGCTGCGATCTGCCTCGCCGCCATCACGCTGAACCTGACCTTCTGGGCGCTGCTGCTTCTCGTCCTGCTGCCCGCCAAGGCGGCGCCGCGGACGCGAGCCTGGTTCCGGCGAGTCGCCGCCCGCATCTACCGCGCCGCCGTGCGCGTCGACAACGTGCTCCTGCGGCGCGTCTCCCGTGCCGTCTGGCGCGCCCGCGAACTGAGCCTCGACGCGACTCGGCCTCACATCGTTCTCTCGAACCACCGTTCCTGGGCCGACATCTTCCTGGTCCAGAGTCTCATCGCCACCCGCGGGCCGATCGTCACGTTCCTGAGCAAGCGCGAACTCCTCTATGTGCCGATCTTCGGCCTGATCATCCTCGCCTTCGACTTTCCGGTGCTGCGGCGTCGGACCCGGCGCGGGGCCGATGCGGCGAGCCGCCGCGACGGTGACCGCCGCCGCGTGGCGGACGCCGCGGCCGCCCTGCTCGACTCCCCCGCCGCCATCCTCTCGTTCGCCGAGGGCACGCGCTTCACCGTCGCCAAGCGCGAGGCCCTTGGCGGGCCTTACCGGCGCCTGCTGCCGCCCCGCGCCGGCGGCCTCGCCGCGATGATCGAAGCGCTCGCCCCGGGCGGCGGCTCGATCGTCGACCTGACGCTTGCCTACCCGCGGCCCTCAACGTTCTGGGAGTTCCTCGGCGGCGCCGCGGGGTCGGTGGAAGTGGCCTGGGAAACGACTCCGATCGCGACAGTGAAGCCGGACGAAGCAGCGAGCTGGCTGAACGACCGCTGGCGACGCAAGGAGGAGTCGCTGGATCGATCTTTATGAGATAACACTAAGATATGTACAACCTAAGCGAAATGGAATAAGATCCTGCGCCAGCTCCGTTCCGGCGGACAGAGAGAACGACAACCGCCCCGAACCGCGAGGCACTCGACACATGACCGAACCCGACGACCGGCACGAGAACCACGAGGCCGAGGGAGAGGCGCCGCCCGCGGAACAGGCGCTGCCCGAAGCGCCGCTGGCCAGGCGGGCAAAAGGGCCCATGCCGGAGCTGCCCGTCATCGTCCTCCGCGACCTGGTCGTCTATCCGGGAGTCACGATGCCGATGGAGATCGGACGGGCCGACACGCTGAGCGCGATCCAGGCCGCCGCCGAGCATCCAGAGCGCACGTTCTTCGCCCTGCTTCAGCGCGAGAAGAACGAGGAGGTCGACCCCCTCGGCCTGCACACGATCGGCGTCGTCGCCCGGGTCGTCCAGCTCCAGCACGGCCTGCGCGGCACCCAGGCGGTCGTCGTCGGACTCCACCGCGGCATCGTGCTGCGCATCGAGGAGGGCGAGGAGCACCTCACCGCCACCGTGTCGCCGGCGGAGGAACTGCTGCCGGTCGATCCGAAGGACCTCGCCTTCGTCGCCCTCGACGAGGAACTGCGAAACCGCGCCGCCGAGCTGGGCGCCCGGTCCGGTATCCCGAACGACGTCATCACGAAGACGCTGCGCGCGGTCAGCGACTCCGGGCAGCTCGCCGACCTGGTGGCGGGGCACCTCGAACTCCCGGCCAACGACCACCAGTCCCTGCTCGAGACCCTGGCGGTCGAGGAGCGGATGCGCCGCGTCCTGACCCTCGTCCAGCGGCGGATCAAGGTCCTCGACGCCCAGGAGGACATCAACACCCAGGTCCAGGAGGAGCTCGGCGACCGTCAGCGCGAGATGTACCTCCGCGAGCAGTTGAAGGCGATCCGCAAGGAACTGGGCGACGACGACGGCGCCGACGATCTCGAGGAACTCAAGGACCGCGTCGCCGACCTGGAGCTGCCGGAAGCGGCCCGCAAGGAGGTCGACCGTGAGTTCCGGCGCCTGGAGCGCATGGGCCGCGAGTCGATGGAGTCCCAGGTCGTCCGCACCTACATCGAGACCGTGTGCGAACTGCCCTGGAGCGAGCTGAGCGAGGAACGCCTCGACCTCGACGACGCGGCCCGCATCCTGGACGAGGACCACTACGGCCTCGACGACGTGAAGGACCGCATCCTCGAGTTCCTGGCGGTGCGGGTCATGCACGACCGGCGGGCCCGGCGGGAAGAAGCCGAAGACGCGCGCACCGACGAATCCGGCCGCAGCCCGATCCTGCTGTTCGCCGGCCCCCCAGGAGTCGGCAAGACGTCGATCGCCAAGTCCATCGCGCGCGCCATGGGCCGCGAGTACGTCCGCGTCTCGCTCGGCGGCGCTCGCGACGAGGCGGACATCCGGGGCCACCGGCGCACCTACGTCGGCTCGATGCCCGGCCGCATCCTCCACGGCATGAAACAGGCCGGGGTCAAGAACCCGGTCTTCCTGCTCGACGAGGTCGACAAGCTCGGCGCGTCGCTCCAGGGCGACCCTTCCGCCGCCCTGCTCGAGGTGCTCGACCCGGCGCAGAACAGCGCCTTCATCGACCATTACCTCGGGGTCCCCTACGACCTGAGCCAGGTGCTGTTCATCGCCACCGCGAACTTTACCCAGAACATCCCGGCGCCGCTGCGCGACCGCATGGAGACGGTCGAGTTCTCGGGCTACACCGAGCGGGAGAAGCTCGGCATCGCCCGCCAGTTCCTGCTGCCCCGCGCCGTGCGCAATGGCGGCCTGTCGGCCGACCAGATCGAGGTCGGCGACGAGGCGCTCGGCGAGGTGATCTCCCACTACACCCACGAAGCCGGCGTCCGGCAACTGGAGCGGGAACTCGGCCGCATGGTGCGCAAGGTCGCACGCAAGCTCGCGTCGACGCCCGAGGAACCGGACGAAAGCGCCGACGAGGCCGAGGAAGAGGTCGCGACGACGAACGTGGGCGCCACCGAGGTACGGGAGTTCCTGGGCCGCCCCCGCGTCCGGCCCGAGCGGGCGCTCGAACGGGACGCGGTCGGCGTCGCCACCGGCATGTACTACACGCCGGTCGGCGGCGACATCATGTTCGTCGAGGTCGAAAAGACGACAGGCAAGGGCGAGCTCCAGCTCACCGGACAGCTCGGCGACGTGATGAAGGAGTCGGCGCGGGCGGCCTGGACCTACGCCAGGTCGAACGCCGAGGCGCTGCGGATCCCGCCCGGGAGTTTCGAGACCGACGTGCACATCCATGTACCGGCAGGGGCCATCCCCAAGGACGGCCCCTCAGCCGGGGTGACGATGGCGGCCGCGCTGGTCTCGGCGCTAGCCGGCCGGCCGGCGAAAGCGCGCATCGCGATGACGGGAGAGATCACGCTCTCCGGCCGCGTGCTGCCGATCGGCGGAGTCAAGGAGAAGGTGCTGGGCGCGGTGCGCGCCGGCATCCGGGAGATCGTGCTGCCGAAGCAGAACGAGGCCGACCTGGAGGATCTGCCCGCCGACGTGCTGGAGACGCTGACGGTCCACGCCGTCGAGCAGTTGGGCGAGGTCTTCGCGGTGGCGCTCCCCAGCGCCCGCTTCATCGACGGCCGCCTGCTGTTCGAGGGCGACGACCCGGAGGACGTCAGGCCCCTCAGCTACAACTGAGACTCGATCAGCCGAGGGCCTGGTTCAGCGCCTCTTCGTGGTAGCCCACGATCAGCGTGCGGCCCACCCTGACCACCGGCGCCCGGAGGTTGCCCGTCGGGCCCAACATCATGTCGGCCGCACCTGGATCCGACGCCTGCAGTTCCGTCTGTTTTCGCCCCTTGGCGACGTAGAGGGTCTCCGCGTCGGCGAGCAGCGCCTCCGCGTCCTCCCGGCCCAGCTTGCGGCTCGCCGGGGTCCTGTCCGCAATCTCCGCGCCGCGTGCGTCCATCAACTTGGACGCTCTCTTGCAGCTCGTTCAGCCGTTGCGGTGGTAGTACCAGTCGACTCTGTTCATGCGTTTCTCCTTCCAGAGGGGGTTGAGGCAACTCTAGCCCGGCGGCGGATCGACTTCCCAGTCCTCGTTCACTCTCCGACCGTAGTAGAGGTAGTAGTCCCAGGGCGCGGGGAGGCCCAGGGCCCGGGGATCGCCGGCCGAAGAGGCGAGCAGCGGCAACAGGCTGCGCGCCGTCATCCCCTCCGCGGGCTCCAGTCCCGCCGCCTCGAGGAACGTCGGAGCCAGGTCGCTCAGGCTGACGAAGTCGTCGACGACCCGACCGCCGGGAATCTCCTCGCCCCAGCGAACCGCCAGCGGCACCCGGCTGCCGTAGTCGTACAGGCTGGCCTTCGCCCGCGGGAACGGCATGCCGTGATCGCTGGTGACGACGACGAGCGTGTTCTCGAGTTCCCCCGCCTGCTCGAGGAGTCCGAGGGCGGCGTTCACCCTTCCATCGAACCGCTCCACCTCGACGTAGTAGTCGAGAATGTCGTCGCGGACGATCGGGTGATCCGGCAGGTGCGGCGGGACCTCGACGTCCGCCGGGTCCTTGCCCGATTCCTGCCCCGAGCCCGCCGTGTAGGGCCGGTGCGGGTCGTAGCTGCCGAGCCAGAAGCAGAACGGCTGGCCCTCGCCGCGGGTCTGAAGAAAGGCCTCGAAGCTCTCGAACTTGTCGCCGGCCGGGTTGCGCGTGCGGCCTCCCGGCGGCAACCGCCCCGGACCCCAGCCCTTCCGCGTGTGCCCGATGGCATAGCCCACCTGCTCCAGCAGTTCGGTATAGGTGGCGAACTTCGCCGGCAGGGTGCTGTGGATGTTCCCCGCTTCCTCGAGTCGCCAGATCGGCTGACCGGTCACGAGCGCGCTCCGCGAAGGTCCGCAGGTCGGCGCGTCGCAGAAGGCGTTCGGGAAGAGGACCCCCTCCGCCGCCACCCGGTCGAAGCCCGGCGTGCGCACGACGGGATCGCCCCCTGCACCGGTGTGCAACCAGGACTGGTCGTCCGAGATGCACAGCAGGATGTTGGGCGGGCGAGCGGCCTGCGGTCGCCTGGCGGGCAACGCCGCCGCGCTCAGCATCGCGGCGGACGAGGCCAGGAAGGTCCGGCGGGTCTGCTCCACGCGACGACTCTAGCCGTTCGATCCAGCCCTATAGTAGAGCGGGTCAACGAAGGTCGGGAGGCCGCATGCTCAGGTTCCCATTCGCTGCATCGCTCATCGCCTTGTCCGCGCTCGTCGCTACACCCGCGCCTGCGCAGGACCGGCCTCCCAACATCCTCTTCATCGCCGTCGACGACCTGAACGACTGGGTCGGCCACCTGGGCGGCCACCCGCAGGCGAGCACGCCGAACATCGATCGCCTGGGGAGCCGCGGCGTGTCGTTCACCAGGGCCTACGCGCCGGCGCCTCTCTGCAACCCCTCCCGGGTCAGTCTGCTCTCGGGCGTCCTGCCGTCGAACTCCGGCGTCTACGGCAACGGCGAGCGGTTTCGCGAGAAGCTGCCCGACGCCGTGACCCTGATGCAGCACCTGAAGGCGCATGGCTACTCCACGCAGGGCGGCGGCAAGATCTTCCATGGAACGCGCGCCGGCGATCCGGACTCCTGGGACGAGTACTACACGCCGGCGCGGCCGAGAGGACCCCGGCACATCGGCGAACGGCAGGAAGGCGTCCCGGAGTCGGCCTGGGCGCCCTGGGGGCCGCTCGACGTGGACGACTCCGAGATGTTCGATGTCCAGATCGTGGACTGGACGATCGGCGAGCTGAACAAGCCGCGCCAGAAGCCCTTCTTCCTGGCCTGCGGCTTCACCAAGCCGCACCTGCCCTGGTACGTGCCCAGGAAGTACTTCGACCTGCACCCGCTCGAAGGCATCGAGCTGCCGGCGACCCTGGACAGCGACCGGGACGACCTTCCGGCGTTCGGAAAGAAGCTCGCGGCGGAGGTGTACGCAGTCTCGAACTCCCGCAACTTCAGCCGGCACGGCGAGGACCACGCGATGGTGCTGAGGCACGACCAGTGGCAGCGGGCGGTGCAGAGCTATCTGGCCACGATCAGCTTCGTCGACACCCACGTCGGCCGGCTACTGGACGCCCTGGACGCGAGCGAGCACGCCGGCAACACGATCGTCGTGCTCTGGGGCGACCACGGCTGGCATCTCGGCCAGAAGCAGCACTGGCGGAAGCACGCACTCTGGGAAGTGGCCACCCGCACGACGCTGATCATCTCCTTGCCGGCGCGGCGCGGTGCCACGAGTCCACGCCCGGTCAGCCTGATCGATCTGTACCCCACCCTGGTCGAGCTTGCCGGAGTTCCCGGCCGCACCGGTCTGGACGGCCGGAGCCTCGTGCCCCTGCTGGAGAACCCGGAGGCCGAGTGGCCGCGACCCGTGCTGACGACGTACGGCTATCGCAACCACTCCATCCGCACCGAGCGATGGCGCTACATCGAGTACCACGACGGCGGCAGGGAGCTCTACGACCATCACGCCGACCCGAACGAGTGGACCAACCTGGCTTCCCTGCCGGAGTACGCCGCCGTCGTCGAGGAACTCGCAGGGTTCCTTCCCGCGACGAACGCGAAGTAGCTGCCGGACTGCTAGAGCACGGGTGCGCTGCGTGGTTCCCGCTTGTACTTGTCGAGCAGGGCCATCAGGTGTTCGACCACGTCGGGATGCTCCGCGTACACGTTCCTCCGTTCGCCCACGTCCGCCAACAGGTCGTAGAGCTGGATCTCCGGCAGGCCGGCTTCGCGCGCCTCTTCGCGGGACACCCGGTAGTAGCCGCCGGAGCTCGGCGTGTCCTCCAGCTTCCAGCGCCCCTGCCGGATCGCGTACGAGCCGTCGCCGGCCTGATACACGGTCGCCTCCCGGATCGGCGCGGACAGGGGCCCGCCGAGGAGCGCCGGGAGAATGTCGTAGCTGTCCTCGCCGGCGTCTTCCGGGAGCCTCGTGCCGGTGAGGCCGGCGCAGGTCGCCAGCAGGTCCGTCAGGCAGATGATCTCGTCCGAACGGGTTCCCGCCGGGATCCGCCGCGGCCAGCGGACGGCGAACGGAATCCGATGGCCTCCCTCGTAGATGTCCGACTTGTAGCCCCGGTAGACGTAGCTGGGGTAGTGCCCCTGCTCGTTCATCTCCTCGACTCCGATGTAGGGGGCACAGCCGTTGTCCGCGGTGAAGATGACGAGCGTGTCGTCGGCCAGTCCCTTGCGATCGAGGGCGTCGAGCACCTGCCCCACCGTGTCGTCGACCTCGAGGCAGAAATCGCCGTATGGCCCGATCTCGCTCAGTCCTCGGAACCTCTCCGAGGGAACGATCGGGATGTGGGGAGCCGTGAGGCCGAGAAAGACGAAGAACGGCTCGCCGGCGGTCTGGGCCTCGATCGTCTCCACGGTCCGCCGGGTCAGCTTCGGCATCACCTCGTCGGCGCGGAAGTCGGCATGGGCCGGGCCAAGGTTGTCGCCGTAGCGCTCTTCCCTGGTGTCCTCGGTGATGAAGAGCAGGTCGTTCAGGGCGGTGCACTCGCCGAGGAAGCGATCGTCCTCGATGTAGATGTAGGGGTGCATGTCGAGCGAAGCCGAGATGCCGTAGAACGTGTCGAAGCCGTTGGCGACCGGCCCGTTCTCGATCCGGCCCGCCCAGTCGACATCGCCCGTGTACGAGCGCTGGTCGACGACTTCGTCGCCCTCGGGGAAGCCGCCACCTCCCCGCGCCGGCATGTCCATGCCCAGGTGCCATTTGCCGATGCAGTGGGTTCGATAGCCGCTGTCCCTGAGGAGCGACGCGACCGTCGTGCGCTCGGGCTCGATCAGGTGGCGGCTGTAGCCCCAGAGCACGCTGCGCTTGACCCGCGTGCGGAAGCAGTAGCGGCCGGTGAGCACGCCGTAGCGGGTCGGCGTGCACAGGGCCGAGGGCGAATGGGCGTCGGTGAAGTACCGGCCTTCGCGGATCAGGCGATCGATGTTCGCGGTCGGGATCCGCGAGTCGCGGTTCAACCCGGTGATGTCGCCGTAGCCCATGTCGTCGGCCAGGATGAAGACGACATTGGGCAACCGATCCAGGTCCCGCTCGGACCGCAGACTGCACGCAACGGCCACGCCTGCCGTCGCCGCTCCCACGGTCCTTAGGAACTCGCGTCGATGGGTTCGCTTCATCGCGATCGTCTCCCGGCCCGGTCAATCCGTAGCGAGTATCCTAGGCGTTCATGCCCCCGAACGGTCCCGAAGGCGCCCTCCAGGAGGCCGCCAAGCCGGCGCAGCGCTACCTGGTGCCCGAGGGCACGAAGCGCTTCGATCCGCGGCAGTGGCCGACGGCGCCGCCGCCGGATGCTCCGCGACACAACGAGCTCCGCAAGTTGCGGCGCCGCGCCGTGCGCGACATCAGCCGCCAGCAGCGGCTGCTCTACGCCGAGAACCGCCATGCGCTGCTGCTGATCTTCCAGGCCATGGACGCCGCCGGCAAGGACAGCACGATCAACGCCCTGCTAACCGGCGTCAATCCGGCGGGCTGCCAGGTCTTCAACTTCAAGCAGCCGTCGAGCGAGGAACTCGATCACGACTTCCTCTGGCGCACCGCCCGCAGCCTGCCCGAGCGCGGCCGCATCGGTGTCTTCAACCGCAGCTACTACGAGGAGGTCCTCGTGGTCCGGGTCCATCCCGAGATACTGGAGAAGCAGAACCTCCCCCATCTGGACCCGAACGGCCTGTGGCAGCAGCGCATGGAGTCGATCGTCGAGCACGAGCGGCACCTGGCGCGCAACGGCACCGTGATTCTCAAGTTCTTCCTGAACATCTCCCGCGACGAGCAGAAAGCGCGCTTCCTTCGCCGACTCGACCGTCCCGACAAGCACTGGAAGTTCGCCATCAGCGATGTCCGTGAGCGCGGGTTCTGGAACGAGTACATGAGCGCCTACGGCGAGGCGATCCGGTCCACCACCAGGAGCCACGCGCCGTGGTACGCGATTCCCGCCGAGAGCAAGCCGTACATGCGCTGGGCGGTCGCCGACATCGTGCGCGACACGCTGGCGAGCCTCGACCTGCACAACCCGGAACCATCGCTGGCCGACCTGGCCATGTTCGACGACATGCGCCGCCAGTTGGAGAACGAGTAGCGCCGCCAAACCTCAAACTGGTTCCTCGGCTATCATTCGCCGCCTACGCGATCCTGACTACGGAGCGCTCCGACGCTCCAGGCAACGCTTCGAACGACACGGGTCCCGACGGGGACCGGAAAGGCCACCATGACCCCCAGAACCGGGAAACTCCGCAACACCCTGCTCCTGGCCCTCGTCGCCGCCCTGCTTACGGTCGCCTGCAGCGGCTACGGCGCCCCGGCCCTGCCCGCCGCCGTCGGCTCCTGGAACATGACGATCGAGACGCCGCTCGGCACCCAGGAACCAACCCTGATCGTGTCCGGCGACGCCAGCGGCCTGATGGGAACGATGAGTTCTCCCCAGGGTGACGTCGAGCTCACCGACATGAGCTGGAACGACGACGGCACGCTCGGCTTCACCATGGCCATCGACGCCGGCGGACAGTCGCTCAGCCTGACGTTCTCCGGCATGGTCGACGGCGACACGCTCACCGGCGCCTTCGCCAGCGACTTCGGCGACATGGAAGCGAACGCGACGCGCGTCGTCGAGTAGGCGTTTCCCAAGCGTTCAGCCCTGTTCGGTCGCCATCAGGCGGCCGAACAGGCTCACCTTTTTCGTCCCGCGGCCAGCGGCATTCACCGCCGCCGGATTCGTCTCTGAAGTGCGCCCCTCTCGCAGACTCGGACTGTTCTTCGGCCTGGTCCTCGCCAGCGGCGTCGCCCTGGCCCAGACCTCCCCCGAGAAGCCGGGTACGGAGCCCGATTCCGTAGAGGGCCAAGGCGTGTACGGCCTGGGGATCGCCGCGTCGAAGGTCTACCGCGTCGAGGACGGCCTCGCCATCGGTGGCTACGGTGAGATGGTCTTCGAGAGCTACGCCAGCAAGCGGGAAGGCGGCACGCCGACCGGCTTCGGAGACGTGGTCGACTTTCTCCGCGCCGCCGTCTACGTGGGCTACAGGTTCAACGACAGGTGGGTCTTCAACTCCGGCATCGAGTTCGAGAACACCTCGACGAGCGAGTCCGGCAGCGCATCACTCGAGTTCGCCTGGGTCGACTACCTGTGGAAGCCGCAGTTGAACTTCCGCAGCGGATTGCTGCTGCCGCCCATGGGCTGGCTCAACGAATTGCACGAGCCAACGCTCTTCCCGAGCGCGGAACGCCCGTACGTGGAGCAGGTCCTGATCCCCAGCACGTGGCGCGAGAACGGCGCCGGCATCTTTGGCGACGTGGGGCAGTTCTCCTACAGGAGCTACATCGTCAACGGCCTGAACGGCGCCGGACTCACCTCGAACGGTCTGGGCGGCGGACGCCAGAACGGCGCCGGGGCGCTCGCCGAGGACTTCGCCTGGACCGGACGGCTCGACTACACGGCAACGCCCGGCTTGATCGTGGGTGCTTCCACCTACGTCGGCAACTCGGGTCAGGGCCTGCTCGATCCCGCGGGCGACACGATCGATGCCCGTACGGAGATCCTCGACTTCCACGTCGAGTGGAGCCACCGCGGTTTCCGGTTGCGCGGGCTGTGGACTCAGGCCGATGTGGGCGACGCCGCGCGATTGAACGCGGCCCTGGGCAATGTCGGCGGTGACTCGATCGGCGAACGGCTCGAAGGGCACTACGTCGAGGTGTCCTACGACCTTCTCGCGCGCCGTGGCGCGCGCGCTTCGCTCTCACCCTTCGTTCGGGCCGAGTCGATCGACACGCAGGTCCGCGTTCCGGCCGGCTTCGAGAAGAACCCGATCTTCGATCGCGAGATCCTGACCTGGGGCGTCGCCTTCCAGCCAATCGATCGCGTGGTGTTCAAGTTCGCCTACCAGGACTGGACCAACCCCGGCGGCACCGGGTTCGACGAGTGGAACCTGGCGATGGGCTACATCTTCTGATCCAGACGGACCCCCGATAGCTGCTAGCGAGCAGGACAGTCCGGCGACAGCAGGGAGCGTAGCGGCGCTTCGAGCGGCTCCCGCCCTTGAGCGGTAGCGCCGGCCTCGGTCAGCACCGCCGTCAGCGACTCGGAGGGAACGATCCGCAGCCCGGGCGCGTTCGGCGCCACGGCCTTG
Organism: Thermoanaerobaculia bacterium; assembly: GCA_022822365.1. Taxonomy (GTDB): domain Bacteria; phylum Acidobacteriota; class Thermoanaerobaculia; order Multivoradales; family Multivoraceae; genus Multivorans. Next base: position 53,324 of record JAJEBV010000026.1, on the reverse strand, counting down.
AACCAGTCCTCGAGAACCGATGGAGCCGCGGAACCGCCGGCGTCCTCGACGGCGCCGGCCAGCTCCTCCAGGTCCACCGCGCCGTCGCCATCGGCATCCGCGCGGCCGAGGTGGAAGACCACCATGTGGGCCCAATGGCGGGAGACGTAGCCGGCCGCGAAGTTCTCAACGATCTCGTCGCGGCTGACCTGGCGATCGCCGTTGCTGTCCAGATCCGAGAAGTACCTGTCCTGCATCTCGCTCACTCCGTCGGCGCTCGTCTCGGCGCCCGGGTCCGGCACGAAGAGGGAGTACTCGCGCGGGCTCAGGAGCGCGTCGCCGTCAACGTCGCCCACCATCCGGCGCTCGACCTGGTAGTCCAGGTTGCTCCACAATCCCCGGCCGACCTCGCCGGGCTCCAGGAACCCGTCCTCGTCGACGTCGAGCGCCAGCACCCAGTTCAACTGCCGCGGGCGGTCGACTCCCGGCGCCATGATCTTCACCAGGCGCGCGGCCGGCACCTGTCCGCTGCACTCGATGTCGAGCGCTCGCTGGAACCAGTCTCCGAACTCGACGAACCGTTCGCGGACGCCGGTCGGCTCGGTCGGAGCATCGTCGAGGCCACGCACTCCGACCAGCGTCGCCGGATCGATCGACTGAGCGCTGCTCGTCAACACTGGAACGCGGAGATCCTCGACCATCGCACAGAGCTTGTCCGTACAGGCCTGCGCGTTGACTGCAACCCAGGCGCCGGGTTCTGTCCGCTCGACGCGGGCAGCGAAGAAGGAACGATCTTCGAAGCCCCACGTGTACCAGAGAATCTCGGGGTCCGAGAGATCGATCGGGTCCGTCTGCAGCCACGGTCCGCCCAGGACGATCTCCGGCGACGGCGTGATCACGGTGGGAAGCTCGGCCTCGGTCGTGGACCTGTCCGACGCCTGTTCGGCGCGCTCCGGATTGTCCATCGCGTAGGTGTGCCAGCCCGGCTCGTGCCGCGCTTCCACGACGAGCCAGTCGCCCTCGACCCGCGCCAGGTAGGTCACGGCCAGGTCCTCGCCCAACCAGACCTCCTGGCCGGCCGGTTCGGAGGCTGCCCGCGCGCCGACCGGCGGGACGAAACCCGACAGGCCGGCAAGGCCGAAGAGAGTAGCGGCAATGGCGGTGGAACATCTCATGGCGGCGGTCCTCACGGTCCCGAGGGGGTCGGCGTCAACTTACGGTACAACTGGCGCTGGGTCCCGGCGGTCACGTCCAGCCGCACGCCGTCTCGCACCACGCCCAGCCGCGTGTCGCTTCCCGCCGTCACGTTCAGCCTCAGATAGAGCAGGCAGTCGTCGATCGGCGGGTCCGCCTCGATGCCGTCCACGGCGTAGATCACGTCGCCGGCCTTGATCTCGTGGAGTTCCAGGACCGTCGCGCGCGGATTGACGCGCGTCACTTCGCAGGCAAAGCCGTCCGGACGGAGATCGAGTTCCCGCTTTCGCTCCGCAGGCAAGGGCGAAGCGCTCAGATAGGTCACCGGATCGATCGACCAGTAGCGGTAGCCCAGGTCTGTGACCCACCACAGCGGCGGGAGGGCGACTTCGACGTCGACGTGCCTGCCGCCTTCGCGCTCCACGGTCAGTTCCAACGTCGTGGCGGTCCGATCGTGCTGATCGTAGGCGTGCAGGAGGTCTCCGTACGCCAGCACGTCCGTCCCGGCCGCGGCGGCGATGCGGTCGCCGGGCTCGAGTCCGGCCGCCGCCGCCGGGCCCGTGGAGCGCCCGACGACCAGGCCCTTCGGGATGTCCAGGTGAATGCCGATGTCCCGGATGTCCGGCGTCCGGAACATGTCGCTGCGCTTGTCCAGGGTTCCCGCTATCTCCTTGTCGACCGCCTAGTAGTCGCCGATCATGTGGCACTCGATACAGCGGCCCCGGTCCATCTCGATCGTCTTCAACCGCTCCATTTCGCGCGGGAACAGGGCCTTCGGCCGCTGGCGTGACGGCAGCTCGCCGGCCTGCCAGAGGTCATGTTGCTCCAGCCCCGCTTCGAGCGCCAGCACGAAGCTGTCGAGGTCGAGATAGCTGTCGGCCGACGCCGCGTCGCGACCGCCGTAGCGCAGGTAGATGTCCTCGTCCGGACTGACGATGAAGAAGTAGATCGCGTTGTGCCGGTCGAAGTCGTACAGACCGACATCGATCCCGACCAGGTTCACAATGCGCGCGCGAACGAATCGCTGCAGCAGACGACCCCTTTCGGAGTCTCTCGGTGACAGCACAACCTGTGCGTCAAATCGCCTGCCGCTGATTCAAGGCGCGCAGCGGAACTCGACGAGCAGGGGCAATCCCTCCTCGCGAGCCCTGGCCAGTGCCTCCTGGTAGTCGTCGAGCCACTCGAGCGTGTCGCCCGGTGCCGGCTGCGCGACTGCAGCGCCTGCGACGGAAAAGGCCATACCGATCGTCAGAAGGATCATGGCCAGTACCCGGGCCGGTCTCACCCCGGCCGGAGCGTCAGGCTGTCTCGATTCCAGTCGTCGCATCTTCGATTCCTCTCGCGTTTCATCCACGACCAGGCTGGCCGAGGGCTGAACGAGAATAGTGGAGCGATTTGGTCCCATTTGTCAAGGACACTGGCGGGCTCCGCCGGACCGCTCCTCCAATCCACCGCGTCGACGGCGTCAGGAAGCCGGCCCCGGCTCTCCTCCGCCGTCTTCCGCGGCGGCCGGGTGCTCGGTGGACTCGCCGTGCCCCCCGCCGGGCGGCCCTGGATGCGGCGTGTTCGTCGTGATCAGCACGACCGAGATCAACATGCCGGCGATGCCCACCCAGAGCAGCGGACTCACCTCGAGCTGGCCCCGACCGCGGTACAGCGTGTAGAGCGCCGTAACGGTGACCGCGCCGCCGAACACGACCGGCATGACGGCGTAGGGAATCCGCGCTCCGCCGCTGAACATGGCCAGCGTCAACGAGAGGGCTCCCAGGGCGCCGAGCGTGCCCGCGTAGAGGCCCCAGACACCGGACGGACCCGTGGGTTCGAAGCTGTCGCCCATCACTCGCATGCCGATCAGGCCGCCGACGATCGCGATGACGAGATAGGCGATGCCGATGCCGACATAGGGCTTGAACGGCGACATGGACTCGTCCACCAGGCGCGCCCTGCCGAGCACCGGGCCGTAGAGGCCCCAGCAGAGCGCCGTGCCGAGCGCGAACACGAAGGGAAGGAAGTTCTTCATCGATGATCTCCAAGTCGAGTCGCGCGAGGTTATCCCCTGAGCAGGGATACCGCAGCGATCATTCCCGGCAGGCCGGTCAGACCGCCGCCGGGATGGCAGCCGGCGCCGCCCAGCCACAGGCCGGCGACCGGCAGCGGCTCGCCCGCCCAGGCCGCCGCCGTCGGTCGGAGCCACAGGCTCTGCGACGGATTCATCTCGCCGTGATGGAGCGCGCCGGCCGTCGCGCCGTACTCCGCCTCGTAATCCGTGGGGAGCAGAACCGCGTGTTCCCGGACCAGGCCGCCGATGCCGGGGGCCCACCGCTCGAGTTCGGCCGCCGCCCGGGCCAGCAGCTCCGGGCCGCCCGCGTCCCAGCCGCCCTCCAGGTTGAACGGCAGGTGATGGACCGTCGCCAGCAACAGGTGCCGCCCCGCGGGCGCCAGCGACGGATCGAGCGCCGTTGGCAGGGCCGCCTCGATCCACGGGCGGTCCGGCAGGCGGCGGTACTTCGCGGCGTCGGCCGCCCGCTCGATGTCGTCCGGCTGCTCCGCCAGCACGATCCGGCCGGTCAGCGCCGGCCGCTCCAGCCCGCGGAAAGCCGGCAGCCCGTCGAGCGACAGGGCCAGTCTCGCGGCGGCGCCCCGGTACTTCACGTTGAGCAGGCGCCGCACGAAGCGAGGTTCGAGGCGTGGCGCGCCGATCAGATCGAGGAAGGTGACGGAGGGCGTCGCGGTCGAGATGACGGCCCCGGCCTCGATCCGTGCGCCATCCGCCAACCGAACGCCGGCGACGCGGCCCGAATCAACGAGAATCCGGGAGACGGCGGCGCCGGTCCGAATCTCGGCGCCCGACGCCGCGGCCGAAGCGGCCAGGGCGGAAGCCAGGGCCCCGGCGCCGCCCCGAGCGCGCACGACCGGCGCCAACCGGTCGGAACCGCCCAGCGCGCAGTGGAAGAGCAACGGCCAGCCGGTACCGTTCGCCCGGGGCCCCAGGCCGGTCGCGGGGAGCGCGACTCCGCAAAGCGCGGCCAGCAGCGACGGGTTCTCGAACCGCTCGCGCAGCGACTCCTCGAGCGGTGAGGACAGCGTCCGCAGGAGTTCCGGCGCGATGAGAAGGCGCCCCATGTCGGCGAGTTCCAACGGCCTGGAAAGGAGCGGCTCGAGAGCCGCCGCGCGCTCGGCCAGCTCGAACACGAAGCCGGGCCAGGCTGCCGCGTCCCGACGGCTGACCTGACCCAGCCCCTCCACGGTACGCGCCACTTCAGGCCAGAGCACGACGGCGCTCGAATCGGCGGTCGCCGGAACCGCGGCTACCGCCGGCGCCTCGATCAACTCCAGCCCATGTCCGCCAAAGTCCAGCTCCTCCATCACGGAACGGCGGAACATCCCCAGGTCGTGGCTGCCCGCATCGACGCGATGGCCGGGGATGAGTTCCCGCGTCGCGGCCAGCCCGCCGAGTTCCGGACGCGCCTCGAGCAGAACGACGTCGCGTCCCGAACGCGCCAGGAGCGCCGCGGCGACCAGTCCGTTATGGCCGCCGCCAACGATGACTACCCGATCGCTCAAGGCGTCTCCGCGCCGCCGCCGGCGGCCGACTCGACGCCACGCAGATCGTCCAGCACCCGGAGCGCTGCCAGCCGGGCGGGACCGCCGGAGATACCGCCGCCGAACTGCGTCGACGAACCGCAGAGGTAGTAGCCCGGCAACGGCGTCCGGAAGGCCGCCGCGGCCGGGTCCGGGCGCAGCAGGAACAACTGCGACAGCCGCAACTCGCCGTGGAAGATGTTGCCGCCCGGGATCCCGGCGATCGCTTCGATGTCCGGCGGCACGAGGACCTGCCGGTGCAGGATCTGGTCCTCGATGCCGGGCGCGTACTCGGCGAGGGTGCGCACGACGGCGTCGCCAAACGCCTCGCGCCGACCATCATCCCAGTCGCCGGCCGCCAGTTCGTACGGCGCGTACTGCACGAAGCACGACAGGACATGCTTGCCCGGCGGCGCCATGTCCGGATCGAGGACGGACGGAATGATCATGTCGATGAAGGGTCGCTCGGAGAAGCCGCCGTACTTCGCTTCGTCGTAGGCGCGGTCGACGTAGTCGAGACCCGGGGCGATCGTGATTCCGCCCGAGAGATGGGGTCCGGGCTCCGGCATGCATTCAAACCGCGGCAGGCCGGAGATGGCAAGGTTCACCTTGCCGGCGCAGCCGCCGCTCTGCCACCGCGCCGCCCGAAGGGCGAGCCCGGCGCCGGCATCGCCCGGGACGTCCTCCGGATCGAGCAGGCGGCCGAGGCTGATCTGAGGCGCCGCCGACGACATGACGACGCCGGCCCGCAACTCGTCGCCGTTCGCCAGCGCCACGCCCGCCGTCCGGCCGTCACGGGCCAGTACGCGCGCGACGGGGCTGTCCGTCCGGATCTCGGCGCCGTGGCTTCGCGCCGCCCTGGCGATCGTCGCCGCCACCGCGCCGGTGCCGCCCTTCTGGAAGCCCCACTCCCGGTAGGCCCCGTCGACCTCGCCCATGTAGTGGTGCAGCAGCACGTACGCCGAGCCCGGCGTGCGGGGCGACAGCATGGAGCCGATGATGCTGGAACTGGAGAGCGCGGCCTTCAGCACGTCGGACTCGAACCACTGGCCAAGGAAGTCGGCGGAGCTCATTGTCAGCATCTGGACAAAGGAGCGCAACCGGGCCGCCGGCAGGTCGAGGAAGTAGCGCGCGATGTCGGCCACCTCCGCCGACACGTCGACATCCAGGTGCTCCGCGCTCTCCGCGATGCGATCGCCGATGGCCGCGGCCAGTTCGTCGGGCGCCGCCCGCTGCAGGCGATACATCAGGTGCCCCATGCGGCGCATCTCGAGCTTGTACTCGAACAGCGCCTCGGCATCGCGCCGGGAGTGGCGGGCGATGTGACGGTAGGTCCGCTGCGGATCCGCCTCGCGGAACAGGCAGTCGCCGCCGGGCAGCGGGTTCAGGGTGCTCGCGGTGGGGACCAGGAAGAGGCCGTGGCGGACGAGGTCGAGTTCGTGGATGACCTCCGGCCGCAACAACGAAACGAGGTAGGAAAACACGCTGAACCGGAAGCCCGGGAAGGCCTCCTCGCTGCGGGTAGCGCCGCCGATCTCGGGAGAGGACTCCAGCACCACGACGTCGAGGCCCGCCCGGGCGAGGTAGGCCGCCGCGACCAGGCCGTTGTGTCCGGCGCCGACCACGATCGCATCGAAGCGGCCGCCGCCGCGTGACGGCGTGCCGCTGCCGATGCTGGCCTCCGTCGACTCCGCCGTCATCCGTTGACTCCAGGCGTGGGATCGACCGCCGTCTTGCGCGGCGGATTGAAGAAGGGTCGCTCCACGACCCGGGCCCTCGCCCGGCGCCGGCCGTAGCCGACCGCGACCTCGACATCGAGTTCGGTGCCGGGGTCGGCCGCCTCGCCGCGTACGGTGGCCAGGCCGATGTACTTCTTGAGCAGGGGCGAGAAGAACCGGGTCGTGCACTGACCGACCTGCCATCCGCCGGGGGCGAACACCGGCGTCGGTTCCCGGGATGCCGGCTGGCCCACCACCTGCGGCCGAAGGTCGATCTCGGACCACAGCCGCTCCAGCTCGAACCAGTCGACCTCGAGGCCGACCATTGCCCACGCCGGTCCGCGGTCGCGTTCCAGCTCCAGGGCACGACGGCCCACGAAGTCCGCGCTCTTGCCGAGCTTCACGGTGAACCCGAGGCCCGCCTCCGCCGGCGTGACCTTCAGCACCTCGATCTCGGCGTCCACCGCGGACACGTAGTCGACGTCGATCAGCACCAGGCCGGCCTCGGTCCTCGCCATGTCGAGCGCCAGGAGACCCGCGGGCAGCAGCCCGTGGTCCTCGCCGGCGTCGACGAGAGCATCCCACAGCGCCTCCGCGCGCTCCGCTGCCACCCAGAACTCGTAGCCCAGGTCGCCCGTGTAACCGGTGCGCGTCACCGTCACCGGGCCGCCTCCGCCGCCCTGGCCGATCTCACCGGCCGCGAGGTCGAAGTAGCGCATCGCGCCGAAGTCGATGCCCGCCGTGGCCGCGTCGGCGATCGCCCGCGCCCGCGGCCCCTGGAGCGCGAGCACGCCGATCTCCTCCGAGACGTCCCGCACGTCGACGTCCATGCCCCAGCCGCAGTCCTCGAACCAGCGCAGGCAGGGCTCGGCGGCACTGACCAGGAAGCGTTCGCGCGAGAGACGTTGCACGTTGCCGTCCTGCAGCAGGTGGCCGTCCTCGTTGCACCAGGACGTGTACATCACCCGGCCCGTGCGGCACTTCGAGATGTCCCGCGTCATCACCCGGTCCAGCAGCCGCTCCGCGTCCGCGCCCGCGATCTCGTACTTGAACAGCGGCGACACGTCGATGAGAGCAGCCGCGTTGCGCACCGCCCAGTACTCGCGTTCAGGCGTCGGCTCGTAGGTTTCGACGCAGGTGTAGCCCGACCAGTCGCGCCAGGCGTCGCTCTCGCACAGCGCCGACGTGCGGCGGTGAAACGGCGTTCGCAACGGCTCCAGCGGCCGCAGGCCGTTGCGGCGCGGTGACGACCCGGCATCTCCCGTGCCGGGCGCACCCGGCAGCCACCGGTAGGCCTGGCTTTCCGGACTGCGGCCGATCAGCCCCTCCGCCTCGAGGACGCCGAGCAGGCGATGCGCCGTCGACGGATGAAGCCCGTGAGCCGCCGCCAGTTCCGACAGCCGGTGCTCCGGCGCCTCGCGCGTGAACGAGCGGAGCAGCGCCAGTGCGCGCTGAACGGCCTGCGTTCCCTGCGGAGCCCGGCGCGCCAACTACCGGCCCCAACGGTAGTGCAGGCGCGCGTAGTAGTACCCGCCGCCGAGGCCCCAGGGCGTGAACTGGCTGTAGGGCAGGCCGAACTGCGCCGCGAACAGGTCCATGCGATCCGAGAACGTGTCGAAGACGTTCTGGCCGCCGACGGAAAGCGTCGTGTCGCGCACGAGCGGAACGCTGACCTCCAGGTCGAGAATGTAGCGGCCGCCGAGGACGGGCGCGTCGGCCTGACGCACGGAGCGGGCGTCGAGGTGGTCGACCCACGATCCGAAGTAGTGCAGCCGGCCCAGCAGGTCGACCCGCCGACTTCCCACGTCGACGCCCTGGTTGACGGACAGGTTCCACCGCGTCTCCGGCACGCCCCGTTCCAGGGCAAGCACGTCGCCGGGACCGAGCAGCTCGGAGTCCTTCGTGATCTCCGTTTCCGTGTGGTTCAGCGCCAGGCTGAACGTCGTGTTCCCGCCCAGCGCCGGCGGCGTCCAGGTCGAGACGATGTCGATCCCCTGGGTCCGCGACGAGAAGTCGTTGATGAAGAAGCGGAACGAGGAGAGCGTGCGCGCCGAGGTGATGCCTTCCGACAGCAGCAGGGCACGCTCCTCCTCGGCAAGCACGAAGAACTGCGACAGCGCGAGCCGCCGGTCGACATCGATGTGGTAGTAGTCCGCCGTCAGCGTGAACGGCCCGGTGTCGACCACGAGCCCCGCCGTCAGGTTGGTCGAGGTTTCCGGTTCCAGGGGCTGGCCGCCCCGAAACTGCGCCGCGCGGAAGGTCGACGGCACCGTGGCGCTGTCGACCAGGTCGAGCGTCTCCGGGTTGATCGTCGACTGCACGTTGAACACGTTCTGCTGACCGGGCGTCGGGGCCCGGAAACCGGTGCTCACGCCGCCGCGCACGGAGACCGCGTCCGTCAGGGCGTAACGGGCCGAGAGCTTTCCGTTCGTCGTGTCGCCGAAGACGTCGAAGTGTTCGAAGCGCAGCGCGCCGCCGAGCGTCCAGCGGCCGTCCGGATCCCGCAGTTCCAGGTCGCCGTACACCGCCACATTGGCCCGGTTCCAGGTCCCGGCCGTGTAGTCGGGGAAGCCCGGAAAACCGTTCGAGCCCGAAACGAACCCCTGCGCGGCATACGGTCCGACCTGCCACGACGGCAACTCGCCGGAACGGATCGTGAACCGCTCGTCACGCCACTCGGCGCCGCCGGCAAGGTGAACGAGCTCGGAGACCGCGTAGGAGACATCGAAGTTCAGGTTGAGTTCGGCCTGCCGGTAGATGCCCGGGTCGAAGTCGCGCGGACTCGCCGGACCCAGCGAGGCGTTCACGGTGTTGAACAGGAAGAAGTCCGCTTCGTGGGAGCCGTAGCTGGCGCTGGCGTCCCAGGTGAAGCCGCCCTTCGTGGTCCGGCGCACCCCGGCGACCGCCGACGTGTCGGTCATCACGCCGCTGAAGTAGGGAGTGAAGCCGCCCGGCGCGATCTCCTGGAAGGAGAAGCAGTTCGCGTCGGCGAAGACCTGCGCCAGCGCGTCCGGATCCGGCCGGTCGTCGGTGATCGCCACAGTCGGGCAGCCCGCCGAACCGTCGCGCACACCGTCCTGGGCGTCGAGCACGTCGCCGATGAGGAGCGTGCGTCCCCCGTCCAGGCTGAAGATGTTGGCGCGGGTGTTGGGGTTGCGGTAGTAGAAACCCTGCGTCGCCGTCTTCTCCGCGTAGTTCGCGTGCCCGTATACCTGCGCGCCGTTTCCGAGCAGCTTGCCGAAGTTGCCGAAGAGCTTCAGGTCGTCCTCGTACTCCGAGTCGCCCCAGACCTGCGCCGGGTCCCGGATGTGCGTGTTGCCGGCGGCGGTCAACGCCGCCGCATCGGCGCGCTGGACGCTGCGGCTGGTCGGGTCGGCATTGCCGTACTCCATGCTCAGGTGGGCGAAGCCGTTCTCCCCCAGCGGCAGGCCGACGTCGCCGGCGATCGTGTACGCCTGGCCGTCGCCCGCGCCGTAGACGCCGCTCTTCACTTCCAGGCTGCCGCCCGACGGGTCGTCCTTCAGCAGGAAGTTCATCACGCCGGCGATCGCGTCGGAGCCGTACTGCGCCGAGGCGCCGTCACGCAGTACCTCGACCTGTCGCAACGCGGTCGCCGGGATGGTCGAGATATCCGGCCCCTGGGTGCCATCGGTCACGCCCCCGAACCACACCAGGATCGCGGACCGATGCCGGCGCTTGCCGTTCACGAGAACGAGCGTGTGGTCGTGGGCCAGGTTGCGCAGACTGGCCGGCCGCACCAGCGTCGCGGCGCCGCTGATCGGGTGGGTCGCCACGTTGAACGAGGGGACCAGGTTCCGCAACTGGTAGTCCAGCGTGCTCGCGCCCTGGCTGACGACATCCTCTACCGGGATGGCGTCGATCGGGACGGACGACTCGGTCACCGACCGCGGCCGCGCGCGGCTGCCGACCACGACCAACTCGTCATCGAACTCCGCGACCACCTCGCCTTCTGTGCTCACCGCTTCCTCACTGACGCCGTCGGCGGAAGCGACGCCTTCAGTGCCGGCCTCCTGGGCCGACCCGGCCCCGGGCGCCGAGAGCGCGAAGAGCAACGCGATGAGCAGGCGCGGCACGGCGGAGATGATGGCACATCAACGACGCTAGGATCGGTTCGTGACTCCGCGCAAGGCTCCCCGGCCGCTGGACGGCCGCCTCTACACCGACCCCGCCGTCTTCAGCGAGGAGATCGAGCGCATCTTCTCGCGCATGTGGGTGTGCGGAGGGCGGCTCGAGGAGCTGGACGAACCGGGCAGCTTCGTGACTCGCGAGCTCGGCGGAGAGTCGATGATCGCCGTTCGGACCGCGGCGGCCGGCAACGTCGCCGGATCGAACGGCAACGGTGCAGCTGCCGACGCAGGACACGGGCTGGCCGCCTTCTTCAACGTGTGCAGGCACCGTGGCGCCCGCGTCGTCGACCACTGCGCCGGAAGGACGAAGGTGTTCCAGTGTCCCTACCATGCGTGGACCTACGGCCTCGACGGGCGGCTGGTCGGCGCGCCGCACATGGGGCGCGACTTCGACGCCGCCGGCGCCGGCCTGGTGCCGGTGCGCATCGCCGCCATGAACGGGTTCTTCTTCCTCTCCCTGGAGGCCGACGGTCCACCGCTCTCCGAGGTTGCCGCCGACCTGCCGGATCTGTCCCGTTTCACCCTCGACCGGCTGGTCCGGGGCGACCGCCGCGAGTACGAGGCGCAGGCGAACTGGAAGATCCTCTGCGAGAACTACAACGAGTGCTACCACTGCGCGGTCGTCCACCCCGAACTCAACCGGGTCTCGGACTATCGCAACGGCGGCAATCTGGAGTACGGCCGCTACTACGTCGGCGGGCCGATGACACTGAACGACGGCTGCAACACGATGACAGCGACCGGCCGCAGCGACCGGCCCGACCTTCCGGCCATCGAGGTCGCCGACCGGACCTCGGTGCAGTACTACCACGTGTACCCCAACCTGCTGATCAGCCTGCACCGGGACTACGTGGTGACCCACACGCTGTGGCCGATCGAGGCCGGCCGCACCCGGATCGTCTGCGAGTGGCTTTTCGACCCCGATACCGCCGTGGCGCCCGGCTTCGACCCGAGCGACGCCGTCGACTTCTGGCATCTCGTGAACAGCCAGGACTGGGACGTCTGCGCGCGCACCCAGTTGGGCGTCGCCTCTCGCGGCTACAGCCCCACGGCCTACGAAGAGAGCGAAGCCTGCCTGCAGGTGTTCGGTGGCTGGTATCTGGATCAGATGGGCCTGTGAGCCGGCGCCCCCGGCTGGCGCGCACCGCGCCACCCGAGCATCGACCCTGAAGACCGCTCATGTGGCTCCGTGAACACGCGCTGATCCTCGTCCTGTTCGCCCTCTACACGGGCGTACTGGTTCACCACGCCCTGATCGGACAGCGCCGGACGCGCGATCTGGCCGACTTTCTGGTCGGCGGCCGCTCGCTCGGCGGCATCATCCTCGGCGTCTCCTTCTTCGCCACCTACGCCAGCACGAACAGCTTCATCGGCTTCGCCGGCAGGGCCTACGCCTCGGGCATCGCCTGGCTCCTGATCATCCCGACCGCGGTCGTCCTCTCCTTCGTCGCCTGGGCGTGGCTGGCGCCGCGCCTGCGCGGCGTGACCGAGACCCTCGGTTCGGTGACGATCCCGGACTACATCGGATTCCGCTTCAACAGCCGGCCGGCCCGCTTCGCCGCCGCCGTGATCGTCATCTTCTCCAGCTTCCTCTACATGACGGCGGTGTTCAAGGGCATCGGTTCGCTGCTCGTCGAGCTGCTCGATCTGAGCTACGGCCTGTCGCTCTTCGTCGTCGTCCTGATCGTCTGCCTCTACACGATGATCGGCGGCTTCCACTCGGTGGCGCGGACCGACTTCGTCCAGGGCATGCTGATGACGATGGCCGCGTTGCTGATGTTCTTCCTCATCACCCGCGCCGCGGGCGGCATCGGCCGCCTCGCCGACCTGGCGCAGATCGGCGACGGCTCGCTCGCCCGCTGGGACACGGCGCAACCGCTCGGCATGCTGATCGGCGTCGTCTTCGCTTCCACCGTCAAGCTGGTCGTCGAGCCGCGGCAGCTCTCGCGTTTCTACGCTCTCGAGACCGAGACCGCCGCCCGGAGCGGTCTGGTCGTGTCGACCCTGAGCTTCCTCATCGTGTTCAGCCTGCTCGCGCCGCTCGGGCTCTACGCCCACTTCGTCGTCGGTCAGGGCGTCGCCGACACCGACCAGGTCATCCCGATGATGCTCAGCGACCCGGCGATCTTCCCGCCTGTGGTGCAGGCGCTGCTCTTCCTCGCCCTGGTCTCCGCCGCCATGTCCTCGCTCGACAGCGTCCTCCTCGTCATGGCGTCGACCTTCCAGCGCGACCTGCTCGGCCTCCTGGTTCCGGCCGACGACCGCCACGCGGTCCGCAACACGCGCGTTTGCGTCGTGCTGTTCGCCGCGATCACCGCGATTCTCGCCATCGACCCGCCCGGCGGCATCGTCGAGCTGACGTCGTTCTCCGGCGCTCTCTACGCCGCCTGCTTCCTGCCCTCCCTCGCCCTGGGCCTGACCTGGCGCCGCGGCAACGGCGCCGCTGCTCTCTGGTCCTTCGCCGCCGGCGGAGCGACGCTGGGACTGTGGATGCTCCTCGACATCCAGGGCATGCACGCGGTGTTCCCGGCGATGGCGATCTCGTTTGCCGCCTACTGCGTCGCGGCTTTGATGGCGCCGGAGGCGAAGGCGGCGAAGGGGCTGTTCGGGTAGATCGGCGAAGTGGCGGTCCACGCCGACTACGGCGGACGGCTCAGTCCCCGGCTACCGAGGGTCCAACCTTCCGTTCCACAGTCGCCCAGAACGCGTCGATGTCCAACGCGACTCCGAGCACGACGGGAGACGTCCATGAACCGCCGTCCTGGACATGCACGGTGAAGTGCTCACCGTCGTGGACCAGGAACTCGATCGTTCGGAGCGCAGGATCGACAAGCCAATACTCCCTGACACCCGCCTCGGCGTACCGGTTGAGCTTCAACAGCCGGTCCATGCGCGTCGTGCTCGGCGAGAGCACTTCCACCACCAGATCCGGAGCACCTTCGATCCAGGTCTGCACGATCTCCCGCCGCTCGGAGGAGATGTAGAGGACATCCGGCTGCGCCACCGTGTGATCGGCGAGGTGGACGTCCATCGGCGCCACGAGCGCTTCACCACCCACTGCATCGGCGATGTCATCCAGCAGACGCCAGATGCGGCCGACCACGACCTGGTGAAGGCGGATCGGACTCGGACTCAAGTAGAACCTGCCATAGATCAGTTCGCAGCGGGGCTCGTCGGGAAGTGCGGCGTAGTCGGCCCGGCGATAGGGACCGGGTCGGCAAGGCACGGTCGGCGGCGGCTGTTCGAGCAGCGTCACGGACATGCTTGGGAGTATACGGAGACCGGGCGCCATCTCGTCTAGGCTCGCCTACCGGCGCAGATGGCGCCGACCCGATGCTCCGATGAGCCAGTCGACCCTGAACTCTCTCGGCCAACCAGTCGGACGCGCGCTCGACGGGTGGACCGCCCCGCCGCCTCCCTCCCGAGGTCCGCTGGTTGGACGCCATTGTCGCGTTGAGCCCCTTGATCCCGCTCGCCACACCGGAGACCTGTACGAAGCCACCGCGGCCGACGCTGAAGGCCGGATCTGGACTTACCTCAACTACGGTCCGTTCGGCTCACCCACCGAACTCCGATCATGGGCCGAAACCGCGGCAGCAAGCGAGGACCCGTTCTTCCTCGCCATCGTGGACGAAGCAGACGGACGAGCAGCCGGCGTTGCGTCGTATCTGCGGATTGCACCCGCTGTCGGTTCGATCGAAGTCGGGAACATCTGCTACCCGCCGCGTCTCCAACGGACCACGGCCGCCACCGAGGCGATGGTCCTGATGATGCGAAACGCCTTCGCACTTGGCTACAGACGCTACGAATGGAAGTGTGACGCTCTGAACGCGCCCTCCATTGCCGCAGCCGAACGCCTCGGGTTCACTTTCGAAGGCGTTTTCCGGCAGGCCACGATCTTCCGGGGACGGAACCGCGACACGGCCTGGTTCGCGATCGTCGACCGGGATTGGGAACAGCTCAACGCCCGCTACGAACGATGGCTCTCCCCGGACAACTTCGATGCCGCCGGAGCGCAGCGGGAGTCGCTCTCGGCACTTACCGCCCCCTTCGTCCGCCGGCGCTTCGCGTCCTGGTGACCCGGCCTTACCGCCGCCGGTTCTTCTTCGCCTGCTGGACCGACTTGTAGAACGCGCCCAGCTTTCGCTCCGCGGCACGGCGGGACGCTTCGTCGCGGCGCTGTTCGAGCCGGCGCTGTTCTTCCCGGAGGTCGTGGTAGTTGCGTAGCCGCGCCGGGTCCAGCGAGCCGGCCCGGATCGCCGCCCGAACGGCGCAGCCGGGCTCCTGTCCATGGCCGCAGTCCCGGAATCGGCATCCACGAGCGACTTCCTCGATGTCGTCGAAGGTCTCCTCCAGGCTGCTCTCGTCGTCGGCCCAAAGCTGGAGTTCCCGGATGCCCGGGTTGTCGATCAGCAGCCCGCCGCCGGGCAACTGGACGAGGCGCCGGTGCGTTGTCGTGTGGCGGCCGCGGTCGTCGCCGTCCCGGACCGGCGCGGTGCGCATCACTTCCTCGCCGCTCAAGCCATTGAGCAGGGTCGACTTGCCCGCGCCCGAGGAGCCGAGCATGGCCACGGTCCGGCCCGGGGCAAGCTGAAGCGCGAGCGGTTCCAGGCCCTGCTTCGCGAGCGCGTTGACCGCGACGACGGTCGCTCCCGGCGACGCTTCCGCGGCCCGCTCCCGCATCGCGTCCGGATCGGCGGCGAGGTCCGCCTTGGTCAGTACGACCACCGGTTCGGCGCCGCTCTCCGTGACCATCGCGACGAAGCGCTCCAGGCGGCGAACGTTGAAGTCGCCGTCCATGCCCATCACCAGGAAGACCGTGTCGACGTTGGCGGCCACGACCTGCTCCTCCGTGCGGGCGCCCGCCGCCTTGCGCGAGAGCCGGCTGCGCCGGTCGAGCACGTGGACGATCCGCGGGTCGACGCCCGGAACCGGCGACATCTCCACCACGACCCAGTCCCCCACCGCGGGGCCACCGGGAACGGCGCGGCGCGCGCGCTTCAGCAGCCGGGCCGACACCTCGCCCTCCGCGGCTACGACCTGGTAGACGCCGCGCGCTATCGACACGACGCGCGCCGGAACCAGCGGCCCCGGCGACGACGCTTCTTCGACGAAGCGCCGGCAGGAATCGGCGAAGTCAGGCCGCCAACCCCAGGCGTCGAGGACCGCCTCGCTCATGGATCGAGCTCCCGAGGTCCGCATGCGGGCAGGACGCCGGCCTCTCCAGGGAGCGCCACTACGTGATCCGCCTCTTCGGATCGAACGTGTCGCGCAGCCAGTCGCCGAGCAGGTTGGACGCCAGACACGAAGCCATGATCGCAATCCCCGGCATCGTGATCAGCCACCAGGCGACCTCGATGAAGTTCCGGCCGTCAGCGAGCATCCCGCCCCACGACACCTGGGGCGGCTGAATGCCGAGCCCCAGGAAGCTCAAGCCCGCTTCGAAGACGATCACGCTGCCGAACTGGAGCGTCGCCAGCACGAGCAGCGTGTTCAGGACGTTCGGGGTCAGGTGGCGGATCAGGATCATCGGACTCGAGACACCCGACACCCTGGCCACGGTGATGAAGTCCCGCTCGCGCAGGCTGAGCACCTCGCCGCGGACGATCCGCGCATACCAGGTCCAGTAGGTCAGGACGATGATCGTGATCACCATGCCCTCGCCCGGCGGCAACACCGCCGCGAACAGCATGGCGAGCGGGATCGCCGGGATCGACATCTGGATGTCGATCAACCGCGAGATGACGGCGTCGACGATCCCGCCGAAGTAGCCCGCCGAGATACCCAGCGCGGCGCCAATGCCGCCGGAGAGGGCGATGGCGTAGATCGCCACCGTCACCGAGACGCGGGCGCCGGCGATGATCCGGCTCAGGATGTCGCGCCCCAGCATGTCCGTTCCCAGCGGATGGTCGAAACTTCCGCCGGACCGCCAGAACGGCGGCGTCATCGACTCGGCAAGCGCGATCTCGGAGGCCTCGTGAGGCGCGAACCACGGTCCCGCAACGGCGCACAGCAGGACCAGGCCAAGCACCGCGCAGGAGACGACGGGCATCCGCCGCTCGGGAATGGCGGCATGCCGCTCAGCCATGGCGAATCCTCGGATCGATCAGCCCGTAGCTCAGGTCGACGAGGAGGTTCACGACGACGAAGATGACCGCCGACAGCACGACGCCGGCCTGTACCACGGGAAAGTCACGCGCGAAGACGGCGTCGACCACTGCCCGCCCGACGCCCGGCCAGGCGAAGACGACCTCGATGACGAAGGCGCCGCCGAGCATGTTCGCGAAGTAGACGCCGATCATCGTCGCCAGCGGCACGGCGGCGTTGCGGAGGGCATAGCGCCAGATCACGGTGCGTTCCGGCAGACCCATCACCCGGCCGGTGCGGATGTAGTCGCTGTCCAGGATGTCGAGCATCGACGAGCGCAGGGTGCGTGTCATCGCCGCCACCGGGTACCAGCCGAGGGCGATCGCCGGCAGGACGAGGTGAAGCGGACCCTCGCGGCCGAAGGCCGGCAGCCACTGAAGCCGGACCGCCAGGTACAGGATGAGCAGCAGGCCGACCCAGAAGCCCGGCATCGCCTGACCGAGCAGGGCCAGCACCTTTGCCAGACGGTCGACCCAGCGGCCTCGGTAGACCGCCGAGAAGACACCCAAGGGCACGGCCAGGAGAAGCGCGAAGACGAGCCCGGCCAACGCCAGCTCGAGCGTCGCCGGCAACCGCTCGAGCAGCAGCGGCATCGCCGGCGCCTGCCACTGGTAGGATTCGCCGAAGTCGCCGCTGAACGCGTCGCGCAGGAAGACGACGAACTGGACCGGCAGGGGCCGATCGAGGCCCAGGGCCTCGCGCATCGCCGCGAAGTCCTCCTCCGAAGCGTCCATCGGCAGCAGCAGGGCGACCGGGTCGCCGGCCAGGCGCTGCGCCACGAAGACGATCAGCAGCGCGCCGAGGACCGCCACCGCGCCCTGCCAGAGACGGCGGATCAGGTAGGCGCGCATCGCTCCGCCGCGCTCAGCGAGACGGCGAGTCGGCCGCCAGGCCGATGTCCCGCATCATGCGCCAATTGGCTTGGGGCCAGGGCACGAAGCGCAGCCGGTCACGCCACGCCAGGGTCACGAGTGGCCGGTAGGTCGGTACGCCGCCAGCCACCCGCTCGTGCTTGAGCCGGGCGAGCTCCCGAATCAGCGCCTCCTTCGCCTCCGGGTCGACCGTCACGCGGAGCGTCTCGACCATCTCGTCCAGTTCCGGGTCGTCGTGGTACGAGTACCAGCCCCATCCGTCGCCATAGGAATGGAGGTGGCCGCCCCAGGGATCGGTCGGATCGCCGAGAGCGCCGTGGCCCCACATCCAGCTCGCTATCCCGTCCATCTCGGGGCGGGCGTCCCGGCGGCCGAGGTTGATCCAGGCGCCGTACTCGAGCTGGACGATCCGGCAGCGGATGCCCGCGGCGGTCAGGTAGGCGAACATCGCCTCGCCCACTTCCTTGAGATACGGCTCGCGCGGCGTCGTCAGGTTGTAGCAGTTCACGTTGATGCCGCGGGCGAAGCCGGCCTGCCGCAGCAGTTCGCGTGAGCGGTCCGGGTCGAAGGCGTAGGGCTCGAGCGCGGGGTCGTGCCCCGGCGCCCCCGGCGTCACCTGGACCGTCCGGATGCCCTGCCCGTGGAGGATGTACCGGATGATCGCGTCGAAGTCGATCGCGTGCGCCACCGCCCGCCGCACCCGGACGTCTCCCAGCGGACTTCGCGAATCGAGAGCGTTCAACGCGAGGAACAGGTTGTTGCTCGTCGGCAGCGACGCGACCTTCACGCCGGGAGTGCGCTCGAAGTCGGCGACCTGGGCGGGAGGCACCGCGTCGATCCAGTCGACCGCGCCGGTCTTGAACGCGGCGACCCGGGTCGTGTCCTCCGGGATGATCTTGATCGTCAGCCGGCGGATCCCCGGCAACGCATCGGGGTCCCAGTAGTCGTCGAAGCGCTCGACGACGATCTCCTCGCGCACGCTGCGCGACACGAACTTCCAGGGCCCGGTGCCGATCGGATGCGCCTGCACGCCCTCGTTCCCTACCTCCTCGTAGTACCGCCGCGGGATGGCCCAGAGGTCCAGGTTGAGCGGCAACAGCGCCGAGTCCGGCTGCCCCTTGAAGACGATCTCCAGCTCGTAGTCGCCGAGCACACGCACGTCGGCGACGTGCCGCCAGCGCCCGGCCTGCCGCGACAGGCCCGGATCCCGCTGACGGAGATAGCAGTACCGAAGGTCGTGCGCCGTCAGTTCGTCGCCGTTGTGGAAGCGGACGCCGCGCCGCAACTCGACGCCGATCAGCCAGACCCCGTCGCGCTCGAACAGCCGCCAGGACTCGGCCAGCCAGTTCCGCTGCCTGAGGTCCGGCCCCGCCGCCAGCAACTGTTCGTAGAACAGCGCCATGAAGTACTGGTCGACGCCGGCCGAAGTCCGCGTGGGGTCGATCTGGGTCGGCTCGGCGGCGAAGGCGACGACGACGTGCGCGTCGTCGCGGGCGACGACCGGCAGCGGCAGCAGGCAGGCACTGCACAGGCACGCCGCCGCTACAACTCCACGCCGCATGGAGGGAACCTACCGTAGCGTGCTAACTTCCTGGACGGCGCAGCTTCCAAGTGCCCCTTGCGGGCAGCCCTCGTGTCTGCCCGGGGAAGGTGCGCCACTGCTTTGGTAGCGAAGTCGGGTCACCTCATCGGTGAACGGAGTACGCTCGCAGGCTCCGACCCCGGCTCTCGCGACAGGGCGCACACGCACCACCACCTGTTCACGCGAAACCGGCCTGACGGTACGGCCGCTCCGCGTCAGGTAGGGGCGGCACTCCAGAAGAGGCGCGGCTCGAAACCTGGCTCGTTCACGATGCTGGCGCTGCTCCCGGTGGCGCGAATCACGAACAGTCCCTTCCGCGTCGCGTGGCGGATCGTCCCCTCGTCCGCCTTCAGGTAGGCGACCGCCCCGTACAACCGCCGGGCGCCGTAGAGCCCGAACAGACGCGGAAGCTCGTCGAGCAACTCAACGAAGTCCGTGACGTGCTCCGGCTTCAGCGTCGTCTTGACCTCCACGGCGACCGCCTCTTCTCCGTTGACGGCGAACAGGTCCACCTCGCGCAGCTTTGGATCCCGGGACAACCGGATCCGGGAGGCCACCGCTTCCACCTCCACTCCGCGCTCCTGAAGCAGCTTGACCAGGTCCCCTTCGACGAGAGACTCCATCAAGCGGCCCCACTGGCTCGTGAACAGGTCTCTCGCCTCCTTCAGCCGGCGGTCCGTTTCGCGCATCTGCGCCCGAAGTTCCTCGTTCTGCTGGCGCGCGACCTGCTCGCCTTCCTTCTGGCGCCTGGCGACCTGCCGAAGGATCTCCCAGATCTCCTCCGGCGTGGCCGGGCGATGTTCGCTTTCCGTGACGCTCATGGTTGACTCCCGAGAGGTGATTCTAGATCGGTCCGGGGGCTCCGAGCGTCACGGCCTCGCCGTCGCGGGCAGGCCAGGCCGCACGAATCCCCCTTTTGACATGGACGGAAACCCGCAGCGGGAACCGGCATCCGTGCGCGGCGCGGCCTGGACAAGAAACCTGGACACCGCCAGAATGCAGCGGTCCACACCGTCAAGTTCTCTTGACTTCGGGTTCGCCGGCGGAGATGTCCTGCAGGGACGCCGCCGTCGCGCCCTCGCGAAGTGCGTCCCCTGCTCCAATCTCAATTCGCCGTCCGCTGCGGAATCGCGTTCCTCTTCGGCGTCCTGGCCGCCACCGCGGCGCCGGGCCAAGTCGTGGAACGCGTCGTCGATGGCGACACGATCATCGTCGAAGGCGTCGGCCGCGTCCGCCTGATCGGCGTCGACACGCCGGAGACCGTCCATCCGAACCGGCCCGTCGAGTTCTTCGGCAAGGAGGCCAGCGCCTTCGCGAAGGGGCTGCTCGAGGGGAAGCGGGTGCGGCTCGAGTACGACCAGGAGCGGCAGGATCGCTACGGCCGCACCTTGGCGTACGTCTACCTGGACGACGGGACGTTCGTGAACGCGGAGATCATCCGCCGTGGCTACGGCCACGCCTACACGCGGTTCCCCTTCCGGCACATGGAAGCGTTCCGGCAGTTCGAGCGAGAGGCCCGGGACAACCGGAGAGGCCTGTGGGGCGCCGCCGTCGGCGGAGCGAACCCACCGGACTGATCACCGGGCGGAGCGAAGACCCGCCGGCAGGCCGCCGGTCGGGTTCGCGTTCTTGTAGAAGCGCGATTCGAGCACCCGCATCCGGCGCTTGTAGAGATCCTTCTGATCGGCGGCGATGAGGTCGAACGCCCGGACGAAAAAGCGGCACTTCCTCCCGACGCTCCACTCGAAGACGGATCGGGTCTGGCGCAGAAACTGGGATTCCGTGAGCAGGCGACTCGTCCGGACCGACTCCACTGGCAGCAGCTGCCGCTCGGCCTCGTGCTCCGGAGCTCGAGCGATCGCAACGACGAAGCCGTCCGGCGCCAGCGCCACATCGAAGAGGTAGGCGACGGTGCCGTCGCGGTCGTACCAGCAGCTCGGGTGATCAAGCCCACCGCGTCCCCGGGCCGCCGCCTGGGCCTCCAGCCTTTCGATCCGTTCCCGGGCCTGACTGAGCTGCTCGACAAGCACAGCCGGTTCCACATCGGCCGCCTCCATCTCGCGCACGAGTTCACGCCAGTTGTCGGCATCCCGGTGCTCGTCCACCCGCTCCCGCAAGACCGCCCTGCGCGCCTCGGGGTCCCTGGGAAGAGCCTCGTCCTCGAGCAAGGTCTCGATCTGTTCGTAGTCGGCCAGTTTCCGTTCGGCGTCCTCTCGCCTGTCCGCCTCGCGCGCCAGCAGCGCGGCCAGCGCGAGCAGCAGCACGAAGATGATCAGGATCGCGATCTCGGCCATCGTCAGACCGAGGACGAGGCCGCGCGGGAACGTACGCCCGCGGTCGGTCACCAGGGACTCCAGCCCTGCTGTCGTCGCTCGACGGCGCGTCTCCGGTCGCTCTCCTCCGCCACTTCGTCGAGTCTTCCGGCCATTCGCAGCAACGACCGGTTCATCGCCTCGATCCGCTCCGGCGCGTCGTGCAGTTGCCGCCGCGCCGCCTCGAGTTCGCCCGCCACCGTCCGCGTTCCCTGGCTGTACCGGTCGATGTCCGCCCGCAGCGACACGAGCGCCTCCGTGGCGTTCCGAAAGCCGTTCGCCGCCCGCGCGTTCGCCTGCGAGAAGCGGCGGTTCTCTTCCAGGATCTCGGCCAGCCGGGCCACGGCGCCCTGGTTCTGTTCCATGACCCGTAGCTGACCGGCTTCCAGCCGACGGAGCCCCTCCGCGACGGAAAGGAACTCGCGGGCCAGTCCCCTGAACTGCTCCGACGTCGGCTCGATCAGTTCCTCGATGAACTCCCGCCGGAAGTCGACGGAGCGGAAGTTCGCGAGCAGTTGCTGAAGGGAGTCGCTCACATCCCGCGACTCGGAGACGAATCGTTCCCGCTGCGCCTGGATGTCGCGGAGCGCCTCGACCGCGGCTTGGTCGACCTCGCCGACGCGCTGCCGGAGCGCCCCGAACCGGGCGGCGCCGCCCTCCAGGTGTTCGAGTTGCCGTTCCAGCGCGGCGCCCGCGGCGGCCACACCCCGATCGAGCTGCTCGAACACCCGTCTGGCTTCCCCGCGGAACTGCTGGAACTCGTCGATCGAGTACTCCATCTCGGCCCGGAGGCGGCGGTTCGCCCGAGCCAGGTCCTCGCGCGCCCTCGCTTCCGCCTCGTCCCCGTCCTGCGGCTGGTTCAGGAGGATGCGTCCGGCCAGTCCGAGGATCGTGCTGGTCAGCGCCAGACCGAAGTTCGTGATGATCGCACTCGTCGCTCCATCGGTGTTGAACTGGTACAACGAGATGGCCAGCGAGATCAGGGTGTAGAGAAAACCCAGGTAGTAGAAGTTGTCGCCCGCGAGGTCGTACCTCGGACGCAGGTCAGGCCAGTCGACCAACAGCAGGGCGTAGCTCCCCATCAGGACCACGGGCAGCACCACGGCGAACAGCGCGCTCGCCGTCAACGACTTCATCAACAGGATGAGAAAGCCCCCGCCGACGAAGAACGCCAGGAACAGCCCGCGGCCACTACGCGGCTCGGCGACCCCCGACCGCCGCCGCGATACCGCGGGCATCAGTTGACGCCGTCGATGCGGACGACCCGGTTCAGCATGCCGCCCTGGTCCTCGATCCACCGCTGCCAGAAGTCGATCAGGCCGCGGGTGCCGTCCAGGCGCCGGTGGGCGATCCGCTGCACGAACAGGACCTCGACCGCGGTTCCGCGAAGGTCCGTGCCCAGCGCGTCGGCGCCGGCCGTCGCGGCGAAGGCCTCGTAGTCGACCGCCTGGCGGAAGAAGGAGAGGTTGCGCGTGTTCTGCATCAGGTCGGAGACCAGGATCAGACGCTTCGGAAGACCCGCGTACTCGTGCCGGCCGAGAACGGAGACCGCCACGCTCTGAACGCTCTCCATCAGCGGCGAAGTCGACGCCGGCTCCCGGCCCAGCAGCTCGGCGAAGAGCTCCTCGAGCGGTCGCTCGAACCGTTCCTCCAGGCGCCGCCGGATCAGCCGGGGGTTCTCCGTCCACTCGCTGGCCTCGTCCGGATCGCCGGGATGGCAGACCGAGAGCAGCGGGTCGCCGATCTCGTTCCCGACCGGCTTCGCCTCGTAGGCCAGAACCATCTCGTCCTCCCGGCTGTCGGCGACGTACTCGTCGAGATGCAGGAGCACGTCGGCGCGGCTGATCGCGCCAACCTGGTCCGTGACATCGATCAGGATCGCGGTCAGGGCCGCGGGCCCGGCCTCGGGACAACCGGTCTCGGGGTCGCGGTCCGGAGGCCCCGCGGAGAAGATCGTGAAGCGGGCGCCGACGACCAGCAGCACGAGCGCGACGACGGCGATGCCCCCGCCGATGGCCACATCCCGAGGCGACAAATCGCCCCGCCGCGAACGGCGGCGCCGTCTACGAGGCGCCATCTGCGGGAACGGGTTCCGCCGGGCTACCGCGAGACGTCGAGCCCTCGAGGTCCAGGCGCACCTGGGTCTGTTCCCACTCCGCGTGTACGCGGAGCAGCGCCGATTCGTACTGGTCGTTCAACCCGTCCAGGTCCACATCCTCGACCGCGCCCGGCTCACGGCGCCGCCGGTGCGGCGCCGGCGGGTCCATCGTCCACGGCCTGCCATACGACGCCGGCGTGCCCCGGTCGAAGCGCACCGAGCGGTTCGCCTCGCGGTACTCTTCGATCAGCATCGTCCCGAAGCGCTGTAACTGCTCGACGTGGGAGTCGAAAGCGGCCAGGAGCTTCGCTTCGCTCTCGACCGCGCGCCGGCGCTCGACGGGCTGGCTCTTCGCCTGGTGCGCCGTGCGCCGGATTGCGTCCAGGCCGTCTTCGCGGATCGTGCGCAACTGCTCGACGATGTCCTGCCAATGATCGTCGTAGTCGGCTCGCGCCTCCTCCATCTTGCGGTGCTTGCGGGAGTACCCCGGGTAGGAGTCACCGAAGAGCTTGCGGCCATCGAAGAACGCGACGCCCGAGAAGAAGAAGCCGAGCACGAACAGCAGCCACGACTCCGCGTCCTGCAGTCCCAATGGCGCAGCCTGGAAACGACTCAGCGCTTCGGCACCGATGTTCTCGCTCAGATCGGCCGAAGCGTCGCGGAAGTGAGCGAGTCCCAGGTTGAGCACGAGCGCGGTGCCGAGCCAGCCGAGGATGGCGAGGACGCCCACAGCCTTCAACAGCAGGCCGATGTGGCTCACGTAGCGGCTGACGGGGCCGAAGAAGAGCGCCGGCAACACGAGGTTCACGACGCTGAAACCGAGCGCCAGACCCCAGCCGCCGACGAGCCCTCCCTCGCTGCCGACGGCCAGAAAGGCGCCGTTCAGGCCACTCTCGATCACGAACAGGAGAACCACGAGCCCGATCAGGATCGCCGTCGTGCGCGGACTCACATAGTCCGGCTCACGGTCCAGGCCGTTGCGGTGCTTGAAGTCGAAGAAGTCCCTCCGCTTGCGCTCGAACTCGTGCAGGCTCGCCTTGAGCGCCTGCAACTCGCTCTGCTCGACCTCCCGGAACTCGGTCGCCGCCTTCCGCGCCGACGACTCCAGGTCTCCCGCGAGCACCGCCTGGTCGAGCTGATCCAGGTGGCCGTCCACCTGTTCGAGCTGCGCATCGCGGATCCTCACCGCATGGTTCTTCTTCGCCTCGATGAACTCCTCGATCTCCGCCTGAGACGGATCCTCGGCCGCTTCGAGCGGCGGCATGCCCTGTTCACCGGCCCTCCGGCCCAACAGCGCAGGCTCGATCTCGTCTCGAAGTTGTTCGATCGACAGTTCCGGGAAGATGCTCATCGCCGATTCTCGGTGGACCTGGGTTCTCCCGGCAGAACACCCGGCGGCCGGTTTCTACTCCGGCTCCGGCAACGCGAACGTGAACAGCGCCCGCCCCGCCGCGATCGTCACGTGCTGCTGCCCGCCTGCCTCGTAGCTGATCGGCGCGGCATAGACGTTGCCGCCCAGGCGGCGGTGCCAGAGTTCCTCGCCGGTCCCGGCGTCGAGGGCATAGAAGATGCCGGCCACGCTGCCCCCGAACACCAGGCCGCCCTTCGTGGCGAGCAGACCCGAGGTGGACCGGGGCTGCACCTGGTACTCCCACACGCGGTCCCCGGTCAGCGGATCGAGCGCCCGCACGGCGCTGACGTACTGGTCGCCGGGCCCGGCCGGCTTGCCGTAGCCGCCGACGAAGAGTTCGCCCTCCTCGTACTCGGCCTCGGCCATGTAGTAGAGCATCTCCGCGTCGTAGGCCTGGATGTAGAAGAGGCCGGTGTCGGGGCTGTATGTGGGCGAGAACCAGTTGGCCGCCCCGCCGATCGTCGGCGCGACCAGTGTTCCTTCCTCGCTGGGGAACATGTTCGGCACCCGGATCGGGCGGCCGGTCTCCTGGTCGATCCCCTCGGCCCAGGTCTGCCGCGCGAACTCGCGCGCGAACAGGAACTCGCCGGTCTCTCGGTCGAGCAGGTAGAAGAAGGCGTTCCGGTTGGCGAAGGCCATCAGCTTGCGCTGCTCGCCCTGGTACTCGGCGTCGAAGAGGATCGGCACCTGGCAGGCGTCCCAGTCGTGGACGTCGTGGGGAGTGAACTGGAAGGTCCAGACGATCTCGCCCGTATCGGGCCGGATCGCCAGCACGGAATCCGAGTGCAGGTTGTCGCCCTCGCGGACCTCGCCGTTCCAGTCCGGTCCGGGGTTCCCCGTGCCCCAGTAGAGAAGATCGAGGTCGGGGTCGTACGAACCGGTCATCCAGGTCGGCGCGCCGCCCGTCTTCCAGGAGTCGCCCTCCCAGGTTTCGTTGCCTGGTTCGCCCGGTCCCGGAATCGTGTGGGTGCGCCACCGAAGTTCGCCGGTGTCCGCGTCGTAGGCGTCGAGGAAACCCCGGATGCCGTACTCGCCGCCGCCGATCCCGGTGATCACCAGATCGCGGATGACCATCGGCGCCGCCGTGATCGACTGCCCCGTGCGCGGGTTGCCCACCTCCGCGTCCCAGATCACCGCACCGGTCTTGGCGTCCAGGGCCAGCAGGTGCGCGTCGACCGTGCCCATGTAGAGCCGGTCGCCGCGAATGGCCACGCCCCGATTCTGCTTGCCGCAGCAGAGGGCGAGCTGATCGGGTAGCTCGTGCGCGTAGGACCAGTACCGTCGACCCGTGCGCGCGTCGAGCGCGACGATGACGTTGTCCGCTGTCGTCGCGTACATCACCTCGTCGATCACCAGGGGCGTCGTTTCCAGCCGGCCGAGCGTTCGCATCTGATGCACCCAGCGGAGCTGGAGCTTCGCCGCGTTCGAACGGTCGATCTCGTCGAGGCGGCTGAAGCGCTGGCTGTTGAACTCGCCCGAGTACATGAGCCAGTTGCCCGGCTCGTCCGACGCAGCCAGCAACCGTTCGTAGGACACGCCGTCCTGGGCGGAGACGCCCAATGCAACGAACAGGAGCGGCAACGCCGCAAAAAGGAGCGTCGGCTTCCTCAGAACCGGCGCTTCGCGCCGGATGCCGGCGGGGGCGCCGGCGCACCCAGTGTTTGTCATTTTCACTCCGGTCGCAGCGAGTAGAGATAGGCCACGAGATCGTCCAGGTCCCGGCCGCGGAAGAAGCTGCCGAGCGGCGGCATCAACGACTCTTCAGGTTTGTCGATCGCGGTCAGTTCCGTCTTCTGGAAGGACCTCAGGTTCTCGAACTCGTCGAAGAGCTGGATCGAGA
Source organism: Thermoanaerobaculia bacterium (assembly GCA_022822365.1). Lineage (GTDB taxonomy): Bacteria > Acidobacteriota > Thermoanaerobaculia > Multivoradales > Multivoraceae > Multivorans. The sequence continues at coordinate 26,441 of JAJEBV010000026.1, read as the reverse complement.
AGCGGTCCTCGTTGCGCAGCACGCCGCGCACGATGCCGCCGCTCTCCGTCCTGACCTCGACCGTCCTGTAGCCCCCGTCGATCGACTCCGCAGGCTCCACGATCGAAGCACGGATGTGGTCGGGCGCACGCCGCCAGCCCAGATCGCTGAGGTCGGGTCCGAGCCGGCCGCCCGAGCCGTTCAGTCGATGGCAATCGGAGCAGGAGCCGCGGCTTCTGTACAGCATCCCGCCGCGTCGCGGATCGCCCGGCACCTCTTCCTCGCCGCCGCCCCGGCTGAGCGAGCGCACGTAGGACACGACCTGCCAGATCGACTTGTCCGGCTGGTAGATGCCGCCCATGCCGCTGTTCGGGATCCCGGTCAGGATGTTCCGGAACAAAGCGGCGTCGCTGCTGCCGTGACGGAACACGCCGCGGGTGAGGTCCGGTCCGTCGCCGCCGGTGCCGTCGGCGCCGTGGCAGAGCGAGCAACTGCGCCGGAACACCTTGGCGCCGGCCGCGACGTCAGCCTCGGTGGTGTGGGGATTCTCCTGGACGCGGTCCTGGAGCGCCTTGGAGAGCACGTTCTGGGCGGCGGCCGGGTGGCTCCAGAACGTGACCGAAGCCAGGAGAGCTGACGCCGCGAGCAGAGACACCCGCAAGCGGGCGTCGGAAGCGCCCTTCAGGCATCGGTCGAACAGACATCGTCGGGGCCGTGATTCGGCGCTCCTGGACGGTGTCGATTCGACCGAAAACATGGCGGTGAGCGTAGCACCCGGACCATCGCGCAGGACGAAACCCGAGAGCCGGAGCGCCGTATAGTCCGGTACCGTGCAAGCCACGTCGGATGCGCCGGCGCTCCAAGTCGTAGACGCATCCGGCATCCGCAAGGTTGCATGAGCTTCTCCACCCGACTCGCAAGGACACGAACATGAACCGGATCCCCTGTCGCGTTCCCGCGGCAACGACCATCACGCTCGGATTGCTCGCCCTGCCGGCAACGGGTCTCGCCCTCAACCTGGAGCAGCCGACCTTCGTCGACGACATCGCGCCGATCCTCCACGAGAACTGCGCGTCGTGCCACCAGCCGGAGGAGATCGCCCCGATGTCGCTCCGCACCTACCGCGAGGTGCGGCCCTGGGCGCGCTCGATCGCCCGCGCGGTCGAGAACCGCGACATGCCGCCGTGGGACGCCGACCCCGGCTACGGCCCCTTCACGAACGACATCTCCCTGAGCGACGACGAGATCGCGGCGATCACCCGCTGGGCAAGCAGCGGCGCTCCCCGCGGCGACGGCAAGGAGCCCGTCTACGAGGCGCCGGCGCGAGAGGCCGGCTGGGCGTTCGGCGAACCGGACTGGGTCTACGAGTTCGATCCCTTCGAGGTCGCCGCCGACGGTCCCGACGAGTTCGCCATGCTCCCGGTCGAGACCGGCTGGAACGAGGACCGCTGGATCCGGGCGATCGAGGTTCAGCCCGGCGCCCGCGAAGTCGTCCACCACTTCATCCTCTGGCGCGCCGCCCCGGGCAGCGAGGTCCAGGATGCCTGGATCGACGCCTGGGCCGCCGGCGCGCGACCGAACGAGTTCCCGGCCGGAACCGCGCGCCTGGTGCCCAAGGGCCAGAACCTGATCGGCGACTTCCACTACCACCCGAACGGCACCGCGGCGACCGACAAGACCCGCATCGGCGTCTGGTTCGCCGAGCCGGACGAGGTCGAGAAGGAACTGATCAACCTCTGGGTGATGAACTCCACGTTCAGAATCCCCGCCGGCGACCCGAACTACCGGGCGCAGGCCAACCACGTCTTCACCGAGGACGTCGTGATCCGTTCGCTGACGCCTCACATGCACTACCGCGGCAAGGACGCGAAGTACACCGCGTTCCTGCCCAACGGCGACGAGATGGAGTTGCTCAGCGTCAGCCGCTACGACTTCAACTGGCAGACCGGCTACAACTTCGTCGAGCCGGTCGTCCTGCCGGCCGGCACCCGGATCGAGGTCACCGCCCACTGGGACAACTCGGCCGACAATCCGCACAACCCGGACCCGACGATCGACGTCACCTGGGGAACCGACTCGACCGACGAGATGCTGATCGGCTTCGTCGACTTCGTGGCCGCCGAGGGCGTCAGTCCGAAGCCGGCGAGCCCGGTGATCGCCAAGCTGGCGGAACTCGCCCAGACCCATCCCGGACAGGCGTGGCGCTTCGACGTCCAGCGCGAGCCCGGCAAGGGTCCCGAGCCGACCGCCATGCTCCTGCCGCGCGGCGGCGTGCCGGGCGGCTGGTTCGTCCAGTTCGGCACCCTCGTGCTGCCGGCGCCGATCGTCGACATCGTCTGGGACGGCGACAACGTGACCGCTACCGCGCAGACGCCCGGCAACACGATGCAGCTCAAGGGCTCCATCCAGGAAGACGGCACCCTGCGGATGAACATGGGACCGGGCGAGATGATCGGCACGCCGGCCGAGAACGAGACGCCGTCGACGCTGCCGACCGGCTAGGAACGGCCCGGACAGGCCGGGGCGTCCCGGCTACAATCCGGGTCACATCCAGAACAGCCCCGGAGAGCACCCGATGAACCGAGCCTCCCGCCTGATCCGCTCCGCGACCGCCGCGGCGACCGCCCTCCTGCTGGCACCGGCCCTCGCCGCGGGCCTGAACCTCGACCAGCCCACCTTCGTCGACGACGTCGCGCCGATCCTCCACGCGAACTGCGCCTCCTGCCACCAGCCCGACGAGATCGGGCCGATGTCGCTGCGGACCTATCGCGAGGCGCGGCCGTGGGCCCGGTCCATCGCTCGCGCGGTCGAGAATCGCGACATGCCGCCCTGGGACGCCGACCCGGGCTACGGTCCCTTCAAGAACGACATCAGCCTGAGCGACGACGAGATCGCGGCGATCACCCGCTGGGCGGCGAACGGCGCGCCCCGCGGCGAAGGGGACGAGCCCGTCTACAGGAAGCCCGAGAAGGAAGGCGAGTGGACGTTCGGCGAGCCGGACTGGGTGTTCGAGTTCGACCCCCACGAGGTCGCGGCCGAAGGACCGGACCAGTTCCTCGACGTGCCGATCGTGACCGGATTCGAGGAGGATCGCTGGATCCGCGCCGTCGAGGTCCAGGCCGGCGACCGCACGGTGCTTCACCACTTCATCCTCTGGCGGGCCAGCGAGAACAGCCCGGTCCAGGAAGGCTGGGTCGGCGCCTGGGCCACGGGCTTCGCGCCCCAGCATTTCCCGCCCGGCACCGGCCGCCTGCTGCCGAAGGGCCGCAACCTGATCGGCGACTTCCACTACCACCCGAACGGCACGGCGGCGACCGACAGGACCCGCGTAGCCCTCTGGTTCGCCGAGCCGGAAGAGGTCGAGAGGGAACTGGTCAACCTCTGGATCGTCAACAACACCTTCCACATCCCGGCCGGCGAAGCGGACTACCGGGCCCAGGCGACCCACGTCTTCGACCAGGACGTGGTGATCCGCTCGTTCACGCCCCACATGCACTACCGCGGGAAGTCGATGAAGTACACCGCCTTCCTGCCCAACGGTGAGCCGAGGGAACTGCTGAGCGTCAGCCGCTACGACTTCAACTGGCAGATGGCCTACGACCTGGCCGAGCCGATGCGGCTGCCGGCCGGCACGCGGATCGAGGTTTCGGCTTCGTTCGACAACTCGCCCGACAACCCGCACAACCCGGACCCGACCGTCGACGTCACCTGGGGCGCCGATTCGACCGACGAGATGCTGATTGGCTTCATCGACTACGTCGCCGCCGACAGCGCCGCCGCCAAGGCCGCAACGCCGGCGGGTCCCGCCGGGCAATGAACCCTGGTGGCGCGTCCGCGCGTCACCAGCGTCACGGTTCGAGCGCCCGTCCGAGGACGGTCGGACGTCACCGCTCGCCGGCCGCCGTCGTCGCGCTTCTGACCGCGGCGACGGCGCTCGGTTGCGGCGCCAACGACGCGGCGCCGGCCGGGGACGCAGCCGAGTCTCCACCGCCGGCGGCGGAGCCGGAGTTCACCGCCCCGATCGTCTTCCAGCGCTTCGCGAACACCGGGGCCACCCCCACCATCCCCGGCTTCTACGGCGGGGCCGACATCTGGATCATGGAGGGGGACGGCAGCGGCGTGCGTCTGGTGCGCAGGGGCGTTCCCCAGCACCTGGATCACCCTTCGTTGACCTTCGACCTCAAGAACGTCGTCTACGCCGAGTTCACCGACGCCGAAGCCGGAGTCGAGGCCGGCGCCCGCATCTTCAGCGAGGATCTCGCGACCGGCGAGCGGGACGTGCTGCGCGAGGTCGAGGGCTGCGCCGTCCACCACGCCAGCATCTCGCCGATCACCCGGCAGCTCGTCTACGCCCGCAACTGCCCCGAAGGCGACGGCTTCGACAAGGGACTGATCCTCGAACTGAGCGACCGCCGCCAGATCGACGCCGCGAACACGACGGCGCTCGCGGTCGGCAACGGCGTCGGTCTCGGGCGGGCCGTCCTGTTCCAGGCCGAAGACGAGCCGGAGAACGGCGAGCGTCGGATGGAGATCGCGATCATCCGCTTCGACGGCTACGGCCAGGGCACCTACACCGCGCTCACCAACCGCGAACACCGCCACCGCCGGCCCGCCGTCTCACCCGACGGCCAGACCTTCGCCTGGCAAACGAACCTGACCGGCCCGACGGACGACATCTTCCTCGCCGACATCGACGGCTCGAACCAGCGCCGGCTGACCACCTCCGACGCCAACGACGGCCATCCGTGGTTCTCCCGCGACGGGCGCTGGATCGTCTTCGAGTCGGACCGCTCCGGGAACTGGGAGATCTGGAAGATCGAGATCGAGACCGGCGAGGTCGTCCAACTGACGGAAGACCCGGCCTACGTCAGCACGCGGCCGCGCTGGTAGGCGGCCGGTTCAGGAGAAGACGCGCGGCTTGAAGTCCGGCGCGTTGACGATGCTGGCGCTGCTGCCGGTCGCCCGAATCACGAACAGCCCCTGCCGCTCGGCGTGCTTTCGCAGCGACGGGTCGCACTGCAGGTAGGCCATTCCGCCGAGAACGCGCTTGCCCCGGTACACCGGAAACCACTCTTCGAACTCCGACAGCCTGGACACGAAGTTCTTGACGTGAGGAGGCCGCAGCGTCGTCTTCACTTCCACCACCACGACTTCCCGGCCGTTCTCCGCCAGGATGTCGACTTCGAAGTGCTCCCCGTTTCGCCTGCCCCGGAACCGCCCCGACTGGGTGTGATTCACATGGACGCCACGCTCCCTCAACAGCGCCACCAGATCTCCCCTGACGAGGCTCTCCATCACCAAGCCCCAATCGGACGTGAACAGGCCCTCGGCCTTCCGCAGCCGGCGGTCGCTCTCCTTCATCTGACGGTCCGTTTCCTTCATCTGACGGGCCGTCTCCTCCTGCTGCCTGCTGATCTCGGTCAGCTTTCTCATCGCCCGGGCATGGTCCCGGGCGTGGTCGTCGTCCCTCCGCGCCGAGATCTCGCGCAGGCTCGCGCGAAACTCGACAAGGCTCCGGCGAATCTCGGCGAAGCTCTCGGGAGCGGCCTCCGTCGCGGTTGTCTCGTGGGTAGTCATGTACGTTTCTCCTCTCAGCAAGGGACGTTCCCGGCAGGAAACGCCCCCGTGAAGGAGCAAAAGGCGCCAAGCGGTGCGAAGTCGCCGGCAAGGGCACCGCGAGCATAGCCCGGCCAACGCGTCCTGAAGCCGCCTACGGCGGCGGTCGGCGAGGGCGCCGGCGCACCCTGTCTGGACCCCGTCCGATCCTCGGCCCTACTCCAACCGGGACAGCAGCCACCACTTCATCGTGGTCGACACGAGGTCGGCGGCGTCCTGCTGTACGAAGTGGCTCGCGCCCGGCACGGTGACAAGCGTCAGGTCGCTGTCGAGCCAGTCCCAGGTGTTGTTCAGGCCGTCCGAGTGCAGCGCCGCGTCGTCCAGACCGTGGAACTGGAGCACCGGCATGCCCAGGCGGGGCAACTCCTGGCCCGGCGCCTGGCCGATACCGCCGCCGCCTTCGCTCGGGTAGTTCCGCTTGTAGTAGGCCAGCATGGCGTCGAAGTCGGAGCGCTCGAACGCCGCCTGGTAGTGCGCTCTGGCGTCCTCGTCCTGCACCCAGCCGGAGAGCGTCATCGCGTTCATCGGCATGCCGAAGAAGATGTCCGGGTCGCTGGCCTTGCCTTCCTGGAACTTGCGGGCGTAGCCGCTGTTCTGCTGCTGCTCCTGGTTGTTCGCGAGTTCCCGGCCCATGCCGTTCGGATGCGGCAGGTTCAGGATGATCAGCCGCTCCGTCATCTGGGGCACGTGGAACGCGAACTGCCAGGCGACCGCGCCGCCCCAGTCGTGGCCGACGATCGTCGCCTTGTCGCGGCCCAGGTGCCGGATCACCGCCGCCACGTCGCCGACCAGGTAGCGCATGTCGTAGTTCTCTTCGCCGTCGGGCGAGTCGCTCTTGTTGTAGCCGCGCTGGTCGATCGCCACGACCTGGAAGTCGCTCGACAGAGCCTCCATCTGGTCGCGCCACGAGTACCAGAAGTCCGGGAAGCCATGGATCATGACGACCAGGGGACCCTCGCCGATCGAGGCGTAGTGGATCTTCACGCCGTCCGAGTCGGCGTAGCCGTGCTCCACGCGGTCCATCAGGTCACCGGCCATCGCAGATCCTCCTGTCGATGCCAACAGGAAGGCACAGGCGGCCACCGCCAGCCAGAAGGTCGGAGCCGTGCCGTTCGCCGTTCTCTTCATTGTCCCCTCTCCTCAGATCGTGCATGTCGTCGCTATCGGGTCATTGTACGGCCCTGCTCCCCCGTCGTTGCACCGGCGGGCCGGCGCATCGTCCGGACGGGCTTCAGGGCAGCGCGAAGGCAATCAACTCCGACGGCACCCCGCTGCCGCCGACGGCGAGTACCACGTACTGACGGCCCTCGTGCAGGTAGGTCATCGGCGAACCGCCGACGCCGGCTTCGATCTCCACCGACCAGACCGTCTCGCCCGTCGTCTTGTCGAGGGCCGAGAAGGTCGCCGGTTCGAAGCGCCAGTCGCGGCTCGCCGCGATCTCGGCGAGCACGGCCGCCTGTTCTTCAACCGCCACGGCCAGTTCCTCGAGCGCGGACGATTCGAGGTCCATCGATTCGGCTTCCATCTCCGCGTCCGGGTGGACCGTCGCCTCCAGGCCCACGAACAGCAGCGCCGGCGTGAGCAGCACGTGGGCGCGGGACCCCGAGCCCATCGGCTCCAGGTTCAGATCGCGGATGGCCGGATGTCCGGTCGGCCCCTGTCCGAGCGGCCTCATCCAAAGGGTTTCGCCACGGTTCAGGTCGTAGGCGGTCAGCCGCGTGTACGGCGGCTTGACGATCGGCAGTCCGAACGGGCCGGGAGGACTCGTCTGGATCGAACCGATGTAGTCGAAGGACGACCGGGCCGCGTCGGGCTTCTTGATCGTCAGCACCACCGGCCGGTTGAAGGAAGGCACGTAGAGCCAGCCGGTCTCCGGGTCGAAAGCGCCGCCCGGCCAACTCGCGCCGCCGCCCCATCCGGGCACCTGCCAGGTACCCCGCAGCGAGGGCGGCGTGTAGAGCGGACCGTAGTCGTACTGCTCCAGGATCTCCTTCGCCCGCTCGAGGATCTCCGGTGTGAAGTCGATCAACTGGCCTTCGTGCATGCCCTGACGTTCGTAGGCGGGCGGCTTGGTCGGGAACGGCTGGGTCCGTGCCGAGCGCTCGCCGGGCACCGTGCTCCGCGGCACCGGACGGTCCTCGATCGGCCACACCGGCTCGCCGCTGTCGGCGTCGAAGACGTAGACGAAGCCCTGCTTGCTGAGCTGCGCCGCGACCCTGAGTTCGCGGCCGTCGACCTCGACATCGCCCAGGATGGGCGGAGTCACCAGGTCGTAGTCCCACAGGCCGTGACGGATCGCCTGGAAGTGCCACTTCCGCTCGCCCGTCTCGCAGTCGAGCGCCACCAGGCTCTCCGCGAAGAGGTTGTCGCCCAGCCGGTGACCGCCGTACCAGTCGTTGGTCGGCGTGCCGAACGGCAGGTAGACGAGCCCGAGCTCCTCGTCCGCGGTGATCAGCGTCCAGACGTTCGCGTTGCCCGTGTACTGCCAGGAGTCGTTCTCCCAGGTCTCGTGGCCAACTTCCCCCGGCTCCGGAATCGAGTGGAAGGTCCAGCGCAGTTCGCCGGTAACCGGGTCGAAACCGCGGACGTCTCCGGGCGGCGCGTCAGGGTGGTTCGGGGCGTCCGATATCGACGCGCCCACGATCACGGTGTCGCGGCAGATCATGACCGGCGAACTCACCGCATAGGCGCGGCGCCGCCTGACCTCGCGGCGCAGACCCTGGGTCAGGTCGACCGCCCCGCCGTCGCCGAAGCTGCCGACCGGTTCGCCGGTGAACGGATCGACCGCCAGCAACCGGGCGTCGCCGGTGCCGTAGAACAACCGCGCCGGCACCTCCTCGCCGTCGTCGCCGGCGGCTCTGCCCGGCCAGTAGCTGGCGCCGCGATGCACGAAGCCGAGGTTCGTGGGCCGGCCGGCCTCGTAGGCCTCCGGGTCGTAGACCCATTCCGTCTCGCCGGTCGCCGGATCGAGCGCGGCGATCTGGCTCAGGCCGGTGGTTGCGTAGAGGCGGTTGCCGATCTTGATCGGCGTGACCTGGTTGCCGCCGGGCTGCATGCGGCGGCTGCGCAGCCGGCGGTCCTCGGCCACCCGATCGTTGTCGGGCGACGACCACCGCCAGGCGATCTCGAGGTCGCCGACGTTGCCGGCATCGATCTGGTCGAGCGGTGCGTAGCGTTGCCCGCCCTGGTCGCCGGTGGTCACCGGCCACTCGCTGTCCTGTGCGGCGCTCGAAACGGGGGCAACGACGAGGCAGAGAGTCGTCGCCAGGGCTCCCAGCCGCATTCTGGAGTTCATTCGGCTCCTCCCGCCCACTTCCTCACGCGTTGACGTCGATGACCACCCTGCCCCGCGTCCGGCCCGCCAGGATTGACGACGCCAGTTCCTCGATCCGGCTCATCGGCTCGACCGAGGTCATCTCGGACAGCAGGTCGGCCGGAAGCTCGGCCGCCAGCCGGCGCCAGGCCTCCCGGCGCTTGTCCATTGGCGCCATGACCGAGTCCACGCCCGCGAGAACGACGCCGCGCAGGATGAAGGGATAGACGCTCGACGGCAGGTCCATACCGCCGGCCAGTCCGCAGGCGGCGACGCAGCCGCCGTAGCGGGTCTGGGCGATCAGGTTCGCCAGTGTCGCCGAGCCGACGACGTCGACGGCGCCGGCCCAGTTCTCCCGGCCGATCGGCCGCGGCTTCGCGGCCAGCGTATCGCGGGCGATGAAGTCGGCGGCGCCCAGGCTGCTCAGGTGGTCGTGCTCGGCCGCGCGGCCGGTGGAGGCGATCACCCGGTAGCCGGCCCGCGCCAGCAGCGCCACCGCCACCGAGCCCACGCCGCCGGCGGCGCCGGTGACCACGACGTCGCCACTCTCCGGCGCGACACCGTGATCCTGCAGCGCCATGACGCAGAGCATCGCCGTGTAGCCGGCGGTGCCGATCGCCATCGCCTGCTCGCTGGTGAAGGCGTCCGGCACGGGAACGAGCCACTCCGGCTTCATCCGTGCCTTCTGGGCGTAGCCGCCCCAGTGGCTCTCGCTCAGGCCGTAGCCGTTGACCAGCACGCGGTCGCCCGGCGAGAACGAGTCCGAAGCCGATTCCGCCACCGTCCCCGCGAGGTCGATCCCGCAGACCATCGGCACCGAACGGCAGATCGGCGCGGCGCCAGTGATTGCCAGACCGTCCTTGTAGTTCAGGGTGGAGTACTCGACATCGACCAGCACATCGTGCTCGGGCAGGTCGCCCAGCGTCAGGTCGCGCAGGCCGGCGGTGTGCTGATCGTCGACCTTGTCGACGACCACCGCTCGAAAGGTGTCGCTCATTCTCGGTTTCTTCCTCGGTTTCCGGGTTCAGGCAAGCCCGAGGGTGGCGATCCGGCCGCCCGAAGACGGGCGCTCGGACTGCGACGCGGGCGGCGCGCGGACGCGCCGCCGAGGTTCTATCATTCCGCCATGACTTCCACGACTTCTTCCAGCACGCTTCGCATCACGCCGATTCAACTGTCACTAGCCACCTTCCTGCTGCTGGGGCTCACCGCGGCTTGTTCCGCCGCCAGTGCCTCCGCCGCGAATGACCGCGCGCGGATGACGCCGGCCGCGGGAGACCCCGCCGAAACCTGGCCGCGCTGGCGCGGCCCGAGCGGACAGGGCGACGTCGTGGGCAGCGGCTACGTCGACCGTTGGGGCCCGGAGGAGAACGTCCGCTGGAAGGTCGCCGTCCCCGGCAAGGGGAACTCCTCGCCGATCGTCTGGGGAGATCGCATTCTCCTGACCACCGCGGAAGCGGCCGGCGCCAAACGCTCCGTGCTCGCCTTCGACCGGGAGACCGGGAAGACGCTCTGGACAACCGCCGCGCCCAACGCGAACCCCGAACGCGCCTACCCGAAGAACGGACACGCCTCCTCGACGCCGACGACCGACGGCGAGCGGGTCTACGCCTACCTCGGCAACCACGGCGTGCTGGCGCTCGACATGGACGGCGAGATCGTCTGGCACAAGTCGTTCGGCGAGTTGAACGCCTTCCATGGCACGGCCTCCTCGCCGCTCCTGCTCGGAGACCGCCTGGTCGTCGTCCAGGAGCAGCAGCGTTCCGCGTCCTTCATCGCCGCGTTCGACCGCCGCACCGGCGAGGAACTGTGGCGCACGGAACGGGACACCCAGGTCGGCTGGAGTTCGCCGGCGGCGATCTCGGTGACCACCGACGACGGCGAAGAGCGCGACGAGATCGTGGTCAACAGCCAGCACCACGTGATCGCCTACGCGCCCGAGGACGGCCGCGAACTCTGGCGCGCCAGCGGCACGACCTTCGAAGTCATCCCCAGCCCCGTCGTCGGCCACGACCTGCTGTTCAGCACCTCCGGCCGCGCGGGGCCGACCCTGGCGATCCGCCCCGGCGGCGACGGCGACGTGACGGAAAGCCGCATCGTCTGGACCGCGGCGAAGGGATCACCCTTCGTCGTGGCGCCCATGCTGGTCGGCGATTACCTCTACATGGTCAACGACATGGCGAGCGTGATCACCGTCTACGAAGCGAAGACCGGCGAGGTCCTCTGGCAGGAACGCCTCGGCGAGCGGATGCGCGAAGGCTTCTCCGCCGCGCCGGTCGCCTTCGACGGCAAGATCTTCTTCACCAACGACAACGGCGAAACCTTCGTCATCAAGGAGGGGCCGGACTTCGAACTCCTCCACGTCAACCGGATCGGCGAACGGACGATCGCCTCGCCCGCCCTCGTCGGCGGCGTCTGGTACATCCGCACCGACGGGCACCTGTGGGCGATCGGCGAGGAAACCGGTTAGGGAGTCAGATCGCGGTGCACCCGCGCCACCTCGACCATGTAGCCGCGGTTCGGTAGCGAAGCGGCGCGCTCGATCGCGGTTGCAGCCTTCTCCGCTTCGCCGACGAGTTCGTAGTACAGCCCCAGGTACAGGTCAGCGTAGAAGCGCGCACCCACGCCTTCCTCGATTGCCGCGGCCTCGACATCCTCAACCGAACCCTCGCCGCGGAACAGCGCGTCGATCTCCTTCATCGGCCGGCGAGCATCCGGACCGACCGGCAGCATCGCCTCCTGTGCAGCTTCCAGGCCGTCCTCGGCGGCCACGCAGAGCAGATGCCAGACCGCGTTCTCGACATCGTTCGGATTGACCAGCCGGTGCCGCTCGAACTGCCTCCGGCACTCGGCGAAGCGACCAACGTAGTAGTACGAGATGCCCCGCTGCCACAGGTATGGGTCCTGGGACGGATCGAGCACCACGACCAGGTCGAAGTCCTCGATCGAAGCCTCGATCCGCCCCGCCTTGAACCGCGCCGATCCCCGCAGCAGATAGAGCTGCCAGTTCCGCGGCTCGACCTCGATCGCCCGGTCGTAACCGGCGATAGCCGCCTCGTAGTCGCCCCGGGATTCGTGGAGACTCGCCTGCCGCAACAACATCGCCGCGCTGGCCTCGTCGCCTTGCTGCGTCCAGGCGTCTCCCACCGCAAACGCCAAGAAACCGACGGCTGCAAGAAGAAGACGCCGGTGTTTCGCACTCCTCATTCCGCCCGCACTCTAGCTCCCAAGGTCTGAGCTGGATCCGGGTACACTTCGCGCGCTTCGGAACAGCAAATCACGACAGGACGACATAGAGAGGGAACGACATCATGGGTCTGCTAGACGGAAAGGTTGCACTCGTTACCGGCGCCGGCGGCGGTCTGGGCCGCACGCACGCGCTGCTGCTGGCGCAGGAAGGCGCCGCGGTCGTGGTCAACGATCTGGGCGGGGCGCGCGACGGCACCGGCGCCGGCACCGCGATGGCCGACCAGGTAGCCCAGGAGATCCGCGACGCCGGCGGGCAGGCCGTAGCCGACTACGGCTCGGTCTCTGACGGCGATGCCGCCCGGGCGATGGTCCAGCGCGCCGTCGACGAGTTCGGGAAGCTCGACATCGCGATCAACAACGCCGGCATCCTGCGCGACAAGTCGTTCAAGAACATGACCGATGAAATGTGGGACATCGTCATGGACGTGCACCTCCGCGGCACCTACCTGGTCACCAAGGCGGCCTACGACCAGATGATCGAGCAGGAGTCCGGCGGCCGGATCATCATGACGAGTTCGACGTCCGGCCTGCTCGGCAACTTCGGCCAGACGAACTACGGCGCCGCGAAGGCCGGGATGGCCGGCTTCATGCGCTGTCTCGCGCTCGAAGGCGCGAAGTACGGCGTCACCGTGAACCTCCTCGCTCCCGCCGCCTGGTCCCGTCTGACCGAAGACATCATGCCGGAGGCGACCGCCGAGCCGCTGGCGCCCGAGAAGGTGTCGCCGGCCGTCGTCTGGCTATGCAGCGACGACGCCGCCGACATCACCGGCCGCATCTTCGCTGTCGGCGGGAACACCGTAACCCTGCTGGCCTGGCAGTCGCTCGAGATCGCCAGACGTCCGAACGATCAGGCGCCGTGGAGCGTCGCGGCGATCGGCGAGAAGATCCGCGCCGCTTCGGCCGACTTCCCGAAGCCGATCCACTTCTCCGACCTGATGTAGCCCGCCGGGCGCACCGGCATCGCCTCCACCCATCCCGCGCGGTTGCAACGAACCGCGTGGATGCACGTAGAATGATGACCAATGTGACCATTATGGTCACGAATAACGCCGGCCTCGCCCACAGGGCGTCCTGGAGCTGACGGCCGACCCCCGAAAGAGCAAGCGAGAACCGATCCATGAGCCAGCTAACCGTGGACTCCACCGCAACCTGGGAGGCCGAACTCGAAGGCCGCATCCCGCGTCGCCTCAGGGAAGAGATCGAGATCTTCGAGACCCAGATCGCGCAGAAGCGCCAGGGCAGGATCGACGACAAGGTCTTCGCCGAGACCCGCCTGCGCCGCGGCGTCTACGGCCAGCGCTACGACAACGGCCAGCGCCACGACGGCACGGCAAGCCGAGCCCTCGAGTACCCCTGCGGCGACCTGACGAAGGGGCCGAACACGGTATGGGACGCCCCGGGGATGCTGCGGATCAAGATCCCCTTCGGCGCGATGAACGGGGAGCAGATGGAGGTCCTGGCGGACCTCGCCGAGGAGTACTCGGACGGCATCGCCCACGTCACGACGCGCCAGGACATCCAGCTCCACTTCATCCACATCGACGACACGCCGGACATCATGCGGCGGCTGGCGGCCGTCGGCATCACGACCCAGGAAGCCTGCGGCAACTCCGTGCGCAACGTGACGGCCTGCCCGCTCGCCGGTGTCTGCCGCGACGAGCCGTTCGACGTCTCGCCCTACGCCCACGCGATGACCCACTTCCTGCTCGGCCACAGGGACGCCCAGGACTTCGGCCGCAAGTTCAAGATCGCCTTCTCCGGCTGCGAGCAGCACGCCTGCGGTCTCGCCAACATGCACGACCTCGGGGTCCTCGCCCAGGTTCGTACGACCGGCAACGGCACGAAGAGCACCGAGCGCGGATTCAAGGTCTTCGTCGGCGGCGGTCTCGGCCCGGTGCCCCACCAGGCCAAGGTGCTGCGCGAGTTTGTCCGCGAAGACGAACTCCTGCCCCTGGCGCAGGCGGTCTGCCGCGTCTTCGGGCGCCTGGGCGAGAAGCGGAACCGCGCCCGCGCGCGGATCAAGTTCCTCGTGGCCAAGCTCGGCATCGAGGAGTTCACCCGTCTGGTTGACGAAGAACTGGCCGTCCTTCCCGTCGACGACCGCTGGACCGCCTACCTCGACCATCTCGACGTGGCCGACGAGCACCCCACCCGGCCGGGCGCGGCGCTCGAGCCCGGCCCGCGCCCGGAGGGTTTCGCTGAATGGCTCGGCACGAATGTCCAGCGCCAGCGGCAGCCCGGCTACGTCACCGCCGCGGTCAACCTGCCGCTCGGCGACCTGACCTCGACCCAGTTGCGGGCGCTGGCCGATACCGCCCGCCGCTTCAACGGCGGTCTGGTCCGCAACACGGTCGAGCAGAACGTCGTCCTCCGCAACATCGGCGAGGCCGACCTGCCCGACCTTTACGCGGAGCTGCGCGCGGCCGGCCTGGGCGCCCCCGGCGCCTCGTCCCTGGTGGACGTCACCTCCTGCCCCGGCACCGACACCTGCAAGCTCGGCATCTCGTCGTCGCGCGGACTCGCCGGCGAACTCCGCAAGCGGATCGCCGACTCGATCAGGACGGCGGGCGTGCTCGCCGACGAGGCCGTCAAGGATCTGCGGATCAAGGTCTCGGGCTGCTTCAACTCCTGCGGCCAGCACCACGTCGCGGACATCGGCTTCTACGGCGTGAGCCGCAAGAGCGACGGCCGCACCATGCCCCACTTCCAGGTCATCCTCGGAGGCCAGTGGACCGAGAACGCCGGCTCCTACGGGCTCGCGGTGGTCGCCGTGCCGTCCAAGCGGATCCCGGAAGTCGTGGAGCGGATCGCCGGTCTGTACGTCGCCGAGCGAGAGAAGGGTGAGAGCTTCCAGAGCTTCATCGCCCGGGTCGGCAAGGCGCGCATCCGGCAACTGCTCGACGACCTGACGAAGCTGCCGACCTACCTCGAGGACCGCACCCTCTACTCCGACTGGGGCGACCCCCGGGAGTACACGCTCGGCGACCTGGGCGTCGGTGAGTGCGCCGGCGAAGTCGTGACCGCGGTCGAGTTCGGCCTCTCCGCGGCCGAGCGCGAAGTGTTCCAGGGCCTGCTCGAACTCGACCGGGGCGATGCCGGCACCGCCGCATCCAGGGCCTACGCGGCGATGGTCCAGGCGGCGCGTGCGCTGATCACGACCGAGAACATCGACATCGGCAACGAGCCGGACGAGATCGTCGGCGAGTTCCGGACCCGCTTCTACGACACGGAACTCTTCTTCGACCCGTACGCCGGCGCCAAGTTCGCGAACTACCTGTTCCGCATCCACGGCGACGCCGAGACGGACTCCGGTGAGGAGGCGCACCGCCGGATCGAGGAGGCGCAGTTGTTCATCGAAGCCGCCCACGCCTGCAACCAGCGGATCTCCGAGCTCCAGGCCGCCGGCAGCTTGAGACGAGCGGTATGAACGCCACTTCCGCGACGGGGCTCGACGACCTCGTCAAACTGGATCTGAAAGTCCTGGCCAGCAGTGAGTCAGCGGCGGCGCCCGAGGAGTTCATCCCGGTCTTCCATCGCTGGATCACTGAGCGGGTCCTGCCCGAACTGCTGATCGACGTCGCCGACTACAGCCACGTCCACGAAGGCCCCGGCGTCCTCCTGGTGGGCCACGACGCCATCTACGCCTACGACGAGAGCCGGGGCGAGCCGGGCCTGCTCTACAGCCGCCGCCGCGAGACCGCGCCGGAGACTGCCGGCATCCGCACCCTGGACGAACGGCTCGAGTCGCTGCTCCTCTGTGCCTTCCGGGCCTGCGATCAGATCGAGGCCGAGCCCCAACTCGACGGCCGGGTCGCCTTCGACCGCCACCGGATCGAGTTGAGGGTCAACGACCGGCTCGTTCCGCGCGACGACGAGACCGCTTCAGCGCTCGGGGAGGCACTCCGCCGGGCACTGGCCGAGGCGGGGGTTGCGGACGACCGCGGGCCAGTCGGTGTGCAGCGGATTGGAGAGGCCCGCGACCGCCTGACCCTGAGGACCGGCTAGCGACCGTCGACAGCGCGGTCCACGAGTTCCCGCAGTTCCCGCTTCAGTTCCAGCGTTGCGGCGGCGTCGCGGCCGGCGGTCGACATCTTCGGCCAGGTCCTGGCCAGAACCTCCGCCGTCCTGTCCGGCCCCAGCCGGCCCGCCAGCGCCTCCAGGTCGTGCTCCAGAAACACCAGGCAGGCCGCGTCCTCCAGGGTCTGCGCTTCCGCCGGCGCGCTCCGCCCCGCCCGCTTGAGCACCAGGTTCTGAACGCGCTCGATCTTCTCCCGCCGGTAGCCCGCATCGCGTAGCACGGCGCCCGCCAGACGGGCGTGTTCCAGCGCGGCCGCGCGCCGCCAGGAGAGGTAGCCCTTGCGTCCTTCGGGATAGTCCGTCCGCGGCAGGCTGAAGCGGCGCAGGTGCTGGCAGTGGGCCGCGAGCATCAGAATCTCACCGGCTTCCGGATCGAGCCGTTCGACCCAGGCCGCCATCCGGCGCGAGTAGGCCAGCTCCCTGGGCACCTGTTCGCCGTCGACCGTTGCCGTCGCCGGGTCCTCCCGGTGGAACAGATCGAACCCCGCCACCGCGTTCTGGAAACGCGGCATCAACTCGAAGCTCTTCACCTACTCGCCGGCCAACTCGCGTTCGACGACCAGCTTGTGCTCGGCGTTGCGCTGCAACTCCGCCAGCCAGTCGAGAAAGCCCTGCGGATCAACGAAGGGGTGGGGGTCCGAAGCCCCCCGCGACGCCAAGTGCTCCGCGCGCTCGAAGACGCGTCCCATCTCGGCGTGGTTCGTGATGTTGACCTCGACCGGATTGCCCTCCTCGCCGGCGAGTCTCCGGATCCGGGCCACGCTGTCCAGGTAGAGGTTCGTACGGTGAACTCCCTCGAAGTTGAGGCCCACGCCGCCGAAGACGAACGCCCGGTGCTCTTCCCCGCCGTCCCGCACCGGGAACTCCATCGAGAGGACGCCTTCGGTATGGCCGGGGGTGACGTAGAAGCGAATCTCCGTGTCGCCCAACTGCAACGTCTCGCCATCCGCGATCACCATGTCGCGCACCGGAACGTCGATCTCGTAGCGCGGGTCGCTCGGCGGCTGTTCAGCCAGCTCCCAGTCGGCCTCGGTCATGCCGACCCGCGCGCCGTAGGCCTCCTGGAATCTCGCCGCCCCGCCGACATGGTCGAAGTGGCCGTGGGTCACCAGGACGTACTTCAGATCGGAAGGATCGAATCCCACGGCGCGGATGCCGTCGATCGGGTTGTCTATGAAGTCGCCGTACAGCGAACCGATCAGGATCAGGCCGTCCGTCGTCACCAGGAGATAGGACGACACCCAGTCAATGCCCACGTAGTAGAGGTTGTCGAAGATCTGGAACGGCTCGACCCGCTGCGCAACCGGGTCGTTCCGAAGTCCCCAGCCGTCGTCTTCGCCCTCCGCGGAGACCGCGGCATCGGCCTCCGGAGCCTCTTTGGGCGCCGGCGCCGTGCTCTCGCCGCCGCAGGCCGCGGCGCCGAGGACGATCAGGAGTGCGCTCGGAAGAGCAAGGAGGGAACGTGTCATCTGTACTCCGCCGGGGGGTGTGCCGATCCAAACTACCACGGTGATCCGCCCGGGCCGCCCGCTACCAGCGCTCGCCGTAGGGCCTGAGCTCGACCTCGAAACTCCACGCCGACGGATCCTGGTGGGCCACGAACCAGACGTTCTCCGCGATCGCTTCCGGCTTGATGAAGAAGTCGTCCGGCTGGTCGGGCATCCGCCGCCGCGTCCACTCCAGGTCGATCACGGCGTCGATCACGAAGTACGCGACGTGAACGCCCTGGGGCCCCAGGCTCCTCGCCATCGACTCCGCAAGGATGCGCTGTCCCGCCTTCGTCGGCGCGAAGCCGGCGAAGCGTGGCATGCCGCGGCGAGCGGACGTGTTCCCGGTGACCATGATCGCTCCCCGACCTGCCTCGATCATCGCCGGCGCCAGCGCGCGGGCCAGGTACAGGAGCCCCATCACGTTGACCTCGAAGTTCGCGCGCAACTGCTCGGGCTCGACTTCCAGGAAGTCGCCGAAGGCGCCGCCCACGGCGTTGTGCACGAGGACCGTGGGCGCTCCGAGATCGCCGCGCACCCGGGCTACCGTCGCGCTCACGGCTTCGGCGTTCGAGACGTCGCAGACGTAGGCGCGCGAACCCTCGATCCCGGACTCCAGCGTGCGCAGCCGGTCCTCGTTGCGGGCCAGCATCGCCACCCGATAGCCACCGGAGGCGAACCGCCGGGCGAGCGCCGCCCCGGTGCCGGGACCGACGCCGGAGATCAGGCACACCGGATCGCTCATCGGCCGCCGACGCTACTTCATTCCCTCCGGCGGAAGAGCGCCCGATCCCGCTCAACAGGCTTATAGCCATTCCTGTATGATCTTCGAGTTGACTCCGGTGCCGTCTTCCCGGGAGGCCACGATGATGGAGAGCCGTTCTTCGATGCCCCGTTTCCTGCCTGCGGCGGCGCCCGGCGCTCTCGCGCTCGTGATGCTGCTGACCGCGTCACCGGCAACCGCAGAACGCGAGTTGTACGTCGGCTTCCACCTCGGCCGGTCGGGCGTCGAAGTGAACTTCGACGACGCTTTCGACCAAGTCCTCGACGGCGACGGCAACTCCCGGGTCTACGAGATCGGCTACAAGCTAAGCGAGAACTTCGCCGTAGAGGCCGGCTATCACGACCTGTCGGAAGTCGACGGCGCGATCCGACCCTGCGCCGAGGGCGTGGCGTGCCCCGACATTCCGATCCGCGGCAAGATCAATGTCCTGTCAGTCGCCGTCGTCCCCCAGTACGCGATCACCGGCCGCATCTCCATCTTCGCGAAGGTCGGCATCGTGTCGTGGGGCGCCGACCTGGAGGACGCGCTGGACGACTTCGACGTCGCGCTCGAGAATCTGGACGAGGAAGACCTCGTGTACGGCGTCGGCGCCGAGTTCCAGCTCCTGGGCCGTCTCAGTCTCGTCGGGCGATTCGAGTCCATCGGCGGCGACATCGAGACCATCTCGGTCGGCGTCCGCATCGGCTTCTAGAACGGCGCTAGGAGCGTCGCGGCGCTAGTGCTAGCGTCCGCCGCATGACCGACATCACGCCCTACCGCATCGAGATCGACGAAGAGGAACTGACCGACCTTCGCCGCCGGCTGGCCGCCACCCGCTGGCCCGAGAGCGAGACGGTCGGCGACTGGACCCAGGGCATCCCGCTCGCCTACACGAAGGAGGTCTGCGAGTACTGGACCTCCTCCTACGACTGGCGCCGCCTGGAGAACCGCCTGAACGACCTCGACCAGTTCAGGACCGAGATCGACGGGCTGGGCATCCACTTCCTCCACCTGCGCTCGAAGCACCGCGGCGCCGCGCCGCTGGTCATGACCCACGGCTGGCCGGGCTCGATCGTCGAGTTCCTGGAAGTGCTCGAGCCTCTGCTCGATCCGACCGCCCACGGCGGCTCGGAGGAGGACGCCTTCCACCTGGTCGTTCCCGCCCTGCCGGGGTTCGGATTCTCGGACAAACCGACCACGGCAGGCTGGAGCGTCGAGAAGATCGCCGACGCCTGGGCCGAACTCATGGCGCGGCTCGGCTACGAGTGGTACTTCGCCCAGGGCGGCGACTGGGGCGCGGCGGTCAGCACGGCGATCGCGATCCAGGACCACGAGCACTGCCACGGCATCCATCTGAACATGCCGACGTCGGGCGTGGACCGGAGCACGATGGACGACCTGACGGACATCGAGAAGGACGCCCTCGCCGGTCTCCAGCACTACCAGGACTGGGACTCCGGCTACTCGAAGCAGCAGTCGACCCGGCCGCAGACCCTCGGCTACGGCCTGGTCGATTCGCCGGCCGGGCAGGCCGCCTGGATCATCGAGAAGTTCTGGTCGTGGATGGACTGCGACGGCCACCCGGAGAACGTGCTGACGCGCGACCAGCTGCTCGACAACGTGATGCTGTACTGGCTGCCGGCCTGCGGCGCTTCTTCGGGGCGGCTCTACTGGGAGAGCTTCGGCAGGGGCGGCGGGGATCCGGTCGAGATCCCGGTCGGCTGCAGCATCTTCCCCAAGGAGATCTTCCGCTCGTCCCGGCGCTGGGCGGAGCGGCGGTACCGCCAGCTCGTCTACTGGAACCGGCTCGAGAAGGGAGGCCATTTCGCCGCCTTCGAGGTGCCGAACGTCTTCGTCGACGAGCTGCGGAAGTGCTTCCGCGCGATGAAGGCCTAGATCAGACTTCGTCGACGCTGGCGCGGAACTGAGGCGGGCGACGGTGCGGGGCGGCCTGCTCGAAGGCCCAGGCGATGCGGATCAATGTCGGTTCGCTCCAGGCGGCGCCGAAGAACGAGACGCCCACCGGCAGGCCGTGCACATGGCCGGCCGGGACGGTGACGTTCGGGTAGCCCGCCACCGCCGCCGCGCCGGAACTGCCGACCGAGAAGGTGTCGCCGTGGACCAGGTCGGTCACCCAGGCCGGACCGCCGCTCGGCCCGAGGATGGCGTCGAGACGGTGCCCGGAGAGCGTCGCGTCGAGGCCCTCCTCGCGGGACAGGCGGCTCGCCGTCTCGCGCGCCTCCAGGTAGGCGGCTTCGGTCAGCGGTCCCTTGCCTTCCGCCTCGATCAGGATCTCCTGGCCGAAGAAGGGCATCTCGCGTTCCGCGTTCGCCTCGTTGAATGCGATGACGTCGGCGAGTGAGGCGACCGGAGCTCCGTCACCGAGTTCGGCCAGGTACGCGTTCAGACCGGCCTTGAACTCGTAGAGCATCGCCTCGTACTCGTGCCGCCCCACCTCCCGGCGGTGGGCGATCTCGACCGGGTCGACGATCTCCGCCCCCAGGCTTCCGAGCGCCTCGATGGCTTCCTCCATCACCGCGTCGACGCGGCTGTCGCGATCGAAGAACTGGCGGCCGACGCCGATCCGCAGGCCGCTCAGGTCGGCCGCGCCGGGCTCGCCGAGATGACGCGTCAGGTCGGTGGAGACCGGCGAGGCGGCGGTCGCCTCGTCCAGCGGATCCTGGCCCGTCATCCCGCTCAGCAAGGCCGCGGCGTCGGCGACCGTCCGCGCCATCGGCCCGGCGGTGTCCTGCACCGCGGAGATCGGCACGATGCCGCTGCGGCTGACCAGGCCCACGGTCGGCTTGATCCCCACGAGACCGTTCGCCGACGACGGGCAGATGATCGAGCCGTCGGTCTCCGTGCCGACCGCCGCGGCGCAGAGGTTCGCGGACGCGGCGGCGCCCGAACCGGAGCTGGAACCGCACGGATTGCGGCTGAGAACGTACGGATTCCGGCACTGTCCGCCACGCGCGCTCCAGCCCGAACTCGACCGGTTGGAGCGAAAGTTGGCCCACTCGCTCAGGTTCGCCTTGCCGAGAAGAACGGCGCCCGCACGCCGGAGTTGCGCCGCGACGAAGGCATCCCGCGGCGGGATGGACCCTTCGAGGGCCAGCGAACCGGCGGTGGTCGTCGTGCGGTCGGCGGTGGCGATGTTGTCCTTCAGCAGGATCGGGACGCCGTGCAGCGGGCCGCGCACGTTTCCGGCGGCGCGCTCGCGGTCGAGCTCCTCCGCGATCTCGAGGGTGTCCGGGTTCGTCTCGATGACGGAGCGCAGCGTCGGCCCCTGACCGTCGAGGGCCTCGATGCGGTCGAGGTAGAGCCTGGTGATCTGGGCGCTCGTCCGCTCGCCGTCCGCCATCTGCCGTCCCAGGTCGGCCATCGTGGCCTCCTCGAGTTCGAAGCCGTCGACCGGCGCCGCCGGCGCGTCGTCCGTCCGCCGGTCCGCGTCACGGCCTGAGGGGGCGCAAGCCGCGCCAGCCACTGCAGCCGCGCCCAGCGCGCCCGCCGCGGCCATCACCTGCCTCCGCGTGGCGCCCTCCTGCTCGCTCATGCCGTCACGCTAACACCCCCCGGTTCGCCGCGCCCACTCAGCCCCAGGCCCCACACCCAGGCAACCACGGCACCCAGCGGCACGTACCACGGCCACGCAAGCACCGCGCCGCCGGGACCCTCGGCCCAGCCCCACAGGGCCAGCACCCCGCCGGCGCCCAGGACCAGGAAGAGGCTGGCGGCCGGGCGGCCGCGGCCGTCCATGCGCAGCCAGGCAGCGAGCAGCACGACACATCCGAGCAGGCAGATCCAGCCCGCCGCCGCCTGATGCCAGACCGCGGCGAAGACGGCGAACGCCGAGAGCGGTCCGGACCAGAGGAAACCTCGCCCGTCGCGGCCGAACGGCGCCAGCGACAGAGCCACGGCCGCCAGCAGGGCGCCTCCGGTGTATCCGGCCATCGCCAGGGCGAGGTCGAGCAGCGCGTCGTAGCGGGCCGCGACCGCCTCCATCGAGAGCGACGTCAGGCCGAGCACGAGGCCCCAGCCGAGCACGAGCAGCCGCGGCAGGCGGACGCCGTTGCCGGGGCGTGTGCGGGAGCGCAGGAGCGCGGAGGTCGTCTGCGCGAGCGCCGCGAGGATCGAGTCGAGGCTGGAAACCGCCGCCGCCAGGGCGCCGGCGACGACCAGGGCCTTCAGGCCAACGGCCACCGCCTCGACCGCGAAGACGGCGAAGACCCGGTCCGGCTGCTCGGCCACGATCTCGGCCGCGACGCCTGCAAGCGGCACCTGCTCGTAGTAGGCCCACAGACCGATCCCGACGAAGGCGAAGGAGAGGGAGACGAGCACGGAGACACCGCTGGCGGTCACCGCCAGTTGAGCGTCCCGCGCGCTGCGGCAGCAGAAGAGGCGCTGCGCCATCAACTGGTCCGTACCGAAGGCGGCAACGCCGCCGATCGTGGCGCCGATCAGCGCCGCCCAGAGCGTGTACGGCGCCGTCAGGGACGCCGACAGGTCGAACAGCGCGAACTTCCCCGCGCTCCAGGCCGCGCCAAGCGCCGGCGCCATGCCCGCCTCGAGCTCCCAGGCGACGACGCCCAGGCTGACCGCGACGCCGGCCACGAACAGCAGGAAGAGGACGACGTCGGTCCAGACCACCGCGGCGATGCCGCCGAGCCAGGTCCAGACCACGGCGACGACGACCACCGCCGCCACCGCCGCCACGTGGGGCGGCACGCCGGTCGTCCGTTCCAGCCATCCCAGTTCCCGGTGGAGCAGGACGCCCAGGACGACAGCGGAAAGGTAGACCCGCGCGGACTGGGCCAGGACGCCTCCGAGCCAGAACATGCCGGTCGCCGTCCGTCGGACCGAGGCGCCTGCGGGACCCAGCCGCCGCTCGATCAGGTCGTAGGGACTCATCACGTCGTAGCGGTAGTAGGCGGGAACGAGCAGCCACGCCACCAGCAACCGGGCCGCGAGATAGCCGAACAACCCGATCTGCAGGTAGGTCAGGTCGCCCCCCGGCCGGTGGACGATCGAGGGCAGGCTGATGTAGGTGACCGCGCTGATCTCGGTCGCGACCAGGGAGGCCGCTACCGCGTACCAGGGGAGGTTCCGGGCGCCGCCGAAGTAGTCGCGCTCGGTCTTCTGCCGCCGCGACAGCGAGCGCGCCATCACCGTGATGGCGGCGAAGAGCGCCAGGAGAATCAGCCAGTCGGCAAGGCCGAAGCTGCCGCCGAGGCCCACGCAGGCCTACGAGTGAATCACTCGCCCCGGTATACGAGACCCCGGGTACTCGTGGTGACGCGGTAGAGCCCCGTGCGCGCCGTCATGTAGAGCGTGCTGCCGTCGCCGCCGAAGGCGGTGTTCGCGGGCAGTTCGGCCGGCGCGACCGTCCCCAGGTGGCGGCCGTCGGGCGAGAAGACCATCACGCCGCCCGGCCCGGTCGCGAAGACGTTGCCGTCCACGTCGACGGCCAGGCCATCCGGCGCGCCGGGCGCCTCCATGCCGCTGGCGTCGAAGAACATCTCGCCCTCGCCCAGGGTGAGGTCGTCGTTCACCGCGTACTTCTTCCAGTAGCGGTTCGGCGGCGCGTCCGAGTTCGCCACGTAGAGAGTCTTCTCGTCCGGCGACAGGCCGAGGCCGTTCGGGCGGGTCTGGCCTGTCTCGAGCAGCGTCACCGTGCCGTCCGGGTCCAGGCGGTAGATGCCGTTGTGGTCCTGCTCCTTGTTCTCCGACTGGTTCGGCAGGCCGTAGGGCGGATCGGTGAAGAAGGCGGCGCCGCTCGAGTGGAACACGATGTCGTTCGGGCTGTTCAGCCGCTTGCCGTCGTAGCTGCCGGCCAGCGTCGTCCGCTCGCCGTCGAGCTCCATCGCCGACACCACGCGGTTGCCGTGCTCGCAGAGAACGAGGCGGCCGTCCGGGTGCAGGGCCAGCCCGTTCGAGCCGCCGGTGCCGCCGGTACCGGCGTCGTCCGGCAGGACTGGATCGAGGAAGACGACCGCGCCCTCGCCTTCGGACCAGCGGTAGACCCTGTTCTGAGGGATGTCGCTGAAGTAGAGACGGTCGGGGTCACCGGGAACCCACACCGGACCCTCGGTGAATGTGAAGCCGTCCGCGACCTTCTCGACCATGGCGCCGGCGGGAACCAGGTCATCCATCGCCGGATCGTTACGCAGCACCGTGCCGTCGCTCTCCATCTCCTCCGTTGCCTCCTCCATCGTCGTCTCGGCTTCCTCGCCGTCGCCGCCATAGCCGCAACCTGCTGCGACCAGCACCGCGCCCAGGATGGCCCATCCGGCCCGGGAACTCTTCATCGTCGAGTCTCCTTCTGACGTCTGCTCACTTCTTCCGCGAAGGCGTGAGGATAGCAACAGGTATTCTCGCGACGTTGCCTTCTTCGCCCGCCATGGATGCCGTGCGAGGACTCACCAATGCGCCGGCGGTTCGGCTCCTGGCGGCTGTTCCGCTCTTCGCCGCCTCCTTCGCCTGCCAATCGACAAGACCCGCGTCAAACGTGTCTTCACCGGGATCGGCAGAGCCGGCTGCGGCCGCCGCCACGCTCCAGGATGCGGCGCCCGCGTCGGTCGGCTTCGACCCGGAGCGGCTCCAGCAGGCCGGCGCCCTGTTGGAGAAGGCCGTGGCCGAGGGTGTCACTCCGGGCGGCGTCCTGCTGGTCGCCCGCCGCGGCGCCATCGCGTTCGAAGGGGCTGCCGGCCGGCTGACCTGGGACGACGACGCTCCCGCCGTCACTCCGTCGACCATCTACGACCTGGCCTCCCTGACCAAGGTCATCGCGACGACGACCCTGATGAT
This sequence comes from Thermoanaerobaculia bacterium, assembly GCA_022822365.1. Taxonomy (GTDB): domain Bacteria; phylum Acidobacteriota; class Thermoanaerobaculia; order Multivoradales; family Multivoraceae; genus Multivorans. The sequence goes on along the minus strand of JAJEBV010000026.1, from coordinate 1,153 downwards.
GCGCCGGGTCGAGTCCGGCGCGCTCGACCTCGACGCCACCGCCGCCGCCTACCTGCCGGAGCTCGAAGGACGGCCGGTCGGAGACGCGACCCTGAGAGACCTGCTCGCCCACTCGAGCGGCCTGCCCTGTTGCACCGAGCTGTTCCGGGAGCTGGGGGAAAGTCTCGACCGCGACGAGGCCCGCCGCCGATACCTCGAGCACATCGCCGCCAGCGAGCTCGAGGCCCGACCGCGCGAACGGGCCATCTACTCCGACCTGGGCGTCCTGCTGCTGGGCGAGATCCTCGAACGCGGGTCCGGCCGGCCCCTCGACGTCCTGGTCCAGGAGGAGGTACTCGGTCCCCTGACGCTGCGGGACACCGGCTACCTCCCCGATCCCGCTCTCCGCGAGCGGATCGCTCCAACCGAGCCCGACGACTGGCGCGGGCGGCTCCCCCACGGCGAAGTCCACGACGAGAACACTCACGCACTGGGGGGCGTGGCGCCGCACGCCGGGCTGTTCGGCACTGCACGCGATGTCGCGACGTTCGCGCAGGCGATGCTGAACGGCGGCGTCCACAGCGGCCGGCGTATCGTCAACGCCGACACGGTTGCCCTCTTCACCCGCCGGGCCGAACTCGTGCCCGGAAGCAGCCGGGCGCTTGGCTGGGACACGCCCTCCGACCCCAGTTCCGCCGGCCGCTACTTCTCCGCCCGCTCCTACGGCCACACCGGCTTCACCGGCACCTCGCTCTGGATCGACCCGGAACTGGAACTGATCGTCGTCCTCCTGACCAACCGGGTCCACCCGACCCGCGAGAACATCGCGATCCGCAGGCTCCGGCCGGCGATCCACGACGCTGTGGTCATGGCCATCGATGACAGGACGGTCGAACCGCGGGACACCGGCTAGCTGGCACCCAACATGGCCGCCGCTTCGCGGCGCAGGTTCTTGGCCGCCTTCGGCGGCAGCGGGTCAGAAGACCCGCGCACCCAGCCGGCGGGGGCGCCGGCGCACCCAGTGGGGAGCTCTTCCTAGCCCGCATATCTCACGGGGTGATTTGAGATCGGGCCTCTTCCCGCGGATAATCCAAGTGTTGTCAAGCATTTGGACAGTCCACAGGAGCGAGACCCGTGAAGACAGAGTGTACTCCGTCGCAGCTTGAGTTCGGTT
>JAJEBV010000014.1 GCA_022822365.1 Thermoanaerobaculia bacterium | reverse complement strand
CTGCTTTGGGAACAGGTTCATCGGGCTGTGTTCCTTCCTTCGACGGCGCCCTGACCGCAACGGGCACGGCGCGTCGTGTCTTTCCTCTTTGACGCGAGAGGCGCGAGGTTGTTTCAACAACCCTACGCCGGATCCTGCCGGCGCGCCGGTCTGGCGCGCCGGGCGGGCAAGCCTAAGCGATGCCGGGGCGAGGCCCGGGGAGACACGCGCCGGGGACACCCGGCGACCGTCAGCCGTCGACCAGCCCGAGAGCGATACGACGCGCTTCCTCGAGCGTGCCGGCCTGCCGATCCGGGGGGAGATTCCGAAGAATGTCGAGCGTCCGGAGAGTCCTCGCGACGGATCCCGTGAGACCGCAGATGACGACATCGGTCTGCTCGACCGAGGCCACGTTCAGGAGACGCTGGATCACCATCGCCGCGCTGTCGTCGAGATAGACCGCGTCCGAGAAATCGAAGATGACGACCTCGTGGTCCTTGATGTCGCCGCCGATCACGGTCGTCAACTTGCTCGAGGAGGCCACCGTGAGGGTCCCCTTGAGTGCGACCAGGCCGACCCGCGCCGAGTAGGGGTCGACGCTGGCTCGCTCCTCGCGCTCGCTGACAAACGTCCGGTCGAGGAGCGGGACCGAGATCACACTGTCGAGCTCGAGCCCCTCCAGACGCCGCGCGTGCGCCATCCCCGCCGCGATCAGCCCCACGGCGACCGCCGTGACGAGGTCGACGAAGACCGTCAGACCCAACGTCAACAGCATGACGAAGAGGTGCTCCCGGCGGATTCGGTGAATGCGCGCGAGCAGCGGCCAGTCGATGATGTCCCACCCCACTTTCATCATGATCGCCGCCAGAACGGCGTGGGGAACCGGTTCGACCAGCGGCCCGAGGCCCAGAGCGAGAAGCAGGAGGAAGAGCGCACGCAGAGCGCCGGACACGGGTGTCGAGCCGCCGGCGCGGATGTTCACGACCGTTCCCATCGTGGCGCCGGCGCCCGGCAGGCCACCGAGCACTCCGGAGACCATGTTGCCGATGCCCTGGCCGATCAGCTCGCGGTCGGGCTTGTGGCGGGTGCCGGTCAGCGAGTCGGCCACCAGCGATGTCAGGAGGCTATCGACCGACCCCAGCAGCGCGAGGATCAGGGCCGGCTGGAACGCCTGCAGCAGGAAGCCCGCGCTCGGCAGACCGATCTTGAGCGTCGGCAGCCCCGCAGGGACGGGACCGAGGGCCGGAGCACCGCTCAACCACAGGATGCCCACGCCGGAACCGAGAACGAGGGCGAGCAGGGGCCCCGGGAAGTACCGCGAGAGCCGGCGGGGCCAAAGGAAGCCGGCCGCCAGGGTCACGGCGCCGATGGCGACAGCGCTCAGGTTCGCACCCGCCGCGGCTTCCGGCATCGCGCGAACGGCGCCGAGCGCTCCACCGGCTGCAGGAGGGGCGCCGAGGAACGGCAGGACCTGGATCAGGATGACGATGACGCCGATTCCGGACATGAAACCGGAGACGACGACGTACGGCGTGTACGCCACGAAACGGCCGATCCTCGCCAGGCCCAGGAGCATCTGGAGCAGGCCGCCCAGGACGACGACGGTCAGCGCCTCCGTGAGGTTGGAAGCATGGGTCGTGAGGATGACCGTCATGGCGACGGTCATCGGCGCCGTGGGCCCCGAGATCTGGGACCTCGTGCCGCCGAACACGGCGGCGAAGAACCCGACGGCGATGGCGCCGTGCAGGCCGGCCACCGCTCCCATGCCGGAGGCGACACCGAGCGCCAGAGCCACGGGCAGAGCGACGACGGTGGCGGTCAGCGCTCCGAACAGATCGCCGCGGAAGGTCGCGACGTCGTACTTCACGCCGGAGGCACTCCGACCCACAGTGCGGCCTCTCTTTCTGGCCCTCCCGTGCGCATCGTCCCGGGACTCCTCCTACCTGTGGACCCCATGCTACATTCCCGTCGCCATGCATGTCCTCGAAGGTCTTCCGGAGCCCCGCCGCGGCAAGGTTCGCGACATCTACGATCTCGGCGATCGCCTGCTGCTCGTGGCCAGCGACCGCGTATCCGCCTACGACTTCGTCCTCTCTCCGGAGATTCCGGACAAGGGCAAGGTACTGAACCAGTTGACGAACTTCTGGTTCGACCGGCTCGGCGACGTCATCCCGAATCACCTGATCGAGACGGATGTACGCCGCTTCCCCGCCGACCTGCAGCCACACGCCGACTACCTGAACGGACGGTCAGTGCTCGTGAGAAAAGCGGAGGTCGTGCCTTACGAATGCGTGGCCAGGGGCTACCTCGCCGGCAGCGCGTTCCGGGAGTACCAGGAGACGGGACGGGCCTGTGGCCACGACCTGCCGGCCGGGATGGCGCGGGCCGCGCAACTGGATGAAGCGATCTTCACCCCGGCGACGAAGGCAGAGGAAGGCCACGACGAGAACATCGACTACGACACACTGGTCGAAGGCGTCGGCGACGAGATGGCGGCGACCCTCCGGCGAGTGACGCTCGAGCTCTTCAACCGGGGTCGGGAACTCGCGGCCGCTCGCGGCCTCATCCTCGCCGACACCAAGTTCGAGTTCGGCATGGTCGAGGGCCGTCTGATCCTGATCGACGAAGTGCTGACTCCGGATTCGTCGCGCTACTGGGACGCGGCCCAGTGGAGCCCGGGTACCGAGCCCGTTTCCTTCGACAAGCAGCCGGTCCGCGACTGGGTCGCCGGGACGGGCTGGGACAAAGCCTCCGCACCGCCGGAACTGACTCCCGAGGTGGTCAACGAGACGAGGGAGCGCTATCTCGACGCGTTCCGCCGGGTCACCGGCCGCGACCCGGTTCTCTAGCGCGCCGCGGGGGCTCCGGTCACGAGGCGCGGCAGGCGCCGGTTGAGGCCGCACCAGACCTCGTAGGCCGCGATGCCGGCGCGGGCCGCCAGTTCGCCGACGCCGATGCGCTGCTCTCCCTGTCTTCCGAGCAGGACGCACTCGTCACCGATCGCGACGCCCGGAACCCGGGTGACGTCGACGGTCAGCGAATCCATGCTGATCTGGCCGACGATCGGGCAGCGCTCTTCCCTGACGAGGACTTCGCCGCCGCTAAAGCCCGTGCTGAAGCCGTCTCCGTAGCCGACCCGGATGAGGGCGATCCTGGCCGAATCGGGCGCGCGCCAGGTGCGCCGGTAGCCCACGCCGGCGCCGGCCGGCACCGGCCTCACGTCGACGACCGGCGCCTTCACGCTCATGACCGGCCGAAGGGCGGGCGTTTCCGAACCATTGACCAGGGTCGCCAGATCGAGCCCGTAGAGAGCACCGCCGACCCGCACCGCGGTCCAGCGGACTGAGGCGCCCCGCAGCGCCGCGGACGAGTTCGCGAGGTGCACCTGAACGGAACGGCGCTCACTCGAGTCGAGAAGCTCGACGGCGGCGGCGAAGCGCCGTTCCTGCTCACCGGTGAAGGAGCTTGCGGCCAGTTCGGACTCGGCCAGGTGAGACATCAGGCCCGCAAGCCGGAACTCCGGCGCGGAGCGCAGGTGGTCGAGCGCGGCCGGCCAGTCGGCCAGTTTCAGGCCAGCCCGACTCATGCCGGTGTCCAGTTCGACGACGACCTCCAGCGCCTCTCCCGCGCCCGCCCCGCTACGGCCCAGCCAGGCACTCCAGGCTGTCAGTTGCCCCAGGCGCGTGAGCACCGGCGTTGCATTCCGGCGAACGACGCGATCCAGATCCGCGGACGATTCCGGGCCGCCGAGCAGCAGGATGCGCCCGCCGTAGCCGGCGTCGCGGAGCTCCTCGACTTCCGCGGCGCCCGCCACCGCCAGACCGTCGATGCCGAGGCGCTCGAGTTCCAGGGCCACGGCCGGCGCGCCGTGGCCGTAGGCGTCCGCCTTGACGACTCCGAAAACGGTGGCCTGGCCGACCGCTTGTCGCACCGCGCCCAGGTTGACCGCCAGGGCGCCGAGATCGATCTCGACCCGCGCGCCTGCGCTGGAGCTCAGTTCGGCCCCTCCGGCGGCGCGTGGTGGCCGTCGTAGTTACGGAACGTCGTCGTGTCGCCGAGAAAGACGAGGCGTACGGAGCCCGTCTCGCCGTTCCGGTGCTTGGCGATGATCAGGTCGGCCAGACCTTCGACGTCAGGATCCTCCGGCTCGTACACCTCTTCGCGATACACGAACATGACGATGTCGGCGTCCTGCTCGATGTTCCCCGACTCCCGGAGATCGGCGAGCTGCGGCCGGTGATCCTTGCCCCTTCGCTCCGGTAGCCGCGAGAGCTGCGACAGGGCCACGACCGGCACTTCCAGTTCCTTGGCCAACTGCTTCAGGCCTCGCGTGATGGCGCCAATCTCCAGGTTGCGGTTTTCGTACCGGCCACCCGCGTTCATCAACTGGAGATAGTCGACGACCAGCAGCGAGAGGCCGCTCTGCGCCTTCAGGCGACGCGCCTTGGACGCGACCTCGAGCAGCGACGGGTTCGCCGAGTCGTCGATGAACAGCGGCGAGTCACGACTGCTGGAGACCGCCTCGTGCAGGCGTCTCCAGTCCCGCGGCGACAACTGGCCGCCGCGCAGCCGATGAAACGGGATGTCGGTCGTCGAACACAGGACCCGCATGCCGATCTCCCGCTCGCTCATCTCCAGCGAGAAGAAACCCGCGGCTCGACCCTCCTGATGAGCGACATGAGCGGCGATGTTCAGCGCCAGACTCGTCTTCCCCATTCCCGGCCGGCCGGCGACGATAACCAGGTTGCCCGGCTGCAGGCCGTGGGTCATCCGGTCGAGGTCGACGAATCCGGTGCGCAGGCCCGGGAACTCGTTCGCCCCGTTCTGTTCGAGTTGCTCGATCGCCTCCCGGTAGATCTGGTCGAGCGGCACGAAGGTCCTCGATACGGCCTCCTCGCTCAGGTCCATGACCTCCCGTTCGGCCTCGGCCAGGGCCTGCTGGGCTTCCAGGCCGCCGTCCAGCGCCGTCCTGTAGATCTTCGTGCAGGCGTCGATCAGACGCCGCCGTAGAGCTCGTTCCTTGATGATCTCGACGTAGGTGTCCACCCGGCCCAGGTCGGGCAGGTCGACCTCGAGCGTGGCCAGATAGGCCACGCCGCCGGCCGATTCGAACTCGCCGCGTTGCTCCAGTCGGGCCTGGAGCGTGCGCAGGTCGATGGGACTCTCCGCCTCCTGAAGCGCCAGCATCGCTTCGTACAGCAGTCGGTGGCGCTCGAAGTAGTAGTCCTCGGGCTTCAGTCGACTGGAGGTAGCGGCCAGGTGCCGCTCCGCGTCAAGCAGGATCGCGGCCAGGACCGCACGCTCCGACTCCTCGCTGTGGGGCAGACTGTGGGTGGTTTCGACCGGCGCGCGCACGTTTCCTCCAGACTCCTAGCCTAGCGCCGCAGGGAGCTCCAGAGGCCCCTCTGGCGAGCCTGCGGATTTCGTGTCCCGTGCCAAGATGAGGCGACGAGCCCATGGACCAACGTGCCTCTCCGTTCGCGTCGCTCGCTTGGCCGGCGCTGGCCTGTCTGGGTGTGTTGATCAGCGCCGCCGCGGCCGGCCAGGAGCCGGAGGGCGATCCGCTGGCCGGTGCAGCGGCCGGCGCCGTCGAGACCGCCACGGAGGAGGCCGATCCCTGCGCTTCCGAGTACCTGGAGGGACGATCGTGGATCGACTGGCTCAATCGCGGCCTCCATCGCACCGCCTGTGAGACAGCCCTGTGGTTCGACCACCTGTTCGGCGACTACCGCCTGGACGAGAAGCTGGAAGCGACCTACGGGCGCGCCTTCGTTGGAGTGGTCTGGGACGAGGACTACGGGTTCGAGGACGACCTGAGTTTTCGCGCCCGTCTCCACTTCCCGAACATGGAACGCCGTCTCAACGCCTTCATCGGTCGCGACGACCGGGAGGACCTCCTGGAGGACGCCCAGCGCCGCGGGGCGACTTCGCTGCCGCGAATGTTCGACCCCGAAGACGACGAGTGGCTGGTGGGACTCGGCTACCGGCCGATCTCGAGCCGCAACAGCGACCTCGACTTCGACCTCGGCATGAACTTCAACTTCCCCGTCGAGCCCTGGGTCCGGGCTCGCTACAAGCACCGTTCCTTTCTCTCGGAGACGGATCTGGTCCGCTTCCGGCACACCCTGTTCTGGGAGCGGGACGACGGCTGGGGGCTGGCAACCCGGATCGACTACGAACACGCCTTTCCGGCCGGTTCCATGCTGCGATGGCGCGGTGCCGGCAAGGTCTCGGACATCACCAGGGGGGCGGACTGGTTCACCGAGTTGAGCTACTACCACCGGTTGGGCCGCCGCCGCGCCCTCGCGCACCAGATCGGCGCCAACGGCGAGACCGGCGCACCGGTTCTCGTGGAGAACTACTTCGTGCGGTTCATCTACCGGCAGCAGATCCTCCGGGAGTGGCTCTTCCTCGAGATCGGTCCCGCCCTGGCCTGGCGTCGCGAGGAACCGGGCCGGCCCAGGGACTCCGTGCCGATCCTGCGCTTCGGAGTCGAGATGCTGTTCGGCGACTACCGGGGCCAGGGCACGGCCGCGCCGGTTCCGGGCGGTTAGCGCCGCCCACTCACGCGTAGCGTTTCACGGCGCAACCTCCTAGACTCCCCGCAAACGGGAACCAGGAAGCGAGGAGTGAGATGAGCGACGGCAGCCCGGGCAACGGCGAAGTGACGGTGACGATCGGTGACGACCTCGTCGCCGAGATCGAGATTCACCGGCCGCCCAACAACTTCTTCGATCTCGACCTGATCGGCGAACTGGCGACGGCGATCGGGGAACTGGACGAGCGCGACGACTGCCGCGCGGCCGTGCTCTGCTCGGAGGGCAAGCACTTCTGCGCAGGCGCGAACCTGAACGCGCGGCGGGACGCGACCGGCGACGGCGGTGAGCGCCATCTCTACGACGAGGCGGTTCGCCTGTTCGACACGAAGACCCCGATCGTGGCCGCGGTCCAGGGCGCCGCCGTCGGCGGCGGTCTGGGACTGGCGCTGATGCCGGACTTCCGGGTCGCCTGCCCCGAAGCGCGCTTCGCCGCCAACTTCGCGCGTCTGGGGTTCGTCCAGGGTTTCGGCCTGACCGTGACGCTGCCGCGCGTGGTCGGTCCCCAGCGGGCGATGGAGCTGTTCTACACCGGCCGTCGGGTGAAGGGCGAGGAAGCCCTCCGGATCGGTCTCTGCGACGATCTCGTGCCCCTGGACCAGGTGCGCGCGCGGGCACGGGAGCTTGCCGCGGAGATCGCCGTTTCGGCGCCGCTCGCGGTGCGCTCGATCCGGGAGATGATGCGCGGACAGCTGGCGGCCGAGATCCGCACGGCTACCGACCACGAAAAGGCCGAGCAGAATCGGCTACGGCAGACCGCGGACTTCGCGGAAGGGGTGCGAGCCATGACCGAACGGCGTCCGCCGCGATTCGTCGGCGCCTGACCGGGTAGTCAGGCGCCGGCCGCCGAGGCGAGGACGAAGGTCAGCCAGGCGCTCAGCCAGGCCAGGCCGTTCATGTACGCGAACGTGAAGACCGGCCATCGCCAACCCCCGGTCTCCCGTCGGATCACGGCCAGCGTCGACATGCACTGCATCGCGAAGGCGAAGTAGACCAGCAGGGCAAGCGCGGAAGCCCGCGACAGGAGCGGCGGCGCGCCGCCTTCCCCGCTGCCGGCCAGCAGGACGCCGAGACCCTCTCCGTCCTCGCCCTCGTGGGCGTAGATCTGCGCCAGCGTGGCAACCATCACTTCGCGGGCAGCCTGCGAGGCGACCAGGCCGACGTTGATCCGCCAGTCGAAGTCCATGGGCGCGAACACGGGTTCCAGCAGCCGCCCGGCGGAAGCCGCGTAGCTCCCCTCCAGGACCGCCCGCTGGTTTTCCGTCACGGAGAGTTGAGGGTCGGCCGGACGCCGCGGGAGGTTGAGCAGGAACCAGAGAACGACGCTGGCGGCCAGGATGATCGTGCCGGCTCGTCGGAGGAAGAGCTTCGCGCGGTCCCAGACGCCGAGAGCGATGTCACTGGGCCGGGGCAACCGGTACGGCGGCAGTTCGAGGTAGAACGGCAACGTAGCGCCGCGCAGCAGACCGCGCTTGAACACGGCCGCCGACAGCAACGCGGCCCCGGTGCCCAGGAAGTAGAGGCCCGTCAGCGTGAGCCCCTGCCAGGTGAAGGGGCCCAACACCGGGTCGGCGGGGATGAACGCCGCGATCAGCAGGATGTAGACGGGCAGACGGGCCGAGCAGGTCGCGAACGGAGCAACCAGGATCGTCGTCAGTCGGTCGCGCGGCGAGGGAATCGTCCGGGTCGCCATGATGCCTGGAACCGCGCATGCGTAGGAGGACAGGAGGGCGATGAAACAGCGGCCCTCCAGCCCGACCCAACCCATCACGCGGTCGACGACGAACGCGGCCCGGGCCATGTAACCGCAGGCTTCAAGGAACAGGATGACCGTGAACAGGAGCACGATCTGCGGAAGAAAGACGATCACCGCGCCGACGCCGCGGATCACCCCGTCGGCAAGAAGCCGGGTGAACGCAGTGTCCGGCAGCGTCGCCAGGATCTGGTCCGCGAGCCCGTCCATCAGCCCGGACAGGAAGTCCATGGCGGGAGTGGCCCAGGTGAAGATGGCCTGGAAGAAGAACGCCACGAAGGCCAGAAAGACCGCGGAGCCGATGGCCGGGTGAAGCAGGAAGCGGTCCAGGCGCCGGGTCCAGCGGTTCGGTTCCGGGGCCTGCCGGCGGCAGGCGCCCAGAACCTCGCGCGCCCAGCCGAATCGGTCCTCCGGCGTCTTCGCCTCCGCGCCATGCAGCAGGCCGGGACCCGGGGTCCAGTCCCAGGGCGAACTGACCAACGCGCCGAGATCGTCGATGCCGAGGCCGCGGTTGCCGACCACTCCGACCACCGGCACACCGAGTCGGTCCTGAAGTTCCTTCGGGTCGATCTCGCCGTGTCGCGCCTTCAGTTCGTCGATCATCGTCAGGGCGACACAGACCGGAAGGCCCAGGCCGGCGGCTTCGGCCAGGAGAGGCAACCCCCGTTCGATCGTCGTGGCGTCGACGACCCCGACGACGCCGTCCGGCGGCGCCTCGCCGAAGCCGCCCTCGAGCACCCGGACCGCGACCGTCTCGTCTTCCGATTGCGGCTCCAGACTGTATACGCCGGGCAGGTCGACCAGCCGGACACCGTCGGCTCCGAACCTTCGCTGAAGATCGCCCTCACGGCGGTCGACCGTGACCCCCGGGTAGTTCCCCGCCTTGGCCCGATGCCCCGTGAGGGCGTTGAACAGGGTCGTCTTGCCCGAGTTCGGCGCCCCCAGAATCGCGATACGCCCCGGCCGCCTCGGCGGCGTGGTCGGTCGCAGCCGGACCAGTGTCGTCATGCGCCGGCCCGATGGACCCGGATCCGCCGCGCCTCGCTGCGGCGCAGGCTCATCAGCGCACCGCGAAGCTCGTACATCGCGGGATCGCCGAGCGGCGCCCGGCGAATGAAGCGAACCGGCGCTCCGGCGCAGAAACCGATCTCCCGGAGGCGTCTGCTGTCGGCGTCGGTGCCGGTCACCTCGGCGATCTCAAGCAACCGCCCGTCGCTGGCGTCGGCCACGTCGGCCAGGGTTCGATCCATTTCGGACCGGGAGAGTACCAGTTGCCGGCCCGGCCCGCCTCCGTGGCCTGTGAACGGTGGTGCCGGAGGCGGGATTCGAACCCGCACGCCCACTACTGGGCGGAGGCTGAAAGAACACGGCAAGTCCCCGCAGGGGACGCGTGACGCCGGAAGTCGTGGTGCCGGAGGCGGGATTCGAACCCGCACGCCCATTGCTGGGCGGAGGATTTTAAGTCCCCTGCGTCTGCCGTTCCGCCACTCCGGCCCTTGCGTTGCGAGTCGAAAGTCTGGAGGCGACGGCCGGATTCGAACCGGCGAATAAGGGTTTTGCAGACCCTCGCCTTACCACTTGGCCACGTCGCCTCGGGGGACCTCGCTACCGGTTTCAGGCCGCGTGGATCGCATGGAGCGGGAAACGGGATTCGAACCCGCGACCCCAACCTTGGCAAGGTTGTGCTCTACCACTGAGCTATTCCCGCGCCCGAGCGAACCCGGCCGTGCAACCGGCAGGCCCTGATGCGTGAGAATACGGCCCTCCTCTCGACAGTGTCAACTCGCCGTCTCGACTCAGAGCCAGCTCCGGCGGCCGGCGTCGTCGACCGTGAACGCGTCGGGATAGTGCGTGAAGCTCCAGTCGCCGTCGTCGCCCGACCAGGTCGCCGTCACGACGTCGAAACGGCACGGGTGGCGCCGCAGGGCGGCCCGTTCCGGCTGGCACAGGAAAGCCTCCGCGCCTCGCACCAGGCGCCCTCGCTTGCGGCGATCCACGGCCGCGGCGCCGCCGCCGAATCGCGGGTCGAAGCGCGCCTTGACTTCCACGAAGCAGAGCGTGTCGCCGTCCATCGTGATCAGGTCGAGTTCGCCGACCGGCGAGTCGAAGTTCCGCTCCAGGATCCGGTGGCCTCCGGCCTCCAGCAGCTCGGCTGCGGCCCGCTCGGCCTCCGCGCCGCTCAGGCGCGGCGGCGATTCCGGACCAGGACACACGGCGCCCGGTCCGCTCAGGATCGCTTCCAGCGGCTGCCGTCGCGTGCGTCCTCGACGACCACTCCGGCCTCGCTCAGTTGCTCGCGAATCCGGTCTGCCGCGGCGAAATCGCGGCTTGCCCGTGCCTCGCTCCTGGCCGCGACCAGGGCGTCGATCTCGGCGTCGCTCAGCCCGCCCCCGGCCTCCGTGGACTCGGCCCAGGCCGCGGCGTCGAGTACGGCCAGGACCTCGTCGGCCCGGCCGAGGCAGGCCTCTACCCGGGTCCTGCCGCCGGCCGGCAGGCCGTGGTCGATGAGGCCGTTCACCTCGTGCACGAACGTGAAGAGCGCGCCCAGCGCGGCTGCCGTGTTCAGGTCGTCCGCGAGGGCGGCCGCGAAAGCGGTCTCGAAGTCGCCGGCAGCCTGTTCCAGCCGTGCCGGATCGTTGTCCTTCTCCACCCCGTGGGCGAGTCTGAAGCGCATGTCGTCGACGCGCTTCAGTGCGCGGTCGGCCTCGGCCAGCTTGTCGAACGTGAAGTCCAGTTGCTGGCGGTAGTGAACCGACAGCAGCAGATAGCGGATCGAGCGGGCGGAAAGGCCGCGGTCGAGAAGGTCGCCCAGGGTGTAGCAGTTGCCGAGGGACTTGGACATCTTCTCGCCGTCCACCGTCAGGTGCTCCGAGTGAAGCCAGTAGCGCGCCTGCGGACAGCAGTTGGCCGACTCGCTCTGGGCAATCTCGTTCTCGTGGTGGGGAAAGAGGTTGTCCACGCCTCCGCAGTGGATGTCGAACGTCTTGCCCAGGTACTTCTGACTCATCGCCGAGCATTCGATGTGCCATCCCGGCCGTCCCGGGCCCCAGGGTGACGGCCACCTGGGTTCGCCCTCCTTCGCCCCCTTCCAGAGGACGAAATCGCGCGCATCTTCCTTGCCGTACTCGTCGCTCTGCACGCGCTGGCCCCGACGAACCTGATCGAGGTCGATTCCCGACAGCTTTCCGTAATCCTGGTCGGCGGCGATCCGGAAGAAGACCGAGTCGTCGGCGCGGTAGGCGTGACCGGTCGCCTGCAGACGCTCGATCATGGCGACCATCTCGGCGACGTGCTCGGTCGCCCGGGGGTAATGCTCCACACGTTCAATGCGAAGAGTGGCCAGATCCTCGAAGAACGACCCGACATGGGGCGCCGTGAAGGTCTCGATGTCGACCTTCGCCTTGAGCGCCGCGGCGATGATCTTGTCCTCGACGTCGGTGAGGTTCATCGCCTGTGTGACCCGGTAGCCGTGGAACTGGAGCGTGCGGCGCAGGACGTCCTCGAACATGAACGTGCGCAGGTTGCCGATGTGCACACGGTCGTAGACCGTGGGACCGCAGGTGTAGAGCCGGATGTGGCCGGGCTCGAGCGGCTCGAGCTCCTGCAGACGCCGTCCGAGAGAGTTGAAGAGTTTCACTGGTGGCTCCGTCGGCTACAGGAGGCAGCCGGGAGTGAAGGAGCGACAGTAGCAACGCGTGTCGCCCCCGGTCCAGGCATCGAAGTCACCGGCCCGGGGGCGTTCTCAGAGGTCGATCGCGACCGTTCCTCCGTGCCAGTTCAGGGCCAGGCGATCGCCGAAACTGTCGAAGGCCTCCTCGCCGCCGAAGTCGAGGCGGCCGCTGCCGTTGGCGATGGCGGTGAAGTTGACGACGACGATCGCGGCGCTGCCGGACAGGCCGGCGACCGGTCCCAGGTAGGTGGCGCCCACGAGGAGTCGGCCCGCTGCCGTCTCCGTCACCTCCATGTTCGGGAAGACGCCCTGTCCGTGACTCTCGTAGCGCAGCAGGTCCGCCGGAAACTGAAGTTCGAAGCTCAGGCCGTAGAGATCGTCGACGCCGACGGCGTAGACCTCGATCTCGAGCGCCGACCCGCTCGCGCCGCCACGCAGAGCGATCGCGGCGTCGTTGGGCGAGGCAGGCGAGAAGCTGACCCCGCCGGTCGTGACCGGGCTCGCCGGAGCAGTCGGACTTCCTCCCCCACTCTCGCAGGCGAGCAGGAACACCGTGGCGAGGACCGTCGCTGCCATCGGAACGCGCACCGATTCCGGCGGACGCGGAGGTCTCAGTTGCCGCCGGCGACGGCCGGTTCGGGCGACCGCAGACGGCGGAGGAAGCTCCGGGCGCGCTGGCGGCGCAATCCGCGGAGACGGTCGACGAACAGGATGCCGTCCAGGTGGTCCAGCTCGTGCTGGATCGCCCTCGCTTCGAGCTCGTCCGCGTCGACCTCGTACGCCCTCCCCTCCAGGTCGCGGGCGGCGACCCGGACGGAGGCGGGCCGGGTGACCTGCTCCGTGAAGTCGGGAATCGACAGACAGCCTTCGGTTTCCGTATCGACACCCGCGGTATCGAGGATCTCCGGGTTCACGAGCACCCGGACCGCTCCCGGATCCACGCCCGCCGTGGCATCAACAACCGCGACGCGCAACTCCACGCCGACTTGCGGCGCCGCGAGGCCGACGCCGGGGGCATCGTGCATCGTCTGGATCATGTCCTCGACCAGCCGTCTCAGATCGGGCCCGAAGTCAACTACAGGCGCGCATCGTGCCCGCAGCACCGGATCCGGATATTGACGAATGGGAAGGACGGTCATGCGCTCGGTGGGCCACGCGGGGGCTGTTGGCATCATACGGGAAGGTACCGACTACGCTCCGGCCGTCCCCTGGAGGTGACAAGCGTGTCCCACACGAACCGCTCCGCTCCTCCGTCGGGAGTGCGATGTCAAGTGCGGGTCCGGCCCCCACGCCCTGGCACGCGGATTGCTGGAAGGAGTGGTAACTTTCCTTCGCTCCGATTCCTCTGAGGGGACCGAGAGATGAGACACCCGCTTCCGATCAGCGTTCTCGCGTTGCCGATGGTCCTTGCCGCATCCGCCGCCTGGGCCGCGAACACTCCTGGCCAGGAACAGGCGGAGGGCCTCGCCGGCGTCTACAGTTTCGTCGGCGCGCTGGACGGAGACGCGACCCTGTTCGCGGCCCGTTCCGGCGCTCAGAGCGAACTTGAACTCCACTTGCCGATTCTGCGGGGCGACCGGATCTGGACGACGCCGAGCGCGCG
>JAJEBV010000038.1 GCA_022822365.1 Thermoanaerobaculia bacterium | reverse complement strand
TCGTCGACCGACTCCTCGGCGTCGCCTGCGCCATGCTCCGGAACCGTGCTCTCTTCGACCCCCAGAAACGCCACCTCGTGCAGGCCGCTTGAACGAGAATCTCCCATCAACACCCTTGCTAAAGGGTGGAGAGTCCCAGTGGGCGGCGCCGTCGGCGGCTTCGAGAAAGCGGTCGATCTCCGCGTCGCCCATCGGCGTCGACAGCGCGCCGAACAGGCCGCGGGCGCCCATCAGCATGCCCCGGTTCAGCATCTCCAGGGCGATCTTCTGGAGCTGCGGCGCGGCCGAGCGGGCGGTGAAGACGGCGCGAAAGTCCTTCGGCGGTTCGTTCCCCGGCACGACGGAGAAGAGCGAGCCGCGGCCGGTCGCGACCGCTTCGATGCCGTGTCTACGCAGCACTTCCTGCAGCCCGTCGCGGACCCGGTCGCCGAGCCGGTCGAACTCGGCGAAGACGTCCGGCGTCAGGCGCTTCATCGTCTCGTAGCCCGCGACCATCGTCACGGGGTTGCCGTTGTAGGTGCCGCCGTGGTGGACGAGCTCGCCGTCGCGGTGGTCGAAGACCTTCATCACGTCCGCCTTGCCCGCCACCGCGCCGACGGGGAAGCCGCCGCCGATGATCTTGCCCAGCGAGACGAGGTCCGGCTCGATCCCGAAGCGATGGCAGGCGCCGCGGTAGTCGATGCGGAAGGACAACACCTCGTCCGCGATCAGGAGGGCACCGCACTCCCTCGTCCTGGCCCGGATCGCCGCGACGAAGTCGGCTCTAGGCGGAATCAACCCGAGCGCGGCGGGCAGCGGATCCAGCACGACGGCCGCCAGGTCGTCCCCGTGCTCGTCGATCAGGGCGCCGCAAACCTCGATGTCGTTGAGCGGCAGCGTGACGACCTCCGTCTCGAGGCTCTTCGCCATGCTCGGCTCGAGCGTGGTCGCCGGCCGTTCCGACTCGCCCCAGTTCTTCGGCCGGGAGCTGTCGGAAGCCTGCGCGTAGTCGTAGATGCCGTGGTAGCAACCCTCGAACTTCGCGATCTTGCTGCGGCCGGTCGCCGCGCGCGCCGCCCGGATCGCCAGCAGCACGCCCTCGCTACCGGAGTTCGCGAACCGGACCTGGTCGATGTAGGGGATGCGCTCCACCAGCAGCTCGGCGAGGCGGATGTCCGTCTCGGTCGGCAGCGAGAACGCCGTGCCGTTCCCGATCACCCGGGCGACCGCCTCCGTCACCCCGGGGTGCGAGTGCCCGAGGATCAGCGAGGTGTAGTTGTTGACGAAGTCGATGCGCTCCTGGCCTTCGACGTCCGTCACGATGCAGCCGTGCCCCGACGCCGCGTAGATCGGGTATGGGTCCATGACCAGCGTGTGGCGGCTGTTGCCGCCGGGCATGACGTCGAGGGCGCGCTCGTAGAGCGACCGCGAGGCCGCGTCCTCGCCGAGGTAGCGATCCGTACTGCGCGGGGCGTCCGTGGCCGCGGCCACGGGTCTCGAGACGTCGTTCACACCCGATCCCTTCTGTTCGTCGTTTGAAGGCGGGCGAAGAGTGTACTGCGGCTCAGTCCGGCCGCCGCCCTCGGCTATTGTGACGAGCCGTGAACCCCGCCTCATCCGCCCCGGCCGGTTTCCGCGTCGCCGCTGCGGCCGCCATCGGCGCGCTGTGCTGCCTGGGCGCCGCCGCGGCGCTGGGAGCCCAGGCGAGCACCGGTCCGACCCACGCGATCGCCTACTTCGGTGAACCGCGGTACGCCGCGGACACTCCGCACTTTCCCTACGCCAACCCGAACGCGCCCAAGGGCGGCGAGATGCGCACCTGGCTCTCGGGCACCTTCAACAACCTGAACCCCTACGTCGACAAGGGGCGAATAGAAATCTACAGCGACGCGGCGCGCCTGACGCTCGCCTTCGACGGCCTGATGAAGGCATCCGAGAACGAGCTTTCGAGCGTCTACTGCCTGCTGTGCGAGACGGTCGAGGTGGCCGACGACTACGGTTGGGTCGCCTACACGCTCCGGCCCGAGGCGCACTGGCACGACGGCGTGCCGGTCACCGTCGACGATGTCGTCTGGACCTTCGAAACCCTCAAGGCCGAAGGCGCCGTCAGTTTCCGGGCGGCCTGGCGGCACGTCGAGGGCGTCGAACGCCTCGGGGAGCGTTCGTTCCGCTTCCTCTTCGGCCCCGGCGGCAGGACCCGCCGCGCGGTGATGGAGGCGGGGGGTTTCCGGCCGATGCCGAAGCACTACTGGCGGGACCGGGACTTCCTGGCGACCACCCTGGACCCGCCGCTGGGAAACGGCCCCTACCGCGTGGCCGAGGTGGACGCCGGCCGGCGGATCGTCTACGAACGGGTCCCCGACTACTGGGGCAGGGACCTGAACTGGAACCGCGGCCACCACAACTTCGACCGCATCAGGGTCCTCTACTTCCGCGACATGAAGGCGGGGATTCAGGCGCTGCGGGCGCGCGTCGTCGACTACTGGCGCGAACAGGACGAGCGGGAGTTCGCCACGTCCTACGATTTCGCCGAGGTGGAGAGCGGTCTCTTCAACAAGGAGACCTACCGGATGGCGACGACCTACGGGATGCACTGGGCCGTCGTCTTCAACACCCGCCGGCCGCTCTTCCAGGACATCCGGGTCCGCGAGGCGCTGACCCTCGCCTACAACTTCGACTGGGGCAACCGGACCCTCCAGTACGGCGCCCTGCGGCGGAACACGACGTACTTCATGGGTTCGGAGATGGCGGCCCGCGGCCTGCCGTCGCCCGAGGAGCTGGCGCTGCTCGAGCCGTTGCGGGAGCACGTCCCGGAGCGCGTGTTCACGCACGAGTTCACGCTGCCGGTGAACGACGGCTTCGGCCGCGACCGGGAGGCGCTGCTGCGAGCCGGCGAGCTGCTCGAGGAGGCCGGCTGGGTCGTCCGCGACTTCCGGCGCGTCAACGCCGGGACGGGGGAGCCGCTCGAATTCGAGATCACGGTCCGCTTCCGCGAGCACGAACGGATGCTGGTGCCCTACGTCGAGAACCTGAAACGGCTCGGCATCGAGGCGACGTTGCGGCGGGTGGAGGCGAACATCTACACGAACCGCGCGCGCCGGTACGACTTCGACATGACGGTGCAGAAGATCTACACCTTCCGCATCCCCCGGCCGGCCGGCATGCGCTCCTACATGCACTCGCAGAGCGCCGACCTGCCGGACCTCGGCAACTACGCGGGCATGAGCAACCCCGCGGTGGACGCCCTGATCGAGAAGGTGATCGCCGCCGAGACGGAAGAGGAGATGTACATCGCCGGCCGGGCGCTCGACCGCGTCCTGCTGTGGAGCTTCTACGTCATCCCCGAGGGCGCCCCCAAGGGACGCCATCTCGTCTACTGGGACCGCTTCGGCCATCCGCCGCTGGGCCGCGAGCACCTGAACTGGACCGGCTTCCCGTATCTCTGGTGGTTCGACGCGGAGAAGAGCGCCCGGGTGGACGCGGCGCTGGGCGAGACCCGCTAGCGCCCAGACCGTCGACGCCGCCCGCCGCACAGCATGCCGCTCTACATCCTGCGCCGGGTCCTTCTCATGGTGCCGACCCTGGTCGGCGTGCTGCTGATCAACTTCGTCATCGTCCAGGCGGCGCCTGGCGGTCCGGTGGACCAGGCCCTCGCCCGGCTGCAGGGAATGGGCGTCGACGCGGGGGTCGGCGTGCTCGGCGGCGCGGCCGGCTCGACCCTCCCGGCAGAGCTGGAGCCCACCGGCGGCATCGACCCCGCCCTCGTGGAGGAACTGGAGCGGCAGTTCGGCTTCGACAAGCCGGCGCACGTCCGCTTCTTCATCATGCTGCGCGACTACCTGCGCTTCGACCTGGGTGAGAGCTTCTACCAGGACGTGCCGGTCATCGACCTCGTCCTGGATCGGCTTCCGGTCTCGATGTCCCTGGGGCTCTGGACGCTGCTGATCGTCTACTCCGTGTCGATTCCGCTCGGCATTCGCAAGGCGACCGCCGACGGTTCGCCGTTCGATGTCTGGACGAGCGTCGTGATCCTCGTCGGCTACGCGATTCCCGCGTTCATCCTCGCCGTCCTGCTCATCGTGCTCTTCGCGCGCGGCGGGATGATCGAGTACTTCCCGCTCAGGGGCCTGGTGTCCGAGGACTTCGGCGATCTGGGTCTCTGGGCGCAGGTGAAGGACTACTTCTGGCACCTCGTGCTGCCGATCACGGCCCTCGTGGCGGGCAGCTTCGCGACGCTCACGATGCTGACGAAGAACTCGTTCCTCGACGAGATTCACAAGCAGTACGTGCTGACGGCCAAGGCGAAGGGCCTGCGGACGCGGCGGGTGCTCTACGGCCACGTGTTCCGCAATGCGATGCTGATCATCATCGCCGGCTTCCCGCGGGCGCTGGTCGGGGCGCTGTTCACCGGCGTGCTGCTGGCCGAGATCATCTTCTCGCTCGACGGGCTCGGGCTCCTCGGCTTCGAGGCGATCGTCACGCGGGACTACCCGATCATCTTCGGGACGCTGTACATCTCGACGCTGCTGGCGCTGGTGCTGCAGCTTCTGACGGACATCACGTACACGCTGACGGATCCGCGGATCGACTTCGAGAGCAGGGAAGTGTGAGCACGCTCGCGAAGAGGCGTTGGGCGGCCTTCAAGGCGAACCGCCGGGGCTGGTGGTCGCTGCGAGTGTTCCTCGTCATCTTCGGCGCGACGCTGTTCGCCGAGGTGCTGGCCAACGACAAGCCCCTGGTCGTTCGCCACGAGGGGCGGCTCTACTTCCCGATCGTCGCGACGTACGCCGAGACCGAGTTCGGCGGCGTGTTCGAGACGGAAGCCGACTACCGCGAGCAGTTCGTCAAGGACCTCATTCGCGACGCCGGCGGCTGGATGATCTGGCCGCCGATCCCCTACGCCCACGACACGATCGACTACGAGCTACCCGGCCCGGCTCCCTATCCGCCGTCGGCCCGGCACTGGCTGGGCACGGACGACGTCGGCAAGGACGTCCTCGCCGGCCTCATCTACGGGACCCGGCTGTCTTTCCTGTTCGGTCTGGTGCTCACCGCGCTGAGTTCGATCATCGGCGTGCTGGCGGGCGCCGTCCAGGGCTATCTGGGCGGCAAGGTGGACCTCTTCGGCCAGCGCCTGATCGAGATCTGGGCCGGGCTGCCGGTGCTTTTCGTGCTGATCATCCTCTCCAGCATCGTGGAGTCGAACGTGTTCTGGCTCCTCGGCATCCTGGTGGCCTTCAGTTGGATGGCGCTGGTGGGCGTCGTGCGGGCGGAAGTGCTGCGCGCGCGCAACTTCCAGTACGTGACCGCCGCCCGCGCTCTGGGCGTCGGGGACCGGACGATCGTCCGCCGCCACGTCCTGCCCAACGCGATGGTCGCCACGTTGACCTTCCTGCCCTTCATCCTCACCGGGTCGATCACCCTGCTCACCTCGCTCGACTTCCTCGGTTTCGGCCTGCCCGCCGACTCGCCCTCGCTCGGCCGGCTCCTCGCCCAGGGCCGGATGAACCTGCACGCCCCCTGGCTGGGCCTCGTGTCCTTCTTCACCCTGGCGACCCTGCTCACCCTCGTCATCTTCATCGGCGAAGCCCTCCGCGACGCCTTCGACCCGCGAAGGACCGGGACTCCGTCGTGATCGCACCGGCGCCCTCCGCTGGGTGCGCGGGTCTTCTGACCCGCTGCCGCCGAAGGCGGCCAGAAAGCGCGCCGCGCAGCGGCGACCAATTTGCTCTGCGAGTAGCACCTGGATGACCGCAACCCCCTTTCTCGAGATCTCCAACCTCGCCGTCGCCTTCGACGGCGTCCAGGTCGTCCACGGGCTCGACCTGCGACTCGACCGCGGCGAGTCCGTCGCCCTCGTCGGCGAGTCCGGCTCCGGCAAGTCCGTCACCGCACTCTCGGTCCTCCAACTCCTGTCCTACCCCCGCGCCTCGCACCCGACCGGCTCGATCCTCGTCGACGGCGACGAAGTCATCGGCGCCGACGAGCCGCAGATGCGCGCCATCCGCGGCAGCCGGATCTCCATGGTCTTCCAGGAGCCGATGACTTCGCTGAACCCGCTCCACACGATCCGCAAGCAGGTCGAGGAAGTGCTGGCCCTGCACGGCGGGCTGCGCGGAAACGAGGCCCTCGAACGCACCGTCGAACTGCTGGAGCTCGTCGGCCTCCAGGAGGCGCGCGAACGGCTCGACTCCTACCCCCACCAGCTCTCCGGCGGCCAACGCCAGCGGGTGATGATCGCGATGGCGATCGCGGGCGACCCCGACCTGCTGATCGCCGACGAGCCGACGACGGCGCTCGACGTCACGGTCCAGGCGCAGATCCTCGCTCTGATCAAGGAACTGCAGGAGCGCCTCGGCATGGCGCTGCTGCTGATCACCCACGACCTCGGCATCGTCCGCGCGATGGCGGACCGCGTGTACGTGATGGAGCAGGGGCGCGTCGTCGAGGAGGGGGCCACCGCCGACGTCTTCCAGCGCCCGCGCCACCCCTACACGCGCAAGCTGATCGACGCCGAGCCCCGCGGCGCCTGCCCGATCCCCGAGGACGACGCGCCGGCTCTGGTCGAAGCGAAGGACCTGACCGTGGAGTTCCCCCTGCGCGGCTGGCCGCGGAAGAAGACGCTGGTGGCCGTCGACGACGTGTCGCTGCGCGTCCGCCAGGGCCACAGCCTCGGCGTCGTCGGCGAGTCGGGAAGCGGCAAGACGACGCTGGCGATGGCGATCGTCCGGCTGCTCAGGAGCCGCGGCGAGATCGTCTTCGACGGAGGCGCGATCGACAGCCTGGGCTTCAGGCAGCTCCGGCCCCTGCGCCAGTCCATGCAGATCGTCTTCCAGGACCCGTACGGCAGCCTGTCGCCCCGCCTGACCGTCGAGGAGATCGTCGCCGAGGGCCTGGGCATCCACGAACCCGGCCTCCCGGCGGTCGAGCGCCGCCGCCGGGTCGCCGAGATCCTCGGCGAGGTCGGCCTGGAACCCGGGATCCAGAGCCGCTACCCGCACGAGTTCTCGGGCGGCCAGCGCCAGCGGATCGCCGTCGCCCGGGCGATGATCCTGCGGCCCCGCTTCGTCGTCCTCGACGAACCGACGTCCTCGCTCGACATGACCGTGCAGGCCCAGATCGTGGAACTCCTGCTCGACCTACAGCGCCGCCACGGCCTCACCTACCTCTTCATCAGCCACGACCTGAAAGTAGTCCGCGCCCTCTGCGACGAGATCGCCGTGATGAAGGACGGTCGCATCGTCGAGCACGGCCCTGCCGACGAACTCTTCAAGGCGCCGCGCGAGCCCTACACCCGGGCGCTCATGAACGCCGCCCTCGATCTCAGCACCTAGGGGTCAGCGTCTGGGTCTGCCTCTCTGGGTGCGCGGGTCTTCTGACCCGCTGCCGCCGAAGGCGGCCGAAAGAACGCGCCGCGAAGCGGCGACCACTCCGCGCCGCTTCCCATATGATCCCCGGCGCATTGATGAGCTAGCCGCACGGCCTGGTCGGCTCGCATGCCTCCCGGTTTGCAGGGTCCGCGGCAACACAGCCATCACGGAAAACGAAAGGAGCGCGTCCATGACCCGGACGACGAGACACTCGCTGCTGGCGACGGCAGTCACCGCCTCACTACTGCTCGCGCCAGCCGCCGCAACGGCCCAGGAGGCGGAATCCGCCGAAGACGAACAGGCCCAGGCGGAGGCAGACGAGCAAGCGCCCGAACGTGAGTTCGACGAACAGATCGTCGTCCTCGGCAGCCGCGTACGCGCCCGCTCGGTGACCGAATCGCAAGTCCCCATCGACGCGATCCCCGTCGAGGACATCACCCGGCAGGGCGCCTCCGCGATCGACTACCAGTTGCGGAACCTGATCCCCTCCTTCAACGTCGCGACCCACCCGATCAGCGACGCGGCGACCCTCGTGCGGCCGTCCAGCCTGCGCAACCTGGCGCACGACCACACGCTGATCCTGGTGAACGGCAAGCGCCGCCACCGGTCGTCCGTCGTTGCCTGGTTCGGCGGCGTGACGGACGGCGCGCAGGGCCCCGATATCTCGACCATCCCGGCGATCGCCCTGCAACGAGTCGAGGTGCTGCGGGACGGCGCGTCGGCGCAGTACGGCTCGGACGCGATCGCGGGCGTCATCAACTTCCTGCTCAAGGACGACGCCGCCGGCGGCAGCCTCGAGATGAACAGCGGCAGCTACATCGCGGGCGACGGCGCCGGCTACAGCGTCGCCGGCAACTTCGGCCTGCCGATGGGCGAGAACGGCTTCGCCAACTTCAGCTTCGAGTACGGCGAGGCCGACCCGACCAGCCGCAGCGTCCAGCGCCAGGACGCGGCCGCGCTGATCGCCGCCGGCAACCACGACGTCCGCCAGCCGGCGCAGATCTGGGGCAACCCGGCGGTCGACGACGACGTGAAGCTGTTCGCCAACATCGGCCACAGCTCCGCCAGCGGCCTCGAGTTCTACGGCTTCGCCAATTTCGCCGAAAAGAAGATGACCGAAGGCTTCTTCTTCCGGAACCCGAACTCGCGGCAGAGCATCTACAGCCTCGACGGCGGCCAGACGCTGCTGATCGGCGACGTGCTTCGGGCGCAGGGCATGGGTTCCGCGAACTGTCCCGTCGTCACGGTGACGGACAACGTGCCCGACCAGGACGCGCTCGCCCAGGTGTTTGCCGACCCGAACTGTTTCTCCTTCCAGGAGATCGCGCCGGGCGGCTTCACGCCGCAGTTCGGCGGCATCGTGACGGACAGCTCGATCGTCGCGGGGTTCCGGAAGGAGCTGGACAACGGATTCGCCTGGGATCTCTCCGCCAGCCTCGGCTCGCACGAGTCGGACTTTTTCTTCGGGAACACGGTCAACGCGTCGCTCGGCCCGGACACGCCGCGGGACTTCGATCCCGGCCTCTACGAGCAGGAAGACGTCAACCTGAACTTCGACATCGCCTACTCCGTGTCCCACAGGCTCAGCGTCGCCGCGGGCGCCGAGTGGCGCGACGAGAGCTTCACGATCGGCGCCGGCGGGCGGCCGTCCTGGGAGGTCGGCCCGTACGCGGAACAGGGCTTCATTCCCGCCTCGAACGGCTTCCCCGGCTTCCCCGACTACACGGCCGGCACGTGGAGTCGCGACAACGTTGCCGTCTACGGCGATGTCGAGCTGCACGGCGAGGACGACCGCTGGGGCCTGGGCGCCGCGCTCAGGGTCGAGGACTACGACGTCTTCGGCAACACGACGAACGGCAAGCTGTCGTTCCGCCGGGAGCTGAGCGACACCGCCGCCCTGCGCGGCGGCGTCAGCACCGGGTTCCGCGCGCCGACCCCCGGCCAGCAGAACGCGCTGAACGTGCAGACGACGATCGATTCGGTGACCCTGGAACTCGTTGACAGCGCCACCGTGCCGTCCACCTTCATCGCGGCGGAGCTGCGGGGAGGCAAGCCGTTGGAACCCGAGGAGTCGGTCCACGCCACGGCCGGCCTGGTGATCGACGACGGGCCGTTCACGCTGACCGCGGACTTCTTCAACGTCGAGATCGACGACCGGCTGTCCCTGTCGCAGGTCATCACGCTGACCGAGGCCGAGCGCGAGCTGCTCCTGTCGCAGGGCATCACGTCGGCGCGGAACCTCTCCTTCTTCCGCTTCTTCATCAACGACTTCTCGACCCGTACCCAGGGCATCGACCTCGTCTCGACCTGGATTCCGCTCGCCCTCGGCGGCGACACCGAGTTCAGCTTCACCCTGAACTACACGGACACCGAGGTCACGAAGGACTCCGACCTGCTGAGCGCGGCGGACGTGCTCTCCATCGAGCGCGGCGTGCCGCGCCTGCGCTGGAACTTCGCCGTCGGCCAGCAGGTCGGGCCGGTGAACGTCCTCGGCCGGCTGAGCTACTACGGCTCCTGGATCGACTACTACTACACGCGGCTGTGGGTCGACTCCGCGCCGCCGGTCCAGGACACGGCCTGGATCGTCGACTTCGAGGCGAGCATCCCGATCGCCGGGGACACCACGCTGTCCATCGGCGCCCAGAACATGTTCGACGTCCTCGCGTCGGCGCCCGCGCCGCTGGTCGACGTCCTGGGTTCGCGCTACAGCCCGGTGACGCCGTGGGGCTTGAGTGGCGGCTACTACTACGCCCGCCTCAACTACCGCTGGTAAACACCGGGTACGCCCTCTGGGTGCGCGGGTCCTCTGACCCGCTGCCGCCGAAGGCGGCGACAGAATCGCCGGCCGAAGGCCGACCTTCTCCTCTGCGGCCAACATCGTCGCCGGCTTCGCCGGCGGCGCTTCAAACCGGGCTACGCCGCTCCGCGGCTCCGCCCGGGGCGGGTCAGAAGACCCGCGCATGTATGGTCCGCCCCGCTTGTGCGAGGTCTCATTCCGGGTTTCTGGCGAGTCAGGTGCAGTTGCTTGCATGTATCCGGCCTGTTGACGGGAGTCTCTGTGTGTGAGTTCCCTGGCCCCG
>JAJEBV010000004.1 GCA_022822365.1 Thermoanaerobaculia bacterium | reverse complement strand
GCGACGGCGGTGGTCTCGTCCGGGAAGATCCGGTCCCATTCGGAGAACGGCTGGTTGGCGGTGATCAGGAGCGACCGGCGCTCGTACCTGGCCGAGATGAGTTCGAACAGCACGCTTGTCTCGGCCTGGTCCTTGCGGACGTAGGCGAGGTCGTCGAGGATCACGAGATGATAGCGGTCCAGCCGCGCCAGGAGGTTCTCCAGCGTCAGCTCGCGGCGCGCCACCTGCAGGCGCTGCACCAGGTCCGTGGTCCTGGTGAAGAGCACCCGGTAGCCGTTCTCCACCAGGGCCAGCCCGATCGCCGAGGCAATGTGCGATTTCCCGGTCCCCGGGGGGCCGAAAATCAGGCAGCAAGCGCCCTGGTCGAGCCATGCGTCGCCGGCGGCGAGCGCCATGACCTGGGCCTTCGAGATCGTCGGCACCGCGTTGAAGTCGAAGTTGGCCAGGCTCTTGCCGGGCAGCAGCCGGGCCTCGCCCAGGTGGCGCTGGATCCGTCGCCTGCCGCGCTCCGCCAGCTCGTGCTCGGCGAGGACGGAGAGGAACCGGGCCGCGGGCCAGCCTTCGGCGTCGGAACGCTCGGCGAAGCGTTCCCAGAACTCACGCATCGTCGGCAGGCGCAGCTCCGAGAGCATCAGGGCCAGCTTCACCCCGTCGACGGTCTTGGCGGAATCATCGGGCATCCGTGTCATGATGCGCCTCCCATGCGAAGCAGGTCGCCGTAGCCGGCAAGCGGCGCGCGGATGACGTGAACCTCGGGCATCGCGCCGGGCTCCGGCGCGAACCGGGCCTTGAGCGCATCGAGGTCCGGCAGCTTCCCGGCGGCGAGACGGCCGTCGATCTCGGCCGCCAGCGCCGCCTCGCAGTTCTCCTCATGCGCGAGCGCGAGGAGCTTCACGGCCAGTCGGCAGCCTGCGCGTTCGCCGAGCCGGGCGACCGCCGTCTCGAAGCAGCGGCGGTAGGCGTCGCGCGGGAACAGCTCGTCGCGGTAGACCAGGTTCATGAGCGCCATCGGCTTCGTCTTCAGGGAGTGGATGACGTGGCGATAATTGACCACGTGCACGGCCTTCGTCGACGCGCCCTTGTGCTTGCGCGGCAGGGTCAGGTGATGAACGGTGCCGACATACAGCTCCAGGCGGTCGTCGTAGAGCCGGACCCCGAGCCGGTGGCCGATCAGCCGCGAGGGCACGGTGTAGAACACCCGCTTCAGGATGAAGCCGCTGGACGAGGTGACGTCGACGCTGGTCTCCTCGTAGTCCGTGGTGCGCATCGGCGGCAGGTCCTTGAGCGTTTCGCGCTCTGCCTTGATGCGGCCGGACCGGCGCGCGTTGCTGCGCCCGACGATCTCGGCGACGAAGGCGCGATACGCGTCGATGTCGGCGAAGTCCTTCGACCCCCGGAGCGCCAGCGCGTCCGCGACCTCGCGCTTGAGATGGCCGTGCGCGCTCTCGATCGCGCCGTTCTCGTGCGCCACGCCGCGGTTGTTGCGGGACGGGACCATCCCGTAGTGCCGGCAGAGCAGGCGGTAGCGCTCGGTCATGTCCTCGGCGTCGTCCTTGCAGCGGTTCCGGAACCCCGCCGACAGGCTGTCGGTGCGGTGATCCGCGGGAGCGCCGCCCAGGGACCAGAGCGCGGCCTGCAGCCCCGTGGCCAGGGCCGTGAAGCTCTCGCCGCCGAGAACCACCTCCGCATGGCGGAACCCCGACCACGGAAGCCGGAAGTGATAGAGACGGTGATCGAGGGGCTGGCCGGCCACGGTGACGCCGAGCGCGTTCATGGACGTGAAGTCCGACAGGCCGGTCCGGCCGGGCGTGTGCGTCTGTCGGAAGATCACCTCCCGGTCCGGACCGTGGAGGACCCGCCAGTCGCGGATCCGCCGCTCCAGGGTGCGCCGGATGCCCGGATCCAGATCGGGATGGCGGCGCATCAGTTCCTGGAACACGCCGACCGCGCGAATGTCCGAATCGCCTTCCAGCATCGGCACGACCTCCTCGTCGAATATCCCGGCGAGAGGGTCCGGGCGCCGCCGCCCCCGCGGAGCCTTCTTCTGTGAGGGAAGCGTCGGGTCCTGCTGGATCCGGTACCCGGTGGCGGTGCTGAAGCCGGCCTTCGCGGCCGCGGCTTCCGTCGATTGGGTTTTCCTGTGGTTCATGAAAGTCCTCATCTGGTGGTCAGTGACATGATGACCCGGCACCTCGCCCTCCTGCTCTCAAGACGGATTGCGAGTTGATGACCCGGGCCGCCGCGACCACCAAGAGGTGTCCAACGCCCTGTGAAACGGAGGCAGGAGAAATCCTTTCGGCTGCCGCCAACTCCGGTCGGGCTACGCCCTCCCTCCGTTGGCGGCAGCCGCATTCGCCCCCAGGACGGGACTCTCATCCTGATTGACGCTGACTCTCATCTTGATTGACGCGCTAGAAGCAGGATCGGGACAGTGACAGCGGTTCTCGAGGAGAGCGCCAGCCGGCTTCGTGGCCGGGTGGGCGTCAGTCACACGCGCCGGAAGGCGGTGGTGTACGTGCG
>JAJEBV010000017.1 GCA_022822365.1 Thermoanaerobaculia bacterium | reverse complement strand
GCGACGGTCGAGCTCGACCTCGTCCCGGTCTTCGGACGTCTGATGCTGGACGACGTGCCGGTGCGCGGCCTCGTGTTCTTCGGGGGCCGCCAGACGTCACCCGAGCTGACCTTCCGGAGCGACAACCAGGGCTGGTTTCGCGGCGCGCTGCCGGGACGGGAAGGCTGGCGGGTTGACGTGGTCGCGCCGGAGTACGAAGCGATCCAGTTCTTCCACGACGTCGACGTACCGGCGGACGAGCCTCTGATCCTGGAACTCGCCGACACCGTCGTCCAGGGCCGCGTCGTGAGCGCGTCCACGGGTCTACCGGCGGAACGCGCCATCGTCCGCTTCGAGTCCGCGGACGGGCAACTCGTTCACCAGGCGACCGCCGGCGAGGACGGTTCCTACTCCGCTCGCGGCGTTCCGCCCGGCTGGGTGAGGATCTCGGCCCGGCGCCTGAGCCTTGCCAGCTGGGAGGTAAGCGAGCCGTTCGAGACGATTCTGAATCCGCGGCAGGCCGTGACCGTGGATCTCGTGTTGAGAGAACGGCAGCGGTAAGCCGCACACCGGGTGCGCCGGCGCCCCCGCCGGCATCCGGCGCGAAGCGCCGGCTTCCGGTCCCTAACCGACGACGCCGTTCCGTCGCAGTTCGTCGATCTCGGCGGCGGTCATGCCCAACCCCGCCAGCAGGTCGTCGGCGCCCTCGCCGAGTACCGGAGACGGCGCGGCCGGCGCCGGCGGCGTGCCCGAGAACTTCGCCGCCGGACGAGGCAGCCTCATGCGGCCGACCTGCGGATGATCGACCTCCCGCAGCAGCCCGTTCTCGACCACCTGCGGGTCGGTCAGTACCTCGTTGCGGGTCAAGATCGGCGCGCAGGGCACGTCCTCGGCTTCAAGGGCGGCGATCCAGTCTGCGGAAGTGCGCTGCCGCATGACGTCGCCGACCATGCCCAGGCGCGAGTCCGCGTTCGAGATCCGGCCCGCGGCCGTGTTGTAGCGCTCGTCCTCCAGCCACTCGAGGTGCCCGGTGGCCCGCGCCATGCCCTCCCACTCCGCGTCCGAGATCGTGGACGCCGTGATGTAGCCGTCGGCCGTCCGGTAGATCAGGTCGCTGGTCGAACCGGGCCGGCCGTGCGCCACCTCTCCACCGACCAGGATCTGCCGCACGAAGCCCTCGGGCCAGGTGAAGGAGATCGTGGCGTCGAGCATGGCGAGCTCGAGGTGCTGGCCATCCCCCGTCCGTTCGCGTGCGAGCAGCGCGGCCGTGATCGCCTGGGCAGCGGTCAGCCCGGTCACCTTGTCCGGGATGATCGTCCGCACCATCTTCGGCTCGCCCGTGACCCGATCGGCCTGGATGTCGGCGAAACCGGACAGTGCCTGGATGATCGGATCGTAGACACGCTTCTGGGCGTAGGGCCCTTCCTGGCCGAAGCCGCTGATCGACACGTAGACGAGACGGGGGTTCAGCTCGCGCAGGCGGTCGGCGTCCAGCCCAAGGCGCGCGACCACGCCGGGCCGGAAGTTCTGGACGAAGACGTCGGCGGTGCCGACCAGGTCGAGCAGGATCCCGAGGCCGCGTTCCTGCTTCAGGTCGAGGACGAGGGACCGCTTGCCCCGGTTGATCGTCGCGAACCCGGCCGTGACGCCGCCCCGCTGGGGTCCCAAGCGGCGCATGATGTCGCCGCCCGGTGGCGCCTCGATCTTGATCACCTCGGCGCCCTGGTCCGCCAGCAGCATGGTGGCGATTGGCGCCGAGACCATCGTCGCCAGTTCGATCACCCTGTAGCCGTCGAGGGGACCCATGGCGGCGCAGAGTACCACCGGGCAAGGCGGATCCGGCCTGACGGCCGGGCATTCCAGTGACCGCCTTCGGCGGCAGCCGGCGGGGGCGCCGGCGCACCCAGTGGCTTCGCACCTTCAGGTCCGCCACGACACGGCTTCCGGGTGTAGAAGGCGGCCGCCTGCACGGATAGAGTCCGCCGGTCGTGCGCTGGCTGCACTACTACCTCCGGCTGCTGGCCGCGGCGTCCCTGCTGCTGATCGCGGCAGGCGGCCTGGTCACGAGCACGGACTCGGGGCTTGCCGTGCCGGACTGGCCGAACACGTACGGCTACTTCATGTTCGCCTTCCCGTTCTCGAAGATGGTGGGCGGCATCCTCTACGAGCATGGCCACCGCCTGATCGCGAGCGTTGTGGGCCTGATGACGATCGGACTTGCCGTGTGGGCCTGGCGGGTCGAGGCGCGCGCCTGGGTGCGACGGCTGGCCTGGGTCGCACTGGGAGCGGTCGTCGCCCAGGGACTGCTCGGCGGCATCACGGTGATCTACCTGCTGCCGAAACCGATCTCTATCAGCCACGCCGGTCTGGCCCAGCTCTTCTTCGCCCTCGTCGTGAGCCTGGGCATCTTCACGTCGCCCGGTTGGCGGGCTGGCTTCGGGCGCGCGCAGCCGCTGGACGACCCGCTGCTGGCAAGGCTCGCGCTGTCGGTTCCGGCTCTCGTGTACGTCCAGATCCTCCTCGGCGCGACGATGCGCCACAACGACGCCGGGCTGGCCATCCCGGACTTCCCGCTGGCTTTCGGCCGGTTGGTCCCGCCCGAGTGGAGCCTGGGCATCGGCCTCCACTTCGCGCACCGCCTCGGCGCCGTCGCCGTCACCATCGCGGCGGTGGCCCTGATCCTGCGGATCCTCAGGGTTCATCGTCACCGCCCGGAACTCGCCCGTCCGGCGTTGCTCCTGGGCACGGTGCTGCTGGCTCAGATCGGCCTCGGCGCCTGGACCGTCTGGAGCGGCCTGCAACCGCACATCAACACGGCGCACGTGGCGACCGGCGGCCTGCTGTGGGTGGTCTCGGTGGCGCTGGGGCTGCGCGTGCATCGTGCCTGGTTCGGCGACGCTTCGGCGATCCGGGCTGCGCGCTTCACGCCGAGTACCGGCGGCGCTCCCGGACGGGCTCCCGCGTGACGCTCCTCGCGGCGGAAGCGGCGCGGCCCAGCCGCGCCTCCCTGTGGCTGGCGCTTGCCAAACCGCGGCTCAATGCCCTGGTCGTCGCCACGGTCGGTATCGGCTACTACCTCGGGGCCGGCACGCTCGACCTGGGCGTCCTCCTCTCCGTCCTGGCCGGCTCCGGTCTCGTCGCCGCGGGCGGCGCCGCTTTCAACCAGGTCGCGGAGCGCGATCTCGACGCTCTGATGCACCGCACCCGGTCCCGGCCGCTGCCCCTGGGGGGCATCTCGCCGGCGGCGGGTCAGCTCTTCGCCACCGTCCTGAGCATCGCCGGACTGATCGTTCTTGCCCTGGGCGCCAACCCGCTAGCCGCGGCGGTGGCGCTGGCGACCCTCGTCAGCTACGCCTGGATCTACACGCCGCTCAAGCGCCGCACTCCATGGGCCGTCCTTGTCGGCGCGGTTCCGGGCGCCCTGCCGCCCGTCATCGGCTGGGCCGCCGCGACCGGCGCCCTGACCGTCGAAGCGTGGCTTCTCTTCGGCATCGTCTTCGCCTGGCAGCTCCCGCACTTTCACTCCCTGGCCTGGCTTCACCGGGACGACTACGCCAGGGCTGGCTTCAGAGTGCTGGCCGTCGTCGACCGGAACGGCCGCCGGACCGCTTTGGAGTCCACGTTCTGGGCCGTCGCGCTCGCCGCCCTGAGCTTGCTCGCGGCGACGGTCGGGCTGACCTCTGGAGTCTTCGCGATCATCGCAGCCGCTTTCAGCGCCACGTTCGCCCTTCTAGCCGCCCGCTTCGCACTCGACCGCAGTCCCGCGCGCGCCCGGACCCTCTTCCTGGGTTCACTTGTCGCTCTGCCGTTGATCTGGATTGCTCTCGTCGCCGGCCACGCGACCCTGTAGCGGGCTACTTCAGCAGGACGATGCTCTCCTCGTGGGCGCCTGGAACGGATGCGATCGGAATCGAATCGTCGAACGTGGCGAGTACGCCGCCGTTGTGCACGGCCAGGGCCAGAAGGTAGGCGTCGGTGATCTGTCGGTAGCCCCGGATTGAAGCGGCGGTGATGCGCTCGCGATCGAGAAGCGAGAGAGAGTCGGGCCAGAAGACGTGATCGTCGGTCCGGCAGAAGAGCCGCAGGCGCCCTGCCGCGTCGGCCACAGTGGTCCGGCGACCGGGATAACCGGGGTTCGCCACGATCCGCACGAAGCCGTTCTCGGTCAGCGGGCATGTGGACCAGGGACCGCGCGACGGGCGGCCAAACCACTCGTGTGCCGTTTCGTGGTGGATGTGCTCCGCGTCGAACAGGGCGATCAGCACGTTGACATCGAGCAGCACGGTCAAGGTTCGTCGTCTCGGAGGGCGTTGACCGCGGTTAGCGAGACCGGCCGGGCGTCGTCACGCGGCGCTAGAAGAGGAACGCCGTTTCTCGTGGCGGTGGGTTTGGCCGTTGGCTTGAGCCCCTTCCTGGCCAGCTCCGAGACGATCTGACCCATGGTGCCGCCCCGCAGCGCGGCGAGTTCCCGGGCGGCCAGGAGAACGTCTTCGTCAAGGTTCAGTGTGGTGCGCATGGCGAGAGCATCACGCATCACGCATCAGATGTCAACGAGCGCTCGGATGGCACCCGTCTTGCGAGGAGACGAGCAAGACGCGAACCAGTCCGTGTGCCCGTCAGCGGGCGCACGGATGGAACTCGGCACGGATGGCTGCGCCGTGCTCATCGAGTTCGGGTACGGGCGGCAGGCGGCGTCCAGGTTCGTGGGGCGCGGCGGCGGGCGCGACCATGTCGATCTCGGTGCCGTCGGGGAGAGGTTGCCTGGCCCGGCGGAGCTGCGGATGACGCGACAGGGCGGCCACGTCGTTCAGGAAGCCGTAGGCGATGCGGGCGCGATCGAGGACGGTGCGAATCGAGGCCCGGTCGTGCCGCATGAAGACCTCGGCGATCGCGCCTTCGACGCTTTCGCGGGCACTGGCGCGGTCCACGTTCCGCGGATAGGCCTCGGCGAGTTCCGGTTGTTCGAGCACCTCGTTGCAAAGCCGCACGAACTCGCGGTCGTTCTGGACGCCGATCAGGACGGAGTCGCCGTCACCGAGCCGGAACAGGCCGTAGGGCACGATCGTCGGATGGCCTAGGCCCACGCGGGGCCAGTCGAGGCCCTGCTGCTCGAAGCGAAGGAGGGGCACGGCCATCCAGTCCGCCATTGTGTGGAAGAGGGTGGCCTCGACGTTGCGGCCGACGCCGGTGCTCTCGCGCTCGATCAGCGCTTCGAGGATGGCGGAGTAGGCGTAGATGCCGGTAGCGAAGTCGCAGATGGACACGCCGACCCGCCCGGGCTCCGCCGGCGAACCCGTGATCGACGCGACGCCGCTCTCGGCCTGGACCAGAAGGTCGTAGGCCCGCATGGACCGGTACGGCCCGTCCTCGCCGTAACCGGAGATGTCGCAGGTGATCAGCCGAGGATGACGCCGCGTGAGTTCCTTCGACCCGAAGCCGGCCCGCGCGGCGGCGCCCGGAGCGAGGTTCTGGATGAACACGTCCGCGCGCTCAACCATCCGTTCGAGCAGGGTCCGGTCCTCCGCGTCCTTGATGTCGAGAACGATGGACTCCTTGCCGCGGTTCAGCCAGGCGAAGTAGGCGGAGACACCGCCGGCGCCGTCGTAGCCGCGGGCGAAGTCGCCGCCCTCGCGCTCGACCTTGATCACCCGGGCGCCGGCGTCCGCCAGGCGGCAGGTGGCCAGCGGCGCGGCGACCGCCTGCTCGATGGAAACGACCAGCGTGCCGTCGAGGGGTCGGGCGGCGGTCATCGGGGTCAGCGCCAGGCGAAGACCGGCTGCTCGTAGTGGGCGACGCGGACGTCGTTGCCGCGCAGCACGACCTCGAGCATCTGGTACACGATCGCCGCGGTCGGCGAGTGGACGAGGCCGCCGCGGATCGGCATGGAGAGCACGGGGTTCTCGCTCTCCGGTATCTCCCGCAGCACGGGCACGTCCGGGCGGTCCAGGTCGATCAAGGGGATGCGATAGGCCCTGTAGACCTCGGCCGGGTTCGGCTCGAGTTCCCGGTAGTCGTCGCACCAGAAGACGACCGGCGTGATGACGAAGCCGGAACGGGTGCCGAAGTCGTCGAGTCGACCCAGGACGGCGGACGGGTCGAGGTCCAGGCCGACCTCTTCGTGGAGCTCGCGGAGCGCCGCCTGCTCGGGTGTCTCCGACTCGTCGATCCGGCCCCCCGGGAGGGCCCACTGGCCGCGGTGCCGCCGCAGGCGGAGCGACCTCCGCGTGAGCAGGAAGCAGCCGCGGCCGCCCTGGTCGGGCAGCAGCGTCACGGCGACCGCGGCGTGCGCGTTGGCCGGCGCGGCGCCGGTGTGGCCTGAAGCCTCCGCGGCCCGCGCCGCCGCGGTTTCGGGATCGAGTTGGCGCTGCTTGAAGCGCCCGAGGTTCCGTTCGGCGTGCGCCAGGAGTTCCGTGCCGTGCCGTGCCGGGAAGCTCATTCGGCCGGGGAGGTCTCCTCGCGAACCAGCTCCAGGAACCGGCCCAGGGTGTCGAGCCGCTCGCGGACGGTGCTTCCGGCGGGGTTGAGACGCAGGGTCGTCACACCGGCGTCGCGGTAGGCGCGGATGCGCTGCCGCACGCGGGCCTCGTCGCCGACCAGCGTGGTCGCGAGCACCATCTCCTCGGGGACGCGCGCGGCCGCCTCGTCGCGCCTGCCGGAGATCCAGAGAGCCTGCACCTCGCGGGCGGTTTCGACGAAGCCGGCGCGGCGGTAGGCGTCGTTGTAGAAGTTCGTCTGGGCTGAGCCCATCGCGCCCAGGGTGAAGGCCATCGCCGGCTTGCGGCGGGCGGCCATCCGCTCCAGGTCGTCGCCGAACTCGACATCGCCGCCGACCTGAATGTCGACGTCTCCGAACGACCTGCCCGCGCGCTCGGCGCCGGCGCGCATCGCCGGAAAGAAGGCGTCGGTGTGCTCGGGCATGAAGGAGGTGCCGAGCCAGCCGTCGGCGACCTCGCCGGTGTACTCCAGGGACTTGGGACCGAGGGTCGCGAGATAGATCGGCAGTTCGGGCCGGGGCGGCTGCGACATGCGGATCGCCTTGCCCTCGCCTCCCGGCCGGGGCAGGGTGTAGTGCCTGCCGTCGTACGCGATCTTCTCGCCCGACAGGGCGATCTTCAGGATGTCGACGTACTCGCGCAGGCGGCCGAGCGGCATCGCGAAGGGCACGCCGTGCAGGCCTTCGACGACCTGGGGTCCGCTGACGCCAAGGCCGAGCACGAAGCGGTCCTTGGAGATCGACGCCAGCGACATCGCGGTCATGGCGGTCATCGAGGGCGCCCGCGCCGAGATCTGCATGATGCCTGTGCCGAGACGGACCCGCTCGGTGCGGCCGGCGAGAAAGGCGAGCGGAGTCACCGCGTCCGTGCCCCAGGCCTCCGCCGACCAGACGTCGTCGATGCCCATGCGGTCCGCCTCGACGACGTACTCCGCGAGGGCGTCCCAGTTCGTTCCGGAGGCGTACGCGCTCCCTATGCCGATCGCTGTCCGCATCGTTCCCTGCTCCTCTGTCGGTCGGGTTACTGGACGGTCGTTGCGCGGGTGTAGATGAACTTGCGGATGTCCGGGCGCCGGTCCGGAATCCGGGTGTGCATTGTCACCTGGAGTTCGCTGCCGTCCTTGGACAACTGCCAGGTCTCGGTCACGTCGAACTCGCCGAACGGTCCCCGCGCCGTGTAGGAGACGGCGAGCTTGTCCTTGCGCCACTTGACCCGGACGGTGCGGTTGCGCCCCTGGAGGCCGGGCGATTCATGCGGCTTCCCGTCCGTGATGAGCTCCTGCGTCACCTGAGCCGGCGAAGGCCAGTCGTCGCGTCGCATCGTGTAGGTCATGACGACGTCCTCGCCGTTCAGGGACACGTCGAGCTCGACATCTACGGGAGGCTGCTGTTGCCGCTGGGCGCGGCGACCCGGGGCGAGAGAGTCGCTGCGATCGGCGTCGAGCTGCCAGATACCGGCGAAGTCCGGGTTCGCGGCGACGAGCGGCGCGGCGCTCAGGGCGGCGAGCGCGAGGGCCGCCGCCGCGAGCGGCGCCGCGAACGCGGCGGCTCGAGGCCGGTGACGGCAGGTCGACAAGGGCTGGATGTGGGCAGGTCTCTTCACGGATGCCTCCTGAGGATCGGCGCCGGCGGCGTTCGACGCCACCGGCATCGTCGATGGTACTGGCGAACGGGCGGAGATCCCCTGATCCTACAAGCCCTGATCGGGCCGCTGGTCGCCCACCAGATCCGCGAAGTACCGGATCGTCTTCTCCAGGCCGGCCTCCAGGTCTACCCGGGGCTCCCAGTCGAGCAGGCCGGTGGCGCGGGTGATGTCGGGTTGGCGCGTCTTCGGGTCGTCGACGGGCAGGGACTGGAACTCGATCTCGCTGCGGCTCCCGGTCAGGCTCCGAATCACGCGGGCGAACTCGAGCACGGTCATCTCGCGGGGGTTGCCCAGGTTGACCGGGTCGGTCTCCGAGGAGTTGAGAAGCCGCCAGACTCCTTCGACCAGGTCGTCGATGTAGCAGAACGAACGCGTCTGGCTGCCGTCGCCGTAGACGGTCATCGGTCTGCCGGAGAGGGCCTGGCGGATGAAGTTCGGCACGACGCGGCCGTCGCGGAGCCGCATCCGCGGTCCGTACGTGTTGAAGATGCGGACGATCCGGGTGTCCAGTCCGTGGATCCGGTGGTACGCCATGACCATCGCTTCCGCGAAGCGCTTCGCCTCGTCGTAGACGCCTCGCGGACCGACCGGGTTCACGTTGCCCCAGTAGGACTCCGGCTGGGGGTGGACCAGGGGATCGCCGTAGACCTCCGAGGTCGAGGCGAGCAGGTAGCGGGCGCCGTGGTGCTTGGCCAGGCCGAGCGAATTGTGGGTGCCGAGCGATCCCACCTTGAGCGTCTGGATCGGGAGCTCCAGGTAGTCGACCGGGCTCGCCGGCGAGGCGAAGTGGAGGACGTTGTCCACGTCGGGCCCGACGTAGACCGGCTTGCTGACGTCGTGCTCGATCAGCGTGAAGCGCTCGTTGTCGCGCAGGTGTTCGATGTTCGCCGGGCTGCCGGTGATGAAGTTGTCGACGCAGTAGACCCGGTGGCCCTCGGCGAGCAACCGTTCGCAGAGATGGGAGCCGATGAAGCCGGCGCCGCCGGTGACGACGGAGAGCGGTTGGCTCACGAGGCCCTCACTCCCGGAACGATGGCGGCCGGAACGGCGTCGGCGCGCCCGAGCGAGGAGTATCTGAGGCCGGCGTCCGCCACGCGCTCAGGCTCGTAGAGATTGCGAAGATCGAGAATCTGCGGCTCGCGCAGCAACTGCCTCAGCCGCTCGAACTCGAGCGCCCGGAACTGGTTCCACTCGGTGAGGATGACCAGCAGGTCGGCGTCCTCGGCCACGTCGTACGGGTCGCTGCAGTAGACGGCCTCCGGGCGAATGCGGCGGGCGTTGTCCATCGCCGCCGGATCGTAGACCCGGACGGTCGCGCCCCGCGACAGGAGGTTCTCGAGCACGAACATCGCGGGAGATTCGCGGATGTCGTCCGTGTTGGGCTTGAAGGACAGTCCCAGCAGCGCCACGTTCCGGCCTTCGGGATCGCCGAGCACGGACTCGATCCTGGCGAGCATCCGTTCCTGGATTCGATGGTTGACCTGAAGCGTTGCTTCGACGATTTCGGCCCGGGCGCCGGCGTCGCGTGCCATGGACACCATGGCCCGCGTGTCCTTGGGAAAGCAGGACCCGCCGAAGCCGGGCCCCGGGCGCAGGAACAGCGGTCCGATTCGGCGATCCAGGCCCATGCCGTGGGCGACTACCTGCACGTCGGCGCCGGTTCGCTCGCACAACTCCGCGACCTCGTTGATGAAGGAGATGCGGGTGGCCAGGAAGCTGTTCGACGCGTATTTGATCATCTCCGCGGTCTCGACGTCGGTGACCACGATCGGCACGCCACGCGCACGGAGCGGCGAGTAGATCTCGAGCATGATGTCGGTGGCGCGCTGGTCGCGGCTGCCGATGACCAGACGGTCGGGGCGCATGAAGTCCTCGATCGCCGAGCCCTCGCGCAGGAACTCGGGGTTGCTGACCACGGAGAAGGTGTGCCCTCGACCGATGATCTCCTCGATCATTCGGCCGGTGCCGACCGGCACGGTGCTCTTGGTGACGATTGCCTTGTAGGTGTTGAGCCTTCCACGGATCGCCTGGGCCACCTCGCGCACGTAGCGGAGGTCCGAAGAGCCGTCCTCGCGCGGCGGCGTGCCGACAGCGATGAAGACGGCCGTTGCAGCTTCGAGAGCCGGCCCCGGCTCGGTCGTGAAACTCAGGCGTCCGGCTTCCTCGTTCTTGGCAACCAGGGTCGCCAGGCCTGGCTCGTAGATCGGAATCCGGCCCGCCTGCAACTGGGCGATCTTCGTTTGATCCTGGTCGACGCAGACGACATCCATGCCGAAGTCAGCGAGGCATGCACCCGTGACCAGCCCGACGTAGCCGGAGCCGACGACGCAGATTCTCATGTCAGCCTCGGCTTGCGTGTGGCGGTCATGTCGTCCGGGCTGGGAATCGTCCGGGGGCGGGCTGCCGGTCGGCCATTGCCGGCCTCGCCCGGGGACGGTACGGCTGCTATGTTACAGGGCTTGGAGCGCTTCGTTTGCCCGGCTGCGGCCGGCGGGTGAAACGAGAACATGCGAAGGACCGACAGACGAAGGACCACGGTGAGTCGATGAAGGGCGGACGAAGGCTGAGCAACGCGATCTCGACCCGCAAGTCGGTGGTTAC
The DNA here is from genome assembly GCA_022822365.1 of Thermoanaerobaculia bacterium. Lineage (GTDB taxonomy): Bacteria > Acidobacteriota > Thermoanaerobaculia > Multivoradales > Multivoraceae > Multivorans. The sequence goes on along the minus strand of JAJEBV010000017.1, from coordinate 20,568 downwards.
CGCGCCGCGGCGCTTCAGCAAGGTGCAGCGCAACGAACCCTGCCCCTGCGGCAGCGGCAGGAAGTACAAGGACTGCTGCTTCAACAAGGGCGAGGCGTTCCTGCGGAAGCTGGAACGCCAGCGCTTCAAGGAGCAGCAGAAGGCCGACGGAACGCCCTGGTACGTCCGCTGGCTGACCTGAAAACGCTGGGTGCGCGGGTCTGTTGCCGCGGGTCTTCTGACCCGCGGAGAGAAACGCGCCGGCCTGGGGCCGGCTCCTCTCAGACCGGCGTCGGCTCCGCCTTCTCGTCGACCGCCGCGTCGTGGTCCTGCTTCGCCTTGAGAAGCTGCGGCATGATCAGGTCGATGTCGCGGTTGTCCCACATGCCGTCCTTGCTGAACTTCCGGATCACCTTGGGCTGCTGCATGATGCCGACCCAGCCGCGCATCACGTCGATGATCTGGGCGGTCATGTCCGCGCCCGCGTCGGATGCCAGCCAGGCGCAGACCGGCGCGATCTGATTCGGGCTCTGCTCCGGCGCGTCCTCGTCGATCTCCATGCCGCGGCCGGCTCGCAGCTCGGCCGTCATGCGGGTCGTGGCGCCCGGCGAGATCGTGTTGACGGTGCAGCGGTACTTGGCCAGCTCCAGCGCCAGCACCCGGGACAGACCGGCGATGCCGGCCTTGGCGGCGGCGTAGTTGGACTGGCCGAAGTTGCCGTAGAGGCCGGACACGGAGGAGAAGTTGATGATCCGGCAGTCCGGACGGTTCGTCTCGCGGATGTAGCGGGCGAACGGCCGGCTGCAGCAGTAGTGGCCCTTCAGGTGGACGTCGAGCACGGCGTCCCAGTCGGTCTCTTCCAGGTTGAAGATCGTCCGGTCGCGAAGGATGCCGGCGTTGTTCACGAGGATGTCCAGGCCGCCGAACGAGTCGACCGCCGTCTGGAAGATGTTCTGGCCGCCCTCGACCGTGGCCACGGAGTCGTAGTTCGGTACCGCCGAACCGCCGGCACTCCGGATCTCCTCGACGACTTCGTCGGCGATCCGTGAACCGCCGGTGCCGTCGGTCGCGCCGCCCAGGTCGTTGACCACGACGTTCGCGCCCTCTTCCGCGAACTTGATCGCGATTCCCTTGCCGATGCCGCGTCCGGCGCCGGTGACGATTGCCGTCCTGCCTTCGAGGATTCCCATCTCTTCGTGTCTCCGTCGGTTGGTTCTGCTGTCGATCGCGGCCGGTACTCTACGCGACGACCGCGACGCCCTGGCTCACCGCTTCCTGGCCCTCCGCGTTGAGGACCCGGAAGCCGATGAGGCGCCCGCCGTCCTCCGCCTCGCCGGCAGGAGCGTGCTCGACCGCGATCGAGGTGCCGGGTATGACCATCGCGCTGAACCGGCCGTAGAGCCGCCTGAGCCGCCGGGGGTCGCCGCCGCCGTAGGCGCGGAGCACCTCGCGGCCGGCTAGAGCCCAGGTCGCCGTGCCGTGGAGGATGATGTCGGGCAGGCCCGCGGCCAGCGCCACCTCGCGTTCGGTGTGGATCGGGTTCCAGATCCGCGCGCACTCGGTGTAGACGTGCGGCATCTCCCGGGGCACGAAGATCTCGCTCCGGCGCCGGTCGTTCCCGTTCCAGGTGAGCCTGGGAGTGTCGGGCGCCGGCTCCGTCTCGGCGTTCGGGCCGACCGTGTCGACGCCGCGGAAGATCGAACGCGACCAGGAGGTCGTGACCGGCCGGCCCTCCCCGTCGACGGTGTCGAGGCGGGTGGTCAGCAGCACCCCGGCGCGCGTGCTCCGGATGCCGACGTAGCGGCCGCGGGTGGTCAGCGAGTCGCCCGGGCGGATCGGACGGTGGAAGTGGGAGTCCTGGCTGGCGTGGACGCCGCGCCTCAGTTCCTGCGGCTCGCCGCCCAGGAGATCCGACCCACGGCCGCGGCTGACGACGGGCCACTCGAGAGACACGCAGTACGAGGGCGGCGCCGCGACGCCGCCGTTTCGGGCGTCGTCGAACACCGCGTCGCAGGTGTCGCCGATGCCGGCCGCGTAGGCGAGCACGTCGCGGACGGTGGTCTCGTACGTCGAGGAGGTGAGTTCGCTGCCGGCGGCGGCGGTCGACAGGGGCATCGCGTGGCGCGTCCGGGGGCCGGTCAGTCGGGGGTGTCCGCGAGGCGGCGCTCGAGATCGTGAAGCCGGCTCTTCAGGTCATCGAGTTCGGCGCGGGTGGCGCTGCTGCCGTCCTCGCGCGCGGATGCGGCCGTGGGTGGAGAAGCCGGCGGCTCCTGAGCCTTGTCGCTTCGGCCGGCGCCGCCGCCTCTGCCGAACACTCCTTCCATCTGCCGCGTCATCTGCGCCTGCATCTCCTCCGCCATGGCTCGCGGGTCCCAGAGGCGCATCCAGGACGGGTCCGGCGCGAACGGGCTTCGCTGCATCGTCTCGCGGACCCGTTCGTAGACTTCGCCGGCGCTCTTCAGGTACCACTGGAAGAAGTCCCGGCCCGCCTGGTCCCGAGCCCGCACCAGGTCGCGGAGGAACTCGAGCGGCGGTCCGTGCTCGGGGTCCTTCGCGCCGTCGACGATGATCTGAGTCAGGACGTGACGGGTGACGTCCTCTCCCGTCTTCGAGTCGACGACCTGGATGTCCCGGCCGCCGCGGACGAGTTCCGCGACGCCGTCGAGGTTCACGTAGCGGCTGCTGTGGGTGTCGTACAGCCGGCGGTTCTCGTACTTCTTGATGACGATTGGCGACGGCGACTTGCGGGAGGTACTCATGTCACGGGTGCCTGAATCAAGCCGCGAGGATTCGGTCATGCGGAGGGGGGTTGACACGGTGCAGCATATTGTGCAGCATTCTTGCTGCATTGCACAAGACGGGCGCCATCGAATGAAGCGACCGTCACCGTTGCAACCGTCGAAACAGGCTTGTAAGCCAAGACCATGTGGGCCATCCGGGCAACGGATCGTACCACTCAGGAGACCTCAGATGACGACCAGCACGACGACGGCGACGAAGATCCCGAGCCAGGCCTTCCGCGGCTCGATGATCGATGCCAACCGGCAGGCGCTCGACTTCCAGAAGCGCGTGTTCGACACCAGCTTCGACATGGTGGCTTCCATGCAGGAGCGCCGCGAAGAGGCGATCACCAGGTGGACCGAGAACTCCGAGCGCCTTCCGGCCGAGGCCAAGAGCCTGGTCCAGGAATGGGTCCGGCTGTTCCAGGACGGGCGCAGCTCCTACCGCTCCGCGGTCGACGCGAGCTTCGGCCTGGCGAACAGCTACCTCGACTCGCTCACCGCGCAGGCCGAGGAGTCGGCGTAGGCTAGTCCGATGGCCGACGATCGCCCGCCCCCGCAGCCGCCTCCCGACCCCTTCGCCGCCTGGCGAGAGTGGGTCACTCAGTCCGAACACCAGATGAACAAGGTGTTCAACGACATGATGGGCACGGAGCAGTTCGCCCGCGCCTCGGGCGGCTGGGTCGAGGCGATGACCATGTTCCAGCAGACGATGAACGAGGGCGCGCAACGCTACTTCGAGGCGGTCAACCTGCCGACGCGGAACGACCTCAGTGAGCTCGCGGAGCGTCTGACGGCGGTCGAGGAGAGGCTGTTGCGGATCGAGGGGCTGCTCGCCCAGGCCATCGGCCGGAAAGGCGACGCGAACCCGGCGCCCCGGCCCGCCCGCACCCGCCGTCCGCCGTCGGAGCAGAAGGCGGCCGTCCGGGAAGACGGGCCGGCGTCGAAATGACGACGCCGCCCGCCGGCCCCGCGGCCCGCAGCGCGACGCCCGTGCTGGACGCGACCGCCGGGGTCGCGCAGAGCGTGCGGCGTGAAATGGAGCGCACGTTCCGGCGGAGCGTCAAGGGCCTCGAGTACATCTCGACCGGCGACCCGGGGGTAGGCCTGACGCCGAAGGACACGGTCCACAGCCGGGGCACGCTCCGCCTGTACCACTACCGGGCGCGCGTGGACGAGGTGTACCGGACGCCGATCCTGCTGGTCATGTCCCTGATCAGCAAGCCCTACATCCTCGACCTGGCGCCGGGGCACAGCCTGATCGAGTTTCTGCTCGATCGCGGCTTCGACGTCTACATGATCGACTGGGGCACGCCCCGGCCCGAGGACAGCCGCCTCCGCCTCGAGGACTACGTGCTCGACTTCATTCCCGAGTGCGTGGAGGTCGTCCACGAGCGAAGCGGCGAGCCCGACGTGTCGATCGTTGCCTACTGCATGGGCGGGCTCCTGGGCGCGCTGTACGCGGCGCTTCATCCCGACGTTTCGTCGGGCGGTCGGCTGCGCAACCTGGCCTGCTTCACGACCCCGGTCAACTACGACGGGATGGGACTCTTCAGGACCTGGACCGATCCCGCCCACTTCGACGTCGACCGGATCGTCGACCGGCTGGGCAACGTCCCGCCGCAGATGCTCTACGCCTCCTTCAACGCCCTGCGGCCGGCGTCCCAGGTCGCGGGCCGGGTGCGGCTCTGGGACAACATGTGGAACGACGAGTTCGTCACTTCGTACCGCCGGCTCCAGCGCTGGGCCGCCGACCAGATCCCGTTCCCGGGCGAGTGCTTCCGCCAGACGACGAAGGAGCTCCAGCAGCAGAACCTGCTGATGAAGGGCGAGTTCCGGCTCGGCGGCCGGCTCGTCGACCTGTCGAACATCAAGGTTCCCTTCATCCACGTCGTCGCGGAGCACGACCACATCGTGCCGTACGAGGCGGCCCGCGACCTGGTCGGAATGGTCGGCTCCGAGGACAGGCAGGAACTCGTTCTGAAGGGCGGGCATGTCAGCCTGGTCGCCGGGGGGAACGCGGTGCGCCGTCTCTGGCCGCGCCTCGATGAGTGGCTGGCCGAGCGCTCGGTCTGAGAGGAAGGACGGGATGGTGGACGAGAAGAAGCGTGTGGCGGAGAACAGCCCGCTGTCGATGGCGCCCGCCGACCGGGTCGCTCGGCGGCTGAATGCTCGCGAACTGATGGTGCGGCCCATGGACGCGGACGACCGGTCGGCCGTCCTCTCCTTCGCCGACGGTCTGCCGGACCACGACCTCCTGTTCCTGCGCCGGGACATCCGCGAGGCCGACGTGGTCGACCAGTGGATCGGGGAGATCGAGTCGGGCCAGATGACGACGTTGCTTGCCCTGGCGGACGCCGAGCTGATTGGTTACGCCTCGATCGACCGCAGCCAGTTGCAGTGGTCCTCCCACGTCGCCGAGATCCGGGTCGTGATCTCCGACTCCGCGCGTGCCAAGGGCCTCGGCCGGCTGCTCGTCGAGCAGGCGTTCCAGGCGGCCGTCGCGGCCGGCATCGAGAAGGTCGTGGCGCGGATGACGCCGGACCAGAAGGGCGCCGTCGCGGCCTTCGAGGGACTGGGCTTCCGCCCCGAGGGGCTGATGCGGAGTCACGTCCGCGACCTGTCCGGCGAGAAGCACGACCTGCTCGTCATGGGGCTCGACATCGTCGCCCTGCACGGAACGCTGGAAGGCTACGGTCTCGACGAGGCAGTGGCCGCCGCCGATTGACACCGGGAGAAGGACCCATGCGAGACAACGTCGGACTCATCCTGACCAAGCGCGCCTCCGTGTCGCCGGACATGGAGGGCTTCGTCGACGTCGAGACGGAGCGCCGCTTCACGTTCGCCGAGTGGAACCTGCGCTCGAACCGGACCGCCAACGCGCTCCGGGAACTCGGCGTCGGCAAGGGCGACCGCGTGGCGCTGCTGCTGATGAACAGCGTCGAGTACATGGAGACCTTCTTCGCGATCGCCAAGATCGGCGCCGTCTGCGTGCCGCTGAACTGGCGGCTGACACCCGAGGAGCTCTCCTTCATCATCCGTGACGCCGGCGCCGAGACGCTCGTCTTCGGCGACGAGTTCCAGGCCCAGGTGCTGGACCTGATCGCGCGCGGCGGCGGCGAGAACGGCACGAACGTCGCGCGGTGGGTCCACGTCGGCCCGGACGAACAGCGGCCGGACGGCTGTGTGTCGTATCTCGACGCGACGTCGGCGGCGAGCGACGCGGAGCCCGAGATCGGTGCCCTCGACGACGACCTGCTCTACATCATGTACACCTCGGGCACGACCGGGCTGCCCAAGGGCGCCGTTCACACCCACGCGTCCGCGCTGTGGGCGGGCCTGACGATCATGGCCAGCGCCGACACCCGCTACGGCGACCGCTACCTCGTCTCGTTGCCCCTGTTTCACGTCGGCGCCCTGACCCCGGCCACCGGCAACGTCCACCGCGGCAGCACCAGCGTCGTGCTGCGCGCCTTCGACCCGGTGCGCACCTGGCAGTTGATCGACGAAGAGAAGATCGACGTCATGCTCAAGGTGCCGGCGATGCTCAACTTCATGCTCCAGGTCTACGATCCCGAGCGCTGCAAGCACGAGCGGCTCCGCTGGTGCATGAGCGGCGCGGCGCCGGTGCCGGTCAACCTGATCGAGGCCTACGACAAGCTGGGCATCGAGATCCACCAAGTCTACGGCCTGACCGAGACCTGCGGCCCGGCCTGCCTCATCTCGCCCGAGGACGCCATCCGCAAGGCCGGCTCGACCGGCAAGGCCTTCTTCCACACCTCCGTGCGCGTCGTCGATGGCGACGGCAACGACTGCGCTCCCGGCGAGGCCGGCGAGGTCCTGGTCGCCGGCCGCCACCTGATGAAGGAGTACTGGAATCGGCCGGAAGCCACCGCCGAGAGTCTCGTGGACGGCTGGTTCTACACCGGCGACGGCGCGGTGATGGACGAGGACGGCTTCGTCTACATCCAGGACCGCCTGAAGGACATGATCATCTCCGGCGGCGAGAACGTCTATCCCGCGGAGCTCGAAGAGGTCATCGGCCGCCACCCCAAGGTGCTCGAAGTCGGCGTCATCGGCCGCGAGAGCGAGAAGTGGGGCGAGTCCCCGGTCGCGATCGTCGTCCGCTCCGACGAGAGCCTCGAAGGCGAGGAGATCCTCGAGTTCTGCCAGGACAAGCTGGCCCGCTTCAAGCAGCCGGTCGCCGTCCACTTCATCGATCAGTTGCCGCGCAACCCGTCCGGGAAGATCCTGAAGCGGCTGCTGCGCGAACAGTTCAACTGAGTCGGCGCCGCCAGCTCCGCGTCGGGCAGGACAACATCACCCCGTTCGGGCTCGACATTCACCACCCGGTGTTCGTCGTCTCGGCGGCCGTGATCGTTCTGTTCGTCCTCGGCACGCTGGTCTTCCAGAGCCAGGCCGCGCGGTTCTTCAGTTGGCTGCTCCCGGCGATCATCGGCGCCTTCGACTGGTTCTTCCTGTCGGCCGGCAACGTCTTCGTTCTCTTCGCCCTGCTGCTCGTGTTCCTGCCGGTCGGCAGGGTGCGGCTGGGTGGCCCGGACGCGAAGCCGGAGTTCTCGTACCTGGGCTGGTTCGGGATGCTGTTCGCCGCCGGCATGGGGATCGGCCTGATGTACTTCGGCGTTTCGGAACCGCTGTCCCACTTCGGTGCCGCCTTGGACGGGCCGGTCGTGGACGGCGACGGCCTGCGTAGCGACGCCGCGCCGCTGGGAGGCGCCGCCGGTGACGCGATGGCCGCCCGCGACCTCGCGATGGCGGCGACGATCTACCACTGGGGCCTGCACCCTTGGGCGATCTACGCGGTCGTCGCCCTGGCGCTGGCGTTCTTCGGCTACAACCACGGCTTGCCGCTCACGTTGCGCTCGGCCTTCTACCCGATTCTGGGAGACCGGGTGCGCGGCTGGTGGGGACACCTGATCGACGTCCTCGCCGTGTTCGCCACCCTGTTCGGCCTGGCGACGTCGCTTGGCCTGGGAACGACCCAGGCCCTGGCCGGCTTCAACCTGCTCTACGGCTGGGGTACGGGCGGCCTGGCCGCGGTGGTGCTGATCGGCGTCATCACGTTGCTCGCCGTCGTTTCGTTGGTGCGCGGCCTCGACCGCGGCATCAAGGTGCTGTCGGGGGTCAACATGACGCTCGCCCTGGCCCTGCTGCTCGCGGTCATCGTGATCGGCCCGACCGGCGAGATTCTGGCGACTGCTGCCAGGGGTGCGTTGGCCTACGGCGCGAACTTCGTGCCGCTGGCAATGCCGCTCGGCCGCGAGGATACGGGCTTCTCGCATGACTGGACCACGTTCTACTGGGCCTGGTGGGTGTCCTGGTCGCCGTTCGTCGGCATGTTCATCGCCCGAGTGTCCCGCGGCCGGACCGTGCGCGAGTTCGTCGTGTGTGTGATTCTCATTCCGACCCTGCTGTCGATCGTCTGGATGGCGGCCTTCGGCGGCACGGCGATCTCCCAGACGATCGCGGACACCACGGCGCCGGTGGCGGCCGCGGCCCAGGAAGTCATGTTCTTCCGGATGGTCGAGCAGTTCCCGTTCAGTCCTGTGCTGTCGCTCGCCGGCATCGTCCTGGTGCTGGTGTTCTTCGTCACCTCGTCCGACTCCGGTTCGCTCGTCGTCGACACGATCACCGCGGGCGGCAAGGAAGACGTGCCGACCAGCCAGCGCGTCTTCTGGGCCACCCTCGAAGGCGTCGTCGCCGCGGTCCTGCTCCTCGTCGGCGGCACCGGCGCGCTGGACGCCCTGCGGGCGATGACCGTCTCGACGGGCCTGCCGTTCACCCTGGTGCTGCTGGCCATGTGCTACAGCATCTGGGTCGGCTTGTGGGCCGCCGTGCGGGAGAGGACGTCGGTCGGCCCGCAGGCCGAGTGACGAACCGGACGTCAGGCGTCAGGGGTTCAGTCGGGCGCTGAACTCGAAGTCTCCGAACCGTTCGCTGAGCGCGTCGGCGCGTGGTCTTTGGGCCGGGTCGGCAGGCAGCCAAAGGCGTGTGCCGTGGACGTGGAGAAGGCTGTTCGGGGATGCCGTTCCGGCGGTTCTGGCGCGGCGAAGAAAGTCGGGTCGGACGCGGATCTCGTGGTCGGGCGCGATCCCGATCAGCAACCGGTCGAATGCGGTGCGATGGGACGGGCACATGGCGATGCCGTCGCGGACGTCCAGACGAATCTGTCGGGTCCGCGGCGCGATGCGGGCGGCCTCGATCAGCGGCGACTCGTCCGAATGACATACCGCGCACCGGAACCGGTAGGCGGCCAGAACCCTGGCCTTGAACTCGTTGTGCCGCACGAGCCGTGCGACGCCGGCGTCGTAGCGCTGCCGGTCGAACTGCCACGGCAGGTCAAGCGGTTGTCCGAGGGCCGCTCCGGAGACGTCGCCGAGGCCTTCGTAGGCGGACAGCCCGGCGCCCAGGCAGACGCCGAAGGTCTGGGTGACTGGGTCGTCGTCCACGATGACGACGGGCGCCACCACGAGGTACTGCCCGCTAGTCACCCCGTGAAGGTAGGCGACCGGCCACCGCAGGCGAATGAGGTCTTTGAGGCCCTGGTTGTCAGAGTTCTCTGTCGCCCTGAGCCTTCCCGTCCAACCGTCGCCCTGGTAGCGATAACGGAGCAGGTCGGTGCCCGGGTCGAAGTGGTCGCCGTAGGGATTCTTCGGGCTGGTCGTGATAGTGAGCGGGTAGCGGCACTGCCGCGGCCGCAGGATGCCGCGCTGGCTTCGGAGGGCGACCTTCTCGCCCTCCACCTGACATTGGGCGAGCTCTGAGTAGTGCAGCACGTCCCGGCCAAGGATGCGGCAGCGGTCGCGCAACCAGCGCAAAGCGCCGAGGCGCACGCGCCAGTCCCGGCCCGGTGATCGGTGGGGCGTCATGAGGGGCGGTTCTTCCCGGGAAAGGCCGGAACTCTAGCAGCGCCGATCTGCGGCGGCGCTTCGCGGCTACTTGCGTGCCGCCATGTGCCCGTCGAGCCTCAGTCCAGTCGGCGGCGTAGCCGTTCGTAGAGGCTGCCGCGGCGGGCGACGACGAGGATCACGAGGGCCAATCGTGGCTGTTCAAACGTTCGCGTCCTTGAGAGGAAAGCCGCCGTTCTCCCGAAAGTCAGCCAGCGCGTCCAGGGCGTCGAGCACGTCAAGACGATCCTCAAGTGCTTCAAGCGTCTCGAGATCGGAGGGCGGTACAAGTGCGGCCACTGTCTTGCCGCTCTTCTGGAGGGCGATGCGCGTTCCCGTTGACTGGACCCGGCCGGTCAGGGCGGTGATGTTCGCCTGGAACTCGGCGATGGGGAGGGTGTCGTCCATGGATTACACCTCGGGTCGTTCGCTTGGAGGCTACGTCACTGTTGCCAACGGGAGAATCCGTGCGGCCTCATCCACTTCGTGAGAGGTCGCCTAGCCAGGACGATCTGCGGTTGCTCACTCGTCTGGTGGGGTCCGCGTGCGGGTTCAGAATCTCGATCGTACGGGTCAAGTAGACCGGTCCGAAGTCCGCCTCCCGATAAGCGTCCGCATCGGCCCCAGTGTTCCCGCCCTTAGGCCTAACCCTCATTGCTGTCGCCAGTCCGTCCGGAAGTCGAGCCGGCGCAGCAATTCGTACGTATCGATACAAGGGACTTGCAGGTCAGCGCAGACGTCCGGAATCCTTGATCCACTCGACGAGCCGGCCCTTGCCGTCCTTGACTTCCTCGAATGCCTCGACCGGCACCTTGAGAAGACCCTGCGCGGCCTGATGGAGCAGCCACTCCCAGAACTCGGGAAAGCGGTCGATCGGGTAGTAGTCGCGGTCTGCGTCGATCAGGACGTTCGAGTCCAGGAGATAGCGCAAGTGGTGGCACCCAAGTTAGCCGGTGAGCATCTCGCCCACTTGGGTGGGCTTCACGCCTAGTACCAATGCGGCACGGGTCGTTGGCAGGTCGCCGGCGAGATGTGCGCCTCTCACGACGTCCAACAGGGCACGGCCCGCGCGATGGCGCCGGACTGTGTAGAAGCTGGGGCCACCGTCGGTGGCTCGCGCCGCTTCTCTTCGTTCTTCTCTCCTGTTCAGCCATTGAGTACGAAAAGCGGAAACGAGCTTCCTGTAATCCTGTCTCTCGATCTGGTTGGACCGGAACAGGCGGTATGCCACCAGGGCTCGGCTCACGTTGTGGTCTCTGGCCACCCTGCCGACGGCGCTCGCAAGTTCTTCGTGTTCGAAACGGCTCACTTCCAACGTCGCCAGGGCCTTCTCGGGAAGCAGGAAAGCGCTGGCGACGTCGTTGCAGAACTGTTCCACACGATTACCGGCTCTGATACCGCTGATCCCCGTGTGGCCTAGGAACAGGTGCACCAGTTCGTGCACGAGCGTGAACGACCACGCGGCCCTGGCGTCGTTGTCATTGATCACGATGAACGGGGCGAGCCGATCAGCCAGTGTGAAGCCACGGAACGTGTCAGTGTCGATGGCTGTCTGGTAGTTTCCCAGGTCGCCTTTCAACAATACGAACACGCCCGCCTTGTGGGCCGCCTCCCGTAGCTCGTCGAATGCCTGATCCGAGCCTTGGGCTCGGCTGGGATGTGACGAGCCCAGGAGTTGGTGGGTGAGGTCGAGGGCGGCTTCGTGCCCGTCGTCCAGCGTGAGGCTACCCACGAACGGCAATTCGTCGACCTCGTCCTCCGCCAGGATGTCACGCAACACGCTCTGGCGGGCCTGAATCTGACGAACGAGGGTCTGAACTCTGGCGTCCGCATCCGGGGACTGGCCTCCCGACAGGCTGCGGAAGTCCGTTCCGCGATCGCCCTGTGGCGGTGGCTTCGAGAGATAGAACGTAACGAGGGGGCGGCCGTACTGCTTCGCCATTCGGACCAGCGTGGGCCGTGAAGGCACCCGAACACCGGATTCGAGCTCGTTCAACCGCTCGATCGCCGTCTTGCCATAGGCGGCTTTCAGCGGGAGCTTGGCCACGGCTTCCTCCGCCGACAGGCCGGCACTGTTGCGCGCCCAGGACAGAATGGCCGGATTCACAGAGGGCATGTGTGGCAGAGACTTGAAGAGGGGGTCGCTTCGGTTGTGTGTCGGGCGTTCACGCCCGCGGTTCCGTCAACAGCATACGCGGCACCGCCAGGACTCGCCGCGACCAGTGCCGATCCATCGCCATGCCGAGCCAGTATGCGGCCTCCTCCCGGTGGGGCGCTCGCCGGAGACTACTGAGAGCTGGCGGCTTGCGCCAAGGTCCGACCTGAAGTTACTCGACGTCGATGTCCGTGGGAGGCGAATCGCGGCCGAAGCAGTGGGGCAGACTCGGGTGATGGGGCGACTGACGGCTACATGAAGGAGACTGGTGGGGTTTGTTTGAGGTGGGGCGGGCCTGAGGTTGGACTGACAGGGCGGTTCGCCCGTCCTCGGCTGTTGCTGGTTGTCGGGGCTTTGGCTCAGTCCTCTTTCGCAGATTGGAACTCCTCCAGGAACCAGAACTCCCCCTCCATGGCCCCGGCCTCCTCGCCGACCGCGGCCGCTTCGGGCGTCGCCATGTAGGCCTCGGCCCGCTTCCGGTCCTCGACGCCGAGGATGAAGAAGACCTCGTCCTCTCTGTCGGCCGAGCGCCAGACGCGCTGGACGGACAGGCCCGCCGCCAGGCCAGCGGCTTCCTGCTCGTCGAAGACCTTCTTCCAGTGGTCGATGTCCTTGACGCGGTTTCGGACCAGCAAGACCATGCTTCAACTCGCCTCGGGGCGCCAGGTGCCTACTCTTCCCTCTCGACCCACCACGCCCGCGTACCCGGCACGAAAGCCGTTACCCCCGACGGCCCCAGCTCGACGCCGCGCATCCGCTTGCTGAAGCCCCAGGTGGTGCTGTAGTTCCACAGGAACAGGGCCGGCTGGTCGGCCTGGACGTGGGCCTGCAGTTCCCGCAGCAGTTCGGCGCGGCGGTCGCGGTCGAGTTCCACGCGGGAGCGGTCGAACAGCTCGTCGACCTTCGGGTTGCTGTAGCTGTCGTAGTTGCGGCCGTTGTCGATCGCCTCGCTGTGGAAGAAGTTGCGCCAGATGTCGGGGTCGGCGAAGACCTGGTAGGTGTCGACGTGGGCGATCATCTCGTGCTGGATCAGGAGCGGCGAGCGGCTCGCGTTCTCCTGGATCTCGGTGTCGAAGGAGACGCCGATGCGGCGCAGGTCGTCGCGGTAGATGTCGACCATGCGGCGGGCGTCGACGAAGGACTGGGGCAGGTTCATCATGAAGTGGAAGCGGACCTGCTCGCCGTCGATCTCCTTGTAGCGCCAGCCGTCGTCGGGGCTGGTCAGCCAGCCGGCCTCGTCGAGCAAGGCGGCGGCCTTCTCGAGGTCGTACTCGAGCGGCTTGACGTCGGGATTGTGGCTCCAGTGGCTGGGCGGGAACATCCCGTTGGAGCGGGTGTAGACGTTCCAGCTCACCTGCCGCAGCACGCGCTCCGCGTCGTAGGCGTGGGCCATGGCCCGCCGCACCCGGACGTCGCCGAAGAAGTGATTGTTGCCGCCCTGCTGCCAGCCGATGTAGGCCTGCATCCAGCGCGGCCCCCAGGCCTTGACGCCGGCGGCGTGGAAGTCCTCGTCGTTCGTCTGGCTGCCGTGCTGCTGGACGGTCAGCCAGATGTCGTCGAGCTGCCCCTTGCGGAACTGGAGCAGGGCGGCGTTGCGGTCGCTGTGGGTGGTGATCGCTTGGCGGCGGATGGGCGGCTTGTCGTGGTGGTAGTCGTCCCAGCGCTCGACGATGACGCGGTCGGCGTGGACCCACTCGACGAAGCGGAAGGGCCCGTTGCCGATGCCGAGTTCACGGAGGTAGCGGTTGTAGTAGGGGCTGGTGCGCAGCGTCGGATCGGCCGCGCGCTCCTCCGGGTTGTTCAGGATGTGGGCGGGAACGATGGGGAAGTAGAGGTTGTCGATGCGGAGCGCCGAGACCTGGCGGTGGACGACGTCGAAGGTGATGTCGTCGATGATCCGGATGTCCTCGATCTCGGCGGCCTTGTACTTGTAGTCGACCGCCGGCACGTTGTCGTCGGCGATCGCCTCCCAGGTGAAGCGGACGTCCTCGGAGGTGACCGGCGCGCCGTCGTGCCAGCGCATGCCGGCGTGAAGCCTGATGCGGTGGACGAGGCCGCCCTCCAGCTCCTCGACCTCGTCCACCATCGCCGGGTTCCACTCCGCGGTGAGGTCCGGGGCGCGGTGCGCGATCGGGTCGAACAGCAGGCGGTAGAGGAAGCCGTCCGTCCAGGCGCGGATGAAGAGCGGGTTGAGCGAGGTCGGCTGGTCGAGCGAGTAGCGGTTGATCGTGGCCTCGGTATCGGCTCGCTCCGGGTCGAACGGCGCGAACAGCGAATCCGGGTTGGAGATCGGATCGGCGCCCGGGTCGTAGTCGAACATCGCGCTCCGGGCCGGGGCGGCGGGGTGGCCGAGGCAGCCCGTCAGCAGCAGGGCTGCCAGCGCCCCGAGTGCGGCGATGCCGAGCCGGGCGATCACACGCACTCGGCGCCGCCGCCGCCGTCGAGCTGGACGGGTCGGCCGCAGAACTCCTGTTCGCACATGGCGGTCAGCGTGTCGGCGTCGTCGACGTTGGCCCAGGCTCTCCGGCCGTCGGGCAGCCGGCAGGCCAGGTGGGCGACGGACGGTTCGGTGGTTGGTGCGGCCCGGTTCCCGTACACCGAGCGGAACGACTTCGTCGCCTTCGCGGCGCCGCCGAACATGACCGTGTAGGACTCGATCTCCGCCGGGCCGGCGTAGTCGGCGACGGCCTCTCGCTTCGGCAGCGCGTGGACTTCCGCGGTGAGGTCCTCGTGGCGGTAGGGCGCGGCCGGCTCGTCGGTGGAGTAGACGCCGAAGGAGTGCTTGGTCAGCATGCCGCCGTTCGCGGTCACCAGGCCGCGGCCGCCGTCCGTCTCCCGCAGCAACTCCGCGGTCCGCGCGATGGAGTGCATCACGTAGCTGTTGAGCGGCCCGCCGCCGAAGGTCAGGCCGCCGGTGACGGAGAGCGGACGCTCGAGGTCGAGGCCGAGTTCCCGGGCCGCGACCTGCACGGCGCTGGGGAAGCAACTGTAGAGATCGATGAAGTCGAGGTCCGCGATCTCGACCCCGGCGAGTTCGAGGGCCCGCTGTCCGGCCAGCCGGATCGCCGGCGAGGAGTGGAGGTTGTCGCGCTCGGAGACGAAGTAGTGGTCGACGGCGTCCGTACCGCTCAGGGGGAAGACCATCTTCGACTCCGGCACGCCGAGCGACCGTGCGAGATCGAGCGAGCAGAGGACGACCGCGGCGGCCATGTCGACCCGCATGTTCGCGTTCATCAGCTTCGTGTAGGGATAGGTCACCGCGCGGTTGGCGGGCGACACCGTGCCGATCTCCGAGGCCGTCAGCGGCTTGCGGATCCAGGCGTTCGGGTTGTCCTGCGCCACCCGGTTGAAGCCGGCCCAGAGCTCGGCGATGCGGCCGCGGTGCCCCTCCACGGTCTCGCCGTTCCTGCGCCGCAGCGCGATCTCGAACAGGGAGTAGTACTGGACCGCCTGCTGGATGCCCCGCTCCATCTCCATCTCGTGCCGGGTCCAGCGGGTGTCGCCGTAGCTCGCGTCCGGGAGCTTCGGCGGATCGTCGTCCTGGAGCCAGTCGAGTTCCAGTCCCGCTTTCGCGGCCCGGCCCATCGTGCGGCCGCATTCGGCCGAGCAGAGCACGATCGCTTCGCGACGGCCGCTCTGGATGTCGAGCGCGCTCTCGTTGAGCACCGCCTGCACCTGGTTGCCGCTGACCACGGAGAGCCCGGTCTCGGCGCCCGGCATGTCCAGCGCCTCGATGACCATGAGCGCGGGGTTCCGGTAGCCCCAGACGCCCTTCATCGCGCGCACCGAGTCGATCCGCCGGCGCAGGCCGCTGACGGACGCGTCGTCGAGGGCGGCTTCGACCGCCTCGACCATCAGTGCGATGGGCGACCGCGCCTCCGCCGGGTCGTCGACACGCTGGAGCACCTGGGAGAGGCCGACCAGTACGGGTGTGCGTTGGCTCATCGTGGGCTTGCCCTCGAGGGCTGTCAAGGCGCTGTCGAGTCGGGAACCGCGAGCGGCGAGTGTAGCTTGCCCGGCCTCACGGGAGGCCTCCGGGGGCTGCGCTAACGTAGCCGGGTTTCCTCACTGACACGCCGCATGCTCACCAAGCTCACGATCCGCAACTTCAAGCGCTTCGAGGAGGTCGAGATCGAGCTGGGCAGCGCGGTGGTGCTGATCGGCCCGAACAACTCGGGCAAGACCTCGGCGATGCAGGCACTGGCGCTGTGGGATATCGGACTGCGGCGGTGGCTGGAGCGGCGGTCGGGCGGCAGCGCGCCGGAGAAGCGGCCGGGGGTGACGGTCAACCGCCGCGATCTGGTGGCGATACCCGTCCCCAACGCCAACCTGCTGTGGCGGGACCTGCACACCCGGCACGTTCACACGGTCGACGGCCGGCAGCGGACCGACAACGTCTGTATCGACGTGGTCGTCGAGGGCACGAGTTCCGGGCCGCCGGCCGACGGCGACCCGGAACAGGGCGCTGCCGAGGCCGGAGGGGCTGATGTAGCCGGGCGTTCCTGGAAGTGCGGGCTCGAGTTCGACTACGCGAACCAGGAGTCCTTCTACTGCCGGCCGTTGCGGCTGGACCGCGGCCCGTCGCCGCCGCGGATGCCGGTGCCGGAGGAGGCCCGGGCGGTGAAGGTCGCCTACCTGCCGCCGATGTCGGGGATTGCATCGGCGGAGACCCGCCTCGATCCGGGGTCGGTCAACGTCCGGATCGGCGAGGGCCGCACGGCCGAAGTGCTGCGCAACCTCTGCTTCCGGATCCATGGCGAGAGCCCGGACGTCTGGGCCGACCTGAAGGAACGGATCGACCGGCTGTTCGGCGTCGAACTGGACGAGCCGCTCTACGTCGAGGAGCGCGGCGAGATCACGATGCGCTACCGGGAACGGGGCATCTGGCTCGACCTCTCGTCCAGCGGCCGGGGCCTCCAGCAGACCCTGCTCATCCTCGCCTACCTGTACTCGAACCCGGGCGCGATCCTGCTCCTGGACGAGCCGGACGCCCACCTGGAGATCCTCCGCCAGCGCGAGATCTACGCACTCGTCCGTGAACTCGCGACCGAGAACGGCAGCCAGATCGTGGCCGCCAGCCATTCCGAGGTGCTGCTCGCGGAAGCCGCCGGCACGGACACGGTGATCGCCTTCGTGGGCAAGCCGCACCGGATCGACGACGGCGGCAGCCAGGTCGCCAAGGCGCTGTCGCGCATCGGCTTCAACCAGTACCTCCAGGCCGAGCTGGTCGGTTGGGTGCTCTATCTCGAGGGGTCGACGGATCTCTCGATCCTCAAGGCCTTCGCCCGGCGTCTTGGTCACGAAGCCGCCGCGAGCGCGCTCGAGCGACCCTTCGTGCAGTACGTCGGCGACCGGCTCTCGAGCGCGGAACTCCACTTCCACGGTCTGCGCGAAGCCTGCCCGGGCCTTCGCGGCATCGCGCTCCTCGACAAGCTGCCGGAGAAGGTGGGCGCGGATGACGGGCTGGAGCGGCAGGCCTGGCGGAAGCGGGAGATTGAGAACTACCTGTGCTCGCGGTCGGCTCTCGAAGGCTGGGCCGCCGACAGCGCCCGGCGGGAGGCGTCCGGCCCGCTGTTCGAGGGGGCCGAGGCGGAGCGCCGGGTCGAGGCGATGCGGGCCTCGATCGCCGAGGTCGAAGAGGCGTCGGCGGAGAGCGGCCGGCCGTCGCCGTGGGACGACGGCGCCAAGGCCAGCGCGGACCTCATGGCGCCGCTCTTCGAGGTCTACGCCCGCCGGCTCGGTCAGGCGAACCTGATGTCGAAAGCGAACTTCCACCGGCTGGCCGAGTTCGTGCCGGAAGAGGAGATCGATCCGGAAGTGGTGGAGAAGCTGGACGCCATCGCCCGTGTCGCGGCGGCCGGCTCGTGAAGGTCCCCGCCGTGCTGGCGCCCGTCGCGCTTCTGACACTCCTCGGCTGTGCGCCGCCGGCGGTCGACGAGGCTGCCCCCGCTGCCGAGCTCCAGGCGACGCGGCCGAACATCCTGTTCCTCTTCGCCGACGACCAGCGCGCCGACACGATCGGCGCCTGGGGCAATGAACTGATCGACACCCCGAACCTGGATCGCCTGGCAGCCGAGGGCTGGAGCTTCCGGCGCAACTACGTGTTCGGCTCGAACAGCGGCGCCGTCTGCGTCCCCAGCCGGGCCATGGTGCTGACCGGACGAAGCTGGATGCGTTCGCCGAACAGGATGGAGGGCGTGCCGACCCTGCCCCGGTTGCTCGAATCGGCGGGCTACCGCACCTTCATCACCGGCAAGTGGCACAACGGCGAGGAGGCGCTCCTCCGGAGCTTCGATCGTGGCACGGCGATCTACCTGGGTGGCATGGCGGATCACACGCAGACCGAGGTCCAGGACATCGAGAACGGCGGCATGGTGCGCCGGCGCGTGGGGGAGAGGTTCTCCAGCGAGTTGTTCGCCGATGCGGTCATCGAGTTCCTCGACGGGCAAGCCGCGGCGGAGGCGAGCGGCGAATCGGGGCAGCCGTTCTTCGCCTATGTGCCCTTCACGGCGCCTCACGATCCGCGCCAGCCGCCGCCCGAGTATCGCGAGCGCTACTACGAGCGCAATCTGCCGTTGCCCGCGAACTACAAGCCGCAGCACCCGTTCGACAACGGCGCGCTCATCCTCCGCGACGAGAACCTGGCCGCCTGGCCGCGGACCGAGGACGTGATCCGCGACCAGCTCGCCGAGTACTACGGCCTGATCACCCACCTCGACGACCAGGTGGGCCGCATCCTCGCCACGCTCGACGAGAACGGCCAGGCCGGGAACACGATCGTCGTCTACGCCGCCGACCACGGCCTCTCGGTCGGCAGCCACGGCCTCCTGGGCAAGCAGAACCTCTACGAACACTCCATGCGCTGCCCGCTGATCATCCGCGGTCCGGGCATCCCGCACGGAACGACCGACGCCTTCACCTACCTCTACGACCTCTTCCCGACCCTGCTCGCACAGGGCGCCGTGGCGGAACCTCCGGGCATCGACGGCCGCGACCTGACTCCCCTCTGGTCCGGCGGCGATCCGACGTGGCGAAAGAGCCTCTTCCTGCCCTACCGTGACGTCATGCGTGCGGTGCGCGACGACCGTTACAAGCTGATCGTGTACCCCAACGTGAACCACCGCCAGTTGTTCGACTTGGTGAACGATCCGGACGAACTCGAGAACCTCATCTCCGATCCCGAACACACAGAAACCGCAGTCCGCCTCGAAGCCCTCCTTGAAGGCTGGCAAACCGCGATGGGCGACACGGTGCCGCTGTCGGTCCCCGATCCGGCGCCCCTGCGCCGCGACCTGACCGGCACCGAACGCGAGCCGGACCGCTGGCAGCCGGAGTGGATCGTGGAGAAGTACTTCGACGGCTAGGTCAGCGGGCGTCTTCGGCCTGGGCGCGGCCGCGGGCGCGGATGCCGGCGAGGCGTTCTCCGACTACTTCGGGCTTCGGCGACTGGTACATGCGGTTGACCTCGACCTCGTAGTCCATTGCGTCGCCGAGGGTCAGGTCAAAGCCGCGGTCGATCATCCGCTTGTACTGGAACATCACGTCGCGCTGGCAGGTCAGCATGTCGGTCGCCAGCTCGCGGCAGGTGGGCAGGAGGTCGTCCCGCGGCACGATCCGGTTGACCAGGCCCCACTCGCAGGCGCGCTCGGCCGAGAGGTAGTTGCCGGTCAGCGAGAGTTCCTTGGCCCGGCCGGGGCCGATGGCCCGCGATAGCCGGGCCGAGAGGCCCCAGCCGGAGAGCAGGCCGACCCGGGCGTGGGTGTCGGCGAAGCGGGCCTCCGGGGCCGCGATCAACAGGTCGCAGGAGAGGGCGATCTCGAAGCCGCCGGTGACCGCGATGCCGTTGATCGCGCCGATCACGGGCTGCCTGAGCGAGCGGAGCAGCTTCGGCGGATCGGCGATGGCCCTGCGCTTGCGGTCCGGATCGCTCATTTCCTTCAGGTCGAGGCCGGCGCAGAAGGCGCGGCCGGCGCCGGTCAGGATGACCACGCCGACGTCCTCGTCGTGATGGAGGTCTTCGATCGCCTCGGCGAGGTCGTTGCGCAGCTCCTCCGAGAGGGCGTTCAGTACGCCGGGACGGTTCAGGGTGAGGGTGGCGATGCCGTCGGACTTCTCGACCAGCAGCACGGGTTCCGACATGCGGGACTCCTTCTTCGTGGGCTCTTCAGGGTTCGCGTTGTTTGCATGTGGAGCGAGCGTACACACGCATCTGCACGCTCGCCTACCGCGAGACTACGGCACTTCCACCATCAACCCGTCGCGCCCCCCCGCTTCGCCTGCCACATGGTGCATCGGCAGGAGCGAACCCCCTGGCTCGCGCACATAGGGCAGCACCTCCACGCCCGGCTCGCTCAAGATATCGAGACGCCAGTCGCCCGTTCCCGCTCCGGTGCTTCCGACAAGGCCGCCGGCTGCATTGCCCAGTTCCAGATCCCGCGAGTCCAGGTGCGCCGCCTCGCCGGGGCCGAGCACGAGTGTCAGCGGCTCGTAGCGCCGCTCCGTGCGGTCCCGGGGCTCGACGCGCACCGTGGTCTCGACTGGCGAGTGGTTGACGATGCGGAGGAAGCCCTGCCGGCCGAGGGCGTCCGAGGACGAGGGGAAGTAAGGCACGGCCCGCACCCCACGGGAACGCGGCGCCAGCGACCACCCACCGCCCGAGAGGTTCACGAGATGCCCGTCGGGGCTCTCGAGCAGGCTCATTGCCTCGAGATCGCCGTCCGAGACGATGCGTAGACGCCACATCCCC
>JAJEBV010000008.1 GCA_022822365.1 Thermoanaerobaculia bacterium | reverse complement strand
TCGTCGACCGACTCCTCGGCGTCGCCTGCGCCATGCTCCGGAACCGTGCTCTCTTCGACCCCCAGAAACGCCACCTCGTGCAGGCCGCTTGAACGAGAATCTCCCATCAACACCCTTGCTAAAGGGTGGAGAGTCCCAGTGTGTAGCGTTACTTCCCGCCGGCTGAGGGACCCATTCCTCCGCCGAGGCCGTAGAGCGTCTTGCGGCCGCCGAGACGGAAGTTGGCCGTCACGCCGACTTCGCGCTGGTCGGTCAGGGAGCCGCGAATCACGCCGGTGCCGAAGCCGTAGCCTTCGTTCGGCCGCCACTGCTGCACGGCGATCTGGTCGAGCACGTTCTTGGCGAAGGCGTGGATCTGCAGGCCCTCGCGGGGCGTGAACCAGATCGCCCGCAGGTCGAGCCGCGTGTACTCGGGGATCTTGTACTTCGGCAGGTTGCTGATGTCCGTGTTCTTGTCCGTCGTGTGGCCGAGCGTGCCCAGGAAACGGAGGTTGCCGAGGTCGTAGATCGCGGTCAGCGAGAACTTGTGCTTCGGCTGCAACGGCATCTGGTTGCCGCCGAAGTTCGTCAGGCTGGCGATCTCCTGCGTGAAGGTGTTGCCCTCGCGGTCCTGGAACTCGACCGTCTCGGTCGGCGCGTCCGGGTCGCAACAGTAGATCGTGCCGAAGTCGCCGATCGCCGAGTCGAGGTAGTTGTACCAGCCGCGGATCGTGAAGCGGTCGGTGGCCCGAAACGCCGCGTTGAGCTCGAGCCCCGAGATCCAACTGCCGTCGATCGTGTTCATCTCGCCTTCGAAGATGCTCTCGCCGGGGATCCGCTGCTCGACCGGCAGCAGGCGACTGGAGTTGATCCAGTAGCCCTGGTAGTCGTTGTAGAAGACCGAGGCCTCCAACTGGAGCCGGTTGTCGGCCAGCAGGCCCTTCCAGCCGCCCTCGTAGTTGATCAGCTCCTCCGAGTCGAAGGTGACCTCGTTCATGTTGCCGAAGCCGACGAAGCCGCCGGGGCGGCCGCCCTTGGAGACGCGGCCGTACCACATGCTGGCGGGGTTGGCCGAGTACTGGAAGCCGGCGTTCCAGGTGGTCTGGTTCCACTCGGCGTCGTTCTTGCCTTCGAAGCCCTCGACTGCCGCGTTGCGGAAGATCCAGAGGTCGACCGCGAAGCCGAAGTCGATGCCGATCCGGACGTCGTTCTGGACGTGGGTCTTGATGTCCTGGTCGTGGCGGATGCCGCCGAACAGCGTCCACCTGTCGCCGACCTGGTACTCGACGTTCCCGTACCAGGCCCGCGTCTCGAACTGCGAGTGGCCGTAGAAGTCGAGCCAGTGTCCGTTCATGTTGCCGTCGGAAAACGCGCCGATGGCGCCGGCGTTCGACCAGTCGAGCAGTTCGCCGGGGCACGCCCAGACGCCGCCCTGGCCGGAGATCGCGGACGTCGTGCCATGGTCGCTCAGCAGAGGCAGCCCGAAGAACGGCAGGGCCGCCTGGCAGGTCGCCAGGGTGTTCGTGTTGAAGGCGGGATTGGAGAAGTCGAAGAAGCGTGCGTCGTAGGGCTCGTCGCCGTCGCGCTGGAAGCCGCCAAGCACGAACTGGAAGTCGCCGGCGAAGCTCGACGCCAGCCGCACCTCGTGGGAGGTCTGCTCCGAGTAGCGGAAGTAGTTCGTCATCGTGTCGGAGAACGGGTAGCCGTTCGCGTCGAGGAACGGGTTGTCGGGACCGCCGACGCGCGAGGTGCCGTCGGTGTCGGTCTGCGCGTTCTCCGTCGTCTCGCGATAGCCGCCCTTGTAGGACAGGGACAACCCCCTGCTGGGTCGAATGTTCAGATCGGCGACGGCCATCTGGAGCTCCGAGTCCTCGTTGCCGGGCGTGTTGTAGTCGACGACGTTGCGGAGGTCGTCGCCCGGACAGATGAGCTGGTTCGGATCGCTCAGATCGCAGTCCCTGACCGACGGCGCCTGGTTAGCGGCGCCGAGGAAGGGGTTGGGGAACAGGCAGGTCGGGTTGCCTTCCGGGTCCGTGCCGGTCAGGAGACACTCGGTCGTCACGTCGCGGCCGGTCAGTTCGACCGAGGTGCGGGGCGCGCCGCTGTCCTCGCGGCCGGCGTACCGGAGGTTGAAGTCCACCGTCTCGCCGAGATAGCGGAGCTGGGGCGCCCAGTGCGTGTTGTCCGGCTCGTCGTAATCGCCGCCCGGGCCGATGTTGGGCTGGGCGCCCTCGCCCTGCCAGCTACCCGCCGTCAGCCGCCAGCTCACCCGGCTGTCGCCGATCGGCCCGCCGATCGCGAGGTCTCCGCGCTGCGAGGTCTGGTCGGTGTACTCGGCCAGGGCGTTCACGTCGAACTGCGCGGTCGGCTTGATCGTGTTGAAGCTGATCGCGCCGGCGATCGCGGCGCGGCCGCCGGTGGTTCCCTGCGGGCCGCGCGCCACGTTCATGCTCTCGACGTCGAACAGGTTGCCGGGCTCCAGTCCGTAGATCTCGTCGGTGTAGATGCCGTCGACGTACGTGGCGACCGCGGTGGCCTGGAAGAACTCCTGGTTGCGCTGCGAGCCGATGCCGCGCAGGTAGAGGTGGTTGCCGTGACCCGAATCGGGCGACTGATGGCCGATCTGCAGGCCCGGCGTGAGCGCTTCGAGGTCGTTGTTGTTGTTCATGCCGAGTTCGACGACCATCCCCTCGTTGAAGCCGGTGACGGTCATCGGCCGCCTCAGGACGTTCTCTTCGCCGATCTCGCCCTGGACGAAGATCTGCTCGACGACGGAGAGGCCGAGCGCAAACTCGACGGAGGCCATGCCTCCCGAGACCTCGACCGCTTCGCTCGATGAACGGAAGCCCTGGAGCGACGCCGTCGCCGTGTAGGCGCCGTCTTCAAGGCCGTCGATGCGGAAGGCGCCGGCGGCATCGGTCTGCGTGCTCTTGCCGGTGTCCTCGCCGTCGGCGTCCTGCAGGCTGACGGTGACGCCGGGCAGGGCGCCGCCCTCGCGGTCGTAGACCGTGCCCGAGACGCTGCCGTCCTGGGCCGCGGCGGGCAGGGCGAGCATTGGCATTGCGAGCAACGTCACGGCGACGCACTCCAGAGTCGTTCGACCAGCAGGAGGCCTGCTCTTCATGACGGAACTCCTTGTTGCTTCCGGGCCTGGTTCCGCGACACCCCCGGAGGCCGGATCCACCGAAGCGGCGGTTCCTCCACGATCGCGCTGGGACGTCACAGTCAAGAGGGTACGGAAAACATGATACAGCGTTTCAACTCTGTGACAACCACGGCTCCGGATCATTGGATCCGGCCCTAAGTTGACACACTGTTACAGGTTCGCGTAGCCTGAGCCTCCATGAGAAAGTGCCGCATGAGCAACCGAACGACTTCGCTGACCGCATCCGCCTGTGCGCTCCTCGCCGTGCTGACACAGCCCGCGAGAGCGGCCGACGACGCCTGCGTGCCGGGAGGCAAGGTGCAGACGATGCCGGAGACGGCGTCCGAGTACGCCGCCATGTGCCTCCCGCACGTCGGCGTGCCGCCGACCGTCGACTGCGGCGCCGGCGTGCGCATCCCGATCCACGTCGACGGCGTGGAGGTCTTCGAGAGTCCGGGCTACCGCGAGTGCGACACGCCCGATTTCAAGGGCAACTGCAACGTCGGCTCGCGCATCGGCAGGGTGCAGGGCAAGGCGGCCGACGGCAGCCCGCTGGACGACGTCGTCTGGGCGTGGCTCTGCCGCTCCGCCGGCAGGGACCTCTTCGAGAAGGGCATTGCGTCCGTCCAGATGATCGGCCACAACAAGACGACCGGCGCCACCTGCTTCTTCGAGTCGCCGGACGGAAAGGGCGATCTCATCCAGGGCAGGGAGTACCTTCACATGGACGAACGCGGCCTGCTGGCCGGGAAGCTCCCCGGTCCCGACGACGAGGACTTCGACAAGGCCTTCATCCCGCCGCCTCCCGGCGTCCAGTGCGTTCAGTGCCACCAGAACAACGCCTTCCTGCACGACCCGTGGATCGACGGCGCCAAGCTGCCGTCGAACCCGAGCGAACCCGTCCTGCCGGGCTGGGTGGACCCGGAAGCGCCCTACTGGGTGGTCGGGGGAACGCACTGGGACATGAGGACGCCGCACATCGAGGGCAACGCCTGCCTCGACTGCCACCGCGCGCCGACCCGGACCGCCCGCCTGCTCGAAGCTGGCCAGGTGCATGTGAACGAGTTCATGCCGCCTCGGCGGCCCGGCAGCCTGAAGGCGGACTACGCGGCGCTTCTCGCCTGCCACGACGACGGCCCGGAGAACACGCCGGGTTGCGACTGGGTCGTTCCGCCCGGCGGCGGCTGCCCGGGCGGCGTTGTCGCCGGAGCCGGCGAGGGCGGTCGCGTGCCGACCGGGAGAGTGAAGGAGGGGAACTGAACGTGACGCAGACTACGCATAGCGCTCGCCGCTTCGCGGCGAGTTCTTCCACGGGTCAGAAGACCCGCGGCCACAGCCGGCCAGAAGGCCGGCGCACCCAGTAAGTCATGAGCAGGCTTGATTTGACCGACCGGGTCGCCATCGTCACCGGCGGCGCCGGCGGCATCGGCACCTGCATCGCCAAGTCCTACGCCGAGGCCGGCGCCAGGGTCGTCGTCGCCTCGCGCAAGAAGGAGAACCTGGACGGCGTCGTCGGCGAGATCGAGTCAGCCGGCGGGACGGCGCTGGCCGTCGGTTGCGACATCACGGTCCCCGACCAGGTCGACGGACTGATCGCGGAGACCGTCGGCGCCTTCGGGCGGCTCGACGTCATGGTGAACAA
Source organism: Thermoanaerobaculia bacterium (assembly GCA_022822365.1). GTDB lineage: Bacteria > Acidobacteriota > Thermoanaerobaculia > Multivoradales > Multivoraceae > Multivorans. The sequence continues at coordinate 388,715 of JAJEBV010000008.1, read as the reverse complement.
CGCCGGCGGCGGCGCGACGCCGCGCATGCCGGAGGACACGCCCTACGAGGAGTGGCAGCGCATCGTCGACCTGAACCTGACCGGCACCTGGCTCTGCTGCATCGGCGCCGGCAAGCAGATGATCGAGCAGCAGAGCGGCAACATCATCAACATCTCGTCGGTGGCCGGCACCAAGGGCCACCCCGGGATGCTCCACTACTCCGCCGCCAAGGCCGGCGTGATCAGCCTGAGCAACAACCTCGCCTTCCAGTGGGCGAAGCACAACATCCGCGTCAACTGCGTGGCGCCGGGGCTCATCGCGACGCCGGCGATGGTGAAGTGGGGCGTCATCCAGCCGGCCGAGAAGGAGGACGGCACTCCCGTGCCGCGCCTCGAGCGACCGCCCGACCCCGAGGACGTCGCCGATCTCTGCCTCTTCCTCGCTTCGCCCGCCTCGGCGCTCCTGACCGGTGAGGTCATCCCGATCCGGTCCTGGACGCGGCTCGACCGCTTCTGGAACTAGCAACGTGCGCCACGAATCACCGGGTGCGCCGACGCCCCCGCCGGCATCCGGCGCGCAGCGCCGGTCTCCGGAACCGATGACGCCGCCCGAAGCAACAGCCGCCTTCGTCCGTCCGCTCGACACCCGCGACGACGACCTCGACCTGCTGGGCGGCAAGGGCCGCTCGCTGGCACGCGCCTCGAACGCGGGGTTCGCGGTGCCGGGCGGCTTCCACGTCACGACGGCCGCCTACCGGGCCTTCGTGGCGGAGCACGGCTTGCAGGAGCGGATCGTGGCGCTGGCGAAGCCCGAACTCGTGAACGGCGCCGTGTCCTTCGACAAGGCATCGGCCGCGATCCAGGAACTCCTGGCGGAACACGCCCCCTCCGACCTCGTCGTCTCCGAGATCGCCGCCGCCTACCGCGGACTCGATCCGGCCGGAGCGCCGGTGGCCGTGCGCTCGTCGGCCAACGCCGAGGACCTGCCTGGAGCATCGTTCGCCGGCCAGCAGGACACCTACCTCAACGTGCGCGGCGAGGACGCCGTGGTCGCGGCGGTGCGCGACTGCTGGGCATCGCTGTGGACACCGCGCGCGATCGCCTACCGCCACCAGATGGGCATCGACCAGGGCAAGGTGGCGATGGCCGTCGTCGTCCAGATCATGGTGCCGTCCGAGGTCTCGGGCATCCTGTTCACCGCGAATCCGGCGACGGGCGAGCGCTCCGAAGCGATCGTCAACGCGAGCTTCGGTCTCGGCGAGGCGGTCGTCGGCGGCCAGGTGACGCCCGACACCTACGTGGTCGACCGCGCGACCGGCGAGGCCACGGAGACGATCATCGGCACGAAGGAACAGCAGATCGTCCAGGAAGGCGACCAGGGCACGCGGCTCGAAACGGTCGACGAGGCCGAGCGCGGCCGTTCGTCGCTGTCGCCGGAGGCCCTCCGGGAACTCGTCGAGCTGGGCGGCGCCGTCGAGGCGCGGTTCGACGGCGTGCCCCAGGACATCGAGTGGGCGATCTCCGGCGGCAGGCTCCACCTGCTGCAATCGCGGCCGATCACGAACCTGCCGCCGCAGCCGATCGAGGTGGAGTGGGTGCCGACTCCTCCGGCCCGGATCCTGACCCGCCGCCAGATCGTCGAGAACATGCCCGACCCGATCTGCCCGCTGTTCGAGGAGCTCTACCTGACGATCGGCCTGGAGAAGGCCCGCGGCGGCAAGAGCATGATGGTCGGCGGCGGCCCGGTCTTCGTCACGATGAACGGCTTCGCCTACCAGCGCGGCGACTGGCAGATGCTCTTCCCGGACGGCGACAACACGGAGATCAGGAAGCCGACCGAGGAGGAGATGGAGGCCGCGGAACGCGCCATGGCCGAGCGGCGCAAGGACTCCCCCGCCGAGAACGTCGAGATGGCGGAACACGACCTGAAGCTGTTTCGGGACGCGCTCGGCGACGGGGACCGCCGTGCGTTCGACGCCTGGGCGGCCTCGGCGGAACCCGGTGAGTCGCTGGCGCAGCGGGTGACCATGCCCGAGAGCAGGAACCCGACCTTCATCGCCTTCAACCGCACCCAGTGGAACGAGGGCGTGCTCAGGAAGTGGCGGGAAGAGACGATGCCGCGCCTGGTCCGGATCACCGGCGAGTGGCGCGAAGTCGATCCGGCGACTGCCTCCGACGAGACGTTGCTCCAGGGCGTCGTCGATCTGGGCGTGGCCGAGGGCGACTACTGGTCGAACGACACGGGGCACACCTTCGGCGTCGCCAAGTCGACCGACGACCAGCTCCAGTGCTTCCTGCGTGAGACGCTGCCCGACCACCGCTTCACCAGCGGCCAGTTCCTGAGCGGCTTCAAGTCGAAGACGATGGAAGCGAACGACGCGATCTACGAGGTCGCGAAGCGCATCCGGGCCGACGAGTCGCTGTGGGAACTGGTGATGGTGACCCCGGCCTCACGGCTGATGGCCGCGCTCCAGGAACACCCGGCGAGCGGCCCCGCGCTCGAGGCGATCGACGACTACCTCCGGACCTTCGGGCACCAGGGCTACACGCTGGACTTCGTGGAGCCGCCGCAGAGCGAGGATCCGACGCCGTTCTTCGCGACGCTCAAGACGATGGTCGCCAACCGGGACTACAGCCCGGAGCAGCACGACATCGACGCGAGGGCAAAGAAGGAGAAGGCGCTGGCCGAGATCGAAGGGCTGCTCGACGGCCTGGAGTACTGGCAGTTCCGCTTCCGCCTGTGGTTCACCTACCTCTTCTACCCGATCCGCGAGGAGACGATGTTCTACCTCGGCAGTTCCTGGCCCGTGCTGCGCTCGCTGGCGGCGGAGCTGGGGCGGCGCCTGGTCGAGGCCGGTACGTTCGGGCGACCCGATGACGTCTACTTCTGCGTCACGGACGAGCTCCGCGAGGCGATCGAGGCCCGTGCGCGCGGCGAGGCGAGGCCCGACCTCGGCGCGCTCGTCGCCGAACGCCGGGAGCTTCGCGAGGCGCGCAAGCGCCTGCACCCGCCCGGCACCGTGCCGGAAGAGGCGAGCGAGCACCCCTCGATCGCCTTCAAGGAGACGCAGGCCAGAAACGACCCGAACAGCCCCACGCTGCGCGGCGTCCCGGTGAGCCCTGGCACCGTGACCGCGCCGGCGAGCCTGATCAAGTCGCCGCCGGAGTTCGACCGGATGCGGTCCGGCTCCATCCTCGTCTGTCCGATGACGAACCCGGCGTGGACGCCGTTGTTCGCGCATGCCTCGGGGTTGGTGACCGACATTGGCGGCATCCTCGGTCATGGGTCGATCGTGGCGAGGGAGTACGGGATTCCCGCGGTCGTGGGTACGGGGAACATCACGCAGCGCGTGGCGCAGGAGCAGGAGATCAGCGTCGATGGCGATGCAGGGATCGTGACGCTGCACGACTCCTGACAGCTCGTGCGCGCACTGCAAGGCCGTTCTCCGGGTGCGCGGGTCTTCTGACCCGCTGCCGCCGAAGGCGGCTTCCAGTATCGCCGGCCGAAGGCCGACAGTTCCCCCGCGGCCAACATCGTCGCCGGCTTCGCCGGCGGCGCTTCAAACCGGGCTACGCCGCTCCGCGGCTCCGCCCGGGGCGGGTCAGAAGACCCGCGCACCCAGCGGACGAAGACCAGCGCAGCCGGGAGATACGCTTTGCCGCGGATGAAGCGTCCTGCCACCCTCACCGTGCTGTTCCTGCTGTTCCTGGTGAACGGCGCCGTCCAGGCGCAACAGGAGCCCGCGCCCGAGACCTTCGGCGAAAGGATCGACGTCCGCGTCGTCAACGTCGACGTCTGGGTGACCGACCGCGACGGCAACCCGGTGACCGGCCTCACAGCCGATGACTTCGAGGTGCGGGAGAACGGTCGCCCGGTGGAGCTGTCGAACTTCTTCGAGTTCACGGACGGCCTCGACGCGAGCACGCGCGAAAGGGAGGCCTCCACCTTCCGGGACCGCCGGCCGCGTCAGAGCGACCTCGACCGTTTCATCCCGGCCGAGCCACCGCCGCCGGAGCACCGGCTGAGCCTGATGGTCTACATCGACAACAACAACCTGACGCCGACGGATCGCAACCGGCTGCTGCCGTTCCTGCGCAACTTCCTGAGCGTCCAGCTCAGCCCGTACGACCGGGCGATGCTCGCCGTCTACGATGCGGGCAGGTTCGAGGTCGCGCTTCCCTTCACGACCGAGGCGTGGCGCGTCGCCGAGGCGACCGGGGAGGTCGCGGGGGTCATCGGCAGCCGCGACCGCATCGAATCGCAGCGCCTGGACATCCTGCGCGAACTCAACCGAGACGACGAGGTTCCGCCCCGCTACAGCGCGGCGATGGAGTTGATCCGCGACTTCGCCGCAATGATCAGAAGCGAGGTCGACGTCTCGATCGTGAACCTGGAGAACGCCATCCGGACGATGGCGGGCCTGCCGGGACGCAAGGCAATCCTCTACATCAGCAACGGTTTGCCCATGCGGCCGGCCGAGGATCTGTTCCGGGCGCTCGAGGAGAGGTTCGACGATCGGCGCGGGCGGTGGCGCACCATCAACCAGTCGCCCCTCGCCGACGTCGAATTGTATCGCGACCCACGGAGCACCGATGCCGCGAACGCCTCCCTCGAGGCCTACCAGTACGACCTCTCGCGGCGATTCGACGAGCTCGCCTCCCTCGCCAACGCCAACGGCGTCACCTTTCACAGCGTCGCCGCCGCCAGCGCGCGCATCAGCGGCATGAACACCGCGGACCTCCGCTTCTCCAACAGCATCGAGTTCACGCGCGCCGCCAATCTCGAGGAGCCGCTACTCCGCCTGGCCGATCGCACCGGCGGCCGGGCGATCGTCAACACCCGCAACTTCGCGGGGGGCTTCGACCGCATCGCGAGCGACCTCCAGAACCGCTACTCGCTCGGGTACTCGCCGACCCACGTCGAGCGGGGAAACACCCATCGGATCGAGATCGAGTTGACCGACGAGGCCAAGCGGCGCTATCGCGGCCGCCTGACGCTTCGCCACCGCGACAGCTATGTGGACAAGCCGGTCTCGAACGAGATGGCGGACCTGACCCTGGCGGCCCTTTCGATGGGAGAGGCCGCGAACCCGCTGGGAGTCCGGATCGCGCCGGTCCGCGGCACGGGCAGCCAGGTCGAGCTGGACAACGGCGACATCCAGTCGAGGATGCTCGTCGCGATCCCGATCGGTCCGCTGACGCTGGCCCCGGTGGCCGACGGCCACGAGGCGAAGGTCCGCCTGTGGGTCCAGGTGATGGACGGGGAGGCGCGCCTTTCAGAGGTCACGGAGCACCCCGTTCCCGTCCTGGTGAAGGAGGGAGAGCTCGAGGACGCCCGGGAACTCTCCTGGCCGTTCGCGGTCGACGTGGTCACCGCGCGCGGACCGCATCGCGTCGCGGTCGGAGTGCGCGACGACCTCGCCGCGACGACCTCCGTCGTCACGTTCGATCTGGACGCCGGCAACGCACCGGCCGCGCCGGAGGCGCCCGCCGCGGTCACCGAAGCGCCGTCCCCGCCGGACACCGCCGAACGCTGGCTCGCCGAGGCGGCTGCGCACTACCAGCGGTCCGAACTCGAACAAATGGCCAATGCCGCGCGCCGGGCACTGGAACTGACCAATCGCGCCTCCGGCGCGAGCTCCGGGAATGACATCCGCCTGCGAACGCGGGCCTACAACGCGCTCGGCGTCGCCCTCTTCGACAAGCCCGACCGCACGGAGCAGGACGTGGTCGAGGCCGAGGATGCCTTCCGCCGCGTGATCGCGGTGATGGACGACGAGGCGTCCGCGGCGCCGCGCTACAGCCTCGCGCGGCTGCTGGTGGACTCCGGCCGGTCAGATGAAGGCGTCGCCGAGGCGAGGAGCATCCTGGGCATATCGCCGGAAGGTCCGATCCCCGACCGGGCGCGGATCCTCGTCTGCCACTCGCGGGTCGCGGCCGGAGAGGTCGGCGCCAACGGCAACTCAGACCGCAGGCCGGGCGAGATGATCTACCAGGTCGCCCACGAGTACACCGATGAAGCGATAGAAGCCGGCGTCGAGGGCGTGGTTGGTCTCGGCGTCAGCATCGACGAGGAAGGTTGCGTCGTCGGCGTCGAGGTGCTGGAGCGACTGCCCCACGGCCTGACCGAGAACGCCGTCGCGGCGATGCGACGGGCCGTCTTCCGGCCGGCCGTGGAGGACGGTGAAGCGGTGGGAGCTACCTACCGGACGGCGGTGCGCTTCTCTCTGGACGCTAATCCCTGACGGCGAGGAGTTCGAGGAAGCGCCGCTTCTGCTCGTCCGTCATCGCTTCGAAGTCCGGAACCGCCATGTCCGTCGTGGGAAAGTCCGCGAACTCGGGCGACGGCATCTGCAGGCTCGCGGCGATGTTGTGGAGGCCGCCGCCTTCTTCCATGCCCCTGCCCAGGGCCATGCCGACTTCGCGGGGCCAGACGTGCTTGGGGCCGCCGCCCAGCCCGAGGGGATTCGGCCGCCCGACGTACTCCTCGATCTGCTGGAACATGACCTTCTCCTGAGCCGACCGCCGCATCTGACCCTCGCGGCCGTACTTCGTGCGCGACTGGTTGCAGATCGAGGCCCAGGGGAGCTTGACGTGGAAGCCCGGTAGCGCGCGGCACTCTTCGGGGGCGCCGTCGCCGCCGGTGATCCGGCCGTCCTTGACCATGATGAAGTACGCCGACATCTCGCGGCCGCCCTCGAGCAGCCGTGCCGGCGCGTGGGTGTAGATCTCGGTGAATCCCCACGCGGTGTCCGGCGGCAGATCGCCTTCTCCAAGGAGTTGCACGCCGTACCCGGCGCAGGCCTCGCACCAGGCCTTCGAGCCGAACTCCCCCACCGGTTCGAGGTCGGCCACGTTGATTTCGGTCACTTGTCGTTCTCCCTGGTCTGCCCGCCCTGCCGGTCGGCCGTAACTGGTAGAGGTCGCCGCTTTCGCTGCGCGCCTTCCCGGAAACCGGCAATGGCACTGGCGCACCCGCTCAAACTTGAAACAATGTACCATCTTCGAGCGGGTTCCGGCCCGCGTATGATCCCTGCCGGTCCCCAGGTCATGACGAGTCGCGATGCCAACGGTCCCACAGCCACGCGGACTACGGGCCGGCGCGAGGCGAACGTAGCGGCGCGCCGGCAGCGCATCCTCGAGTCCGCTCGCACGCTGCTGAAGGAGTCCGGGCCCGACGGCCTTTCGATGCGGAAGCTGGCCCGCAACGCCGGTTTGAGCGTGACCACGCTGTACAACCTGCTCGGATCCCGCGAAGAGATCCTGCAGGCGTTGATCCGCGACTCGGTACAGCGCCTCGATGAGCCGGCCGCCGACGCCCGCACCACTCGCGATCCGCTGCGACGGGCGGCGAGAGCGATGGAGGGTCTGCTCAGCTACATGATCGACAACGGCGACCTGCTGCGGCCGCTCATCGTGGCCGACTTCAGCACCGGCCACTGGGCGCGGCTGGTCCAGCAGGACGAGGGCCGGCGCCTGCAATCGCTCAAGGGAGCGATTCACACGGCGGTCGGCGACGCCCTCGACCGCGGTCAACTGAGAACTTCGGTCGGCCAGCCGTTCCTCGAGACACAGCTCTACGTGGGCTGGGAACTCGCCCTCGACCAGTGGGCCTTCGGCATCCTCGACGATGAGGTCTACCGGCTGAAGAGCCTGTGCGGCTTCTACGTGGCACTGCTCGCTTTCGCCGCTCCCGACGTCCGCCCCCGCATCGAGAAGGAACTCCGTCGTCTCGAACGCAAGTCCATCTCGGTCGAAGCGCGCCCGAAGCGGGCCGGCTAGAGCTCGCTTGGACGTCGTAGGCCTCGGCCTCGCCATCGTCGATGTCGTGCTGCGGGTGGACCGCATGCCGGTCTGGGAGGATCCGCGCGGCCTTCTCGACTTCACGCTCGCCGACGGCGGGCCCGCCGGCACGGCCTGTTTCGTCGCCTCGACGTTCGGCCTGCGTACCGGCTTCGTCGACACCGTGGGCGACGACGATCTCGGCGAGCACCGGCGGCGCTCGCTCGAGAAAGCGGGCGTCGACACCAGCCGGCTCGTGCCGCGGGAGGGACCGGAGGACCATGTCGTGGTCGTCTACGTCGACGCCGCGACCGGCGAGCGGGTGTTCTCGTTCCGGCGAGGCTTCCTCTCCCGGCCCGTCGCGGTCGACGATCTCGACCGGAAGTACATCGAGTCGGCGCGGATCCTCCATCTCGACGGCAGTCACGGTGCCGCGGCCCTCGCCGCGGCGCGCTGGATGAAGGAAGCGGGCGGCACGGTCGTGCTGGACGCCGCCGCCACCAGCCACGAGGTGCTCGAACCGGCGCGCGCTCTGGTGGCCGAAACCGACGTCCTGATCTGCGGCTCGGGCTTCGCGCCGATGCTCACCGGCGAGGACGACGTGTGGCGAGCGGGTCGCGCCGCCCTCGATCTCGGACCCCGGGTGGTGGTGCAGACCGAGGGCGCGAAGGGCTGCTACACGGTGTCGGGTGACACCGAGTTCCACACACCCGCGTTCGAAGTCGACGTCGTCGATACGACGGGCGCCGGCGACACGTTTCACGGCGCCTACCTGGTGGGACTTGCCAGGGGCTGGGATCTCGAACGCTGCGCGTCGTTCTCGTCGGCCGTGGCGGCCCTCCACTGCACCGTGCTGGGCAACCGCAGGGGGATTCCGTCGATGGCCGAGGTCGAGGCGCTGATGGCGGCGCAGCCCGCCGGCACGGCGGCGGCCGCGGCGACGGCGCCGTAAGAGTGTTCAGGGGGAGAAACGGCATGGGCGGAATCGGCATCACCTTCAACTACTGGGGCAACGAGTGGATGGAGGACATCGAGGAGTACGAACGCCGGATGGCCCGGGCCGCGGCGGTCGGCTTCGACCTGATGTCCTTCTCCCAGGACGTGCTCTTCCTGTACACCGCGGAGCAGAAGAAGCGCTTTGTCGCCTCGGCGGCCGAGCACGGGATGAGGGTCAACTACATGGCGGGGCTCGGCCCGAAGCAGGACATCAACTCCGACTCGGATGAGGACCGGCAGCGCGGTATCGCGCACCTGCGCGCCCTCGCCGAGAGGGCGAGCGAGATGCAGCAGATGGCGGGCGGCGGCGGCGCGGACGTCGGCGGCGCGATCACCGGCGTCATGCGCCAGGGTCTCGACGGCCGCGACAAGGAGCGCTGCTGGGCGCACGCCGTCGGCGCCATGCGCGAAGCGATGAAGACCGCCGAGGACCTCGGCGTCACCTTCCACATCGAGGTCCTGAACCGCTTCGAGCACTTCCTGATCAACACCTGCGACGAGGCGCTGCGCTTCCTCGACGACGTGGGCAGCCCGAACCTGAAGATGATGCTCGACACGTACCACATGAACATCGAGGAGGACTCGCTGGGCGAGGCGATCGTCCGCGCCGGCGACCAGCTCGGCACCTTCCACATCGGCGAGAACAACCGCCGGCCCCCCGGACGGGGGCACATCCCCTGGGACGAGGTCGTCGCGGCGCTCCACCAGATCGATTTCGACCGCGACACCGTGATGGAGCCGATCGTCCACATGGGCGGCGGCGTCGGCAACCTGCTCGGGGTGTGGCGCGACATGACCGGCGGTCGTGATCTGGACGAAGCGGCCCGCGAGGGGCTCGAGTTCTACCGCGCCAAGCTCGCGGCGGCCGGGAACGGGGGCCGCGAATGACCGCCGAATCGACCCTGGCCGCGACCGCGCAGCGGATGGTCGCCCCCGGCAAGGGCATCTTCGCCGCCGACGTGCCGCTCAAGGGCCTGGTCCGCGGCTGGTGGGGCGAGTCGACCCACGCCCGGACCGAGGAGGACGCAGCCGACTTCCAGGAGATGATCTGCCGCACCCCCGGACTCGGCGAGCACCTGTCGAGCATCATCGTCTTCCCCAACGTGCTCGACCGCCAGGCGGGCGACGGCACTCCGCTCGTCGAACTCATCGCCGAGCGCGGTCTGCTGCTCGGCATCACACCGACCACCGGCTGGCAGTTCCTGGGGGGCTCCGAGCACGAGTACGTCCCCCGCGGTCTCGACGGGCTGGCGAAGCGGCTCGAAGCCTGGCGCGAGCGCGGCGTCGCCTTCGTCAAGTGGCGGGTCGCGGCGCGCGTGCGCCCGGGACTTCCCACCGAGCGCGCGCTCGTCACGAACGCCCGCAGCGTCGCCGAGGTCGCGGCGCTCGCGCACCAGTTCGATCTCGTCCCGATCGTCGAACCCGAGGTCGAGATGAAGGGTGACCACACGATCGATCGCCAGTTCGAGGTGTCCGAGCGTTTCCTGCACCGCACGTTCGAGGCTCTCTACGAGCACGGCGTCGCGCCCGAAGAAATCGTGCTGAAGACGAACATGGTCGTCTCGGGCAGCGACTGTCCCGAACAGGCCGGCGTCGACACGGTGGCCCGTGAGACGCTGCGCTGCCTGCGCCGGGTCGTGCCGCCGGCCCTGCCGGGGATCGGCTTCCTGTCCGGTGGCCAGTCGGACCTGGACGCGACGGCCCACCTCGACGCGATGAACCGGTTGGCACCGCAGCCCTGGGCGCTGAGCTTCTCGTTCGGCCGCGCCATCGGCCGCGCGCCGGTCGAGGCCTGGGACGGCAGGACCGACGAATCGAGCGGGCAGAAGGCGCTCCGCCACCGCGCCCGCATGAACGGCCTGGCCACTTTCGGCGAGTGGTCGGCGGAGTTGGAAGACTGAAGGGAAACCAGAATCCGGGGGTCAGAAGACCCCCGGTCACAAGGACTGTCGCTCACGTAGACGGAGAAGACGATGATTGACTTTTCAGGCCATCACGTCGTGGACCTCAGCCCGCGCATGGTCGGGCGCATCACCCGGCTCGACGGCAGCGTCGAGGAGGGGAACAAGGACATCTACGGCCTGCCATGGATCCTGGAAGAAGGCCGCGTGCCCTACGACGACACGCTCTACACGCTGGTCGGCGGCAAGGAAGGCGACTCCTACTGGCCCCCCGGAAGGGTCAGCGCCCACTGCGGCGGTTCGCACATCGAGGGCGGCAAGGGCCACATGGACCACTGGGAGGGCCTCCCCGACGACGTCCGCGGCCTGTGGGAGTTGCCCCTCGACACGTTCTTCGGCCCCGCTGCCGTCTGCTTCTTCGACGAACTCGAACCGGTGGAGCAGAAGAACGACGAAGGGGAAATCGTCAAGGTCGGCCAGCCGATCCTGCCCGAGCACCTGTCGAACGTCCGCAAGGGCGACATCGTCCTCCTCGGCAGCCCGTTCCGGGGCGCGGAGCAGCCAACCTTGGCGGCCGGGACGACCAGGTGGCTGGCCGACACCGGCATCAAGCTGCTGGCCGTCGGCGCCCCCGGCATCGCCTGGGAGTCGGACTTCCAGACTCCGCAACCTGACAACTCGCCCACCCACCGCAACATGCTCGGCAACAACATCCCGATCTGCTACCCGCTGGTGAACGTCGAGAAGCTGAAGAAGGACCGCGCCTTCTTCATCGCCATGCCGCTCAACGTCGAGCGGCTGGAAGCGACCTGGGTGCGGGCGATCGCCGTCGAGGAGCTCTAGCCCACTGGGTAATGGGATGGTCCGCCCCGCACCTTTACGGCCTCTCGTTGGGGCCAGAATGGTGTTTTCTTCCAAACAACAAGGAGGAGGCGGACCGTGGGAGAGATTACTCGAGTCGGGATCGATCTGGGCAAGCATGTGTACCAGGTGTGCGGGATGGACGGGTCGGGAGCGGTGGTGTTGCAGCGCCAGGTGAAGGCGCCGCGGCTGATGGAGTTGATGGCGCGGGTCGAGCCCTGCCTGGTGGGCATGGAGGCGAGCTGCGGCGCGCACCATTGGGTGGAGAGGCTGCGCGAGCTGGGTCACGACGTGCGGATGATGAGTCCTCAGTTTGTGCGCCCTTACGTGAAGTCGAACAAGAGCGACTACCACGACGCGGAGGCGATCTGCGAGGCGGTGTCTCGTCCGACGATGCGTTTCGTGCCCTACAAGACGAAGGAGCGCCGGGCCTTGCAGCAGGTGCATCGCAGCCGCGAGTCGGCGCTGCGCCGCCGCACGCAGTTGGTGAATCAGCTGCGTGGTTTTCTGGGCGAGTACGGGATCGTGCTGCCTCAGGGTCGTGCGGTGATCATGCGCGAGGTGCCCGCGATCGCGTCGGACCCGGAGCTGGACCTGCCGGGCTCTTTTCGGGCGCTGTTGTACATGCAGCACGAGGCGCTGCTGCAAGCCGACGAGCAGGTGGCGGACCTGACCGCGATGCTGGTGCGGGAGTCGAAGGAGAACCCTCTGTGCGAGCGCCTGATGTCGATCCCGGGGATCGGTCCGATCGTGGCGACGGCACTGGTGGCGTCGGTGGGCTCGGGCTGGGCCTTCAGCAGCGGTCGTCAGATGTCGGCGTTTCTCGGTCTGGTGCCTCGTCAGGCATCGACCGGCGGTCGTGTGGTGCTGCGGGGGATCAGCAAACGCGGCGACCGCTACATGCGAGCGCTTCTGATCCACGGTGCTCGGGCGGTGCTGCGCACGGCTCACAAGGGCGAGCGGACGCGGCTCAAGGAGTGGGCGCTGGACGTCAAGCGGCGTCGCGGGGCGAACATCGCCACGGTGGCGTTGGCCAACAAGCTGGGGCGTATCGCCTGGGCGGTGCTCAGGCACGACGAGCCCTACAACGACGAGCGCCACGTCGACAACCGAACAAGAGTCTCACGGGCCGTGGCGTAGGCGGCTCGGTCGACACCGAATCAACCACAGGAGGATTGCCCCACCAAGCAGTTGCGAGGACTCGAAACGAGCAATGGCGAAACAGGTCGGACCGGCGCGTCGAGAAGCCTGAACCCGCGCAGGGCCCATCAAGAGGCCGTCTGGGTGTAAAGAGGCCGGCGCGCGCGTATTCCATCGGGGCCAGGGAACTCACACACAGAGACTCCCGTCAACAGGCCGGATACATGCAAGCAACTGCACCTGACTCGCCAGAAACCCGGAATGAGACCTCGCACAAGCGGGGCGGACCATACATGCGCGGGTCCTCTGACCCGCTGCCGCCGCAGGCGGCGGAGAGAACGCGCCGGCCGTCGGGCCGGCTCCGCCTTGGCGGGAAGTTCCCCCATGGCTAGTTGCCTCGTCTGCGCCGCTTCCACCGTCGAGACCTTCCTCGACCTCGGCGCCACCGCGCTGGCCAACAAGTTCCCCACGGCCGAAGACCTTCACCAACCGGAACCCCGCTTCCCGCTGCGTGTCGGCTTCTGCCACGGCTGCGGCCACGTGCAACTCGTCGACCGCGTGCCGCCGGCCGCGATGTTCACGGACTACCTCTACGTGTCGTCCGCTTCCGACACGCTACGCGCCCACTTCGACGATCTGGCGGCCACGCTGACCGCGCGCCACGGCCTCGCCGACGGCGGCCTCGTCATCGACATCGGCTGCAACGACGCCTCGCTTCTCTGCTGTTTCCGCGACCGCGGCGCCAGAACCCTCGGCGTCGACCCGGCCGAGAACCTGGCCGAGTTCAGCCGCGACACCGGGATCGAGCGCTACCAGGGTTTCTTCGGCGCGGACACCGCTGGCGAGATCGCCGACCGCTGGGGCGGGGCGGCGCTGATCACGGCGACGAACACGTTCCCGCATATCCCCGACCTCTCGGGCTTCGTCGCCGGCCTCGACACGGCCCTCGCGCCCGGCGGCGCCTTCGTCCTCGAGGCCCACTACCTCGTCGACCTGCTCGACCAGCTCGCCTTCGACACCGTGTACCACGAACACGTCTCCTACTGGGCGCTGGGTCCGATGATGCGGCTCTTCGCGGACCACGGGATGGAGGTCGTGCGGGCGGAGAGGCTGCCGATCCACCACGGCCAGCTTCGCGCCACCGTGATGCGCCGCGGCGAGGGCGAAGTGGATGCCAGCGTTGCGGAGGTTCTCGCCGCGGAACGGGAGCTCGGCATCGACAGGTTCTCGACCTGGTGCGCGTTCGCCGAGCGCGTCGACATGTTGAAGGCGGAGGTCATGGACTGCCTCCAGGGCCTCAAGGCGGACGGCCGCCGGCTGGCCGGCTACGGCGCTCCCGCCAAGGGCAGCACGCTGCTCGAGTTCTTCGGGGTGGGCCCGGACCTGCTCGACTTCATCGCCGACCGCAGCCCGCTCAAGCAGGGCCGCTACACCCCGGGCTCCCACATCCCGATCGTGGCGCCGGAGCGACTCCTGGAGGACCCTTCGCCGGACCACGTCCTCCTCCTGGCCTGGAACTTCGAGGAGGAAATCCTCAAGCAGCAGGCCGAGTTCCGCCGGCGTGGCGGCAAGTTCATCCTGCCGGTGCCGGAAGTCCGGATCGTCTGACCACTGAGTGCGCCACCGATCAGGTTCTCCTTGTGAGAAGGAGAACTTCGAGCGATTCTCTCCTTCCTGGAGGGAGAACGCGGGCTGTCGGTCAGTCCTCCCGGATGCTGTACAGCTTCGACCGAGTCCGCATGATTAGCCGGTCGCCGGCCAGGGCCGGGGAGGCGAGCGTCATCTCGTCCAGCGAACTCGCGTGGAGTTGCTCGAACTCCTCGCCGGTCCCGAACACGAAGGTCGTGCCGGCCTCGTCGGTCGCGAAGATGCGGTCGCGGTAGGCCCAGGGCGAGGTCGTGAAATGGCCGTTCGAGTCCCTGATCCGCGACCGGTAAAGCCGTTCCCCCGTGGCCGCGTCGTAGCGGGCGAAGATGCCCCGGTCGTAGACGACCCATAGCGAGCCCTTGTACGGCACGGGAGTAGGGATGTAGGTGCCGGCCCGGTTGTCGTTCCAGACGACGAAGTCGTTGCTCGTCTCGTCCTCGCCCAGGGTGAGGTCGCCGTTGGCGCCGGGGCGAATCGCGGTGATCGGGCGGTTCTGGTCGCCGTGGACGCCGGAGGTCACGTAGAGCAGGCCGTCGTAGGCGAAGGGCGTCGGCACCGGCAGCAGCGAGTGCCGCGTAAGCCGCCACAGCTCCCGCCCCATCGTGTCGTAGCTGATCGCGGTATAGGGGCCGAGCGCGACGATCTCGGTGCGTTCGTCGTGCCGCCAGACGAAGGGCGTGCTCCAGGAGGTTCGGTGGTTGGGAGCGTGCGGAGCGGCTAATCGTCCCCGGGCCGCGCGCCACATCTCGCGCCCGTCCAGCTTGGAGAAGGCGGCCAGGAAGGGATGCTCCTGGTTGTCGTTCAGGATGAGGACCAGGTCGTCGGTCAGGGCGGGCGAACCGCCGGTCCCGAAGTCCATGTAGATCTGGAACTGATCGAGCCGGCGTTCCCAGCGCAGGTCGCCGTCCAGTGAGTAGGCCCAGAGGCCGAGGCCGGTGATGTAGACGAAGATCGTCTCGCCGTCAGTCACCGGCGTCTCGGAGGCGAACGTGTTCTTCGAATGGCGGCCGCCCGGCGGCGGTCCGGAGAAGAAGGTCCGCCGCCAGAGTTCGGCGCCGTCCTCGAGCGACCAGGCGATCAACTGGTAGTCGAGATCGACCTCGTCGGGAAACTCGATGAAGCGTTCGTCGTGGCGCTTGAGGACTTCCTCCCAGGGAAGCCCCTGTTCGCGGAGTTCGCGCATGAACTCGTTGCTGTACTCGGTGCCGAATTCCGGCCGCTTGGTCGCCTCGATCGATCTGGCCGCCGTGGTCAGGAAGACCGCGTTGCCCACGACCACCGGCGACGACCAGCCGGAACCAGGCACGTCCACGCTCCACTCGACGTTCTCGGTCGTGGACCAATGGAGCGGCAGCCGGTCGTTGTCTGAGACCGGAATGCCGGCCGGACCGCGAAAGCCCGGCCACAGGGCCCGGGCCGCCGGTTCCGGGTCAGATTGAGCGACCGTGGCAGCCGGAAAGGCCAGCAGCGCCAGGAGTAGGCGGCACATTCGCTGCATGGCGTGGATACTAGCCGTCACCCCCTCCTGCGTTACGCTGCCCGCGTGGCCCCAGAGGAACCACCCCGCGTCGCCGCCATCGTCCTGAACTACAACGGCCGCGACATCACACTGCAGGCGCTGCGCAGCCTGGAATCCATGACCTACCCGGCCTGCGAGTTGATCCACATCGACAACGGTTCGAGCGACGGCTCGACCGAGGCGGTAGCCGCCGCGCACCCGAACGTCACCCAGATCCGGGTCGAGGAGAATCGGGGCGTCGTCTTCGGCATGAACCAGGGGATCGAACTGGCCGTCAACCGGGGCGTCGACTACCTCCTGCTGCTGAACAACGACATCGAAGTGGAGCCGGACTTCCTCGACGAACTCGTCGCGGTGGCCGAGGCTGACTCGAGTATTGGCTGCGTCGGCCCGAAGATTCTCTACCACGGCGAGCGCGACCGGCTGTGGTCGGCGGGCGGCCGCATCCGTTTCCGCGAGTCGATGACCCGCGAGCGGGGCGAAGGCCAGGTCGATCGCGGCCAGTTCGACCGCGACGAGGAAGTGCCCTACGTGAACGGCTGCGCCATGCTGGTGCGCCGCCAGGTCGTCGAGGAGATCGGTCTCTGGGATCCGCTCTTCCACCTGGCGCTGGACGACGCCGACTGGTGCATGCGGATGAAGGCGCGCGGCTACCGCTGCTACTACGCCCACCGGGCGGTGCTCTACCACATGGTGGCCCGGACCGTCGGCGGCTACCGGGCCTCGCGGACGTTCTTCAACGGCCGCAGCGCCGCCCTGTTCGTTCGCCGCTACGGCGGGCCGCTGCAGTGGTGCTCGTTCCTGGCCTTTCTCTCCGCAGGTCTCTTCCTCGCTTTCTTCCGGGAACTCGTCCGCGGCAATCAGGGGGCAGTCATCGCCAAGCTGCGCGGCGTGATCGACGGCCTGAGGGTGCCGATGGCGCCGCCGCCGAGGATCGACGAGGGCGCTCGGGCATGATGAAGAACCTGCGGGAGGACACGCGCCGCCTGCGGGCGATCAAGACGAAGCCGTTCCCGTTCTACGTCGTCGAGTCGCTGCTGTTCGAGAACGGCTACCAGGCGGTCGTCCTCTACCGCATCGCCCACTGGTTCAAGAGCCGTCGCGTCCCCGTCCTGGGGCCGTTCTTCGCCCGGCTGTCGCTGTTCCTCACCAGCGTCGACATCGCGCCTGGGGCCCGAATCGGACCGGGCCTCTTCATCAGCCACGGCATTGGCCTGGTGATCGGCGCCGGGGTTCGCATCGGCAGGAACGGAACGTTGCTCCACCAGGTCACGATCGGCGCTCCGACCGGCAGGCGGCTGGAACAGATGCCGACCCTCGGCGACAACGTCTTCGTCGGCGCCGGCAGTCGCCTGATCGGTGAGATCGAGATCGGCGACGACGTCTTCATCGGCGTGAACTGCGTCGTGACGGAGGACATCCCGGCGAGCACGAAGGTCACGACGACGGCGGGTCTGACGCTCGAAGCCGGCGGGAGCGTTCCGCTGCCCGAAGAGAGCGAGTAGGCCGCAGCGCCGCGGGAAGACGGGGCGCCGACCGCCTCGCGGAGCGCATTGGTACGCTTGGCGATCACGTTGGAGAACAACGAGGAGCTGCCGCGCCGATGATCGAAGTCAGTCGCTTCTACGGAATCATCGTCGAGATGGAGTGTGGAGACACACCTCCCGCCCACTTCCACGTCCGGTACGGCGGCGCGGTCGCGTTGATCGGCATCGAGAAGATGACCATGTTGAAGGGTCGCCTCCCGCCGCGTGCCCTCGGCCTGGTGATGGAGTGGGCCTCCCTGCACCGGGACGAGTTGCGGCGGGCCTGGAAGCGCGGGCAGCGGTCGGAAGACCTGGGGAAGATCGCGCCGCTCGAGTGATCGGCAGGCCGCTCAGGTGGCTGCGCCCCTCGCCGGAAGTGACTACGATCAACTGGCGACCGGCGCTCGGATTCATGGGAGGAAGCAGGATGATTCGACGAGTTCCTGTGGCACCACTTGCCTTCGTGGCGACGCTCGTCTTCTCGACGGTCAGCGATGGCCAGCAGTTGGTCTACCGGCTCGACCCCGAGTTCGGCGCTCCCTACACGGGAAGAACGACGACGGAGACGCGGACGCAGACCCGGATGCAGGGGATGGACATCGAAGTGTCGATCACGATGCGGATGGAACATGATGTCGTGTTCGAGGCTGGCTCCGACGACACGGTAGTCGGGCGCTACACGACTACGTCCGTGTCGGCAGAGATGGGCGGTATGCCTGGCCTCGATCAGGCTCCGTTCGACCTGAACGACCTCTACCAGGGGATGGTCGGCGTGACCTTCACGATGGTGATGACCCGCGGTGGCGAGATGGTCGAGTTCGACGGGCTCGAGGCGATGATGGAGGGGATGCTGGACCGGCTGGACGCGCCGGACGAGGTTCGCGGCATGGTGAACCAGTTCCTTGAAGGGAACTTCGGTGAGGACCAGATGAAGCAGATGACGGGGCAGTCCGGTCTGTCGATGCCCGATCATCCGGTAGCCGTTGGAGACACGTGGACGGACTCGGTGAGCGCGCTCGGTATAGACATCGAGACGACGTACACGTTGAGCGGCCGAAGCGACGGCATGGCGTCCATCGATGCCACGGCGACGGTAGCCGGAGCGGAGGATGCCGGCTTCGAGTTGCCGGGGCTCCCAAGCATGCCTGGCTTGGAGATGCGCTACGAGAACCTGTCCGGAGCGCTGGAAGGCTCGTACGAACTCGACGAGTCGACCGGGCTGACTTCGGCCTACAGCATGAACATGACCATGGACACCGACATGGTGATGGAGATGCCTCAGGTGGCAGGTCAGCCGGCTGGCGCCTCATCGATGTCCATGTCGATGTCGATGGAGACGACGGTGGAAGGGACGCTCGGCAAGGCGGAGTGAGCGTCGACGAGTAGACCGCCCCGCCGAGCCGCGGTTTGGCGTCCCGGAGCGACTCGCGACGATGTATTCTCGGCTCGCGCGTGGGGCCATTGCCCGCGTGTCTCCGCGATGGTGGCGGTCGAGCATCAAGTAACCGACCAGAAGGCCCGAGGGGCCTACTACACACCACCTGAGACGGCCGCTGCGCTGGTCCGATGGGCTGTTCGGGACCCGGACGAGCACATGCTCGACCCGTCCTGCGGTGACGGCCGGTTTCTCGCGTTGCACCCTCGTAGTACTGGCGTCGATTGCGACGAAGCGGCCGTCTCCAGCGCGACAGAGGCGGCGCCTCGAGGAACCGTGGAGTGCGCTGACTTCTTCGACTGGGCCGGGTCTACGACACAGCGCTTCGATTGTGCGGCCGGTAACCCGCCCTTCATCCGCTACCAACGGTTCACTGGCGAGACGCGACGGCAGGCTCTGCGACTCTGCGCCACCCTGGGCGCCAAGTTGTCGGGGCTCTCGTCGTCCTGGGCGCCGTACCTGATCGTGACGGCCTCTCTGCTTCGGCCTGGTGGCCGAATGGCATTCGTCGTGCCCGCCGAGATCGGCCATGCCCCTTACGCGGCCCCGGTCCTCGACTGGTTCGCCAGCCACTTCGACGATGTGCAGTTGGTTGCAGTCCGGCAGAAGCTCTTCGCCAACCTGTCGGAAGATGTCTGGCTGCTCTACGCCGACGGCTTTGGCGGCAGGACAGGCCACTTCGACCTCGCGCTCCACGAGCGTTTCGTGTTCCGGTCCGAACCGCCGCTAGCCGACACTCGCGTGTCGGTCCGGGAGTGGCGGCGCTGGGGCTCTCGGCTTCGGCCGATGCTTTTGCCGAGCCGGGTTCGCGACGCCTACGAGAGACTCAGAGACTCCGAACAGACCACCTCACTCGGGCGCGTGGCCGATGTTGGAATCGGCTACGTTTCCGGCGCCAACGACTTCTTTCACCTCCGCCCGTCTGAAGCGGACGAACTGGGGATTCCGGGGAAGCTGTTCCGGCCTACGGTGCGTAGCGGCCGGGAACTGCAGGCTGGAGCGATAACCGAGGAGACGGTTGCAGGCTGGCGCGAGAACGATCGGCCGAACTTCCTGCTCGCGCTCGGCGCCGAGACGCCGCTGACCGATGCGGTCAGGCGGTACCTGGATTCGGATACGGGTAAAGAGGTGCGACAGCGCTACAAGTGCCGCGTCCGAACCCCGTGGTACGCGGTGCCGCATGTGTACGTGCCCGATCTCTTCCTCTCCTACATGAGTGGGAAGGGGCCAGCTCTGGTCGAGAACCGGGCGCGCTGTACGTGCACCAATGCGGTCCACTGCGTTCGTCTGAACGGCAGAGGCGTCACTGCTGCTCAGCTTCGGCGGCGGTGGGAGACGACGCTGACCAGCCTCAGTTGCGAGGTGGAGGGCCATCCGTTGGGGGGCGGTGTGCTGAAGTTGGAGCCGCGCGAAGCGCTGAACGTTCTCGTGAGTCTGAACGGCGACCTGGATTCTGACGATGAGCGCGACCTGAAAGAGGGAGTCGAGATCCTGCGCCGGTGGCGGCATCGTGGCTAAACAGGCGAATCGCTGCCAGTGGATCGGTCTCTCCGAGGCCCTCGACGCGTTCGTTTCCGTGCCTGGAAAGTCCCAGAGCCAGGCGCATATTCGGCCACTTCACTGGTATGTCGCTTGTCGACTCGTAGTTGAAGGCGGCTTTCATCCGGACGACATCGTTCCGCGACCGCCCTTTTCGGTTCGCCGGACGCGTGGCGGCCACATGCTGGTTCACGACCCGGAAAGCGCGGCCGGAGGCGAGTTGACGGTGCTCGGAGGTTTGAAGACGAAGGATGTGGACGTTGTCGTCAGCAAGCCCGGTATTGGTCCGTGTGTGGCGGTGTCGATCAAGGGCACACTCAACGCCTTCCGGAACCTGACCAACCGCATGGAAGAAGCAGTCGGGGATTGCACGAACCTGCATATCTCCTACCCGAACCTCATCTACGGATTCCTCCATGTGATTCGTGCGAACAAGGAAGGGCGCCTCGAGCCCGAAGCGGCGCACTTCCTGAAGGCCGACGAAGCGGGGAATGTGGCTGCGAACGACATCGCCATCCGGGGAGATGGCGAAGTGGTCGAGTCGATCCTTCGATATCACGATGTTCTTCTCGGGCTCGCGGGCCGCGACGGTGTGCGCAATGACATCTCACGATACGAGGCGCTCGCTCTAGCGATGGTCGAGCCTGAGGGTCGAACCGTGGTAGCGGACTGGCCGTCGGCCGCAAGCCCGCTCCGGATGGAGAAGTTCATGGACGCGATCTATCGCGCCTACGATCAGCGGTACGTTTACGCCGCTCCCAAATTGGTAAAGCGGACCACGCGGCTCGCCTGGCGCGACGATTCGCCAGCTTTCGACGAGCGGCAGGCGGTGACGTTCGTGCCGCGGCTGGGGCCCTGAGATCATCCGGGTCGCAACATGCCGCAGCGTGTCACCTACCAGCTCAGGATCGCTCTGAAGGGCACGAAGCCTCCCATCTGGCGGCGCGTTCTGGTGCCGCCTTCACTTCCTCTCGACCGTCTCCACGATGTCATCCAGGTGACCATGGGCTGGTTCGACGGACACCTCCATATGTTCGTCAAGGGCAGGCAGACCTATGCTGTCCCTAACCCCTGGGATGACGATTGGGTGCTGCCCGGAATGCCGAAGACCCTCGATGTGAGGAAGTTCCGCGTCGGCCAACTCCTCAAGCGCGAGAAGGACTGGATCAGGTACGAGTACGACTTCGGCGACGGGTGGGAGCACCGGATCACGCTGCAGAAGATTCTCCCGTACGACCCGGCTGTCCGTCTCCCGTCATGCACTGGCGGCAGGCGACGGTGTCCTCCAGAGGACTGCGGTGGCGTCTGGGGCTACTACGAGAATCTGAAGATCATGCAGGATCCGGATCACCCGGAACACGAGGAGATCAAGGAGTGGATGGGCGAGGACTTCGATCCGGAGGAGTTCGACGTTGACTATGCCAACGCCTGTCTCGCCTACATGCGCGAGTAGACGCAGGGCCGGTCCGGCCCCTTCGATCTCCTGACCGCTTGGGACCGCTTGCCTCGCCTTCCGCTTACCCCAAGGCGTGAACTCCTGTTCGCCAATCTGGGGGTGCGCCGCTCCCAAGTTGGTGAAGCGGACCAGGTGGTTTCCGTGGCTGGTCGGCTCCCCTGCGTCTGAGCGGTGGCGGGAGAGTTAGAGTTAGACGGGCAGCCCTCGATTTGAGCCTCACTCGCCATCAATCCGTGGCTGCGTCGCGCAGTCGGTTCGGCCATGAGGGTCGTTGAGCCGACAACGGCTACCAAGTGCGGTCGGGAGTCCGCTGGGCCATGAGCTTCAGTGCGAGTCGGAGTTCGAAGTACTCGGCCCCTTCGCTTCAGGAGGAGTCTTCCAAGCCGCAGCCACCTTCTCGCACAGGGACACGAGGAGGTGCCGGTGCTGGTTCCAGTCCTCCTCGCCAAGAGAGCAGGACCACGCTTTGTCTACTTCACCAGTGACCTGAGTGCTGAAGGCAGGCTTCTTCTCGAAACGGAGCGCCTCGTCCGCTTCGGTGAAGTCATCTCTGCACAGGTGAACAGCCGCTGGGAAGAAAGTGACCCGGATTCGACCATTCGGCCCGTTGTCCGATGAGGGTTCCAGGGTCAACGTGTGCGAAGAGCGGTTCTTGCGTCTGCCTCCCAAGGGGAGATGCTTGTTTGAGTGGAACGTGATGCCGTTCTTCTTCGGGTAAGACGAGTCGAGGGTATCGAGGTTCTCCTTGGCACTGTCCCAGACGGAAGTGACTCCCAAGCTGACGGCCATTTCGTCCAACGTGCGCAGTTTCTGCATTGGGTTGGCTTGCCGAGTACGGGTGCGCGGCGGGTGAGGGTGATCCTCGCCTTCGAGGTTCCGGGCGAGGATAGTAGTGCCGGCATGGGTGAAGCCGTGGAAGGTCAGTAGGCCGATGGCGAGTTGATCGCTGTTCAGGAACTCGACTATCCGCTTCGCGCGCTCATCGGCACTCAGACCGACGAGGATCATTCGCGTTGGACGCAGGTCGTTGAGCGAGTCTTGTGGGGTCGCGTCGACGTACCATTCCTCGAAGCTCTCGTCATGGTTCCAGGAGGCGGTGATCAGCTCGACAAGTTCGTCGGTGCTCAGCGTCTCGAAGAAGGAGCCGTAGTCCAGTAACTGCGCCACCGCTTCGCGCGTCACCCGCCCCCGCTTCAACTCGAAGATGACGAGCCGACCTCCTTCGTCGATTCCGAGGAGGTCGATTACTCCGACTTGGGTGGCAATCTGCCGGCCCACGAGTGTCAGATCGCCGAGTAGCATCTCCGGATGGTTGGCCAGCGCGTCTTCCAGCTTTCTCTCCGTCTCGGTTTGGCTTGTGGGGTCGATGCGAGCAGCTTCGCCGGGTGAATCGCCTAGAGCCCAAAGCTCCACTTTGTCTTCCATTCAGGTCCTCCAGTTGTTTCTGACGAACGTGCCGAACTCCGCCTGCTGACCGTCACGAGAAGGGGGCCATCGCGGCTCTCTTCCGCGCCGTAGTCGCGGATCAGGGCCGCACCATCTCCCCGGTCTCTCAGGCGCTGTACAGAATCCGCTCCCCGGCATCCTCCCGCTGCAGCTCGCCCAGGTCCTCGAGCCACCGCAGATGCGCGATCGCCTCGCCGGTCGCGAACCAGCGCTGCATGATTGGGAAGTCCTCCCAGGACTTGGCCCGGATGTCCCAGGTCATTTCGCTGGCGGTTTCGTAGGCGTTGCGGCCGCCGTTCGCGCGCAGGATGTCGACGACTTCCTGGCCGCGGACCTCGTGGTGTTCACGGAGTTCCCGGCAGCGGCCCTTGAAGTCGTGGATGAGACTCCGGTGGCCGGGCAGGCAGAGGTCTACGTCGAGCGCCTCGACCTTGGCGATGCTGTCCAGGTAGAGGCCCAACGGATCGTGGTCGTCCGCCCAGGCCTGGATGTTGGGCGTGATGTCGCCCAGGATGTGGTCGCCGGCGATGAACAGGCGCTTCGCCCGGTCGTACAGGGAGATGTGGCCGAAGGTATGTCCCGGCGTGTCGATGACCTCCAGCCGGTAGCCGGCGATGTCGATCACGTCGCCTTCGTCCAAGGGCGCGTAGTCGATGTGGCGGCTGCCGCTGAAGCGGGCCCCGGGATGGCGTTTGAAGGACTCCGCGAGTTCCTCGGGCGGGAAGCCGCTGCGCCGGAGGTACACGCCCATCGGGCTGTCCTCGGACCAGCCGCCGTGGGCCCGGCCCATTGCCGCCGCGTCGATGGCGCCCATCGATGCCGTACGGCCGGGCCGCAGCAGGTCCGGGATCAGGCCGTGGTGATCCGCGTGGAGGTGCGTCGCCAGGAAGTCCGTCTTCCCGAGGTCCACGCCGATCTCGTCGAGGCCCGCGGTGAGGACCTCCCGGCACTCGGGGCGGTTCATGCCCGTGTCGATGACGAGGAAGCGGTCGTCCTCGGCGAGGACGTAGCAGTTCACTTCCTTGAGCGGGTTTCTCGGCAACGGCACGACGACCCGGTAGAGCGAATCGAGGACTTTCTCGGTGACTTGGTTGGTCATGGGCGCGGAGGGTAGCAAGCGGCTACGATTCCGTGTCCGGAACGAGAGGAGAACCAACGATGCCGCTGACCGAGAGCCACGTTCCCGCCGACACGAGTTCACCCGTCCTCGAGACGACGGTCGGCGGCATCCTTCGCGACGCCGCGGCCGAGGCCTCGGACACAGTGGCGCTGATCGAGGGCGTTCCCGGCGAGAGACGAACCTGGACCTACGCCGAACTTCTGGCCGACGCGGAGCGGGTGGCGCGGGCGCTGGCGGCGCGCTTCGAGAAGGGCGAGCGGGTCGCGGTCTGGGCGCCGAACATCCCGGAGTGGGTGCTGCTCGAGTACGGCGCGGGCCTGGCCG
Organism: Thermoanaerobaculia bacterium; assembly: GCA_022822365.1. GTDB lineage: Bacteria > Acidobacteriota > Thermoanaerobaculia > Multivoradales > Multivoraceae > Multivorans. The sequence continues at coordinate 364,044 of JAJEBV010000008.1, read as the reverse complement.
GCGTGGTCCTGGTGACGGTCAACCCGGCGTACCAGCCGAAGGAGCTCGAGTACGTGCTGCGGCAGTCCCGGTCGTCCGGCATCTTCTACCTGCGCTCGTTCCGCGGCAACCCGATGGAGGAGTCGCTGAAGCAGGTGGCGGACGGCCTGACGGAACTCAGGGAGATCATCCCGTTCGACGAGTTCGAGGAGTTCGTGGCCTCGGCGCCGGACGACGTCGAGCTTCCCGAAGTGAGCCCGGACGACCCGGTGCAGATCCAGTACACCTCGGGCACGACGGGTTTTCCCAAGGGCGCCTACCTCCACCACCGAGGGATCACGAACAACGCCCGTTTCGTCGCCGAGCGGCTGGGTGTCACTCCCGGCGACGCCTACGTCAACCCGATGCCCCTGTTCCACACGGGCGGTTGCGTGCTGGGCGTCCTCGGTCCCTGCCAGCACCAGGCGACCCTGGTCAACCTGGTCATGTTCGAGCCGGGGCTCATGCTGGCGCTGATCGAAGAGCTGCGCGCGACGCACCTGCTCGGCGTGCCGACGATGCTGATCGCCGTGATGGAGCATCCCGACTTCGCCAGCCGAGACCTGTCGTCCGTCCACACCGTCTGCTCGGGCGGCGCGACGGTGCCGGCCGACCTGGTGCGCCGGATCGAGAGCACGCTCGGGGTGCAGTTCTCGATCATCTACGGCCAGACCGAGGCGTCGCCGGGCGTGACTCTGATGAAGCCGGACGACAGCGAGGAGGACAAGGCGAACACGCTCGGTCCGGTGCTGCCGCAGACGGAGATGAAGGTGATCGACCCCGAGACCGGCGCCATCGTGCCGATTGGCGAGGCCGGCGAACTCTGCTGCCGCGGCTATCTCGTGATGCTCGGGTACTTCGAGATGCCCGACAGGACGGCCGAGACGATCGACGAGGACGGCTGGCTGCACACCGGCGACCTGGTGACGATGGACGACCGCGGCTACACGACGATCACGGGCCGGCTGAGGGACATGATCATCCGCGGCGGCGAGAACATCTACCCGCGCGAGATCGAGGAGCTGCTGTTCGAGCATCCCCAGGTTGCGGACGTCGCCGTGGTCGGCCTGCCGGACGAGCGCTGGGGGGAGATCGTCGGCGCCTTCGTCCGCGACGCGGACCCGGCCGACCCGGTCTCGGACGCGGAACTCCACACCTACTGCCGCGAGAACCTGTCTCCGCAGAAGACGCCTAAGGCCTGGTACCGGGTCGATGAGTTCCCGCTCACGCCGTCCGGGAAGATCCAGAAGTTCGTGCTCGTGGACGAGTGGCGGAAGGGGGCCTACAGCGCGGCCTGAGATCTGACATGATCGCCGCTCGCAACAGAGACTTCCCTTCGCCGCTCCGCGACTAGCGAAGCGGTTTTCGCATGCAGGCTCTCAGATCCAACGTAGACGTTCGCTCGGAGCAGTTCAGGAAGAACCGCACCGACATCCTGGAGCAGATCGAGCAGGTCGACGCCCTGCTTGAGCAGGTGGCCGGCGGCGGCGGCGAGGAGGCGATGAACCGCCTGCGCTCCCGCGGGAAGCTGCCGGTGCGCGAACGGGTGGCGAACGCGCTGGACCGCGACAGCCCCTTCCTCGAGATCTCGCCGCTCGCGGCCTGGAACTCCTACTACACCGTCGGTTCCGGCTTCGTGCTCGGCATCGGCGTCATCTCGGGCACGGAGTGCGTGATCCTCGGCCACGACCCGTCGGTGCGGGCCGGCGCCTTCAACGAGTTCAACTCGAAGAAGCTGATGCGCGGGCTCGAGATCGCGCGCGTCAACCGCTTGCCCTACGTCCAGTTCGTGGAGTCCGCCGGCGCCGACCTGCGCGGCAACACGGGCGACGACCCGGATGCCCAGACCAAGCGGGCGCTCGGCCACTTCGCCGAGTCCGGCCGCCTGTTCTACGAGATCTCGGAACTCTCGAAGATGCGCATCCCGACGGTGTCGATCGTCTTCGGCGCTTCGACCGCCGGCGGCGCCTACCAGCCGGGGATGAGCGACTACAACATCTTCGTCAAGAACCAGGCGATGGTCTCCCTCGGCGGTCCGCCGCTGGTCAAGATGGCCACCGGCGAGGATGCCGAGCCGGAGAGCGTCGGCGGCGCCGACATGCATTGCCGCATCTCGGGTCTCGGCGACTACCTGGCACAGGACGAGATGGACGGCATCCGCCTGTTGCGCGACGTCGTCTCCCACCTGAACTGGCGCAAGGAGGGCCCCGGGCCGAGTCTGCCGCCCGACGATCCGGTGCTCGACCCGGAGGAGTTGCTTGGCCTCGTCTCTCGCGACCTGCGCTCGCCGCTCGACATCCGCGAGGTGATCGGCCGGGTCGTCGACGGTTCCCGCTTCGAGGAGTTCAAGCCACTCTACGGACCGACGATCGTCTGCGGATGGTCCTCGATCCACGGCTACCCGGTCGGCATCCTGGGCAACAACGGCGCCCTGTTTTCCGAGTCGGCGGAGAAGGCGACCCAGTTCATCCAGCTCTGCAACCAGATCGACGTGCCGCTGCTCTTTCTGCACAACATCACCGGCTACATCGTCGGCACGGACTACGAGCAGGGCGGGATCACGAAGAACGGCTCGAAGATGATCAATGCGGTCGCCAACTCGACCGTGCCGCACCTGTCCGTGATCGTCGGCGCTTCGTACGGCGCCGGCAACTACGGCATGAGCGGCCGCGCCTACGGCACCCGCTTCACCTACATCTGGCCGACGGCGAAGATCGCGGTGATGGGCCCGGAGCAGATGGCCGGCGTGATGACGATCGTCACCCGGGCGGCCGCGAAGCGCCGCGGCATCCCCTTCGACGAGGAGGCGGACCGGAAACGGGCAGCGGGCGTCATCCACTGGGCCGAGAAGCGCTCGCTGGGGCTCTACGCGACCTCCAGGGTGTCCGACGACGGGATGATCGACCCGCGCGACACACGCACCGTGCTCGGCCTGTCGCTGTCGGCCTGCCACAGCCGGGCGGTCGAGGGAGCCAAGGGCTATGCCGTCTTCAGGATGTGAGGGCGGCGCGGTGAGGGCGGCATGATCACGAGGCTCCTGGTCGCCAACCGCGGTGAGATCGCGCGGCGGATCTTCCGCTCGGCGCGCGAGATGGGGATCGCGACGGTCGCCGTGTACGCCGACGGCGACGCCGATGCGCCCTTCGTGGCCGAGGCCGACGTTGGCGTGGCGCTCGACGGGCGCTCGTCGGCCGAGACGTACCTGGACATCGAGAAGGTGCTGGCCGCGGCGGCGCGCACCGGCGCCGACGCGGTGCATCCCGGCTACGGCTTCCTGTCCGAGAACGCGGACTTTGCCCGAGCCGTGGCCGAGGCCGGACTGGTTTGGGTTGGCCCGTCGCCCGAGGCGATCGCCGCGATGGGCGACAAGCTCTCTGCCAAGGAGTTGATGCGCGAGGCGAAGGTGCCGACCCTCGACGCGGTGGAACTGGGCGACGGCGCGGACCTGGCGGCCGCAGCGGCGAAAGTCGGCTTCCCGGCCCTGGTCAAGGCGGCGGCAGGCGGCGGCGGCCGCGGCATGCGGGTGGTCGAGTCGGAGAGCGAACTGGCCGACGCGGTCGAGGGTGCGCGCCGCGAGGCGGAGGCCGCGTTCGGCGACGGCACCGTGTTCCTGGAGCGCTGGCTCGAGTCGTCGCGGCACGTCGAGATCCAGATCCTGGGCGACCTGCACGGCAACCTGGTCCACTGCTTCGAACGCGAGTGCTCGATCCAGCGTCGCCACCAGAAGATCATCGAGGAGGCGCCGTCTCCCGTCGTGAGCGAGGACCTGCGGGCTCGCATGGGCGAGGCGGCGGTGGCCGCCGGCCAGGCGATCGGCTACGCCTCGGCGGGGACGGTCGAGTTCCTGGTCGAGCAGCCGGCGGACGGCTCCGCCCCGACGGACTTCTGGTTCCTCGAAGTGAACACCCGGCTGCAGGTGGAGCACCCGGTGACCGAGGAGATCACGGGGCTCGACCTGGTCCGCGAGCAACTGCGCATCGCCCAGGGGGAACGTCTCGGCTTCGGCCAGGACGACCTGGCGATCCGCGGTCACGCGATCGAGGCGCGGCTCTACGCCGAGGACCCGGCGAACGATTTCCTGCCCCAGACCGGCCGCGTGGAGCGGTGGCAACCGGCCCCGGGCATGAACGCGCGGTTCGACTCGGGCATAGAAAGCGGCAGCGACGTCGGCATCGAGTTCGATCCGATGCTGGCCAAGGTCATCGTCGGCGCGTCCAGCCGGCGCGAGGCGGCGCTCCGCCTGGCCCGGGTGCTCGAGACGACGAGGGTCCAGGGCATACGCACCAACCGGGACTTCCTGGTCGCGACGTTGCGCTCGCCCGAGTTTCTGTCCGGCGACACGACGACGGACTTCATCGAACGGGTCAATCCGCCGGGCCAGCGTTCCCCGAGTGCCGCCGAAGTCGTCGCCGCCGGTCTCTCTGTCGCGATGGCCGCGCAGCACGACCGCAGGCAGGCGGCTCGTGTTCATCCCACGATCACCAGCGGCTGGCGCAACACGGTCATGCCGTACGAGCGGATCGAGTTCGAGACGCCGGACGGTGATGCGTTGCGGATCCAGTACCGCATCCAGCGCGACGGCCGGTTCGATGCGCGGGCGTCGGTGGGCGAGAACGATGCGAGCTCGCACACGGTCGAGCTCCGGCGGCGGACGGCGGACGGCGTCGAAGTCGTGATCGACGGCCGCAGGTTCCGATCGACCGTGACGGCCGACGGCGAGCGCTGGCTCGTGCACGGTCCGCAGGGCGACGTCGAACTGCGGGAACTGCCGCGCTTCCCGGTCGCCGGGCTGGAAGCCGTCGCCGGCGGCCTGACCGCGCCGATGCCGGGCAAGGTGATCTCGACCCACGTCGCGGTCGGGGATCGGGTCGAGTCGGGTCAACTCCTCCTGGTCCTGGAAGCGATGAAGATGGAGCACCGCGTGACCGCGCCGGAGCCGGGCACCGTTTCCGAGTTCCGCGTCGGCGAGGGCGAGCAGGTAGGGAACGGCGAACTGCTCGTGGTGATCGACGAGGACGCGGCGTAGCAGCCCGAGGGTTGCCGGAGGAGGATGGGAATGCCGAACCAGCCGGGGACCGAATTCACGCTCTACGAGGTCCGCAATGGCGCGGCCCTCATCACGCTCAACCGTCCCGAGCGGCGCAACGCGCTGTCGCCGGGCCTGATAACCGAGGTCTACGACCACCTGGCGGCTGCCCAGGCCGACGACAATGTCCGGTCGATCGTGATCACGGGCGCCGGCAAGGGCTTCTGCTCGGGGGCGGATCTCAAGCGCCAGCCCGGCGAGGGCGAGTCGGACCGGGTCGTGCCCTATCCTGATCTGCTGACTGCGATCTGGGAGGGTGAGAAGCCGGTGATCGCCGCGGTGAACGGCCATGCCTTCGCCGGCGGCCTGGGCATGGTCGCGGCCTCGGACCTCGTCATCACCGCCGAGGAGGCGATGTTCAGCTTCAGCGAAGTGCGGATCGGCGTGATCCCGGCGATCATCGCGGTCGTCTGCCTGCGCAAGCTCGGGCCGCACCACGGCATGAGGCTGTTCCTGACCGGCGACCGCTTCGACGGCCGCCAGGCGGTCGAGTACGGCCTGGCCCACAAGGCGGTGCCGCGCGACGAGCTGTGGTCGGTGGTCCAGGAGGAGATCGACGCGATCAACCTGGGCGGCCCGACGGCGGTCGTCGAGTGCAAGAAGCTGGTGCGGGCGGTTCCCGACATCTCGCTCGCCGAGGGGTTCGAGCTGACCCAGGGCTGGAGCCGTCGCATGTTCCAGGGCGAGGAGGCGGCCGAGGGCATGGCGGCGTTCCGCGAGAAGCGCAAGCCGAGCTGGGCCGTGGCCGTCGATCCGTCGGGTAGTTCATCGTGACGATTCAGCTCTACCACTGCCAGGGCGCCCGGTCGCTGCGCGCGGTCTGGACGCTCGAGGAGATGGGCATCGACTACGACCTGCACGTCCTGCCCTTCCCGCCGCGCGTGTTCAAGAAGGACTACCTTGGCACCAACCTCCTCGGCACGGTTCCCTACATGATCGACGGCGACGTCCACATGACGGAGTCCTCGGGCATCGCGAAGTACCTGGTCGACCGCTACGGTCCGACACCGCTCGCCGTCGACGTGGACGACCCGGAGTACGGCGCGTACCTGAACTGGCTGTTCTACAGCGACGCGACGCTGACGTTCCCGCAGACGCTGTTCCTCCGCTACACGCGGCTGGAACCGGAGGAGCGCCGGGTGCCGCAGGTCGCGGAGGACTACCGGAAGTGGTTCCTGGGCAGGCTGCGGCTCGTCGAGTCGGCGACCTCGGACGGCCGCGACTTTCTGTGCTGCGGCCGCTTCACGATCGCCGACATCTGCGTTGGCTACGGGTTGAAGCTGGCGGAGTCGCTCGGCATCGACGACTTCGGCGAGAACGTGCGGCGCTACTGGACTCGGCTGCAGGAAGTCCCTTCGTACCAGCGGATCCGAGAGGTCTGAGGCGCGGCCGGGGTGGCTGTGACGCGGCCGGAGGGCCTTCCCAGCGGACGCTCCCGCTCTCTCGGTGATGGGGAGGACGGCGGTCGCTTCGGGTGTCGGTGCGCCGGCCCTCTGGCCGGCATCTGGATTCTGGGACTCGCGCTCGTCGCTTGCGGCCCGACGCAGAACCTGCCTACTCCTGAACAGCCGATTGCTTACGACCACCAGGTTCACATCGAGGCCGGGCTGGAGTGCGTTCGTTGCCATCGGGGCGCGGAAGAGGGGGTTCACGCGGGGATGCCGTCGGTGCAGGCCTGTGCGGGCTGCCATCGGCGCGAGATACCCGACCACCCCGAAGTGCAGAAGGTCATGCTCGCGAACGAGAACCGGGAGCCGATCCGGTGGGCGAAGGTGAATGTGATCCCGGACTCGGCGATGGTTCACTTCAACCATCGGGCCCATGCCCGGGCGGGCATCGAGTGTTTGACCTGCCACGGTGACGTGGCTTCAATGACGGTGGCCGAGCCGGTGCGCAACGTGGCCGACATGGGCTGGTGCGTCGAGTGCCATCGCGAAAACGAGGCCAGCGACGACTGTCTGGCGTGCCACCGGTGAGTACTGGATGAGCGGCAACGACGGCAAGCGCGGCGAGCCGCGGGTCACGATCGGCCGGCGGGACTTCTTCAAGGTCTACGCGGCGGCCGGCGTGGCGGTGCTGCAGGGCTGCCGCCGCCGGGACGAGGAGTGGATCGAGTCGCCGGTGCGGCGGAGCACGGCCCTGCCGAGCGCGTCCGTGTGGCGGCGCTCGATCTGCGGGCAGTGCGGCGCCGGCTGCGAGATCGAGGTGCGGACCGTCGACCGGTTGGCCAAGAAGATCGAGGGGTTGCCGGAGGGCTTTGTCAACGCGGGCGGCGTCTGCGCGCTGGGGCATTCGGCCCTGCAGGAGCTGTATCACCCGGACCGGGTGACGGAACCGATGCGGCGCGGCGCCTCGGGCGAACTGGAGCCGGTGTCGTGGGAGGAAGCGCTCGAGTCCGCGGCGACGGCGATCATGGCCGCGCCGGATGCGACGACCGTTGTGTCCGGTGCGCCGTCGGGGCCGCTGCTTGGCCTGTGGCGGCGGTTCGCGGTGGCGGTCGGCGCGCCGGCGCCGGTGCACTGGCAATCCACCGACCTGGTTGTGGAGCGTGAGGCGGCCCGCCTGTCTCTTGGAGAGGCTTGCCGGCCGGCGTATGACCTCGCGCGGTCTGACTACGTGCTCAACATCGGTGCGCCCTTCCTCGACGGTTGGCGGAGCGCCGCCCACTTCGCGGGCGCCTGGGCCAAGCTGACCGCCGACCGGCGCGGCAAGCTGGTGCAGGTCGAGGCGCGTCACTCGCTGACCGCGGCGAACGCGGACGACTGGTTGCCGGTACGTCCGGGGAGCGAGGGTTTCCTCGCGCGCGGCGTCGCCGGTCTCCTGCTGGGGTCGGGAACGGTCGGGGAGGCGGAACGCGCGGCCTACGAGACGCTCTATCCCGAAGCGCCGCCCGATCTGGCCGCGACGGCCGAACGCTGCGGCATCGACGCGAACCGGATCGAGCGGCTCGCGGCCGAACTGTCCCGGGCCGAACGGCCATTGGTGATGGTCGGCGGATCGGCGCTCGATGGTGGGAACGGCGTCGCCGCGGGCGCCGCAGGGCTGGCGCTCAACGGGCTGCTCGGCGCGGTGGGCCGTGAGGGCGGGGTCTTCGCCGGGGTCGACTTCGGCTTCGAGGACCGCGTTGCCGGCGATGCCGAAGCGACCGTGCCGCCGGCGACGCTCTCGGACCGGCTGGACGGCGCCGGCGAGTCGAGCGTGCTCGTCGTGTCGGAGGCCGATCCGCTCCACGGGATGCCGGGGTTCGAGGCTGCCTTCAAGGGTGCGTCCACCGTGATCGCGCTCTCCGCGTTCTTCGACGACACGACACTTCAAGCCGATCTGGTGCTTCCGATCCAGACCGACCTGGAACGCTTCCAGGCCGTGGAGCCGGACCCGGTGCGCGGCATTCCGGCGCTGCTCATCGCATCGCCGACCGTGGCCCCGCGGGGTGAGGCGCGGCATCCGGGCGACGTGGCCCTGGCGCTCGCGGCGGCCGCCGGCAGTGCGCTGCCCTGGCCAGGCTTCCAGGAGGCGGTCGAGGCCTCGCTCAGCGATGCCTTCACCGCGACGAGAGCCGATGCCGAGGGTGCCGGGGCGTTGCCGGCATCGCTGATTACGGGCGCCCTGAACGCGCGTCAGTTCGTGCGGCGGACGACGGACGCCGGCGGCCTGGTCGGAACGGCGGAGATGCGGCGCGCGCCCGTTCGACCGGCTCAGGTCGACGGGGAAGGCGCGCCTGCCGGCCTTCCCGATCCGGCCTCCATGGCGGCGCCGGCCGCTCCCGCGGGCGTGGAGGCCTTCACGCTGATCCCGTTCGAGTCCGTGAAGCTCGGCGATGGCCGCGGGGCGAACCGTCCCTGGCTGCAGGAGTTGCCCGACCCGTTGTCGACGGTGATGTGGGGATCGTGGGCCGAAGTCGCTACCGAGGACGCGGACCGCCTCGGAATCCACACCGGCGACATCGTGCGGCTGACGGGTACCGCGGCCGAGATCGACCTGCCGGCCATCGTCCTTCCCACGGTGCGGCCGGGCTGCCTGGGGGTGCCGGTCGGCGGCGGCCACGCGGACTACGGCCGCTACGCGCGCGGCCGCGGCGTCAATGTGAACGCGCTGCTGACGGCGGACCGCCAGGTAGCGGGAGTAGGCGCCTTCGCCCGAGGCGGCGTCAGGGTGCGTGTCGAACGCCTGCGCCGGCCGCGCCGCAGCGAACGGCCGGTGATCTACGGCCGCGGCCTGCGGCAGGCCGAGGAGATTCCGGTCGGCTGGGCGCCGCACGATGGAGGAAAGGCATGACGCGCTGGGGCATGGCCATCGATCTCGACCGCTGCACGGGCTGCGAGGCCTGCGTCGTAGCCTGCGCGGCCGAGAACAACATCCAGACGGTTGGCGAGGAACAGGCCCGCGAGGGCCGGGCGATGCACTGGCTGCGGATCGAGCGCTACTACGAGGGCGAGTTCCCGAACGTCCGCACGCGCTTCATGCCGGTGCTGTGCCAGCAGTGCGGCGCGGCGCCGTGCGAGCCCGTCTGCCCCGTGTATGCGACCTACCGCAACCCGGAAGGGCTGAACGCGATGGTGTACAGCCGCTGCATCGGCACGCGGTTCTGCGCCAACAACTGCCCGTACACGGTGCGCGTCTTCAACTGGTTCGACGCCGAGTTCCCGGCGCCGCTCGACTCCCAGTTGAACCCGGACGTCAGCGTCCGCCCAGGCGGTGTGATGGAGAAGTGCACGTTCTGCGTCCAGCGCATTCAGGCCGGCAAGGACGAAGCCGCCCAGGAGGAACGGGACGTCGCGGACGGCGACATCAGGACCGCCTGCCAGCAGTCCTGTCCGACGAAGGCGATCACGTTCGGCGATCTCGAGGATCCGGACAGCGAAGTGTCGAAGTGGGCCGAGTCGCCGCGGGCGTTCAGCCTGCTGGGTGATCTCGATACCCGGCCGGGCGTCGTCTACCTGAGTGGTTCCGAGTGGAGGGAGCCAGCCGAGTGACGGCGGAGTCCCAGCCCTCGGCCGCCGTCCTCGACGGTCAACTGCTCGGCCGTCTCGACCGCCGGCGTCCGGGTCTGCTCGTCGGTTCCCTCGCCAGCGGCGCGCTGGCTTTGGTCTTCATCTACTGCTGGGGCTACCAGATCGCGAACGGCATCGGCGTCACCGGCATCAACCGGCCGGTGTTCTGGGGCTTCTACATCATCAACTTCGTCTTCTGGATCGGCATCAGCCACGCCGGTACGCTGATCTCGGCGATCCTGCGGGTGACGAAGGCGGAGTGGCGGCGGCCGGTGACCCGTTCGGCGGAGGCGATCACCCTGTTCGCGCTCGCAATCGGCGGCCTCTTTCCGCTGATTCACCTCGGCCGGGTCGCGATCTTCTACTACATGATCCCGTACCCGAACAGCCGGATGCTGTGGCCCAACTTCCGGTCGCCGCTGGTGTGGGACATCGCCGCGATCACGACCTACATCATCGGCAGCGCCCTCTACCTGTTCCTGCCGTTGATTCCGGACGCGGCGGTCATGCGGGACCGGGCGGCGGCCGGCCTCAGGAAGCGCTTCTACGCGGTGCTGGCGCTCGGCTGGCGCGGCACCGCGCAGCAGTGGCACAGCCTGGAGTGGGGGATCCGCATTCTTGCCGTCGCCATCATCCCGGTCGCCGTCTCGGTTCACACGATCGTGTCCTGGGACTTCGCGATGACCCAGACGCCGGGCTGGAAGAGCACGATCTTCGGGCCCTACTTCGTCGTCGGCGCGATCTTCTCGGGGATCGCCGTGCTGATGATCGCGATGGCGCTGCTCCGCCGCGGCCTCTCGCTCGAACGCTTCCTGACCGACCGGGTGTTCAACAACCTCGGGCTCCTGTTCGTGACGATGTCCCTGGTCTGGGGCTACTTCACGTTCGCCGAGCACCTGACCGTCTGGTACAGCGGCGACCTGTTCGAGAAGAACGTTCATCACGTCCTGCTGCACGGCGACTTCGCGGTCCCGTTCTGGACGATGGTCGTGGTCAACCTGGTCATTCCGGTCGCCGTGCTCTCCTTCCCCCGCGGCCGCCGGCCGCTGCCGACCGCGCTGGTCGGCTGCGGCGTACTCGTCGGCATGTGGCTCGAACGGTTCCTGATCGTCGTGCCGGCCCTTTCGACGCCGCGGCTGGCCTACAGCATCGGCGACTACATGCCGAGCTGGGTGGAGCTCGGGATCATGATCGGGGCGGTCGGTGTCTTCGCCTGTCTCTACTTCACGTTCACCCAGTTGCTGCCGATCGTCTCCGTCTGGGAGATGCGGGAAGGCTGGCGGCACGGGGGAAGTGGCGAAGCGGGCGATGCGACCTCGGACGCCGCGGCGACCTCCGGGACGGCGGCGGCGCCGGTACCTGGCGGAGGTGGGGCATGACGGCGGCCGGGGAGCGTCATCTGGTCGAAGCCGCCTACGAGCGCGTCGAGGACATGCGGGCGGTCGTCGAAGCCGCGCTCGAGTCGGGGATCGCGGCCTCGCAGATCGAAGTGCGCAGCCCGGCACCGCTGGAAGAAGACGAACTGCCGCTGCCGAAGCCGAAGTCCCGGGTGTTGCTGTTCGCCCTTGCCGGTGCCGTCCTCGGCGGCCTCACCGCCTTCGGACTGGCGGCTGGCACCGCGCTGGCCTACCCGCTGCCGACCGGCGGCATGTCGATCGTCGCCGGGCCGCCGGTCGGCGTCGTGACCTACGAGGGTACGGCGCTCGGGCTCATCCTGATGACCGTGCTCCGGGTGCTCTGGGAGGGCGGTCTGCTCCCGGGCCGGGGGATCCGGAGCGGACGAGGCCGGGCTTCGGATCTCGATCACCACGTCGCCAACGGCCGGTTGCTGTTGCGGGTCCACGGCCTGAGCGAAGAGCAGGCCGGCCGGCTGCGCGACTCGAGTCGTACTTCCGCCGTGGAGGTGGGATAGGGCCCGGCGCCTCGCCCCTTTTGAGACGCCGGACCCTGGCCGTCCGCTGGCCACTGACGGGCTAGCGAACGGCTACATGGCTACTAGAACTCGAAACGGATTCCCGCTTCGAAGCGCCGCGGCTGCACGTATGCCGTGGCTGCATCCAGGTCCAGGCCGCCCGCGCAACCCTCGACTCGTGTGCAGACCGTCGTGACCTGCTCTTCGTCGAAGACGTTGAACACCGCGCCGATCAGTTCGAAGCGCAGGTCGCGTCCGAAGACGAAGCCCTTCGATACCTGGACGTCCATGCCGTAGCGGTCGTTCGCTTCCCGGCTGCCGCGCCGCTCCGTGAAGATACGGCCGTAGGTCTCGGATGCTTCCGTCGGCGCGTAGACGCCCGCGGACGACCAGAAACCCTCGACCGCCAGCCCGAAGTCGAGCGGCAGATCGACGAAGCCGTTCACCTTGACCCGGTGCCTGCGGTGGTCCGAGAGATACCCGTACGTGTTCTCGAAGTGGTCCGGATAGATGTCGAAGTCAACGCCGGCGTTCTGCGTGTAGCCGACGTTTCCCTCGGACTCGGAGTTCGTGTACGAAGCGAGAACGTGGAACCAGTCCGTGAAGCGGGACTCGAAGTCGAGGACGAAGCCGCTGTAGTCGCGCACCAGTCCCGGCAGGTTCGCCATGACGTAGAAGTCGCAGTCCGCCCCGGCGGCCGGCGCCGACAGGTTGCCATTGCAGGTGTCTTCGAAGATGTCCAGGGTCTCCTTGGTGATGTAGGTCAGGCCGATCGATGTGCGTCGGGTCAGTTCCCGTTCGACGCCGACGCTCCACTGGTCGGCGTAGGTCGGCTCGAGATCGGCCGAGATCCTGCTCGCGGTACTCGAGAACACCGTGTTGTAGAACCAGCCGTTCGGATCGAACCCCGCGGGGTCGGCGATCCAGTTCGAGAAGGTCAGGCCGCCGACTGTCTGTTCACCGGGGTACGCGTCGCGGCAGTTCGCGCCGAGTTGGGCCCGGAAAGTGGAGCAGGAGATCCAGCGGACGGTCGGGAACTGGTTGACTCTCGCGAAGCTCGGCAGCGTGAGGGCGTTCGGGTGCATGAAGCGGCCCCAGTTTGCGCGAGCGACTGTCCTGGCGTCGCCGCCGATATCCCAGGCGATTCCGAATCGCGGCTGCAGCTTGGACAGGGCCGCCACTTCGTCGCCGATGTCGTTCTCGAAGGCGACTTCATCGTGGCGCAGACCGAGCTTGAGCGTCAGGTTCGGCAGTACGCGCCACGTGTCCTGGATGTACGCGGTGAAATGCCTGCCGTCGTTCTCGGCTGGCGACTCGATGGGCGAGAAGAGGAGCGTGTAGGGCGCGCCGAAACGGTCGCCAAACGAGTAGCCGCCGCCGGTGGCATTGTTCTGGCTGGCGAAGAAGTTGCTGGCGTACTCCACGCCCACCTCGACTTGGTGGTCGCCCGCGGCGCCATCGGTGAACCAGACCAGATTCGTCGTCAGGTCGTCCCGGTCGCGGGTCGAGAACTGCTGGTTCGTGTAGTTCACCGAACGCGAGCCGTCGCCGAAGGAGTCGACGTGACCGATCGTGTCGAAGTCGCGGCTCTGCGGGAACGAGTTCAGCTCGCCGCGGACCGTGCCGGCCTTGATGTGCCACTGCAGGTTCGAGGTCAGCAGTCCGAGCGCGTCCACGCCGAGAATTGTCTTCGGCTGCTCCTGGTAGCGCGTGGCTTCCGGCGCCACGGAGCGGGAAGCGTTGGCGTTGGTGATCGTTGCGTCTTCGCCGATGTACCGGCCGGTGAACTGCCACTCCGGGTTGACCTGCCACGTCAGCTTGCCGTTGAGGTTCATGCCTTCGAAGTCGCGGGTGGCCGGCGATTCGGTGGGGGTGTTCTTCGACCTCACCGGGTTGGCCGCGGCGAAGAACCAGAGTTCGTCCCGGCGGATCGGGCCGCCCAGCGTGGCGGCAGTCTCCTGGAACTCGACGACGTTGTCGTCCGTGTCGAAGTGTTCGCCGCTGGTGTTGAAGTCGGTGTCGCGGTAGCGTACGTCCAGACTGCCCGAGAACGAGTTGCCGCCGGACTTCGTGACGACGTTGACCACGCCGCCGGTCGCGTTTCCGTAGCGAGCCTCGAATCCGCTGGTCTCGAAGTTGATCTCCTGGACCGTGTCGAAGTTCATGTTGATGTTCCAGGTTGCAGTGACCGGATCCGTCGTGTTCACGCCGTCCACGACGAAGGAGTTTTCGCCCAGCGTCGAGCCGAAGACGTTCGGGTTCGAGCCGCCCGCGACGCCACCCACGTCGGTCAGCACACTCTGGTAGCTCCGGTTGGCCGACCCGATTGAGGCCTTCTTCAGGTACTCGGCGCCGAACGTCTGCGAGGTCGACACCTGCTCGGGATCGACTACGGGAGTTTCGGCGACGACCATCACTTCTTCGCCGAACGCTCCCACAGGCATCGAGAAGTGGATTTCCGTGACGCGGTTCAGTCGGACTTCGACCTCGGTCCGTTGTTGCGGGATGAAGCCATCCAACTCGGCTTCGACGGTGTAGACGCCCGGCGGCAGGCTGGGGAAACTGAAGCCGCCGTCGGCGTCCGCGAAGTCGGTTCGAGAGCCCATCAGGTTGGGCGAGTTGACGGTTACCGTGACGCCGGGCAGCGCTGCGCCGTCGGCGTCCATGACTTGGCCGGCGAGCCGGCCCGTGAGCTGTGCGGCCGCCGGGGCTGCCAGGAATGCAAGCGCCAGGGCGGCGCATAGACCGAGGACCGCGCTTCGGCTGAGGCCGGCACGGTTTCCTCGGTGCTCGTTTTGAAGATGTGACAACACGGAAGTTCCCTCCTGTTGTGGGGCACAGGCCCGTTGAGCAAGGCGGATGCCAGTTGTTGTGACGAAGGCAGGACAGGCACCCGGTCAGGCCGTTTGGTGTCGTTTCCACGCGGGTTTTTCGAGTTCGGGGGTCGGTTGGCTCTCAGACGTTCCAGGATGGCAATTCACTGTCCTGGACGGATCTCCTACGAAGCTCTGGATCCGGCGGATCCATGATTCGGCTACCGGATTCCGGTTCTTGAATCGATCGGCTGCCCGAAGCGGCGACCGGGACGCCCGGACTGTGGCGTCCGCCGGCCGGCTGCGATAGCTTCGCGGCCTCAAATCACGGAGCCCTGTCTTTCTGGGAGAAGGAGCAAGAGAGCCATGCCCGATCTCGACCCGTTCGGCATCGACGCCGAGTTGTACGACCTTTCGATGTCCGAAGGAGCCAAGCCGCTCCTGACGAAGGTCAAGAACTTCATGGCCGACTACGTCGAGCCGATCACCGAGGAGTACTACCGCCGCGGCGAAGGGCGGGAGGACCGCTGGAGCTACGGCGAGGGGCAGCTGGAGCTGCTCGACGGCGCCAAGGCGAAGGCCAGGGAGATGGGCCTGTGGAACTTCTTCCTGCCGGACGCCGAGACGGGCGAAGGCCTGAAGAACCTCGACTACGCCTACATCGCCCAGGAACTGGGCAAGAACCCGCTCGCTTCGCAGTGCATGAACTGCAGTGCGCCGGACACCGGCAACATGGAGGTGCTCGAGCGCGTCGGCACGGAGGAGCAGAAGGAGAAGTGGCTGGAGCCCCTGTTGAACGGCGAGATCCGCTCCTGCTTCGGCATGACGGAGCCGAACCTGGCCTCTTCGGACGCGAAGAACATCGGCACCCGCGCGACCCTCGACGGCGACGAGTGGCTGATCCAGGGCGAGAAGTACTACATCTCCGGCGCCGGCGACCCGCGCTGCAAGATCATGATCTGCATGGTGAAGACGAGCCCGGGCGGGCCGGCTCATCGCCAGCAGTCCCAGATCCTGGTGCCGATGGACACGCCGGGCGTGAACGTCCTGGGACCGATGAAGGTCTTCGGGCACGACCACGCCCCCCACGGCCACATGCACATCAAGCTGGACAACGTGCGCGTGCCGAAGGAGAACATCCTGCTCGGCGAGGGCCGCGGCTTCGAGATCTCCCAGCTCCGGCTGGGCCCGGGCCGCATCCACCACTGCATGCGGTCGGTGGGCCAGGCCGAGAAGGCGCTCGACCTGATGGTCCAGCGCGGCATGTCGCGCGAGGCCTTCGGCCGGCCGATCATCCAGCTCGGCAAGAACATCGAGGTCGTGTCGCGAGCCCGCATCGACATCGAGGCCATGCGCCTCATGGTCCTGCGCGCCGCCAAGGCGATGGACGTTCTGGGTAACCGCGAAGCGCGGGTATGGGTCCATGCCGTCAAGGCGATGGTCCCCGAGCGCACCTGCCAGATCATCGACCAGGCGATCCAGATGCACGGCGCCACCGGCGTCTCGCAGTGGACCCCGCTCGCCGACATGTACACCGGCCAGCGGACGCTCCGCATCGCGGATGGCCCGGACGAGGTCCATCACCTCGTCGTCGGCCGCGCCGAGCTGCGTCGGTACACGGAGGAGAGCGCGGCGAACTAGCGGCGTCGGCGAAGCGACGCCTTCGGCTCTTGGTCTCCCAGCTAGATTCGTGAGGCTCTAGAGACCACAGCGGGGCCATTGGCCCGCGAGCAAAGGGGGTGAGCGCGGTGTTGCGGAAGCCCATCGAGATCGAGACCCGGTTCGTTCCGCCCTGGACGGGCGCGGTCATGTTCTGGCCGTTCATCCTGTACCGGCCCGGGCGAAGAGTGCCGAGAACGGCAACGTACATGCACCATCTGTGGCACCAGTGTCGGCGGTGCTGGGTCTTGCCGTGGCTTCTCTGCTACCTGATTCTCGGGCTGTTCTATCTGCCGCGGAAGCGCTGGTGGCAGCATCCGTTGCAGATCTACGCTCATGTCGTTAGCGCGGGTGTCGGGGAGCAGTTGCGCCTTGCCGGCAAGGAGGGGCGAACTGTCGCGCTTCCATACACGGTGCGTGTTGGATGTGCGCGCGAGAGCGGTCCGCCGGGTCATCCGGGGGAGTTGATCGGCAGAATGTTCCTGAACGGCCTGGGGTTTACCGAGGGAGAGTTTTCCGGACGGCTGGGTGTTTCGCCGGAGTTACTCCGCGCGGTCGTGCAGGGGGATGAGGCGGTAACGGCAGACTTCGCGTTGCGATTGGAGCGCGTGACGCGAGTAGGTGCGGGCTTCTGGTTGGGATTGCAGAACCGGCGCGATCAGTGGCAGGTTACGCAGTCGGAGCGCGCTGCGGCAATCGAGGCTCTGGAGCCGCTTCCACTGGCTACCTGAGGCTCTCAGCCCTATCTCACATACACCGGATTCGAGTAGATCCAGGTACGCAGTTCACCGTCGACCTCCAGCCAGCCTTCGACGCGGTAGACGCCGACCTGGAGAGGCGGCCTCACAACGAGTAGACCCGGGCCGCAGTCCGGTAGAACATCGCGTCCTGCTCGTCGTCCGGGAAGCCGGCCGCGATCTTCTTCAGGCCGTTGTACATGGCGTGGTACGGGATCGAGAGCTTGTCGACGGGGAAGTTGCTCTCGAACATGCAGCGGTCGGGGCCGAAGCACTCGATCGTGTGCAGGTAGTAGCGGCGCTGGGTGGCGACGAGCTCGTCCGAGGTCGCGGGGGTGGCGCGCTCGCTCCAGCCGAAGCCGTTGTCGGGCATCGCCAGGCCGCCGATCTTGGCGACCACGTTGGGGCACTCGGCGATCTCGGCGATGTCGTCCTTCCAGGCCTCGAAGATCTCCTCGCGCCTGTCCGCGTACGGGCCGACGCCCAGCGGCGTGCCGAAGTGGTCGAGGATCATCGTCGTTTCGGGCACGGCCCGCGCCAGGGCCGCGAAGTCGCGGTTCTGGTGGTGGTAGTGCCAGGTGTCGAAGGTCAGGCCGCGGTCGCCCAGGACCGCCATGCCGCGGCGGAAGTCCTCGCGGGCGTAGAGACCCTCGGGCGCCCGGCCGGCGATGCGCAGGTGCTCGGGATGGGGATCGCGGGCCCCTGCGTGGCGGATGCCGCGGAACAGTCCGTTGCCGGCCTCCGCGTGGGCATCGAGCACTTCCGCGACGCCTTCGCCCAGGGTCAGGTTCGCGTGGCTGACGATGCCGGAAATGGTCGCGCCGTCGCCCGCGGCGGAGGCGGCGGCGGCTTCCCCCACGAACTCCGTCTCGCCGACGCAGCGCAGGTGTTCCGGACCGTCCTCGCGGTAGCAGGCCCTGCACTCGACGAACACGGTCCTCTCGATGTTGTGGCTGTGGCCGTCGGAGCCGACCGCTTCCGTGTCGCCCCAGAGATCCTCAAGCAGATAGTCGCCCGTGGGTCGCCGCCAAAGGTGGTGGTGTGGATCGACGATCCGGCGGGACGGGTCGACGGTTTCTTCCTGGACCTGGGCAAGCCACCGGGCCGTGCCGGGAGCGGGTGCTGACATCAAGCGCCTCCTGGGTGTTTTGGGGGCGCTACCCTAGCAACGCGGCCGGGTGCCGCGTCAGTGCTTGTAGTCGCGGTGGTGCTGCGCCAGCAGATCGCGGCCGAAATCGCCGTCGAAGTCGCGCCAGACGGTGTGGCTGTGGTTCGCCCGGTTCTGGACGTTGTCGTACTCGATGACGAAGTCGGGCGCCTGCACGCGGTAATAGTGGGGGGCGCCGGGCTCGCCTGGACCGATCCAGGCGAAGTGGATCGCATCGCCGGCGGCGTCGACCTGGGCGCGGCGCTTCTCGGCAAGGTCCGGCGGCACGTTGCCGACGTACTCCTCGATCAACGCGTCGAGCAACTCGCGCTGATCGGACCCGAGCGCGCTGGCGGGGAGGCCCTGAGGTTCCTCGCGCTGCACCCGCGGCTGGTTCGAACTGAAGATGTCCCGCGGCGCCTCGTCGCCGATCACCGCTAACTTGCGCTGCTCCTCGTCGAGGGAATCGAGCAGCGCGCGGGCGAGGTCCTCTTCGTTGCCCAGGGCGCGCAGACCTTCGCGCGGACCACTCGGGACGCGGTGGGGATTGGCACCCAGGAACAGGGGCGTGGAGGCGGTCGCTTCGCCGGCGACGACGGTGAAGTTGAGCGACACGTGATGCCCCTCGAAGCTCCAGCCCCAGTCGCCGTCCTCGCTGGGTTCACCGAAGAACGTCACGTGGTAACGGAGGGGGTCGCGCATCGACGTGAAGCGGTTGGCGCCGGCCGCTTCCTCGAGCTTCCGCAGCACGGACTCCAGGCTCATCACGGTGGTCGTCTTGCCGTAGCCCGTGCGGCTCAGGGAGGCGCTGAGGAGGGCGTGGAGCAGGTGGTGCTGGGCCGGGTCCATGTCCAGCATCGACAACCCCTTGCGCTCCTTGGGGATGAAGTGCCAGTCGACGCGCTCGGCGGCGTCGAAGTCGAACATGACGGTCGCCTGCTGTGCGGCGCTCAGGGAGGCGAGCAGGTTGTTCGCCGCCGAGGCCATCGTGTCGGAGGTCTTGTCGTTGTCGGCGGCGCCGAGGAGTCCGGCCGCGCCGACGCAGCCCAGAGCGATCATCACCATGCGTGCGGACATCGTATGTCTCCTGCGGTTCTCCGGGCGCCCGCGGTTCTTCCCAAGGCGCCTTCTCCTGCCGGTTTGGGACTCCTCAGCGTATCGCGCCTCGGCACATCTGCGGCGGCGCAAAGGTGTCAGTGCACCAGGCTTGTCGGGAGCGCTTGACGCGCACTCGGAGACGGTCGACGGCGCGGCTAAGATCGCGCGATGCGTGGGCGAAGCGAGCACCGGGAAGTTCTGTGCGCTGTCGTTCTCGCTCTGCTGGCTGCGGCTCCCGCTGTCTCCCAGGACCGTCCCAGCGTCGCGGCGCTCGGCATCGACCAGCCGGTTCGGGTCGACGGCGAGCTGACGGACTCCGCCTGGCTTGAAGCCGAGTGGGCGGGCGGCTTCACTCAGCGGGATCCGAGTCCGGGCGCGCCGTCGACGGAAACGACCGAGTTCGCCGTCGCCTACACGCCGGACACCCTGTTCGTCGCAGTGCGCGCGAACGACCGCGAGCCGGAGCGGATCGTGGCGAAGGAGATGGAGCGGGACAGCGACCTGTTCCAGGACGACTCGATCCTCCTGATGCTGGACACGTTCCACGATCTCCGCAACGGCTACGTCCTGGTGACGAACCCGAACGGCGCCCGCGGCGACGCATTGGTCACCGACGAGGGCCGGGACGTGAACTGGGCCTGGGACGGCGTGTGGAGGGTTTCGGCGCGCCGGACCGCTGCGGGCTGGGTGGCGGAGATCGCGATTCCGGTTTCCACGCTGCGGTTCGATCCCCGGGTCGAGCGGTGGGGGCTCAACGTCCAGCGGATCATCCGCCGGCGCAACGAGGAGACGCACTGGGCCGCATTGCCTCTTGAGGCCAGCGCCGAGGATCTCAACCAGTTCGGGAAGATCGCGGTGTATCGGGTTTCCCTGGCGGGCGATCTGACCGGTCTTCGAGGTCTCCGGCCGTCGCGTCAGTTCGACGTGAAGCCCTACGTCATCGGCGGCCGCACCGAGGATCCGGCCCTGGGCAGCTCCGACGACTCGGACGGAGGCATCGACCTGAAGTGGGGCCTGAGCCGTTCGATGGTCCTGGACCTGACCTGGAACACGGACTTCGCGGAGACGGAGGTCGACGACCAGCAGGTGAACCTGACCCGCTTCTCCCTGTTCTTCCCGGAGAAGCGCGACTTCTTCCTCGAGAACGCCGGCGTGTTCGACTTCGGTCCCAGGCCCAAGGTTCCGTGGGAGAGCGCGCTGATGAGGCCGTTCTTCTCCCGCCGTATTGGCCTCGACCAGGGGCGCACGGTTCCGCTCGAGCTCGGCGCCAGACTCACGGGCCGCGCCGGGGGCTGGAATGTCGGCGCTCTCGGTGCGCGGACCGAGGCGCTCCATGGCGAGGCGGGCGAAATGCTCGTGCCCGGGACGACCTACGGCGTGACCCGGGTGACCCGGAACATCGGCGACCGATCAACGGTCGGCGGCATCTTCACGGAGAGGAGCCGGGAGGGGTACGAGAGCGAACGCCTCTACGGCCTCGACGTCGACTTCAAGCCGACTCAACGCCTTGAGTTCTCCGGTTTCTGGGCGGTGAGCGATCGCGGAGTCCCGGATTCCGAGCAGGAGGCCAACGAGTCGCGTGGGGCTGGCTTCATTTACCAGGGGCCGGAGCTCAGTCTGACGGGGGACTACGTGGAGGTGCAGCCGGACTACGAACCGGCGGTCGGATTCCTGCAGCGTCGCGACTTCCGGATGGTCAATCCACGCCTCGAGTGGCGGCCGAGGATCGAGAAGGCCGGGCTCCTGAGTTGGTGGTCGGATCTCAGCTACGAACGCTTTGAACGGAGCAGCGACGGCCGGCTCGAGAGCCAGACGGTCGGTGTCTCGCCGCTGGGCATGCAGACGCTGAGTGGCGAGTTCCTCTGGGGCGGAGTCCGGAGAACGAAGGAACAGTTGTTCGTGCCGTTCGAGATCTCACCCGGGATCGTCGTGCAGCCTGGCCTCTACGAGAACGACGGCTTCGCCGGCGGATTCTCGACGAGCGGCAGGCGGGCCGTCTGGTTCGACAACATCACGTTCGGGGGCGGTTTCTTCGACGGCAACTGGCTCAGAACGAACTCCGGGTTGACCTTTCGCCTGTCCCGCTTCCTCCGCGTCTCGACGCAGTGGACCTACGCGGACGTCAGGCTGCCGGCGGGGGCCTTCAGCCTCGACCAGTTCCGGCAGAGGATCGACGTCTCCTTCAGTCCGGACATCCGGCTCAACCTGCTGGCCCAGTACAACACCGCCGACGAGCTGCTCGGCGTCAACGCGCGCTTCCACTGGATATACCGTCCGGGCTCGGACCTGTTCATCGTCTACAACGAGAACTGGACGGCCGAGACGATCAGCCGCCGCGAGCCCCTGGGCCGGCAGTTGATCGTCAAGCTGAACTACCTGCTGCAGCGATAGTTGAGTCAGGCGACGCTTGGGTCGGCCTGCACCGCCAGTTCACGGACCACGAAGGACGAGCGTCCGCTGTTCTCCTCCCAGATACCGACCGCCAGCCGGTAGGACCCCGGCGACAGGAGCACTTCGCTGCGGACGGCGATGTACTGGCCCGCGGCCTGCTCGAGTTCGGCGACCGGCACGTTGAGCTCGAAGTCGAAGTGCTGGGGAGGCATCCGGCTGCCGTCGTCGCGCTGGACCTGGACCACCACGCGGAAGAAGCCGCTGGCGACCGGGTTGCGGGTCGCCCGGACAGGCGCGAGTTCGAGGTCGCCGATCGGCAGACTGGCCCTGACTTCCAGCGGCGTGCGCCCGGACTGGTCCGGCCGCTCGCGAATCGCGGACCTCCTGACCTGGATCTCCATGCCGTGGTTGTTCTCTTCCCAGCCGAACAGCAGCGTTCCCCAGGCCCGGCTGGCCAGGTTCTGCTGGATCGTCACCGGCGCGTAGCTTGCCCGGTAGCGGAGCGAGCCGCTCCGGGCGAGAGGCCGTTGCCGCAGCCGGAGCGTGATCTCGCGAATGCCGGTGTCGCCCATCGAGTCGGGCGGCGTGAAAGAGAGCGAGTAGTAGGTCGAGATGTCGGTGCGGGTCGACTGCAGGAACTGGGCGACGCCGGTATCGGAAACGAAGGAGAGCCCGCCGGTCAGGCCGGCCAGGCTATTCAGCCCGGAACGCACGTTCGACAGCTCGACGATCGAGCCGCGGTCCTTGGCGCTCTCGCCGAGTTCGCTGATCGCCGGGTCGATGACCGGCGGCTTGAGCGGGTAGAAGGTGACCCGGTGAGTGTTCGCGAGTGCCGCCAGTTGATCGAAAGCGTCCGCGCAGCTCAGCTCGGCGGCCAATGTCTGGAAGGCGAATGCGCCGCCGTCGTCGACCTGGACGATGTTCGTGGCCCTGCCCATGCGGTCGGCGCGGTCGACGCCGAAGGGCCGGTGGTTGCGGTCGTTCAGGTCGAGCGAGCCGCGGGCGCTGATCATCTCGTCGCCCTCGATCTGCCGGGAAGCGCCCGCGAGGCGGTCGTACATCGTCTTGGCCGCGCTGTCGAGGGGGTGGCGGGGCAGGCCGTCGCTCACGAACAGGATCGCCTTGCGGCCGGGAACGAAAGCCAGCGCCTCGACCAGCGAGCGCACCGCGCTGACGGTCAGCAGGGTGTCCTGCCGCAGGGCCTCGCCGAAGCTGCGGAGGTTCGCTTCCACGCTGGCGAGGGAGGCCTCGCCGAGGCGGTAGCGGCTGCCCCTCGCCGCCATCAGGCGCAGCGTCTCCCTCATGGCCAGGGAAACGGAGCGCTGGTGGGTGCGCAGGGTCGTCGCTGGGATGTCCCGGGCCATCGCCGCTTCGATCGTCGCCCGCACCGCCGCGCGGTCGCGGGTCGGCGACAGCAGCGGTTCGAGACGCTCACCGAACGCGGCGGCCGCCACCCAGGTCGGGTTGGCAGCAATCTCCTCGTCGAGGGCTGCAGCGATCTCGGCCAGGGCCGCGTCGCGGTGCTTCCGCTGCAGGTGGCGCTCGTCGATGAACAGGAGAATCGTCAGGCGTCCGGTGACGGTGGTGCGGAGGTCCTCTCCCGCCGCCACGCTCAGTATCTCGACCGGTTCGTCCTGGACCTTGAGTTCGAAGTCGTCCTTGGTGAGGCCGGTCACCGGCCGGTCGGAGGAGTCGGTGACGACGGCGTCGAGACTGATCAGCCGAACGTCGATCGACTCGCGGAGCACGATGTCCTCTCGAATCTGATCCAGCCGCGGCCGACCGTCCTGCGCGTTGGCCCCTGTCGGGCCCGCGAAGTGGGACGCGGCCGTGAGCGCCATGGCGGCGGTAGCGACCAGCAGCCTCGGCGGCCGGCGGTGGCGTGCGGAACCGGTCAACGGACACTCATGTTAGCGCCAGCCGTTTCGTTTCCGCGTCGCGGCGAACCCGGCGAACGGACTGCTATCCTCACCGCTCGCGACCAGAGCAGGCCCTCATCGGAGGAGGCAGATTGTGATGAAGCGGAGTCTCACGGAACGGGCGGTGTTGACGCTGCTTGCCGCGTTGGTGTTCGCGGCGGTGCCCGCGGCGGCGCAGGACAGCGACTACAGGGCGCCGCGCACCCACGACGACAGGCCGGATCTCAACGGGATCTGGCAGGCGCTGGGCGCGGCCCACTGGGACATCGAACCGCACGCCGCGCGCCACGGCCCGGTGGTCGAGATGGCCGCGCTGGGCGCGATACCGGGCGGTCTCGGCATCGTCGAAGGCGGCAGGATCCCGTACCTGCCGGAGGCGCTGGAGAAGCGCGACCAGAACCGCGAGAACTGGCTGGCGCTCGATCCGGCGGTGAAGTGCTACATGCCGGGCATCCCGCGCGCCAACTACATGCCGTTTCCGTTCCAGATCGTCCAGACGCCCGATCACGTGCTGATCGCCTACGAGTTCGCCAGCGCCAGCCGCGTGATCTACATGAACCGGGAGGGCTTCGAGGCGCCGTTCGACACATGGATGGGGCACTCGATCGGTCGCTGGGAAGGGGAGACGCTGGTGGTCGACGTGACGAGCCAGGTGCCCGACACCTGGCTCGACTCGAGCGGCAACCACCACACGGACGCGATCCACGTCGAGGAGCGCTGGACCGCGATGAGCCCGTATCACCTCCAGTACGAGGCGACGATCACCGACGAGAACGTCTACAGCCGGCCCTGGAAGATCAGCCTGCCGCTCTACCGCAGGGTCGACCCGAACATGCAGTTGCTCGAGTTCAAGTGCGTCGAGTTCGCCGAGGAGCTGATGTACGGCCACCTGCGCAAGGGTGCCGACTCGGGTCCCTGACGGATACCGCCTAGAAGAGGAGAACCGCGATGAAGTTTCAGCGAACCGTCCTACTGGCAGCAGGCCTCGCCCTGGTGCTCGCCATTCCGCTCGCCGCTCATCACGCCTTTTCGGCCGAGTTCGACGCCGACAGGCCGCTCCAGCTTCGCGGCAAGGTGACGAAGATGGAGTGGATCAATCCCCACGCCTGGATTCACCTGGAGGTGATGAACGACGATGGCTCGTCGACCGTCTGGATGGTCGAAGGCGGAACGCCGAACACGCTCGCCAGGCGCGGCTTCACGAAGAGATCGCTCCTGCCGGGTACCGAGATCGTCGTCGACGGCTACCAGGCGAAGGACGGCTCGAACAAGGCGAACGGTCGCGACCTGACCTTCCCGGACGGCCGCAAGCTGTTCATGGGTTCCTCCGGCACGGGCGCGCCGCGCGACGGCCGGGATCCGACCGAGCAGTAGCAGCAGTTGCGGAGGCGCCGCCCGGCGGGGGCTACTGACCGCCGCTGGCCGCGCTGCGCGTCTCGTCCTCGAGCAGCCGGGCGCCCCTGAGGATGTTGCCCATGGCGTAGTTCCCTTCGTGGCAGGCGTACTCGTAGACCTTGGCCGGCGTGCCGGGCCACAGGTACTCGCCGCTCCAGGGCGCGCTCCACACTGTCGGATCCTCGACCGTGAACGCGTAGAGCAGGTCGTCCGCGTTGACCCGGGTGAAGCGTTCGGTCACCTTGAGGTTCCGTGAGGCCAGGAAGAGCGCAGGGCGGTCGATGAAGTTCGTCGTCTCGACCACGAGCGTGTCGCCCTCCCACCAGCCGATCGAGTCGCCAAGCCAGCGGCGTTCGTCCTCCGGAATGTGCTCGCCGCCGATGCGGACGATGCGCGCGTCGTGCACCATCTCGACCAGGATCATCAGGTGGTCTTCGGTCTGCACGATCCGCTTGGCGTTGTTGTAGAGCACGGGCAGCATCGGCGGTCCGCCGGTGGAGCCGAAGCCGATCAGGCAACGTTCGGGCACGCCCAGGTTCTCCGGACCGTCGTACGGACCGGGGCCCTCGACCTCGAGCCACCAGGCGGTGCCGTCGTTGCCGCGCCGGCGACCGCGCCGCTCGGACATCCGCTGCAGCGTCTCGGCGGTCAGTTGCGGCATCCGGCCGTTCGGCGGGTCGACGATGATCGAGGTCCGGAACCTGCCGTCGATCGAGAACACGTCGCTGCCGCGATCGGTCCAGAAGTTGTTGTAGCCGCCGACGTTGCCGGCGCCGCTCGTCTCCCGGAACTCGTCGCCGAGGCCGATGGGCGGCGCGCCGCCGGGCGGGGGCGGTTCGTCGATCCGGCGGACGGCGGCCCGGGCCGCTACGCGTTGGCGTTCCCGTTCGACGATCTCTTCCGCCTGCTCGCGCGTCAGGTACAGGTTGTCGCCGAACTCCTGAGGACGCTGCAACGGGGTCAGCGTGGCGATCTCGTAGTCGCCGGTCAGGTCGGGACGGCCGGACGCCGTGCGCGGAATGGCGTCGTCGTCGGCGGCAGCCGCGGCTGGTACCGCGAGGAAGGCAACGACCGCGGCCGTGGCGGCAGCGAGAGTAACTCTGCTCGGCATGGTGGCTCTCCTCATCGATTACTGGGAGTGCCACCGTTATACCAGCATGCCGCGGCTGAGGCCGGCAGAGAGAGTTGGCGCCGGGCCTTGTTGGTCGCCATGCACAGTGGGCACGAAACGCCCTGCCTATTCGCCGAGCGCCGGGAGCGACCCGGCGCCTGGTGTCGACTGTTGTATTCGGCAGGAGACCCGGCTCGCAGGCCCACGGCGCGACGACAACCAACGGCGAGAAGCTACCGCGCGGTCGATTCTCCGTCAAACGACTCGACCATCTGGCGGAGTGGGACCGGGCCGGACGCCGACCCGTCCGGTCAGCTCGGTGTGAGCCGGGCGAAGAGACCGGCCGCCACGGCGGTGAAGGCCGTCGTCGCTGCCCAGTAGATGGCGGCCAGCAGCCATGCCTTGCGCTGCGGGACCTCGAACACCGCGGCGGCGCCCAGCGCGAGCAGCGCGAGAAACCAGATCGTGAACGGGTTGATGCTCGCGTAGACGGCGTTGAGGGTCGCGTTGTCGCCGGCCAGCAGCAGGTCGAGTCCCATCGGCGCACGGAGGTCCAGTTGCGATCGGATCGCGTCGGTGCCGCGGAGGTGAACGAGAAGGAAGTTGGCCCAGCTCTGGAGATGAGTGATCACGGCCAGGTGGATCATCAGGGCGAGGGACTGGACGAATCGGAGCCGGCCCTGGAGGGCGATCGCCAGGAGCCACACGAGCACGGTCTGGATCGCGAGTCCGACGGCCACGGAGAGGGGACCGGTGGCCATCGCCAGCCAACGTCCTGCCGCGGCTGCCTGTTCGAACTGCGCCATCATGGCGTTGACCTGTTCGGGGCTGCCAGGCATCCGGTCCGTCAGTTGGGCTCGCATGGCCTGGAGACCCAGTGGCGCCGAGGCCAGGGCCAGGGCGGCGTTTCCGGCCAGGACCAGGAGCAGCGTTGCGAGCCATGGGTTGCGGTTCCGGATGATCTCGAAACTCTGCCGCGGCGACGCGAAGAGCCCGAGCAGCGCCGTGAGCCAGGCGTTCCGGCCCTGTGAGTGGTTGCCGCCGGTTTCGGCGTTGCGTTCGCCGTTGATGCTGCCTTGGTACTCGGTCATGTCGTGCTCCTGTTGCCGATCCAGGAGAGGCGGGAGAACCTCTCGCGCCTGGAGATGCTGAGAATGAGGTTCTCGAGCCGGCCGGCGCCGTCTTCTCCCTCGGCGGCGGGCAGTTCGCGGAACTCCTCCCGGGAGCACGACAGGAGGACCTTGCCGTCCCTGATGACGGCGATGTGGGTCGACACGCGCTCGACGTAGTCGAGCATGTGGGAAGTGAGGAAGATGGCTGCTCCCTGCTCGGCCATCTGCTGCAGGATCGACATGACGGTGCGGGCGCTCAGGGCGTCCATTCCCTCGAACGGCTCGTCGAGGAACAGGATTCGCGGTGCGTGAAGGGTCGCCGCGGCAAGGCGGATCTTCTTCCTCATGCCGTGGGAGTAGGTCGTGATCGGGCGCCTGGCGGCGTCCTCGAGGTCGAACACGGCGAGCGCCTCGTCGGTCCGCTGCCCGGCGTCCTCGCGGCCCAGGCCGTAGATGCGGGCATACGACAGCAGCAGTTCCTCGCCGGTCAGGCTCTCGAACATCACGCTGTGATCGGGCACGATGCCGAGTTGCTGCTTGAGCTCGGTGTCGTCGATGTCCATCGGCTTGCCGAGCAGCCGCACCGTGCCCTTCGTCGGCCGCAAGACCCCGGTCAGCATCGACCAGGTCGTCGTCTTGCCGGCCCCGTTGGGGCCGACGAAACCCAGGATCTGCCCCTCCCGGACGTCCAGGTCGACGCCGTCGACGACGACGTTTCCTCCGTACGACCGGGTCAGGTTCTCTGCCTTGATTGCTTCTTCCATCCGTGAGGTGTTCCTTGTGGTTGTAGGGGCAGAGGGGGGTGTGGGGCAGGGTTAGTGGGAAGGGTCTCCGAGGAGGAGTTCGCGGCCTCGGGTTTCCAGCATCCGTCTCTGCCATCGGCGAGACGCGTACGCGGCCCCGGCAGCGAGGAGGAGGACTGCTGCCGCGACGAGGCCGACGGTAAGAGCGCTGAGACGTTCGCGCTCGTACAGGATGTACAGAATGAAGGAGAGGAGTACTGGAGCGAAGGCGATCTGCGGCAACAGGAGTGACGCCGCGAACTTCGCGGCATTCGTCTCGTTGCCCGGGCCGGCACTGCGTTGGGGCCAGTGGACCTGGATCAGGCCGTATGCGGCTCCGGCCAGGAGGACGCCGGCGAGCATCAGGCAGGACGCAACCAGGAAGAAGCTCCAGCCGAACCAGTCGAGTGGCGTCAGACTCAGGATGAGCACTAGAACCACGATGCTCATCACGCTGGGCGCGCGGCCGGTTGCGCGGAAGATCTGGAGGCCGGCGAGGGGCAGGCCGAGAGATTCCCTCCATACGTAGCCGGTCGACGGCTGTTTCTCCGCCCGGAAACCATGGAGCGCCAGTCCAAAGAGCCCGGCCAGACCGACTGTGAGACCGGCGAGGGCGGGTACCCACACCAGGGCGAAGGCGACCGCAATCGCCAGAACCAACCTTGCCGGTTTGAGGCGCAACAGGCATTCGGTTTCGAGGACCGTAAGGGTGGCCATGGGAGTGAGACGGCGGGATCTTCGGAGCATTCGGACCAGAGGAAGCACACCGGAAGCGACTCGGCGGTCACCGCCAGGACGTTCTACGTAGCTGCGAAGGAGCAGCCGGTTCTCGAGCGCGACCAGGGCGCCGAGAACGATCATCAGGCCGCCAAGTCTCGCCAGATTCGGCAACGAAGGCCCCGGTTGGTGGACGATGCCGACGATGAGGCCGGGGGGCGTGTAGCCGAGGCCGCCGAGAACGGCGGACTCCTCGATCGCCCCAATGATCGCTTCGGAATCGAGCTCGCCGCCGAGCGCCAGCGATCCGAAGAGAATCGCGCCTTGACAGGCCGCCATGACCACCACCATGGCCAGTGTGCTGAGCCCACCTTCGACCGAGCGGTCGACGAGAAGAGACAGGATCGCCACCGTACGGCCGAAGATCCAGACCAGGCTCAGAATGCCCAGCAGGGTGACCGGCACTCCGCTGAGACCTCCCGACCTCATGACGGTGAGGTAGACGCCGGCAGGACCGAGAACGGGGAGCCAGTACCCGATCGTACTGAGAGCGAGACGGAGCCCGTACAGGTCCCGGAAGCCGACGGGCAGCCGCAGCAGGTCCTCCAGGTCGAGCAGCCAGGTCACGGGCGCTCGAAGCAGCACCTGCACGAGCAGCGCTAACGCCGTCACGGAGCAGGCGATCAGGCTCAGGAGGTTCCTCCGCAGTGAGTCGCTCTCAACCGCGAAGATCGCCGGAAGCAACGCCAGCGTCGCGACCGTCGCGAACACGAGGAACAGCACGGCCACCGGGATCGCCACCGCCAGCGGCTGGTTGGCCCGCCGAATGGCGTCCGGCAACACCAGCCGCGCCAGGGTCAGCAGCCGGTCGGCCCGGCTTCCGTGCGCAGTCAACCTGGCCATGGAGTCCTTGGGGTCACTGTCCGGCTCTCGCGATGGGGAAGGCCGACACCAGGACTGGCGGCGGACCGCGCTGGCCGCCTGGCAGAGGAGCGACGAGACCCCCCACCGCTTCGCCTGACGAAGGGAGCGACCCTAGGCCCAGGGGCACTGGCCAAGCATGGCAGGGGGTCCGGCTCGCAGGCCCACTGCGCCTCTGACAACCAACGGGCGGACGCTAGCGCGCCGGGATGGCGTCCGTCAAACATCTCTGCGGAGTAGAGAGACGATGGCCACGCAGGAGACGTGGGAGGTCGACCCGATGGGTTGGGCAGGGCTCCTGACTTCTTCGTGGCCATCGAACTCTCTATTGACGTGGTCTTACTGCGTCTGAGGGACGGGACCTAGGAGCAGAGCGGAAGTAGGACGGGTGCGTAGGCTCCGGCGACGGCTAGAGCGGCGGGACCGAACACGGCGCCGGCAGCCATGGCGCCGAAGCTGAAGCCGAGGACGGCGCCGACGCAACTCCAGTTCGTTCCGCCGGTCGCCGTCGCGAGGACGAGTTCACCGACTTGCCCGGCCTCGGCCGGATAGCCGCCGTCCGGGACCGGGAAGTCGGGAGCGCTGCTGGCCCCTGCCGTTGGAGCGAGGGCGAACGCGAGAGTGATGAGGAGAACTGTGGCTAGTGTTTTCCTGGACATGTCGTTCCTTTCTAGGATCAAGTGGTTTGGGTTGATTGGTTGACTGACTGGTTGCGTCGAGTGGCTGAGCTCAGAAGAACATGGCGCAGGCCATGCCGGCGCCGCCCAGCAGTACGCCCGGGATCGCCCCGACGCCGCTCAGCGTGAGGGCGAAACCGGCTCCCGCGGCCGCTCCGCAGAGGAAGTCGGAAGTGGGGCCCGTTCCCACGGTCTGCGTCAGAACCTGGTTGGGCAGGGAGTGCGGACCGAGGTCGATGGCAGGCTCGTGAACGGCCGTTGCTGTGCGCAGCTCGGAGTCCACGGGCGAGCGAGAAAGGGAGTCAGGTGGCGGAACGGCTGCGCTGACCGACAGCGCAGCGCCCGCCACGACGGCTAGAAGGGTCTTTGTCATGAGTGAGATCCTTTGGGGTTCAGATGTGAACGAGTCGTTCGTGGTGGTTTCAGATGACGGGGGTCAGGCAGGAAAGGGAGATCACGGCACCCAGGCCTGGAAAGAAGGCGTCGACGAAGACCGCTGCCGCCCAGCAGGCCGCCGAGACGACCCAGTCGTTTCCGCCGGTGACGGCCGCGAGGTCGGCCTCGGGCACGATCGCGATCAGGGTTGAAGCGGTGTTCATGTCGGTATTCCTTCGGAAGATGTGGGTGTGATCTGCACTAGAACGGCAGCGGACACGTGCACGGACCGGGCAGCGGGAACGGGAACGTGGGGCCGGGTGAGGGCCAGGGAATCGGGAACGGACAGCCGGGAATCGGCGTGCAACCGCAGGGCGAGTAGACCGCCAGCTCGGTGGGTTCGGGCGCGACGACCGGTGGGGCGAGCGTGTAGCCGGCCGAAGTCGGGGCTGCAAGCGATTCCAGGTCCCACGCGGCCAGGAGTTCGGCTCCGTCGGGAACGGTCGGTTCGCCGATGGTCGGAACGGCCAGTGCCGCGCCGGCAAGGAACAGGAAGAGGGCGGAAACAAAGAGAATGCGGAGTTTCATAGAGGAGTATCTCCTTCAGGGGTTGTGAGTTGCGGGTGAAACGGACGGGTTTCGTACCGTCCGCGGAATCTGTGGAGGGCCGCCGGTGAAGCTCAGAACGACGCCGTCCCAGGAGCGGGCGAAGGCGCGGGAGCTCATGCGCAGCCGGCCCAGAGAGGGGTCGTCGATGACGAGCTCGTCGCCGGTGCTGCGGATGACGACGAAGTGGTCGCCGTGGACGTGAGCGATCGCGGGAAGCGAGACCTCGCGGAGCCGATGGACCGGAAGCCGGAGCCCCTGGCTCGTCACGCCCCGTTCCTCGGCGGCTTTCTTGAGCGCCAGGAGGCTGGTGCCGTCCGGTCCGGTTCCGGTCGCGATCTCTAGCTCGGCGAGCGTCACGTCCTGGATGCCCCAGTGGTCCAGGACCATCTTCAGGGCCGCCGGACCGCAGTCGGAGCGCCTCTGCTGGCGAACGACCTCGCCCGGGGCGGGCGCCGATGGGTCGAGCGCGGCGGCCCAGGCGAGCCGGTCCATGGTCGGGCCCAGCGCCCGGGAAGCGACCGTCACGAGACCGGCCGCAACCAGCAGGCCGGCGGCCGCCGCGTGCGGGGGACGGATCCGGAATCGCTCAGAGCGCATCGGTTCCGGACTCCAAGAAAGCGCGCCAGGCGGTCTCCGGACGTTCGCCGGTGGCAACCGCGAGGATCCGGGACTGTTCATCGACCAGGAACACGAGCGGCACGTGGACGACGCCGAAGCGGTTCGAGACGGAGGCGTCCGGGTCGGCGATGGCGAGAAGGCCGTCGCCGTTCGCTTCCGGCTCATGGGCGCCGGCGACGACCGCGATCAGGTCGAAGGCCGGATCTTCGGTCCGGTTCAGGCGCCGCAGGGTGGTGATCGTTCGGTCGCAGTTGCCGCAGCCGGCCCTGGCGAATGTGACCACCCGCAGCCGTCCCGGAGCGGCCGGCAGCGTCTCGCCGTCCGCGAGGCCCGGCAGGGCGGGGAACGTCGCCCCGACTTCCGGGCGCTGGGCCTGCCGGGCGCGGATTCCGGACTCGAACCAGAGGAGACCGCCGAGGGGGGCGAGAACGGCCACGACGACGGCGGCGATGGCCAGGCGGCGCCGGTTCATCGCCGCCGCCTTCCCGCCGGGCCGGCGGCCCGGCTGTGCAGCATGGAGACCAGCGGCGCCGACGGGGCGTCGAGCATGTGAACCGCACGGGTCAGGCGTGCTTCGAGGGCGCTGGCTGGGGGCTGGGAGAGTCGGGGGTTCCATCCGCGCAGTCGATAGCCGGCGCGCGGCCTGGTTCGTGGTTGGCTGAGGTGCGAAGTGAGGTTCGGGGACGTCATCGTCCAGCTCCAGTAGTTCCGTTCGTGACGGCCGGACGGCCGGGTTGTTGTCGGTGGCCGTGGGTTCAGCGGCCGCGTGTATCGACTAAGACGCAAAAGGACCCTCGGAACCGATTGACGGTTCCGAAGGCCCTTCGGAGCAGCCGGACGAACCGGCTCAGATGTCGTCGACGCCGCCGCGGCGCAAGCGCGGCGGCGGTGCGGGCGCCCGTCCGGCGCCCGGCTCTAGCTCAGCAGCATCCGCAGATCGTCGGCGGTGAGATCCCGCAGGGACGATCCGCCGCCTTCGAGGATCGCGTCGGCGATCTGCCGCTTCGAGCGCTGGAGTTCCAGCATCTTCTCTTCCACGGTGTCCCGGGCGATCAGGCGATAGGCAAAGACGGGCTGGGTCTGGCCTATGCGGTGGGTGCGGTCGATGGCCTGCGCTTCGACGGCCGGGTTCCACCACGGGTCGAGCAGGAAGACGTAGCCGGCGGCGGTCAGGTTCAGGCCGACGCCGCCCGCCTTCAGGCTGATCAGGAAGATGTTCGTGTCCGGGTCGCTCTGGAAGTGATCGACCACCTCGCCGCGGTTTCGGGTCTGGCCGTCGAGGTAGGCGTACGGGACGCCCTGCTCCTCGAAGTGGCTCCGTACGTAGGCCAGCAGCGACGTGAACTGGGAGAACACGAGGCACTTGTGCCCCTCGGCGAGCACCTCGGACACCTGCTCGAACAGCGATTCGAGCTTGGCGCTGCCGGCGTCGTTCCAGGACTCGTCGATGAGCCCCGGATGGCAGGCGACCTGCCGCAGGCGGAGCAGCGCCTCGAGCACCTGCATCGCCGATCCGCCGACCCCCTTGTCCTCGACCTGCTTCAGCAGGCTTTCGCGGTAGCCGGCCCGGAGCTGGTCGTAGATCTCCTGCTGCTTCGGGTTCAGGGTGCACTGCAGGATCTGCTCGGTCTTCTCCGGCAGGTCCGGGAGCACCTCCCGCTTGCTGCGGCGAAGGATGAAGGGCCGCAGACCCTTGGCGACAAGGGCGAGTTCCTGTTCGCTTGGCGCGCGGCCGCCGGCCAGC
The DNA here is from genome assembly GCA_022822365.1 of Thermoanaerobaculia bacterium. Classification (GTDB taxonomy): domain Bacteria; phylum Acidobacteriota; class Thermoanaerobaculia; order Multivoradales; family Multivoraceae; genus Multivorans. The sequence goes on along the minus strand of JAJEBV010000008.1, from coordinate 330,212 downwards.
ACGTCCAGGGCCGGCAACCGCCCGAGCAGACCCGGGTTGAGGAACTCGAAGATCGAGCCGAGTTCGCCCAGGTGGTTCTCGATCGGGGTGCCGGTGAGCGCGAGGCGGTGTTTGCCGGTCAACAGGCGGCAGGCCTTGGCGGTCTGCGAGGTCGCGTTCTTGATCGCCTGGGCCTCGTCGAGGATCACGGTGTCGAAGTCGACGGTCGCGAGATAGCCGATGTCGCGGCGGACGGTGCCGTAGGTCGTGACGACCAGGTCGGCCGAAGTGAGTTCGTCCCGCAGCTCTTCGCGGTCGCGACCCGCGTACTCCAGCACCTTGAGGTCGGGTGTGAAGCGGGCGGCCTCGTCGATCCAGTTGTACACGAGACTGCGCGGCGCGACGACGAGGTAGGGCAGCTTCGTCGTCCGCGAGGCGGTGCGGTACATGCGGAGCACGGCCAGCGCCTGGATCGTCTTGCCCAGCCCCATGTCGTCCGCCAGCACGCCGCCGAGGCCGAACTCGCGCAGGAAGCACAGCCAGCCCAGGCCGAGGCGCTGGTAGTTGCGGAGCGTGCCGACGAAGCTGCGCGGCTCCTTCTTCGGCTTGATCGACGAGAAGGTGCTCAGTTTCTCGCGCAGCTCGGCAAAGGTCTTGCTGACGTTCACCGGCGGCGTCACCGCGAGCAGGGCGTCGACCAGCAGGGCCTGCGAGGGCAGGAAACGCAGTCCCTCTTCGCTCGAGGCCTGGGCGAGCTGGCTGAGCGAGCCGTAGTTCTCGACCCAGGCCGCCGGCAGGAGCCCCTTCGATCCGTCGTCCAGCTCGACCGATCGCCGGCCTTCGGAGATCGCCGACAGGATCTCCGAGAACTCGATCTGGTCTTCGCCAAAGTCGATCTGGCCGCTGAGCTCGAACCAGTCGACGCCGCTCTCGATACGTAACGCCGGCGGTTTTGGCGGTCGGATCGAGGCGCCGTGGGCTTCGACCTCCCATCCCTCCGTCAGCAGTGGCTCGGCGACCGCGGGCAGGTCGCGCGGCTCGAGCTCCAGGCTGTGGCCGGCCTTGGATGCGACCGGCTTCAGGCCGAGCTCGAGGAGCCGGACAAGCGCGTCCTGTTCGACTTTCTGGTCGCGCCGGACGAAGCGATGTTCCTCCCAGTCGACCACCGCCGACCGCGGATCGCCGGCGTCGACGGTCAGGCTGCCGTAGCCGAAGGAGAGGCGGGCCTCGAGCTGGGGGTTCATCCACTCCGGTGCGTCCTCCGGCTCGAGCGCCAGCCGTGGCTGGGGGACCGGGGACTCCTCGGAGAGGTAGACCTCTTCCGGAAGCTCCAGAGGGGGCAGGGCGGGCAGCTCCAGGAGGCTGGTCACTGCCGCTTCCAGGTCTTCGTCCGGGATGACCAGATCGCCGCTGGCGCCGAGCAGGGAGTACCAGGGCTGGTCGCGCTGCGGTTCGAGGTGGAGGCGGCCGATCGAGTTGTCCAGCAGCAGCAGCGTATTGCCCGCCTCGTTCGCTTCCGCGCCGGGGGTGACGCCGTTGCCCCTGGAGAATGGCAGCACCAGGGCCGCGCGGCTGAGAGGTGTCGTCTCCTCGCCGCGCTTGAGCAGCCCGCGGAGCCGGATACGGCTGGCGGCAGCGATCTCCAGTTGCAGCGTGAGGCGCCAGGGCGCGCCGTCGTCGAAGCTCACCGGGTGCAGGTTGGCGAGGGAGCGGCCGTCCCACCAGAAGAGCTGGTCGCTCGAGCTGAGGCGGGGCAGAAGGTGATCGACCCAGTTCAGGGGCACGAAGACGCGCTGGATCTGAGGGCGCCCCGGTGGTCGGCCGCGCCCGGCCTTCCGCTTGCGCCCCTGGCGTTGCGGCGCCTCGGGCGGCAGCGCGGTGACCATCGCCGGCTCCGCGGCCGGGGACGATCCGTTCGTCGGGGAGGCGTCGGCGTCAAGCGAGTTCAGGCCAAGCAGTTCCTCGACTTTGGCGTGGTCGACGTTGAGACGCTTCAGTTTGCCGAGTTCGCCCTGGGGATTCCTCTTGCGGCCGAAGATGTCGATCATCAGCCCGCCGGCAGTACGGCTCGTCGCCGCGTTGATCAGGAACCGGATCTCGGGCTCTCCGTGCCTTGCCGCGGAGGTCTTCTCGGGAAGGCCCTGCTGCTCGATGTCCTCGCGAACGGCGTCGACGACCGACCTCCAGCTCGTCGTTGCCGGTGTTCGCCTCCGGCGCCGGCTGCGGCTCCTGCGGGTGCGCCGGGAAGGGCGGGGAGGTGCGCTCGCAGCGGCGGTCGGGGTGTCCATCGTGTTCAATGCCGATCCTGGTATGGAGACCTGTGGAGGCCGGGTCTTCCGCAGCGAAACGCGGCCTGATCCGGCTGGCTGGCTCTTCGGCTCCTTCGCGGCGAGTTCGAGCAGCGACGCCCAGATGTGGCCGCAGGCCGTGCCGCCGGCGAACTGCGGGCAGTCGCACACCGCGTGGAGAATGCGTTCGTCGGGAACCCTCGACCAGTCGATCTCCACGGTGGTGGCGTCGTTCCCGGCCGGGTCGTCCGGGGCGGCGCCTTCGCAGGGCGCCAGCGGTTCGACGATGGCCCGGGCGCTCGTGCCGTCGACTTCCAGCTTCACGTTTCCCGCCGAAAAGACCGCCTTGCCCCGTTCACGGTCCTCGGGGCGGAAATGAGACGCGCTGCGCTGATGAAGCGCGACCGTGCGCGTCTTGCCCGCGCCGCCGCGTTGACGGGGACGCCGCCGACGGCGGGCCGGCCGCCGTTTGGGGGCGGCAGGTGTCCCGGTGGGGTGTTCGCCTTGCGCTTCTGGCATTCCGGTGGGGTATCGACGCGTTGAGTCCACTGGCGCCGCCGGCTGGCAGTTCAGTTCCTCCCGGAGGACGGGGCGACGTGGTGGACGTCTCGGGAAGCTGAGGCGCGGCCGCTTTGAGGCATCTGGTGGCGACAGCCGGGCTGGACGGTCCCTGCCTCGCGGCACCGTGAAAGCTCCGCGATTGTAGCCCAAAAGCAGAGATGAGGCCAGATGGCCTGTTACGATCGATCGCTCCGACGAGACACCGCCCTGGATCGAGCGAGGAGTCGACGATGGCGCAGACCGCGACGGCGCAACTCGAAAGGCCGGCAGCCCGAAGAGAGGCGCGGCCAACACCGGAACGGCAGACCGAGACCCGGCAGCCGTTCGACCTCTCGAACGAGATGGCGGCGACCGTCGAGCAGCTCGGCATGGCGGAGAACGTCCACGACATGCAGGAGCAGGGCTACACCATCCTGCGCGAGGTGGCGCCGCCGGAGGTCACCGCGCAGTTGCGGGAAGCCTGCCTGCGCCTGGCGGAGGAGACGGAAGGGCGGGCGAACGGCCGTTCCGCCGCGCTTCTGCTCGGCCGCGACCCGATCTTCGAGGATGTCGTCCTCCGGCCGAAGATCCAGGCCCTCGCCGAGATCATGTGCGGGAAGGGTGCCCTGCTTTCCCAGTTGATCTGCAGCATCCGGCCGCTCGGGGCCGCCAAGCTGCCGTTGCACGCGGACCAGAACTGGCTGCCGGCGCCGTTCCCGGTGCACAACCAGCTCCTGACCCTGTGCTGGGCGTGTGACGAGTTCACGGAGGCCGGCGGTTGCACCAAGGTGATCCCGGGGACTCACCGCCTGCGGCGTCATCCGAACGAGGAGGAAGTCGCCACCGAGCCGGGCGCGATTCCGACGGAGTGCCCGGCCGGTTCGGTCGTCGCGTGGGACGGCTCGGTCTGGCACGGCAACTACCCGCGCGGGATTCCAGGGGAGCGCGTCGTTCTGCACATCACGTTCTCCCGCCTCGCGCTGCGCCCGGTGGAGGACTACGGGCACCTCGACGAGGAGTGGCTGGAGGGCAAGCCCTATCCGCTCAGGGTCATGCTGGGCCGCGAGGACTTCCTGGGCAGCACGACGATCGCTCGCGGCCACGCCGACTACACGCACCTGGTGCGCACCTTCAACTGGGCGAAGACGTAGCTCCCAAGCCGCTACGGCTGGATCAGGTAGGTGAACTTCACCGCGATCTGGCGGTGGGTGCTCTGCCGGTAGCGAAGGTCCTCGGCCATCCAGTTCTCGTTGTAGACGACGAACAGGTCGGAGCCCGGCTTGTAGATCCAGTGCAGGCGGATGTTCGTTCCGAGGTCGCCGGAGTGGTCGTTGTATTGGATGATCGTGTTCAGCCGCAGGTTCGGGGTGAACGTGAAGTTCACGAGCTGGCTGTAGAGGCCGACGTCGAAGGCGCCCTGGGGCAGTTCGACGTCGTTGTAGACCCAGCTCGTCTGGGTCTGAACGTTCCTGGAGATCCGGAAATTGAACCCCATGCGTCCGGAAGTCTGGGTGCCGTTGTAGAAGTCGCCGATGCTGATGCGCCCGCGCAGGCCGAAGAGACGGCTCTGGTTCGTGAACGAGGCAGCTTCGACGGTGGCGAACTCGTAGCGCCCCGGCGGGATCACGACTCCGGACGACACCTCAAAGGGTTCGACGAGGTTCTCCGTTTCGAGGACGTAGCCCAACCGCCAGAGGTCCTCGGTCGTCATCCTCACGCCGATGGGCGAGATCTCGATCCGCCGTGACTCCAGCTCCCCGGTGTCCAGCGTTTCGTAGTAGTCCATCGTGACCTCGGTGGACCAGGAGCGGACGAAACCGCGTTCGATCCGCGGCAGCCACTGGATCAGCGGGTTCACGTGGCGGACGTTCTTGCGCAGCAGGAACCCGGCGTCCGGACTGTAGTCCTCTTCGATCTCCTGGGCGTCCAGGTATACGGTCAGTGCGCGGCCCTGGTAGTCGAAGTTGAAGCCGTAGGCGGATTCGCCGGCATCCGAAGGAACATCCGCGGCGGCACTTTCGGAAGTCGCCGATGGTCCTTCGCTGATGCCGCTGGTGCTCCAGAAGCCCCCGAAGATCAGCTTCGGGGTTGGCTTGTAGACGAAGTCGAGGCCGGCGACGCGATTCGCCGACAGGCCGTCCGGAGCCGCCTCGGTGACGATGGCGCCGACGGACGACCGCTCGCCGACGTTCCGCTTCAGCCGGGCGACGGTGAACGCGTTCGGGGACAGCGCGTCATCGTCCCGCTCGAGGCCGGCCGTCGCGACGCGGAGCACGCCGATGTCCCAGCCGCCCATTCGCCCGGTGAGGCGGGCGCCCCAGTCGATCGGCACCTGTCGCCCGTCGTCGAGGCCGACGCGTCTGGAGAAGAACGCCTTGAGGACGGGCGGTTCGTAGAACCGGCGGTGGGGCGGGCCGAAGTCGAAGATGCCGGCGTTCTCGAGGAAGAAGTCGCGCTTCTCGGGAAAGTAGAGCGAGAAGCGGGTGAGGTTCGTCTGCAGTCCGTCGACCTCGACCTCGGCGAAGTCCGTGTTGTACGTCAGGTCGAGCGCCAGGGAACGCGTCACGCCCCACTTGAGGTCGAGACCGTAGTCGCTGTCGGTGATCGGATCGAGATCGAGGCGGGGATCCTCGCTGACGTCGCCGATGGCGAACGGCTTGATCTGAAGCTGCGCCGATTGCGCAAGGCCGGTCAGTCCGGTCAGCTCGCCGGCCATGGAAACGCGGAAGACGGGCTGATTCTCGGAGCCGACCTGTCCGAGCACACTGACCTCGCGCGGCAGGCCGGACCAGTGCGTCATCTCGCTCTTGTGAGCGATGTAGCGCTGGACGTTGAAGCCCCAGGAGGGAGCTCCCGGGTCGAAGCGGAGCGTCGAGATCGGGATCGCGATCTCGACCGTCCAGCCGAAGGCCGTCTTGCGGGCGGCCACCGACCAGATGCCGTCCCACTGCGGAGTGAGATCCCTGCCCTCGTCCGTGACCAGGGCGTCGGTCCGCGCGCCGTTCAGGTTGGTGGCGAAGGCGTAGGCGTTCCGCCGATCGTGGAACGTGTCGAGGAGCAGCAGGATGGAGTCGTCCTGGAAGATGCGGCTGTCGCGTTCCATCTCCTTGGCGACGATCGCGTCCGGGTTCGCGTCGAACGCGGTGATCCCGAAGTAGATCGTGCCGTCCGTGAACACGACGCGGACCTCCGTCTGCTCGGTCGCCGGCACGCCGTCGAGCGGCTCGTGCTGCATGAAGTCCGTGCCGACCTCGGATGCCTCCCAGGCGCGGTCGCTGAGGTCACCGTCGACGTTCGGGCCCTGGTCGACCCGGGTGGCCGCCATCGTCGGGCGCTCGGCGACGGCTTCGGACTGCTCCTGGCTGGCGACGGGGACGCCCGTGAGAAGACCCAGTAGTCCCACGGTCGCGGGCAGGCTACGTTTCACGGGGTGGAGGCTAGCAGCGCTCCTCGGACGGTCCCGGTTCGTGCTGGGGTAACGTCCGCGGCCATGCCCGACGAACCTCGCCCCGACCTTCTGAAGCTGGCGGAGCAGGCCTGGCGCGGAGAACTGGATCTTCAGTTCGAGCACCACCCGGTCCACCGCTACTACCCGGGCTCGTGCCGCATCGACGACGACCTGCTCGCTTTCAAGGGCATCGCCGGTTTCTACGTTGTCGACACGGGAGACGGCCTGGTGATGCTGGACGCCGGCCATCTGCTCGACGTGAAGCGCTGCTTCGAGGATGTGCGCCGCGTCTGGCCCGAGACGCCGGTCGTCGCCGCGATCTACTCGCACCACCACGCGGACCACGTGTTCTCGGTGACCGCCTTCGACGCCGAGGCGGAGGAGCGGGGCTGGCCGCGTCCGACGGTCTACGCCCACGAGCGGGTACCGGACCACTTCGACCGCTACCGGGCGAACCTGGGCTGGAACACGGCGATCAACCGCCGGCAGTTCGCGATCGACGCGCCGCACTACCGCTGGCCCGACAGTTACCGGTATCCGGATGTCCTCTACCGGCGGAGCATGACCTTCCGGCGCGGCGAGCTGACCTTCGAGTTGACCCACGGCCGCGGCGAGACGGACGACATCACCTGGACCTGGATACCCGAGCGTCGCATCCTCCACACCGGCGACCTGTTCATCTGGGCGGTGCCGAACGCGGGCAACCCGCAGAAGGTGCAGCGCTACGTCGGCGACTGGGCGGACAGCCTGGAGCGGATGCTCCCGCTCGGCGCCGAGATCCTCCTCCCGGGGCACGGCTTGCCGATCCTGGGCGCGGACCGGGTGCGGCGCGCGCTGGACGGCACGGCGCGCTACATGCGGTCGATCGAAGAGCAGAGCGTCGCGGCGATGAACCGTGGGCTGAGCCTCGACCAGGTGGTCCAGGCGGTGACGCCTCCGGCCGACCTTGCGGACGAGCCCTACCTGCAGCCGGTCTACGACGATCCGAGTTTCCTCGTGCGGATGGTCTGGCGGCGATACGGCGGCTGGTGGGACGGCGAGTTCGACAACATCGTGCCGGCGACGAAGAGGGAGCAGGCCGAAGCCTGGGTCGAACTCGCGGGCGGCGTGGAGAAGGTCATCGAGGCGGCGCGGGCCGAGTCCGCGGCCGGCCGCCACGCGGTGGCGTGCCACTTGATCGAGGCGGCCCGGCATGCGGCGCCGGAGAGCGCCGAGGTCCACGAGGTGCGGGCCGCGGTCTACCGCGCGAATGCCGGGGCGCAGCCCTCGTCGATGGCGAGGAACATCCTGAACCATGCCGCGCTGGCCAGTGACCAGGGCCACCGGGATCTGGCGTCGGATTCGGATGGCTGACGTCGCATCCACCGGCGCGCAGACTGACGGGGTGGTGAACGCGAACCGCGGCCTCGCCGGCGGCGCCGTGGCGACGGCCGGCGCCCTGTGGGCCATTGGCGGCATCGTCGGCTTGCTGGTGTGGGCGGTCTACCGGCTCGCCAGGATCTCGATCGCGGCCTTCGACCATCCGTTCGCCTGGTATCACTGGGCTTCGCTGCTCGCGATCATCCCCTTCATGGCCTGGTCGGAGGGCTTTCGCGGCTTCCAGTTGCGCTTCTCGCCGCGGGTGGCCGAGCGGGCGATGACGGTTCGCAACCAGCCGACGCTTCGGCGGGTCGTGCTCGCTCCGCTGTTCGCGGCCGGTTACTTCGAAGGCACGCGGAGGGAAAGGCTTGGCGTCTGGCTCGGTACCGCCGGCATCCTGGTGCTGATCGTGATCGTCCACCGGCTGGATCAGCCGTGGCGGGGCATCCTCGACGCCGGCGTCGTCGTGGGCCTGTCCTGGGGGACGATTGCGACGCTGGCGCTCAGCGTGCGCGCCTGGCGGAGTTGAACTGGCTGCCCAAGTGGAGCCGGCCTGACGGCCGGCGCGTTCCTCTGGCCGCCTGCGGCGGCAGCGGGTCAGAAGACCCGCGCACCCAGTAAGCGGCCAGTTCAACTGCGCCAGGCTCCTAGGGCTCGATTGTCTTCAGGATGAAGCGGGCCATCGTCTCGCGCAGGTGGAGCGAGAGGTCGGGATCGGTCACGCCGTGGCGTGACTTGGGGTAGAGCATCATCTCGAAGGGCTTGCCGGCCTTCTGGAGCTTCCAGGCCATCTGCAGCGTGTTCTGCATGTGGACGTTGTCGTCCATCGTGCCGTGGATGATCAGCAGGTCGCCGTGGAGATCCCCGGCCGACTCGAGCACCGAAGTGCGCTCGTAGCCGTCGGGGTTGTCGTCCGGCGTCGACATGTAGCGCTCGGTGTAGATCGAGTCGTAGGCGCGCCAGTCGACGACGCTGCCGCCGGCGATGCCGGCGCGGAAGCGATCGGAGCGGGTCAGCGCGAAGAGCGTCATGTAGCCGCCGAAGCTCCAGCCGTCGAGACCGATCCGCTCCCCGTCGACCCACGGCTTCGCGCCGAGCCAGTCGACGGCTTCGACCAGGTCGATCAGTTCCTGCTCGCCGAAGTTCCGGTACACCGGCCAGGTCGACTCGACGCCCTTGCCCGAAGCGATCCGGTTGTCGACGACGAGAACGACGATTCCCTGCTGCGCCAGGTATTGGAACCACATGCCGCGGGACCCCTGCCAGCCGTCGCGGACCTGCTGGGCGTGGGGCCCGCCGTAGACGTGAACCCAGGCCGGGTAGACCCGGTCGGGATCGAAGCCGTGCGGCCGGATCAGCATCGCCGCCAGGTCGACGCCGTCGCTGGTCGTGATGGTCAGGAGTTCGGGCTGCGAGATGTCGAACCGCTCGAGGTCCGGCACGTCGCCGCCGCCGAGGTCGCGGACAGTCTCGCCGCTGGCGCTTCGCAGCGTCATCGTGGTCGGCGTGTGGAGGTCGCTCGAGGTGGCGATCCAGTGCTCGATCGACCCGTCCTCCGGGAAGCTGGCGCGATGGCTGCCGCGCGCTTCGGTCAGGAGGGCCGGAGCAGAACCGTCGAGCGACACGCGCAGCACGTCGGCGCCGAGCGCCGAGCGGTAGGTGCCCGAGACATAGGCGAACCCGGCTTCTTCGTCCACGGCGTTGAGCGAACGAACCTCCCAGCGACCGTCGGTCAGGGTCCTGGCGAGCTTGCCGTCCCGGTCGTAGCGGTAGAGGTGCTGGAATCCGGTCCGTTCGCTGAACCAGAGGAAGCCGCCGTCCTGGAGGAAGTGCGGCGGGCCGAGCACGTTGACCCAGGCGTGGGACTCCTCGCGCAGAACGCGCTCCGATTTGCCGGTGTCGGGATCGGCCCGGTGGAGGTCGAGGAACGTCTGTTTGCGATCCTGTACCTGGTACCAGACATCGCCGTCGGGCGAGAACGTGACGTTGACGATCAGGATCTCGGCGTGTCCGTAGAGGCCCGGGTCGATCCAGGTGATGCCTCCGCCGCTGGCCTTGGCGACTCCGAGCCGAACGCGGGGGTTCGGGTCGCCCGCCTTGGGGTAAGGGTAGACCTCGAGTGGCGGCCGGAAGGGAATGTGGTCGACCACCGTGAAGCGGGGGACGTCCCGCTCGTCGCTCTGCAGGAAGGCGAGGCGGCGGCCGTCGGGGCTCCACCAATGGGCCTGGTAGTTGCCGCGGCCGTAGATCTCCTCCTGGTAGACCCAGTCGAGCTTGCCGTTGAGCGTGTTCTCGCCGCCGCCAGTGGTCAGGCGAAGCTCGTTGCCTCCCAGGTCCACGACGTACAGGTCCGCGTCGCGGACGAAGGCGACACGGCGGCCGTTCGGCGAGAAGCTGGCGAGCTCCTCGGTCTCCGGACCCCGGGTGAGCCGGGTGAGCGTTTCGTCGTCGAAACTCCAGACGAAGAGGTCCGAGGCGAGGTCGAGCAACAGGCGGTCCGCGGCCGGCGACAGCCGAAGCGACCCGGGCCGCGCCCGAGACGCCGCGTCCTCAGCGCTCAGGTCCAGTCGCTCCCGGAGTGCGGTTGCCAGGGGCCCCGGGTTGTAGAACGGGCGGCTATCGCCCGACGCCGCGTCGACGGCGGTCCAGGACCAGCCATCCTCGCCGTCCTCTCCCGACAGGTACTCCTCGCTGCCGGGCAGCCATCGGAGCCGCGGCAGCTCGGGCGAGAAGTCGAGCGCCTCCGGCCCGTAGATGTGGTGGACCTCCAGGGGCTCCTTCTGCGCGGCTGCGGGGTGGAGGGCGAGAAGGACGAGGAGAACGAACGTGCCTGGGGCCCGACGGCGGAAGATGTTGAGCATCCCCGAACAGTAGCGGAGCCGGCTGGCGGCTCTGTCTCTAGAACTCGAACTCCAGCAGCACGTCCACGCTCTGGCCTTCCGCCGTGACGGTGAACCGGTTCATTCCGAGGCGGAAGTGTTCGGCCAGTTCCTGGAAGTCGACCTCGCCCATCCCGTCGAAGATGTAGATCTCGATCCGTCGGACCTCTTGGCCGTTGACGGCGGTGACGTGGGCCTCGTCGGTTTCGGCTTCCAGTCCGTAGAACTGGAGAGGCAGGGTGGCGAGGCGGACCTCGGGGTCGATGCTGTCGTACGGGATGCTGACTTCGAATCCGGGGATGTCGGCGCGGAGAACGGGGAGATCCCGGGGCGCCACGACGTCCACTTCAGCCGGGGCCGCGGTCTGGGCGTCGAAGATGACGCCGCGGCTCAAGTGCGCCTGCTTGCCCTTGATCAGGATGAACGGCCAGGCGATGACCTTGGCCAGGACCGCGGCGGTCACGAAGCGGCCCCTGCCGGAGCGGTCGTAGCCGCCGGCGAGGCGGATCGACGTGTCGTCCACCGCGGCGACTGTGTTGGCTTCGACCTCGAGTCGACCACGGATGCCGGCGACCTTGGCCCGCCGGGCCTTGCTGACTTCGGACCAGACCACGGTGCCCGCTTCGATGACGACGCGGCCGTCGATCACGACATCCTCGGCGACCTTGGCGCGAACGCGGTCTCCCAGCCGGACGAAGTTGCTCGACTTCTTCTTCGTGGAGAGGCTCTCGTCGAGGACGCAGTAGACCGTCGTGCCGGCCGGGATACGGACCGTTTCGGCCACGGCGAAGGCCGGCAGGGTGAAGAACAACAGGGCAACGACGGCGGCTCGGAAGATGGTGGCGTGACGCATGGGAGATGACCTCCGGGTTGTCGACTTGCGTACCTGGCAGTACGGCGGACGGCCGTGACCGGTTTCGTTTGCCAGTTTCGTGCCAACCGCGCTTCGACTGACGGGCGCACGGACTGGTTCAAACGTGCAGCGAGTCCGCGCGCCCCCGGGTGGCAGGCCGGTGATACGGTCAGCCGTTCCCAATGAGCTTGATCGTCTGGTCCTGGCTGTTCCTGGCCGTCTACATGGGCGGCATGCTGGCCTTCGGGCTGATCGGGCGAAACCGGGTTCATGGCGCCGACGACTTCGCGACGGCTCGGGCCGCCTACGGCCCTTTCTTCCTCGCCCTCGCATTCGCCGCAACGACCGCGAGCGGCGCGACGTTCCTGGGGTTCCCGGGGCTCGCCTACGAACACGGCACGGCGGCGTTGCTGTCCGCGGTCCTCTACCCGGCGGGCGTCTATCTCGGCGTGCTGATCTGCATGCGCCTGGTGGCGAACGTGGGCGAGCGGTTCGGTTCGCGTTCGATCCCGGAGTTCCTGGGCGACCGCTACCAGTCGGACGGCATCCGCGTGATCGTGACCGTGGCGTCCCTGCTCCTGTTCTTCTACCTGGCGGGCCAGCTTCTGTCGGGCCTGGTCATGTTCGAGACGATGCTCGGCCTGTCGCCGGCCTGGGCGCTGGGGATCACGGCCGTCGTGCTGATGGTCTACGTGTCGCTGGGCGGCGCCCACGCGGACATCCTCACCGACGGCGTGCAGGGCTTCCTGATGCTGCTGATCGGCGTGCTGGTCGTCCTCCTGTTCCTCTTCGGCGCCGGCCTGGACGGTGGCTTCGGCACGGTCATCTCGAACATTCGCGGACAGGACCCGAACCAGGTCGGCTGGATCAACCGCTCGACGCCGCTCTACCACTCCTGGTGGTCGCAGATGGCGGTGCTGCTCGCCCACATCCCCCTCGGACTGCTGCCGCACATCGGCAACAAGATCTGGGCGCTCAAGACGGGCAAGTCGCGCTTCACCTTCCTGCGTTTCGCTTCCGTCTTCGGCGTCACCCTGGGCATGCTGGGCCTCGGCGGCGCGCTGGCCCGGGCGGTGCTCGGCGGCCGCCTGTACGAAGAGGGATCGACGCCGAACGAGGCGCTGCCTGCGCTGTTCATCGAGCTCTTCCCGGCCTGGCTGGCCGCGCTCATCGGTGTCGGCATCCTGTCGGCGGTCATGTCGACGGCGGACGGGCTGGTCGTTTCGTCGTCCCAGATCGTGGCGAACGATCTCTACCGGCGGACGATCGCGCCGCGCTTCCACTCGCACCTGAGCGAGGAGCAGCTCGACCGGCGGGTGCTGGTCATCAGCCGCTGGGCGACGGTGGGCGTCATGGTCGTCTGCGTGACGATGGCCTGGATGCTGATGGACATGAACATCGCCATCCTGGTCTGGACCGGGAACGGCGGCATGATGGCGGCCTTCGCGGGTCCGCTGGTGCTCGGCGCGCTGTGGAGCGGCGTGACGCGCACCGGCGCCTACACGGGGTTGATCGTGGGCTTGAGTTCGTTCCTGATCCTGCACACCGGCGTCATCGATCCGGCCTGGTTCGAGGGCAGCTTCCTGCACCCGGTGTTCTCGTGGCTGCACGGTGAAGCGCCGAACCCGACCTCCTGCGCGGCGCTGGCCGGACTGTTCGCGATGGGTTGCACCGCGGCTGTGTCGCTGGCGACGAAGCCGCTGCCCGCGGCCCATGTCGGGTCGCTGTTCCGGCGCGTGCCGGCGACGGACTGACGGCAAGCCCGCACGCACAGAGCCACGGCGGCGGCTATCATCCGCCGCCGGAGGAACGCCATGCGAAGGATCGACGAAGAAGCGATGGACGTCCTGTTCCGGGACGCCCGCAGCCAGAACAGGTGGTTGCCGCGCGACGTGCCGCGGGAGACCCTGCGGGAACTCCACGACCTGATGAAGTGGGGGCCGACGAGCGCGAACTGCTGGCCGCAGCGGGTCGTCTTCACCGTGAGCGACGAAGCGAAGGAGCGGCTGGCTTCGATCGCCATGCCGGGCAACCAGGACAAGATCCGGCAGGCGCCGGCGACCGCGATCCTGGGCTACGACCTGGCGTTCTTCGAGAAGATGGACGTGCTCTTCGCCCACAATCCGGGCATGGCCGAGATGTTCCGCACGAACGCGGAGCTGGCCGAAGTGACGGCGTTCAGGAATGCAACCCTGCAGGGCGCCTACTTCATGCTGGCCGCGCGCTCGCTCGGCCTCGACTGCGGTCCGATGTCGGGGTTCGACAACGCGAAGTGCGACGAGCTGTTCTTCCCCGGCACGACGGTGCGCTCGAACTTCCTCTGCTCGATCGGCTACGGCGATCCCGAAGGCCTGTTCGGGCGCCTGCCGCGGCCGGAGTTCGAAGAAGTCTGCCGCGTTGAATAGCGCTCAGCGGCGCCAGAATGCGGGCAGGAGGATCGCCGCGACGGCGACGATCTCGAGCCGGCCCAGCCACATCAGGAAGATCAGCAGCAGCTTCTCCCAGCCGGCGAAGAAGGCGTAGTTGAGCGACGGGCCGGCCGCGCCCATCGCCGGGCCGACGTTCGACAGGCAGGCCAGCGAAGACGACAGCGAGGTCACCATGTCGTTGCCCGCGAGGGCGAGGATGGCGGCGACTCCCAGCCACAGGAAGGCGAAGAGCGTCATGAAGCCGCCCAGGCTGCGCGCGACCTGGTCGCTGATCGTCCTCTTGCCGATCCAGAGCGCCAGGACCCGGCGCGGGTTGAACATGAGATGGACCTCGCGCAGCGCCATCTTGAGGGTCATGACGAGCCGGCCGACCTTGACGCCTCCCGCGGTCGAACCGGCGCAGCCGCCGACGAACATGGCGAGCAGCAGCAGGGTGCGCGACGTGTCGCTCCACGAGTCGTAGTCCCTGGTCGTGTAGCCGGTCGTCGTCATCAGGGACACGGAGTTGAACGCGGCCTCCCGGAGGGCCTCCAGGAGCGGCAGGTCCGTGCTGCGCCAGCGGTCCAGCGTGACCAGGCCCACCAGCACGGCGGCGATCGAGGCGTAGGCGCGAAACTCGACGTCCTTGTAGAGCTGACTGGGCCGCGACCGGACCGCGAAGATCAGGGAGAAGTTGATGCCCGCGATCAGCATGAAGACGATGATCGTCCACTCGATGAACGCGGAGTCGAAGGCGGCAACGCTCGCGTTGTACGGGGCGAAGCCGCCGATCGACACCGTCGTGAAGGCGTAGCAGAACGCTTCGTACTGGGTGGCGCCGCCGGCGAGCAGGAACAGGATGAGGACGATGGTCAGGCCGACGTAGATGCGCCACAGCACGCTCGCCGTCTTCTGGACCTGGGGCTGGAACATGTCCTGGGTGGGCCCCGGCACCTCCAGGCGGTAGAGCAGGCGGGCGCCCGGTCCCAGGCTGGGGAACAGGGCGACGAACAGCAACAGGATTCCCATACCGCCCAGCCACTGCGTGAGTCCGCGCCAGAGCAGGATGCTGGGGCTCAGCAGTTCGATGTCGGTCAGGATCGAGGCGCCGGTCGTCGTGAACCCGGAGGCGGACTCGAACAGGGCGGAGGCCGGGTCCGCGATCTCGCCGCTCAACACGTAGGGGAGAGCGCCGAAGAAGGAGGCCAGGATGTAGGCGCCGACCACCACCAGGGTCGCTTCGCGCCGGTAGATCTTCTCGTGGGGCTTGCCCCACCAGTGGGCTGCCGCGCCGGCCAGAGCAGAGACGATCAGCGACCCTCCGAGTGCCGCCGCGGGCCGTTCCTCGCCGTGCCAGATAGCGAACAGGAAGGGGATCAACTGCGCGCCGGCCAGCAGCAGGAGGAGCCGTCCGACCAGACCGGAGACGGCGCGCAGGTTCATCCGGTGTTACGGGGCCTGTTGCCGACGGTCAGGGAGCCGCGGCCACCACGGTTTCGGGCAGCGCCAGGGCCAGCAACTCGTTCTCGAAGTCCGTGCCGCTGAGCGCCATCACGATGTACTGGCGCCCCTGGTGCAGGTAGGTCATCGGCGCGCCGCTCACGCCGGCCGGCAGTTCGGTTTCCCAGACGACCTCGCCGGTCGCCTTGTCGAAAGCCCTGAACTTGCGGCTGCCAGCGCCCTCGGGCTGGACGACCATGACGTCCGATCCGTCGGCCAGGAACACCAGGGTCTTCGTGACCAGGGCGGAGACCCGACCCTGCTGACCAAGCGGCGGCAGGTCGAGGTGGGCGAGCGCGGGGTGGTCGCGAGGGCCGTCGCCGTTCGGGACCATCCACAGGTGTTCGCCGGTGTCCAGGTCGATCGCGGTCAGGCGGCCGTAGGGCGGCTTGGTGATCGGCAGGCCGTTCGGCAGCGTCGCCCACTCGTAACCGTCGGCCTCGCTCAGGTCGACCCGGTAGCGCAGGTTGGAGCGCGCGGGGTCTGGCGGCGGGCGCAGGCCCAGGATCGCCGGCACGGTGACCGACGGCAGATAGAGCACGTTCGTCTCCGGGTCGAGTGCGGCGCCGTTCCAGTTCGTACCGCCGACCGCCCCGGGCACCTGGATCGTAGGTAGCGCTTCTTCGGAACCGTCCATCAGGGTCGGCGGCTGGAAGATCGGGCCGATCCGGTACTGCGAGACGTACTCGATCGCCATGGCGCGCAGTTCCGGCGTGAAGTCGATCAGGTCGTCGATGGCCAGTCCCTGGAGGTCGTAGGGAAGCGGCCAGGTCGGGTGCGGCTGGGTCGGCCAGGCCTGCTCGCCGGGAACCTCCGACGCCGGCACCGGCAGTTCGACGATCGGCCAGACCGGCTCGCCGGTTACCCGGTCGAACACGTAGAGGAACGCCTGCTTGGAAGGCTGCGCCAGCGCCTTGATGGCTCGGCCGTCGACGACGATGTCGGCGAGCACGGGCGCGGCGGGGAAGTCGTAGTCCCAGAGTCCGTGGTGCACGGCCTGGAAGTGCCAGCGCCGCTCGCCGGTACCGGCGTCGAGAGCGAGGATCGACTCGGCGAACAGGCCCTTTCCCGGGCGGTGGCCGCCGTACCAGTCGTTGCTCGGCGTGCTCGTTGCCGCGTAGGCCATGCCCAGCTCCTGGTCGCAACTGATCCAGGTCCAGACGTTGGCGGCGCCGGCCTCGGCCGCTTCGGGGCTGTCCCAGGTGTCGAAGCCGAACTCGCCCGGCTCGGGGATGATGTTGAATCGCCAGCGCAGGGCTCCGGAGCGCGAGTCGTAGCCGCGGATCATCCCCGGCGGGTTCTTCCGCCGCGACCAGGCGTCGGACGTCGATTCACCGACCACGATCACGTCGCCGCAGACGACGGGCGCCGAGGTCCAGAAGTACTGGCGGCGCGTCACGCCGTTGCCGACGTCGAGCATGTCGGCGCGCCCGCCGTCGCCGAAGTCAGGGTCGAGGGCGCCGGTGTCCGCGTCGAGGGCGGTGAGCCGGCCGTTGCCGGTGAAGAAGAGCCGCCGCCTGTCTCCGTCGTTCCAGGTCACGCCGCCGCGGACGGCGCCGCGGCCCATGTTCCGTGGCTGTTCGTCCTCGAACGGATCGTAGGTCCACAGGATCTCGCCGCTGGCGGGGTCGAGCGCGGCCGCGGCCAGGCCGGTCGCGACCAGCACCCGTCCGTCGCGCATCATCGGCGTGTTCTGGAACACGAAGGGCGGAATGACGCCCTCGTGGCGGGCTGCGATCCCGTAGTCGATCGACTTCCAGCGCCAGGCGACCTCGAGCTGATGCACGTTCGTCCGGTCGATCTGGTCGAGAGGCGAGTACTTGCTGCTGTGGCTGTCAGCGGCGTAGTTGTGCCACTCGCCGGCGGGCTGCGTTTCGGCGGCGCTGGCCGAGGCCGGTCTCAGGTCAGCGGCTGCCTGGGCGTGGGCCGCGGCCGCGGCTGCGGCCGCGCTCAGGGCAACGGCGGCGAGGCGCCGTCGGATCTCGGGGCGCGGGATCATTCGCTAGAGATCGCCGTCCGGTGGCGCTGCGTTGTCGTCCTCCTTCGCGTCCCCAGCCTCGGCGGCTGGATCCCCGCCTTCCCGGTTTCCCAGCGTCTTGACGAACTCCTGGAGTTCTTCCTCCGTCCTTGGCAGTCCCTTGGCGGACGAACCGAGCGCCCGGCTGAGCGACTCCTGCCAGGTCAGGCGTTCGCCGGGCGTGCCGTCGGGATTCGGCTTCGGATCGAGCCACTCGAGGGAGTACAGGAAGCCGTCCATGCGGGAGACCGTGTCCTCGTACCACTTGTTCTTCTCCTCGCCCTCGCCCCGGCCGAAGTTGAAGAAGCCGTGGCCCTGGTCGTGGTAGCTGACGAAGTCGCATCGGTTCTTGTGGTCGCGCAGGCCGCGGCAGAACCGGTCCGCCGTGCTGTGGGGCACCGTCTCGTCTGCCTGGCCGTGGAAGAGGATGGTGGGCGGCAGGTCCGCCCGCAGGTGGTGGAAGGGGGACATCGACTCCGGCGGCGCCCCGAAGCGCTCTTCGAGCGCCGCGAAACGCTCAAGCTCCTCCTCCGTCGGCATCGGGTCGCCATCGACGGGAGCGAGAACGGTCGCCGGGTTGAACAGGACCAGCGCGTTGGGTACGGAGCTCACGCCGTCGGGATCGGGATCGTGGCCCGGCAGCGTTGCGGTGGCGGCCGCCAGGTGACCCCCGGCCGAGCCCCCGCCGGCGGCGATGCGGTCGGGATCGACGCCGAGGCGGTCAGCGTTCGCGCGTAGCCAGCGGACGGCGCTCTTCGCGTCCTCGACGCATTCGTGCGCCGTCACGCCGTGCCGGTTCGCGACCCGGTAGTCGGCGACCGCCGCGACCATGCCGCGTTCCGCGAGATAGCGGCAGTGTGGCAGGAACTGCTGCGGGGAACCCGCTCTCCAGCCGCCGCCGAAAAAGAAGACGATCGCGGGCCGCTGGTCGTCGGCGGAATGGTCCTCGGGATTGCAGAAGTACATCTTGAGCTCGACGTCGCCTGCCGTCCGGTAGACCTCGGAGGTCGTTCCCTCCATCTCCGGCGGGTAAGGCCGCTGTGCCTTGAGGGAGTCGGCGCCAAGGCCGAGGAGGATGGTGGCGGTCAGCACGGGCGCGAGACCGGGCAGGCGTCGGTTGGGTCGGATGTTGGTTGAACGGATCATCGGCACCTCTCGGGAGCGGAACTCTTCGCGGGAGTCTACCGGCCCGTCTCGAGGACGCCGTCAACGGCGCCCTCGCTGCCGGGGCTCTCGTCCGTGCCGCCGCGGATCCACGTCAGGCGGTACACGTCGAGCGGCTGCAGTTCGGTCTCCAGGACGCGCCGGATCACGAGCGAAGAGCCTGGACGGGCGTCGAAGGTTCCGCGCTCGAGGAAGGCGAAGACGCGCTCGCGGTCCTTGCAGGCGTCGTCCTGCTCGTCGCAGCCGAAGTCGTTGCCGTCCGTGTCGAGCAGGAAGAGGAGCGGGTCGGGCGACACGAACCTGCCCTCCAGGCTGCGGAACGCTCGCCAGAGATCGAGGGAGGGAATCGTCCAGCCGTCTCCGGCTTCCGCGAATCCGACCGCCTCGGTGACCTGACCGTCCGGCACCGCGGTGATGACGGCCGGGAACGGATCGAAGACCCGGCGCGAAAGCTCCTGCAGGGTGAAGGCGTCGTCGTCGGGGACCTCGAAGATCTCCAGCAGCGGTTCACCGGCTTCGACGATCCGTTCGATCAGCTCGAGTTCGAGGTCGCGGAGGACAGGCTGGTCCTGCGGCCGCTCGGGCGGCGCCGGCGGAGCCGTGTTCGGCGCGAGCTCCCGCGGCGACGCGACGAGCGTCGATTCGGGCAGTTCCTCGCCCCGGGCGGCCGCGAACAGGGCGCGCAGGCACTCGAAGCGGCGGCCGGGGTTCTCGTCCATGTAGCGCCACAACGCCGCGACGCGTCGGTGGTAGCGGGCGGCGTCGACGGCGAAACCGCGCAGACCGCGCTCGACGGTGTCGGACTCGCCGACAGTCGCTTGCGTTCCGCCGTCAAACACGAGCTCCAGTGAGACGGTCTGAGGCGGCGGCCGCCGGTCGTCCGGCTCCCGCCGTTCGTTGTCCCAGACGGCGAGGGACGGACGGATCGGCGTGTTGGCGAAGAACTCCTGGAGCTCGGCATCCGGGTTCCCGACGAGCGCCCAACGGCGGTAGCTGGTCAACTCCCTGCCGGCCCGCTCCCACTCGGCGCCGTCGGCGAGCGGTTCGTACAGGCGGTCGAACCGGAGGTGCCAGACGTCGTAGCCGTTCATCAACGCCTCGGTCCGGTCGTTCAGCCGGCGCTCGATCAGTGCGTGCCCCTCGGGGACCGCGTGGCGATGGATCGAGACCTTGGCCTCGAGCCTTACGTAGCCGTTGGTGTCGGCCGGGCCGACGACGTCGTCCTCGGCCGGCTGCGTGTCCTCCGCCGACGGCGGGTAGAACTCGAGCTGCAGGGTCTCGGCGACCGGGTCGTCGGTGCAGCCCGCGAACCCGATGGCGAGCGCCGCGGCGCAGAGGCCGGGGAGAGCGCGGCGGATGGTGGCTACGGGCGGGAGAAACGGACGATTGCGGTTGGCGACCATATGCGGGTGACCTAGTTTGCAACACGCGTAGGATCGAGCGTCTTCCCGCGGACACGCGTCGATCCGATGAACCTCTTCGCCCTGCTCTCCGAGCGTTTCGAGGCAGCCCTCGATTGTCCCGGCGTGGTGCCGGTCGGCGCCGCGGCTGGCGCGAGCGGGCCGGCGTGGACCTATCGCGATCTCGACGACGCTTCGGCCCGATTCTCGGCGGCGCTGCGCGGGCGGGGCGTGGAGCCCGGGGACCGGGTACTGGTCCAGGTCCCGAAGTCGGTCGAGGCGGTGGCCCTCTACCTGGGCGTGCTGCGCTGCGGCGGGGTGTACGTGCCGCTGAACACGGCCTACACCGAGCGGGAGGTCGCGTTCTTCGTGTCCGATGCGTCGCCGCGGGTCGTCGTGCGCGGAGCGGCGGGTAGCGGTGACCCGGGTGCTGACGCAGAGCCGCGCTCCGTGGGCATCGACGCGTTGTGGGAGGAGGCGCGGTCCCTCGATCCCGATCCGGCGGTCGAACCCCGCCGCGGCGACGACCTGGCCGCCATCTGCTACACGTCGGGCACCACGGGGCGCTCCAAGGGCGCGATGATCACCCACGGCAACCTGACCTCGAACGCTCTCGCCCTGCACGAAATCTGGGGCTTCGAGCCCGGGGACGTGCTGCTCCACGCCTTGCCGATCTTCCACGTCCACGGGCTGTTCGTGGCGCTCCACACGGCGTTTCTGAACGCCTCGAAGGTCCTCTTCCTGCCCGCGTTCGATGCTGCGGAAGTGCGCCACTTGCTGCCCGAGGCGACGGTGCTGATGGGTGTGCCGACGTTCTACTCGCGTCTGCTGGCGGAGCCCGGTTTCGGCAGCGCGGACTGCGAGAGCATCCGGCTGTTCGTCTCCGGCTCGGCGCCGTTGACGGAAGCCGTCTGGGGCGACTTCGAGGCTCGCACCGGCCACCGGATCCTGGAACGCTACGGCATGACGGAGGCCGGGATGATCACCTCGAATCCGCTGCTCGGGGAGCGTGTGGCCGGCACGGTCGGTTTCCCGCTGCCCGGGGTCGAAGTGCGGGCCGTGGGCGAGGACGGCATCGAAGTGGCAGCGGGTGAAGTCGGCACCCTGGAGATTCGCGGCCCGAATCTGTTTCCGGGCTACTGGGGACTGCCGGAGAAGACGGCCGAGGAGATGCGCGACGACGGCTTCTTCGTCACCGGCGACCTCGCGAGCGTCGACGGTGAGGGCCGGGTGACCCTGGTCGGCCGCGGCAAGGACCTGGTCATCGCGGGCGGCTTCAACGTCTACCCGAAGGAAGTCGAGGACCGGCTCAACGAGGTACCGGGAGTAGCGGAATCGGCGGTGATCGGTGCGCCGCACGCCGACCTGGGCGAGGGCGTGGTCGCCGTGCTCGTCGCCGAGGACTCGCCGGTGGAAGACGATACGCTCCGCGCCGCACTCGGTGCGGGGCTGGCGCGCTACAAACACCCCCGCCGGTTCTACTGGGTCGGCGATCTGCCGCGCAACGCGATGGGGAAGGTACAGAAGAACGTACTGCGCGAGCGGTATCGCGACGCATATTGCGGATGACGGCTCTAGACGGATGAAGGAGAAGGCTCAATGACGCAGACAGAGAAGAAGCTCGACGGCAAGGTCGCCCTGGTCACCGGAGCGAGCCGCGGCATCGGCAAGGCGATCGCCGAGCTGTTCGCGGAGCACGGCGCGCGGGTCGCCTGCACGGCGCGCACGCTGTCCGAGGGCGGCCACTACCTGGGCGGGTCGCTCGAGGAGACGATCGACGAGATCCGGGCGGCCGGCGGCGACGCCACCGCGTTCGCCTGCGATGTCTCCGAGTACGAGAACTGCGCCCGCCTGGTGACCGAGGTGCGCGACGCGCTCGGGCCGGTCGAGGTGCTGATCAACAACGCCGCCCTGACCTACTTCATTCCGGTGGTCGACTTCCCGATCAACAAGTGGCACCGCTCGACGGCGGTCAACTTCCACGCGCCGTTCTACCTCTCGAAGCTCGTGCTGCCCGAGATGATCGAGCGGGGTTCCGGCAGCATCGTCAACGTGTCCTCGGGCGCCGCGATCGGCCCCGGCCGCGGTCCCTACAAGGGCCCGCAGTTCGCCGGCGGTTCCCTCTACGGCGCCGAGAAGGCGGCGCTCGAGCGCTTCACCCAGGGCCTGGCCTCCGAGGTCTACGAGCACGGCGTCTCGGTGACCTGCTACAGCCCGTCCCAGATCGTGCCCACGCCGGGCGTCGTCCACCACCGGCTGATGGAGGGCCGCGACCCGAACGAGGCGGAAACCGTCGAGATCATGGCCCAGGCCGCCCTGCTGCTCGCCACCGAGCCGCTCGACCGGGTCACCGGCCGGGTGACCTACAGCCAGGCGATCCTGGAGGAGTTCGGCTGGATCGAGAAGGGGCGCGGACTCGGCACGGAGCGCCAGGGCTCCGGCTACAGCATGATCTAGGTCACTGGGTGCGCCGGCGCCCTTGCCGGCACCAGTGCGATGCCGCGCAGCGGCGAGCCCGGGCCTTCTCCGCCTACTCGCCGCCCTTCACCGGTTTGCCGGCGGCGATCCACTCCTTCTCGAGCTGGCGCGCTCCCCTGAGCTGGCCCAGCATCGAGTAGTTGCCCTCGTGGCAGGCGTACTCGTAGTTGTACTGGTCGGTCCTCGGCCAGGGCATCTCGCCGCCGTAGGGCGCCGTGTACTCGTCGTCCTCGACCTCGAACTGGTAGAGCAGCGACTTGCCGTCGACCGGGCTGAAGCGTTCCGTCACCTTCATCGCGCCCCGCGGCACGCCGGCCGATTCTCGGCCGTGCAGCATCTGGGGCGCCGCCTCGCGACGGAAGTTCGTCGTCTCGACGATCAGGGTGTCGCCCTCCCAGCGGCCGATCGAATCGCCGGAGTAGGACTCGTACGGCGCGGGCGAATGCTCCGCGTCGATCCGCACGACCCGCGTCCAGTGCATCCACTCGATGTGGATCATCAGGTAGTCGTCCGTCTGCACCAGGGTCTTCAGGTTGTTGTAGGAGATGGTGCGAATCGGGATCGAAGCCCCGGGCTGGTAGATGCAGCGGACGCCGAGGACCATCGTCTCCGGGCTGTCGAAGGGGGTGTCGCCGGACTCCAGCCACCAGGCCGTGCCGTCGTCGTTCATCCAGATGAACCTGGGCAGGGCCCCGCGGTGCTTCTGGGCCTCCTCCGTCAACGGCGGCATCCGGCCGTTCGGCGGGTTCGTCAGGATCGACGTCCGGTACTTGCCGTCGATCCTGAACATCGTGTGGCCCGGATCGAACCAGGCGTAGTTGTAGCTCTGCCGGTCGATGAAGGCGCCCTTCTCCGGCGGCGGCCGGTCTGGTGCACTGGCGGCGTCGCCGTCCAGGACGCGCTGGCGCTGGTTGGCTTCGACCCCGGCCGCCTCCTCCGGGCTGAGGACGAGTTCCTCGCCGCGCTCTGGCCGGCGCTCGAAGGGCGTCAGCGAGCGGATGTCGTAGCGGCCGGTGAAGTCGGGCTTGCCGCCCGGGGTCCGCGGGATGTCGTCGGCGGCCGCGAGGGCGGTGCCGGTGCCCGACACGAGCAGCAGAGAAAGCAGCGCGAGGGTCTTCCGCATCTCGAGTCTCCTTGTTCGGCGGTTTCCCTGAGCCTACCCGGAGCTCCCTCCCACCCAGAACGGACTCGACCACGCCATGCTGCCGTCGATCTGGCGGACGCGGAGGTAGTAGTAGTCGCCGGGCCGGACTTCGCCCTGGTCGGTGAAGCTGAACTCCTGGTCGAGGGCCCGGCCCTCGGTCACGATCTGAGCCGAGAGCGCGTCCGTGTGCTCCAGCACCTGGTACTCGCGGCGCTCGACCTGGCCTTTCAGGTCGCCGAGCCGGAACCGCTCGGTGTTCGCCGGCAGTTCCTGGGGAATGCGAACGTAGCCGCCCGAGCCGCGCGACTCGGTCGTCGTCTCCATGTCGACGGTGATGACCGTGTCGGCGCTTGCGCCGCGCAACTCGAGAACGAGTGACTTCGGACGGCCACGGGTCGGGAAGTCGAAGTCGATCCGGTTCCGGTCTTCCGCGTTGCGGGCGGTTCGCCAGGTCGCGGGCTGCGTGAACCAGGGATCGTCGTGGTCGACCAGTTCGGCTCCGGCGACGTGGATCGCTCCCCTCCACGGTCGGCCGCCGCGTGGAGGTGTGCGCTCGCCGTGGATCTCGGTCGACGACTCGAAGGTGATCTGCACCCGCGCTTCCTCGGACAGAGCGCTCTCCAGGTATCTCCTGGTGTAGACGATCGCTCCGTTCTTGATGACGTCGATCGCGTCGATCGGGGCCGTGCCGCTGACCCGGCAGTCGACCCGGCGCACGGCGGCGTCCTCCTGGCGCGTGCCCATGCTGGCGCCGTTGAGACTCGCCTCGAGGAGGATCCGCTCGCCGGTTGTCGCGTACGCGGCCCGGTCGCGGAGCGCGCTGAAGATGGCGTCAGCGTTGTCCTCGGGCGCGTAGACGGCGGCCAGGCCGCCCAGTTGACGGTTGCCGGCCCCGGAGTAGCCGGGATGGCCGTTGTGGTTGTCGGAGGCGCCGATGAAGCCGACCTCGAAGCCGTTCTGCAGGTACTTGTTGCCGAACCAGTCGAAGGTGCCGTGGCCGGACTGGATCTCGACCAGTCGCCCCAGGTCGGGGTCGCTGTTCGTCCAGTCGGCGGGCTGGTGGGCGTGGGGGATGACCAGCACGTCATCGTTGCTGTTCTGAGCGCGCAGCCCCGCGTACAGCTCGTCGAGCAGGGGCGCCTTCTGGTTCGGGACCCGGCTGCGGCCGGGCGTGTCGCGGAAGAACACGTTGTGGTGCCCGCCGAGCGGCGACCGGGACGTCCACTCGAAGCCGAGGATCGTCGTGAATTCGCCTTCGATCCGGTACTCCTCGACCAGCTCCTGCAGCTTCCGCCACTCGCTGTCGTCCATCCAGATGTCGTGCTCGGAGAGGCTGAGGAAGTCGAGTCGGGCGACGTCGCGGCCGAACCGGTAGTAGCCGTCGGGCGACCCCTGGCCTTCGGCGAAGGCGGTGTGACCGTGGGTCTCGCCCCAGTAGACGCGCGTTTCGGGGTCCTCCTCGACGCGAACGGGATTGCTGGTCGCCCGGATCGATCCGTCCTCGTTCCGGACGGAGAAGCGGTAGACGCCGGGTTCGGCGAGATTCACGTTCTCGAGCAGCGAGATGGCCGGACTGCCGGCCTCGATCGTGCGGAATGGCTCGCCGTCCAGCAGCACCTCGAGCGCGGGCATGACGCCGGAGGACGGGTTCTTCAGCCGGTCCTCGGCGCGAACGGCCAGCGTGAAGGGCTCGCCGGGCGCGACGATCGACGGAGCGACCGCGTTGACGTAGCGGACCTCGTCCCGGCCCAGCACCTCGAAGGAAGGCCAGACCGGTCGCAGCAGGTCGCCCGTGCCTTCGATGTCGGCGTAGAGGTGCAGGATCACCTGGTCGTTGGAGGTTTCCTGCAGCGTGAATCCGGGTCCGCCCCCCGAGGTGTCGCCGTAGGTGATGGTGATCGTGTCGCCTTCATCGAGCGACGCGCCGCTCAGACGGAACTGCAGCACGGCGCGAGGGACGCCGGCGCGCGCCTGGCCGCCGCGGTTGCCGAAGTGCATCCCCCGCCAGTCTCCCCATGGTTCGCTGGCGGTCAGCGTCGCGTCCGGATTCGACGTTTCGACCGAGACGTAGTTCCGGCCCGCCGCGTCCTCGGCCTGAATGCCGGTCCGACGCGCTCCACGCACCAGGATGCCGCCGCCCTCCGCCATGCCGAGCGTGCCCACGGTATAGGTCAACCGGACTGTTACGCGGTCGCCGGCGCGGAAGGGACCGGGCGGGTCGAGCGTCAGCGTGCCGATTGCCCCCGGGTGTTCGTCCTTGATCTGGAATTCCCGGGTGTAGAGGCGGATGAACTCAGAGACGCGCGGCACCGGAATCGTCGCTCCGCCTCCGAGCCCCCGGAGCGAGCGGTTCGCGTTCGCGAGGAGCTGCGGGAAGACGTCGGGGATCGGCCCGCCGGTGAGGGAGTAGGCGTTCGACCAGTGCCACAGCGTGTCGAGCCGATCGCTCAGGACGGCGATGTCTTCGGTGGTCTCAGGCGCCTCCAGCTTCAGCGCTTCGACGCGCCCCCGAAGCTCGGGTGTCAGGTAGTCGACCTTGTTGCGGATCGGCTTCGGTAACGGCATGGGCTTCACCGGAAGAGGGCTTCCCGTACTTCGGCCTTCGAGAGGCCAAGGAATGCTGCCACGCTGCCAGCGATCTCGCTCAGAGTTCCGACTCTCAGGTTCCGATGGCGAGGCACGGTCACATTGTGGCTCTTGTCGCCAACGGCCAAGGTGGCGGTCATGTGGCTGCCCCTGGTTCGAGTCACACGGTAGCCGTACTGTCGGCGAAGCCGTCTTGCGACCTCTTCGCCGGAGAGGTCGCGGGGCAGCTTCATACCGCGATGGCCTCCTCCGTGACGAGATGCAGACGGATCACGCGGGGCGCGTCACCTTCCTCGAAGTGGCACAGGACTGCGTCCCGGACCATCTCCTTCAAGTCCTCCCAGTCGTCCCCCTGGGTGAAGATGCCGTAGCCGAGCGCCTTGGCGTCGTAACCGCCTTCACAGGCTTCGGAAACCTCGAAGATGATTTCGGTCGGTCTCATTCTCGTAGTCCTCCCACGATTCGAGGCTAGCCTACGCCTGTCGCCTGAGGCCAGGAAAAGGTCCAACCCGGGATAGGCCTCATCGCTACGAGTGCATCGGACGACCAGTAGGCTCCTTGAAGGAGGAGAGGATCATCGATGACGAACCTTGCCCGCGTTCTGATTGTCACGGCCTTGCTGGCGACGGCGGGAGGTGACCCGCTGCCGGCCCAGTCTGAAGTCGGAGGCTACGATCCGCCGCTCGACATCGGCGTCGTCCTCTACGACGGCGCCGAGCCGCTCGACGTCTTCGGACCGATCGAGATGTGGCTCAACGCCGGGCCCGGGCTGATCCGTGTCCACCTGATCGCGGACTCCGCCCGGCCGGTCGCCCTGACCACGACGACCTATCCGGCCGAGATGGCGCCGAAGGTCGAGGCTCAGTACGGCTACGACGAGGCCCCGCCGCTCGACGTGATCATGGTGCCGGGCGGCATCGGCACGCTCCGGGAAGTCGAGAACCAGGCTCTCCTGGACTTCGTCGCCGAGCGCGCCGCCGAGGTCCAACTCACCACCTCCGTCTGCACCGGCTCGGCAATCCTCGCCAAGGCCGGCATCCTTGACGGCCTGCCGGCGACAGGCAACAAGGCCTTTTTCAGTTACATCGCGGGCTTCGGCCCCGAGACCGAGTGGGTGAAGGAAGCCCGCTGGGTCGATGCCGGCCACGTGATGACTTCCTCCGGCGTGTCGGCCGGGATCGACATGAGTCTGGCCGTTGTCGCCCGCTTCTTCGGTCACGACGCGGCGCGGATGCTGGCCCAGGCCACCGAGTACGAGTGGAACGAGGACGCGGGCCGAGATCCCTTCGTCGGTAACCTGGACTCGGCCATGCCGTACCTGGAGCGCCTGGAGGAGGCTGTGTCTCGACCCTGAACCGGAGGGTACGTTCTCACTCCTCGCCGTCGCCACGGGTCATCGTGTCGACCGTCGTCGCGGCGCACATGTGGGCAATCACGTTGGCCGCGGAGCGGAAGACGTCGGGCACACGGTCGATCCCCAGCAGGATGCCGAGTCCCGCCAGGGGTACGCCCACAACGTCCAGGGCCGGCGCCAGCGACACGATGCTGGCGCTGGGCACCGGAGCGACCGTCATCGCGGCGAGGAAGATGGCCAGCACCGCCGCGGCGATCAGCCCCGCGTCGAGCGGCACGCCGTAGATCTTCGCCAGGAAGACGAGCGACGCGCTCTGGAACAGGGCGCTGCCCGGACGGTTGATCGACGCCGCCAGCGGCAGGGCCAGCGTGTACTTGCGTTCGGACAGGCCGAGCTTCTTCGCCTCCTGCAGCATCATCGGCAGCGTTCCCACGGACGTCGTCGTGGTGAAGCCCACGGTGTACGTGCCCACCGTCGCCCGGATGAAGCGCCAGGGCGGTACGCCGCCCAGGAACCAGACCGCGGGCAGGAGAACGAGGCCCTTCAGGATGAAGAGGCCCGCCACGACGGCGACGATGAAGACGGCGAGGTTCTGCAGCATGGCCGCCCCGGTCTTCGCGATGACCGGCGCCGCGAGACCGAAGACACCGACCGGCGCCGTCCACAGGATCCAGCCCATCAGCTTGGTCAGGGCGTCGCCGAGGGCCTCTGCGAAGGACGTCAGCGTCCGCTGCTTGTCGGCCGGCAGCGTGGTGGTCGCCGCGGCCAGGAGCACGACGAAGATGAGGAGGGAGAGCAGCGCCCCGTCGGCGGCGACCTGAACCGGATTCCGCGGCACGAGGTTGACCAGAAAGTCGACGATGCCCACACCGGCGGCCCCCAGATTCTCTACGGGCGTAGGCGGCGCCACTGGCGCCGCGAACGTCAGGGCGAAGCCCATCACCCCCATCCCGACCAGGATCGCCGGCAGCGTCGTCGCCCAGAAGAAGCCCACGGCCAGCCCCCCTAGCCGACCGAGCTTCCGCAGGTCGCCGATCCGCCCCACGCCGACGAAGACGACCGCCGCCACCAGCGGGATGACGACCATCTGGATCGCCCGCAGGAAGACCTGGCCGAGCGGTTCGACCGCCTCGGCGGCCCGCAGCAGCGCCGGCGAACCGGTCGCCGACGCGGCGATTCCGAGCCCCAGGCCGAGCGCCAGCCCGATGAGAATGGCGCGTGTGTTCACGAAGATCGCCGGCGCTTCGCGGGCTGTCGAGGGTTCAGACCCTGGACGGCCACGACGAGGTCGCTCTCGGTCCAGGCGTGGGTCGTCACGACGCAGGCGCGTCGGCGAACGGGTTCAGGACCCGAATGCCGTCGTAGTCCTGGTCGTGACTCAGATCCTCGGAGTAGATCTCCGAACAGCCGGAGGCACGTGCCGCGGCCAGTATCGCGCCGTCCCAGTATGCGATTTGGAATCGTCGGCTGAGCATCACCGCGTCGTGGAAGACGGTGACGGTTGTTGGTTGCACGCGAAACTCGAGGATCGGTTCAAGGAAGGCCAGGGCGTCCGTGTGGGACAGGCGGTCCTCTCGAGTCGGCCGCGTGGCTTGGTGGTAGAACTCCTGCAGGACCTGGACGGACACTACGAGGTCCCTCTCGCGGAGAGTGTCCAGCGCCATCTTTCGCTTCGGTGCGTTCACGGAGGTGCGGCTGGCTCCGTACAGCAGCACGTTCGTGTCGACGAAGCGCCCCGGCATCAAGCGTGCCCGGCGTTCTTGTCGCGGCTTCTCGCTATGGCCGCCTCAGTTCGAGCCCGGCCACGATCGTAGAGTTCTGAGCGGGGGAGATTCGCGGCCATGTCGAGGCCAACGCCGCGTCGCTCAAAGTCCTCCGTCACTTCGCGCAGCAGGCGCCGCCTGCGTTCGAGCGGCGTTTCAGCGGATGCACTTCCGGCGGATTCCATTGCCAAGGTGCCGAGATAGTTCCGCACGAGTGCCGAGACGGATGTGTCGAGTTCCGCCGCGCGGATGCGCGAGCGCCGGTAGGTCTCGTCGTCGACGGATACGGTGATGTTCCTCATGGGTACATCCTCACGGTTTCTGTGCTGCACAGCATAGCAGTTGTTCCGATCTCCACTCCCTGCGTCGCCTGGGGCTCGGCCGGGGCGCTTCGACTTCACGGATACGGTGTGATCACGCCACAGGCCGCACCGGGGTTCCCTGGTGCGTCTCCGTTCAGGCCCACAGACCCCGAATCACCTCGCCCTTGACCAGCTCTCTCGGCTGGTCCAGGTGATTCAGGATCTCCATCGCCGGATCGATGCCCAACGTGTAGTACACCGTGGCCAGCAGGTCGTTCGGGTGGACGGGCTTCTCGCGCGGCGCCGAGCCGGTCTCGTCGGATTCGCCGTAGAGCTGGCCGCGGGAGACGCCGGCGCCGGCGACCAGAGCGGTGTAGCAGTAGGGCCAGTGGTCGCGGCCGTCGGGGGAGTTGCTGTTGCCGGAGGTGCTGACGCCCAGCCTGGGTGAACGGCCGAACTCGCCGACGGCGACGACGAGGGTCTCGTCGAGCAGGCCGCGGTCGTCCATGTCGGAGAGGAGCGCCGAGAGCGCGCGGTCGAGGACGGGGCAGTGCAGGTTCTTGAGCGGGGCGAAGTTGGCGGCGTGGGTGTCCCAGGAGTCGACTTCGGGGTTGCCGTTGGCGACGGCGGGCCAGTTGAGCTGGACGAAGCGGGTGCCGGCTTCGATCAGCCGGCGGGCCATCAGCGCGCCCTGGCCGAAGGTGTTCTTGCCGTAGCGCTCGCGCATCTCGTCGCTCTCGTTGGCCAGGTCGAAGGCCTGGCGGGCCTTCCCGGAGAGCACGAGGTCGTAGGCCTTCTCGTAGTACTCGTCGAGAGCGGAGTCGGCGACCGCCTTCTCGAGTTCGGGCAGGGAGGCGTTCAGGCCCTTGCGAAGCTCGAAGCGGCCGGCGAGGCGCTCGGGCGAGGTCTCTTCGCGGAGTTCCAGGTCGCTGAGCGCGATCGGCTGGTTCGGATCCTGGTAGAGCCGGTACGGGTCGTAGGCCCTGCCGAGGAAGCCGGCGGCGCCGCCCTTGCCGATCACGTTCGACTCCTGGAGCGGCCTCGGCAGCTCGACGAAGGGGAGCATCGCGTCGTCCAGCGGCCTGAGCTTGGAGACGTGAGAGCCGGCGGTCGGAAAGTCGGCCGGAGTCGGCGGCTCGAGCTGGCCGGAGGGCGAGACGCGGTCCGGCGGGTAGCCGGTCAGCATCTGGTAGATCGCCGCAGTGTGGTTGAAGAGCCCTTTCGGGGTGTAGCTCATCGAGCGGATCAGGGTGCACTTGTCGACCTGGTCGGCCAGCAGCGGCATCGTCTCGGAGAGGCGGATGCCGTCGACCTTCGTGTCGATGGCGCCGAACTCGCCGCGGATGTTCGAGGGCGCGTCGGGCTTCGGATCCCAGATGTCGATGTGGCTGGGGCCGCCCTGGAGGAAGAGCAGGATGACGGACTTCGCGCTGCCGAAGCCCTTGCCGCCGGCGAAGCTGTCCACCGCCGCGGTGGCGGCGTGGGCGTCGCGGAGCGCGAGGGTCTGGCTGAGGGAGATGCCGAAGATGCCGAGCGAGCCGACGCGGAGGAACTCCCGCCGGGTCGGGCCGTCGCAGGTGTGGCCGGACTGTCCTGGGATGACGAGCATGGAGTCTCCTACGAGTTGAAGAGGAAGGCGTTCGAGTTGAGAAGCGCCCACATCAGGTCCTGGGCGGCGGCAGTGCGGCTGCCGGCGGCCTCGAAGTGACCCTCGGCGAGCGCGGATTCATCGTCCGTGGGGTAGCGGCCGAGGGTGGCGAGATAGAGATCGGCGATCAGCTCCTCGTTGTCCAGCCCTCCGAGGACGAGGTTCGCCACCCGGCCCTCCGGGTCGGCGATGGCGTCGGCGATGACGGAGCCGTTCAGCAGGCTCAGCGCCTGCGGCAGGCTCATCTCCGTCTTCCGCTCGCACTCGCATGCGGTTTCGCGGTCCGGCTTGCCGAACAGGTCGAGGAAGCCTTCGATCCCCATGCTCGCCGTCATCACGTGCGGGTCGGGCAGGGCCGTCGCGTCGAAGTCCTCAGGCAGCGTGTCGATCTCGAAGCGGGAGCCGGTGGCGCGGGCGACGGCGTCGGCCAGTTGCTCGGCGCTGAGCCGTCGCGGTTCGTGATGGGAGAAGTTGATCCGGTCGTCCTCGTTCCATTCGTTCGTGCGGAACGATGCCTGGTAGGCGCGGGACGTGGCGATCGTCCGCATCAGGTGGCGGAGGTCGAAGTCGTTCTCGATCAGGTCGGCGGTCAGCGCGTTCAGGAGGGCTGCATTGACCGGCTGGTTCGAGGCGCGGATGTCGTCGACCGGGTCGATGATCCCCCGGCCCATGAAGTAGCTCCAGACGCGGTTCGCGATCGCGGGTGCGAAGTAGGGGTTCTCCGGCGACGTCAGCCATTCGGCGAGCGCGGCCCGGCGTCCCAGGCCCTCGCCGAGGTCCGGCGCGCCGTCGACCGGCACCAGGTACTTCGGCGGCACGACCGCGTTCGTCTTCGGGTGCAACTGCTCGTTGTCCCGGCGCTTGTCGAAGACGATCTCCTCGCCGGCGCGGAAGCCCGGGCGGACCCCGAGGCCGGCGAAGAAGGCGGTCATCTCGAAGTACTGGTTCTGGGTCCAGCGCTCGAAGGGGTGGTCGTGGCACTGGGCGCAGACCATCCGCACGCCCATGAAGAGCTGGGTCGTGGTCTCCATCGCCTCCTTCGGATCGCGGGCGGCGCGGTAGTAGCTGGCGGCCGGCTGATCGAGCGTGCTGCCCGAGGCCGTGACCAGTTCGCGGACGAGGTGGTCGTAGGGCCGGTTCTCCTCGATCGCCTCGCGCAGCCAGCCGCGGAAGGTCAGCATGCCCTTGTAGCTCATGAACTTCCGGTTGCTGCGCAGGAGGTCGCCCCACTTGAGCGTCCAGTGATCGACGTATCCGTCGCTGGCGATCAGCTCGTCGACCAGGCGGTTCCGTTTCTCCTGGGTCGGAGAGTCGTCGGCGAGGAACGCGCGCACCGCCTCCGGGCTCGGAATCCGGCCGGTGAGATCGAGCGAGGCGCGGCGCAGGAAGGCGGCGTCGTCGACCGGCGCCGAGGGCAGAACCTCGATCCGCTGGAGCTTCTCGTCGATCAGCTCATCGATGTAGTTGGTCTGGGGCAGGGTGGTCCACTCGAAGCCCTCGCGGCCGCTGAGCACGGTGGCCGGGGCGGTAGTGAACTGTCCCTCGTAGCGCACGAGCAGGGTGCTCTCGCCGCGGCGGAGACCCGTGGCGACGGGGCCGGAGGGCGCGTCCTCGACAGCCACCGTCTCCGTGTTGCTGCTGGTCACGTGCGCCTCGCGGGTCACGTCGCGGCTGCTGCCGTCACCGTAGTGGGCGATGACGATCGTCTGCTGGCTCATTCCCGGCCGGTGCATGAAGACCTCGCCGGGATGGACCGTCAGCCGCTCGACGCGGTCGGTCGCCGGGTCGCCGTAGGGAACGCCGCCTGAGATCCAGTCGAGGATCTGGTTGTAGTAGCGAGATCCGTGGTCGAGCCGCAGGCCGCCCTCGTGCGCGACCTGCATCGTCGGCTTGGCGAGCATCAGCGAGCGCGCGGGCTCGGCGCGGTTGAAGCGCCGGCCGGACATGTCGTACAGCAGCGACTGGTAGTCGAACTCCGGGTCGTAGCCGCGCAGCGACAGCTTGAAGCCGTTCTTGCCCTTGGCCGCGCCGTGGCAGGTGCCCGTGGAGCAGCCGATCTTGTTCATGGCGGGCAGGACGTCGCGGACGAAGGTGACGGGGGGCGCGGCGTTGGTGGCTGCGGCGCGGACCGCGACGGGAACGGTGGCGGTCAGGCCGGCGGCTTCGATCGTGATCGACCCGGAACCGGAGGCGGTCGGCGTGAAGAAGCTGTCGTCGCCGCGCTCGACCGGAGCGTTCGTAGTGGAGACCTCGGCGTCGGCGGTGAGGTCGACGCGCTCGCCGGTCTCGAGGACACCCGTGACGAGGAGCTTGCGGCCGTCGCGGAGGTTGTCGAAGGTGAGTTCGGGGGGGTGGATGAGGAGCTCGACGGGGGTTGTGGCGGCGCCGGCGGGCAGGGCCATCGCGGCCAGGGCGATGAGCGGGAGAGCGATTCGGGCTCGCCGCTTCGCGGCATCGCGCCTGCTGCCGGCCGGAAGGCCGGCGCACCGACAGTCGGCCTGGCCGGGAGTGTCGAGACGTCTCATCTGCCCTTCACCTCCATTCGCGCGCTCACCGGCACCGTAGTGTAGGCGGCGCGGACTTCTCTCTCGCCAGCGAGCCAGGACGACGACGTGATCAGGAAGTCGTAGTCCCCTGCTTCGACCGCATCCGACGCCTCGCAGGCGAGCCGGAACCTGCCGTCGTCCTCGACGTCGATTTCGGTGCTGTCGCAGACGACGCCGGTGGGCAGCGCGTCGGCGCGCAGTTCAACCGGCTGCCGGAAGCTCTCTTCGCGGTGGAGGACGCCTTCCACCGTGCCGCTTCGGCCGGACTTGACGGTCGCTTCGGTGACCTCGATCCGGTAGCCGGGGACGATCTCGAGCGTCACGCCTGGCGTATAGAGCCGCTCGGGACGTCCGCCCACTGTGATTTCGCCTGTCAGCGTCACGGTGTAGCGATCGTGCCGGGTGCCGTCGCTGCTTCGGATCAGCTTGCTGCCTGCCGGCTTGTTGTAGTCGGCCTTCTCTGTCGTCTCGACCCGGAACTCGCCGCCGACGATCGCGGCGTTGACGACCATCGGCGGTTCGGTCGCAGCCTCCTCGCCCGGCGGGGCCTCGTACTTCCACTCGAAGTCGAACGGCATGCCCTTGACCAGCCTGACCGTGGCCGGCTCCGGAGTAGTCAGCCGGGGGCCGGAGTTGCCGGTGAGCAGCACGGGCAGCCGGCTCTCCAGCCACGGGGCGCTGAACGAGCGCTCGGCCTCCGTCGTGTAGCTGCGGCCGTCGCCGGCGCGCACGCTGGTCACGCTCCCCGGCACGGTTGCCCGGCGGCGGATGACGGTGCCGTCTTTGAGCACGCCCTCGCCCCAGACCTCAAGGTCGAAGCGCTGGCGCGGAGCGTCGAGGTCGGCGGTGACCAGGATCCGGCCGGAGCGCGCCAGCGTGCGCGTGTCGAGGTCACGCACTTCGCTGGTGATCCATCCGTCCCGGGCCTCGATGCCGGGCGGGGGTTCCTCGACGTAGAGACGGATCGGACCCAGATAGCCGCGGCGCACGGCGCCGATCTCGATCGGCTTCGAAGCGCCGTTGTTGAGCGTCAACTGGGCCGTGCTCAGGCGCAGCTCGAAGTCGGGGCCGTTCGCGGTCGCCGTCAACCGGTAGCCGAAACGCGGACCGCCGCGGCCCACCAGGTCCTCGACCGTAACGTGCAGCTCGTCCACCCCTTCCGGCGTCTCGACCAGGACCCAGGGGTCGAAGGAGGTGGCGGTGGGCGACAGCAGCCGGAAGGTGTCGGGATCGGGGATGTCGTCACCGGAGGAGGCCAGGTGCTCGCCGTCCGGCGTCGTCACGGTCAGCACGCCGAACAGGTCGGAGGAGCCGAGCGCGGCGCCCTCGACTTCGATCAGGAGCTTCCGGCCCGGCTCGGCGGCGATCCGGTAGCGGTCCACCTCGCCGGCGTCGTCGATCCGGCCGTTGACGACCACGGGCGTGTCGAGTGCTTTTCCGTCGGCCGTTTCACCCTCCAGCACCTCGGGATGGCTTCCCACGACGACCCGGAACGGCAGGGCCGCGCTGGCCTTGGCGGCGACTGGCGGGCCGACGATGTCGAAGGCGTTCTCCGTATCGACGGCGCGGGCGATCTCCCTGGTGGCGGCCGCGCTGCCGCCGCTGAGCCCGAATCGCGTCTCCTCTCCGCGGCGCGCCCCCAGCGGAAAGACGGCGTCGGCGTACTCGTAGTCCGTGGCGGCGATCAGCTTGAGGCGGTAGAAGTTCCTCCTCTGGTTGCTGAATCGGGCGTCGTGGACTTCGACGACGTACTCTCCTGCCTCCGACGGCTGCCAGTCGAGACGGGCGTCGACATCGATGCCGGGTCCCTCCTGGTTGAAGGCGATCTCGCTGCCTTCGCCGTCGAGCAGGCGGAGCACCGGATCGATCGCCGAGCCCGTGCGTCGCGCCTCGACCTCCAGGACGATCCGTTCGCCGGCTTCTGCGCGGAAGCGATAGCGGTCCCGCTCCGCACCGTCCAGCGTGCCGTTGACGACGATCGGCAGTGCATCGATGCGCGGCGGTTCGGCGGTGGCGCTGCTGTCGCGGATGCCGTCGCGCAGGCTCCGTTCGGAGACTTCAGACACGGTGTCCACCCGGAACAGCAGGGCGTTCGACAAGCCGTCGTCGCTGACGGCGCGCAGCGGGTAGAGCCCCGGCGCGGCGCCGGCGTCGATCTCCACGAGAAAGACGGCGGCCTGGAGGTTGCGGTCGTTCGGCCGCCGCTGCTTCTGCAGCCGGTCCTCGTCGGCGGCCTCGCCGAGACGGGCGAACGACCCGGGCAGGGTGCTTTCGATCTCCAGTTCGCCCGCGACGCCGTAGCCCTCGATGACCAGCCGCAAGGCCCGTCCCTGCTGGCCTCCGTGCGGATGCATGTCGAGGAGATTCGGCGGCGGCCCGGCGGCGGCCGCGACCGTGGCGATGGCGATGCCGGCGAGCGCCAGGCAGGCACTCCGAAGCAGCGAGCGACTTATCGCGCGCGTCGATTCGTCGCATGTCGGTGCGCCGGCCTGCCATCCGCGCGCCCGAGTGACGGGCGCACGGACTGGTTCACGGGTGGCGCGGGTCGCGCCACCCGGGTGCTGGCCGGCTCTGGACGCGGTTCTGATCCGAGACTGCAGTCGACTGCTCACGGCGCTCCTCCGGCTGTCGTCTCACGGTGACCGCCGCCCTCGAGCGGCACCGGCACGAACTCGTGCAGCAGTTCGCCGTCGGCCGCGCCGTACAGCCTCAAGCGACCATCGAAGCCGGCGGTGGCCAGTTCGTCACCGGCCGGGTCGAAGGCCAGCGTGTAGATGCCGGCGCGGTGTCCCGCGGCGGTGGCGGTCCGTTCACCCGTCTCGAGGTCGTAGATCGGCACCGCCGCTGCGGCGCCGCCAACGGCCAGCCGCTCGCCCCGCGGGTCCACCGCGAGCGCGAAGATCTCCCCGTCCTGGCGCTCGAACTCCCGGACCAGCGTCGAGTCGTCGGCGATCAGCATCTTCCGGGCGCGGTCCATGCGGTAGTAGTAGGGCACGCGGTCCTCGCCGCCGATGACGACGGCCTCGATTCGCGGGTTCCGGGCGACCGCCGTGAGTTCACCACGCAGCAGGTTGATGTTCTCGACGAAGGCGCCGCTCGAGGCGTCGATCAGCTTGGCGGCCCGGTCTCGGCCAACGGAGACGATGCGGCGGCCGTCGCCGCCGAAGACAACGCCGAGCACCCAGTTCTCGTGGTGGTTCATCCGCAGCAGCTCCCGGCCGCTGGTCGCTTGGTGGATGCGGACCGTGTGGTCGGCGCAGCCGATCGCGAGCCGGCGTTCGTCCGGCGACACGGCGAGACCGAACAGCGTGTCGTGGCAGAGCATGTTCGAGACGCGGAGCTCCCGGTCCTCGATGTCCCAGATCTGGATCTCGCCGAACCGCGCCGGCGTCCCGCCAGTGGCGATCAGCCGACCGTTGCGCAAGAAGGCGAGCCCCTGGATGCGCTCCGAGACGCTGCTGAAACGGGCCTCCAGACTGTCGCCGCTGCCGATCTTCGACCGGCGGTGGAGCAGGACCTCCCGGTTCCCCGATACCGCCAGCCACTCCCCGTCGGCGGAGTAGGCCACCGCCGTGATGACCGGCGGCTGGTGGTAGACGATCGGCCCGGTCACCGCGCCGAGCCGCATCTCCTCCGGCGTGTCGTCGTGCGCACCGGCGGCGATCCAATCGCTGATCGCGGCGATCTCTACCTCCGCCAGAGGCTCCGCCCGCATCGGCATCGCCGGCTCGATCTCCCCGCGGAGCATCCGGAGCACCCGGCTCTCGTCGGGCTTCCCGGCAACGAAAGCCGGTCCACTCATCCCGCCCGCCGCAAGCCCCTCGAAGCTCGTGAGGTTCAGCTCACCACCCAACTGCGCCGGCTGATGGCAGCCCTGGCAGCGCTGCTGAATCACCGGCCACACATCCCGGTAGTAGCTGGGTCCTTCCTGCCCGACCAACGCCCCACTCTGGATCCCCAGGAGCGAACCGACGAAGGCAACGACGCCGAGCCTCCGTAGTACGGCGACCTCCAGCCTGAGTCGAGGCCGCGGGGGGCGGCCTCCAGCGGGCTTGGAGCGAGCGACTTCCGGCGACCCTGCGCAGGGCAATGACCGACCGAAGCGAGCGGAACGAAGCGAGCGCCGCACCCCCATTCTCCGATAAGCGCGAGCGTCCGCTGGAGTCCGCCCCCCGCGGCCCCGGCTCAGGCGGGTGAGCACCACCGCACTACGCCAGCACGTCATCGACCACATTGCCGTGAACATCGGTGAGGCGGAAGTCGCGGCCGCCGTAGCGGTAGGTGAGGTTGGTGTGGTCGATGCCGAGGAGGTGGAGGACGGTGGCCCAGAGGTCGTAGATCGTGACCTCGTCTTCGACGACGTGGTAGCCGAAGTCGTCCGTAGCGCCGTGGATCGTGCCGCCCGCAATACCGCCGCCGGCGAGCCAGATCGAAAAGCCGAACGGGTTGTGATCGCGGCCGTCGGCACCCTGCTGGAACGGAGTCCGGCCGAACTCGCCGGCCCAGATGACGAGCGTCTCGTCGAGCAGGCCGCGGGCCTTCAGGTCCTTGAGCAGACCGGCGATCGGCTGATCGACCTGGAGCGCCATGTTCCGGTGGCCGACCTCGAGGCCGGTGTGCTGGTCCCAGGGGTTCGCGGCCTGGCCCGCGTCGGTCGGTTCCGGCAGGCAGCTCAGCTCGACGAAGCGGACCCCGCGCTCGACCAGCCGCCGCGCGAGCAGGCACTGGCGGCCGTAGTCCGCCGTCGTCTGGTTCGGGTGGTCCAGTGCGTAGAGCTCACGCGTCGCCCTGGTCTCGCCGCTGATGTCGCAGAGTTCGGGCACCTCGGCCTGCATCCGGAACGCCGTCTCGTAGTTGCGCACCGCCGCCTCGACATCGGCATGGCCGCCGAGCCGCTCGAGGAAGGCCTGGTCCATCTCCTTGACGAAGTCGAGCCTCTCGCGCTGCGCCGACGGCGCCTCCAGCGCCTGAATGTTCTGGACCGCGTCGTCCGTGTCGCCGCGGAGAATGGAGCCCTGGAACTCGGCCGGCAGGTAGCCGTTGCTGTAGATGCCGACGCCGCCGTGCGGGATGCCGGCCTGGCCGCTCTGCAGGACGACGAAACCGGGCAGGTTCTCGTTTTCGGTGCCGAGTCCGTAGTTCACCCAGGCGCCGGCCGACGGGTGGCCGACGAGCGGGAAGCCTGTGTGGAAGAAGTAGTTGCCCTGGGCGTGCTCGTTCACAGTGCTGGTCATCGAGCGGATGACGGCCAGGTCGTCGACGCACTCGCCGACGTGGGGGAACATGCTGCTGACCGGGATGCCGCTTTCGCCGTACTGCCTGAAGGGGAACGGCGAGGCGAAGATGTTCCCGTTCTGGTTGAACTGGGTGCGCTCGACCTTCGTCGGCATCGGCTTGCCGTGATCGCGGTCGAGCAGCGGCTTCGGGTCGAACGAGTCGACCTGGGAGACGCCGCCTGACATGTACAGGAAGATGACGTGTTTGGCGCGGGCTCGCGGAGCACCGCGGGCGGGTGCAGGCAGGAGCGCCGAGCCGAGCATGCCGTTCAGCGCGATGGCGCCGAACCCGGTCGAGACCTGGGCCAGCATCCGGCGGCGGCTCATCAGGGAACAGGTGTGGTCGCTCATCGGAGGTACATGAACTCCTTCAGGTTGAACATGGCGTGCGCCAGTCGCCGCCACGCGTCGCCGCCGCCGGCGCTCTGCTCGAGCTGATCAGCTTCTGCCTCGAGGCGAGCGATGCGAGACCAACTGCCGCGGTAGATCCGCGCCTGTTCGGCTTCCGACGGGGCTTCGATGTTGCCGAGCGCCGAGGCCGCGACATCGGCGGGGGCCAGGACGCGGTCGTAGAGGCGGGCCTGGAGCACTCGCAGGCTGTGGTCGCCTTTGCCCGTGAACTCGATGCGGCCGTCTTCGAGCTGCATCGGCAACTCCTGGCGGACGGTTTCCGCAGCGACTTCGACGCCGTCGCGGTATGCCATCCAGGCGCCGGCGGCGTTGCGCGCCAGCACGAGATGGACGGTCGGCGGGTTGGCCAGCGCTTCGTCTTCCGGCGACTTCGGCGGGCATTCCTCGCCTTCCAGCAGGCAGGTTCTCAGCCCTCGAATCGGCGCCGCCGCAACCCATGCCTCCAGCGTGTACTCGTCGAGCGGCGGCCGGATCGGCTTCGTCGCCACGACTTCCGACGGACTGAGCCAGAGCGCTCCGCGCTTCACGGGGATGTGGCGGTCCAGCTTGAGTTCCAGACCGCTGATCGCGTCAAAGACGCGGTTGCGTTTCGGCAACTCGTCGAACTCCCAGGCCAGGAGCGCCCGCGGCGCCGACGCCCGGTGGTAGAAGCGCAGGACGCCGCGCGTCTTGTCCGCGGTGAACTTGCGCAGTTCGGCCCCTTCGATACGACGGTCCGTCGCGGCCGCTGTCCAGGCGGCCACGTCCTCCGGGGCGGGCTTCCGGTCGACGGCCTGCGCCAGGAACTGCTCGGCCGCGCCGAGTTCCGCTTCGGTCGGGGGCCGGCCGAGGGCCAGCCGGAACATGGCGGCGATGCGTTCCCGGTCGTTGTGCAGATCAGGATCCCGGGCGATCCGCTCGGCGAAGCGAGTGGCCAGATGCATGACCTGGGTGTTGTTCATCATCAGCAGCGACTGCGCGGGCACGTTCGTCTGGTCGCGCTGGCCCTTGGTCGTCACCGGGGTGGGCAGGTCGAGCGTGTGGAGCAGGGGATCCGGCTGATTCCGAATGACCTGAACGTAGACGCTGCGCCGGTTCGACCAGCCGGTTTCCGGGAGGGTCCCGCTGGCCGTCACCGGTTCGAGTTGACCTGCGGCGACCAGCATCGAGTCGCGCACCGCTTCGGCCTCCAGGCGGCGCAGATGGGCGTGGGAAAGCAGCCTGTTCCGCGGATCGCGTTCTCGGGCGGCTTCTGACGGCGTCGACTCGAGCTGGAAGGCCCGGGTCGAGGCGAGCCGTCGCACGAACTTCTTCAGGGACCAGCCGTCCTCCCGCAGCGTCGTCGCCAGGTGATCGAGGAGGGCGGCGTTCGACGGCAGCTCGCCCATCTGCCCGAAGTTGTCCGGCGTGGCGACGATGCCGCGGCCGAAGGTGTGGGCCCAGAGACGGTTCGCGATGACGCGGGCCGTGAGCGGATTGCCGGAGTCCAGAATGCTGTCGGCCAGCGCCAGCCGCGGATGGACCGACTCGGCGTAGGGCTCGGGGTCGATCGCTTCGAGGAATCGCTGCGGCACGGGTTCGCCGAGCCGCCGGTGGTTGCCCCGCTCCATCAGCGGCTGATCGAAGCGCGGCCCGGCGAGCACCGCCGGGGAGCGCGTGGGCACGGGGATCGCCTCCTCGAGCTGCCGGATCGCGGCGACGATCGGACGCGCTTCCGGCACGTCGCCGAGGTCGTTCGGCAGCAGGCCGCGGCGCACGAAGCTCGCCAGGAAGCGGGCCTGGGCGTCGGTCATCGAACCGTCGCGCCAGGCCTCGACGGCGCCGCGAACGGCTTCGCCGTAGCGGGCCGCCAGCTCGCCGCGGTCGCCCGGCGCTCCCTCGATGTCGAACAGGGGCGCGGTGAACTCGGCCGGCTCGTCACGCGGCGGTTCACCGTCTTCGTCGAGCACGACCGCTTCGGTGATCCCGAACCACGAGCGGTCCGAGCGCCCGCCGGAGCTCTCACCGGTCATCGGGTGATCGGCGGCCGTCACCAGCTCGATGTAGGCGTGGTCGCCGTCCCAGTAGTCGAGGTCCCAGTGCTGCCATCGCCACTCGCCGTCCGATAGCGTCTCGATCGGATGAACCTCCCCGCGCTGGGGGTAGTTCTGGACCGCGTAGCGTGCGATCGCCCCGCCGCGGCCGGCGATCCGCACCGCCAGTTTCTGCCTGGTCCCGATGAGAAAGCGCGGCGACGAGAAGGTCCCGTTGTGGCGGTTCGTGAGCGAGTGCGTGTAAACGCCGCCCGGCAGGATGTCGGCGACGATCGTCCCGCCGCCCTGGGTGACCTCGTAGCTACCGGCTTCCTGCGGTTTCGCCTCGGGAAGGCCGTTGCCGTGCCGGTACCACTGCTCGACGTCCTCGGCCTTGCTCAGGTCCCAACGCTGGACGGCGGGCGCCTGTCGCCTTGTCTCGAGTTGCTGTCTGCTCCGTTCGTGGGCGGCGGCCAGCTCCTGCCACTGCTTCGCGAAGGCCCCGCGGCCACGGATCCGGCCTGCCCGGACCCAGGCGTAGAGCGGGTCGTAGGGCGACTGGCCGCCCGTGAGTGCCGCGGCCCACGGGCCGTCCGGCTGCTGCAGCCGGGCCGGCACTTCGGCGGCCGCTTCGAGCCATGCGTCGGCCAGCACCTGCCTCAACTCGCCCTTCAGCCGGATCAGGTCGGCCCGGTGGGCGTTCCGGCGCGCTTCGTCGTCGATCGTCTGGACGCCCGGGCGGCCGTTGACCATCGTGCCGTACAGGGCGTAGAAGTCAGTCTGGCTGATCGCGTCGAACTTGTGGTCGTGGCAGCGGGCGCAGGCGACGGTCATCCCCAGGAACGCCTTGGAGACGACGTCGATCTGGTTCTCGGTGAAGCGGACCTGTTCGTCGAGGGCGTCGGTGGGGCCGAAGCCGTGCAGGACGAAGCGGTACTGGGCGATGCCGATCGCCGACTCGTTGATGCCGAGTTCGGGGTTCATCCGCGGCTCGTCGAGCAGGTCGCCGGCCAGGTGCTCGCGGATCAACTGGTCGACGGGTACGTCGGCGTTCAGAGCCCGGATCAGGTAGTCGCGGTAGCGCCAGGCGTAGGGCACCGGTGGGTCGCCCTCGCTGCCGTGCGTCTCGGCGTAGCGGACCCAGTCCATCCAGTGCCGGGCCCAGCGTTCGCCGAAGGCCGGGTCGGCGAGCAGCCGGTCGACTTCGTCCGCGACCGCGGCGTCCCGGTCGATGGCGGCGCGGCGCTCGAAGTCGTCGACCTGCGCCGGCGTCGGCGGCAGGCCGGTCAGCACGTAGGAGAGTCGCCGCATCACGGTTCGCGGCTCGGCAAGCGGCGCGGCCTCGAGCCCGGCGTCGGCGATGCCGCGGGCGAGGAACCGGTCGATCGCGTTCTGCGACCAGTCCGCATCGGCGACGTCGGGAGGTTCGGGCTGGGTGATCGGCTGCAGGCTCCACCAGCTCTTCCGTTGCTCCAGCGTCGCCTGCCAGGACGTGACCTCCCTGAGCGCGTCTGCGGAAGGGGGCTCGTCCCGCGGGTCGGGAGCGCCGATCTCGATCCAGCGCTCGAAGTCGGCGACCACGTCGTCGGGCAGCTTCGCTCCGCCCAGCGGCATCCGGAAGTCGAGGCTCGGGTGCCGCATGGCCCGCAGCAGGAGGCTGCCGCGGGGGTTGCCGGGCTGGATCGCCGGGCCCCGCATGCCGCCTTCGAGCATGCCTCCCCGGTAGTCGAGACGCAGTCCGCTCTCCGCTATCTCCGTGCTGTTGTGGCACGTGTAGCAGTGCTCGACGAGAATCGGGCGGATCTTCTGCTCGAAGAACTCGAGATCCTCCGGGGCGAGTTCCGACGCGGCAGCCGCTCCCGCGCCGAGTAACAGTGCGGCCAGGATCGCGACGCCCGAGCGCGGCGGAAACCTCGGTTTCGGGTTCATTGGAACACCGTTCAGTCTACAACGCGGGTCGACCTTTCGTAGCGGTCGATCACGCTGCCCGCCACGCCCTCGCGGATGGTCCCGAACAGCTCGCCGCGCCAGCCGCGTCCCTTCGATATCTCGGTCGAGATGACGACGACGACCATGTCCTCGGTCGGAGAGACGTAGATGTACTGGCCGCCGTAGCCGCTGGCGATGTAGGCGCCGCGTTCTCGCGGCCCCCTGAGCCACCACAGGTAGCCGTAGCCGCCGTAGATCCGGCCGCGCCCCCGTGGGGCGGCGAGTCCGGCGGGGCGGGTCGACTGGTCCACCCACTGCCAGGGCAGCAGTTGCTCGCCGCCCCAACGGCCGCGGTTGAGGTAGAGCTGACCGAACTTCAGCATGTCGCGCGGCCG
Source organism: Thermoanaerobaculia bacterium (assembly GCA_022822365.1). Classification (GTDB taxonomy): domain Bacteria; phylum Acidobacteriota; class Thermoanaerobaculia; order Multivoradales; family Multivoraceae; genus Multivorans. The sequence continues at coordinate 286,554 of JAJEBV010000008.1, read as the reverse complement.
CATGGAGAGGTTGTTGCCGCCGACGTGGATGCCCTGCCGGTCGCGTGCCCAGGCCGAAGGGCCGATTCCCAACGGGTCGAAGAGGTGCCGGCGAGCGAAGTCGTGGGTGCTCCGGCCGGCGGCTCGGGAAAGGGTCGCCGAGAGCAGGTGAGTGCCGCCCGTGCTGTACGAGAAGCGGGTTCCCGGCTCCGCCTGCAACGGGCGGTTGAGCGCGGCGCGGACCCAGTTGCGCGACGCGACCCAGGAGCCGTAGTTGCCGAAGCTGGTCGACTCGAGACCGGAAGTCATCGTCAGCAGGTGGCGCACCGTGATCGCCCGCTTGGCCGGGTCGTCGAGTTCGCGGCCTTCCGGCAGCACGGCGGCGATTTCCTGGTCGAGGTCCAGCAGTTCCTGTTCGATCGCCAGACCGGCCAGAGCGGAGAGGACGCTCTTGGAGGCCGACTTCAGGTTGTGCGGCCGGTGGCCGGCGGCGCCGCGGAAGTAGCGTTCCGCAACGAGCCTGCCGTGGCGAGCGACGAGGATGCCCTGCAGCCCGTCGAGCTCGCCGATCCGCTCGAGAGCCTCTTCCAGCCGTTCGGAGTCGAGGCCGACTTCCGCGGGAGTGGCGGAACGCCAGTCGCCGGACCAGTCGTCGTCGCCGGGAGGAACCGGTAGCTGAAGCTCGACGAGGATGCCCGGGTGATCCGAGATCGAATCGGCTTCCGCCCACTCCATCCAGAGCGGCCACCAGCCGGGGTTGCGGGCGTCGAGCAGGACGTGGTCGATGCCTCCCTCCAGGAGATCGCGATAGCCGGCTTCCCGGATGCGGACCAGCGCCGGATGGTCCCCCGGCAGGTTCAGGTCGCCGGCGATCAGGACGGGACGCTCCAGCCGGGCAAGGATGCGTTCCAGGAGATCCGCTGCCTGGGCGCCGGCGAGGTCGGCGTCGCCGTTGGCGAGGTGGACACCGACCAGCTCGAAGGCCAGCTCGGGGTGGTCGATCCGCGCGGTCAGGGCGATGCGGCGCTCGAAAGCGTCGCGGTCCGGTGCAAGCCGCCACACCTTCGGGTCGTCGATGGGAAAGCGGCTGAGGATCGCCGAACCCTCTTCGAAGCCCAGCCAACGGAGCGAGCCGTTGGCGCGGGCGTAGACGGCGTGGAAGCCGAGTTCCTCAACCAGGCGGTCGGCCAGACAGCCTTCGCCGACCGTGCACCAGGACTCCTGCAGGACGACGACGTCGGGTTGCAGCCGCGAGACCTCCGCCGCGAGGCGGCCGGCCCGGACCAACCGATCGGAGGGACTGTCCTGGACGACCAGGCGACCGCCGGGGTCCGGGTAGCCGTGCCATGCGTTCAGTTGGAGAATGCGAAGCCGATCCGCTGTCGGCGCGGCCGTGGTCGAGGCTGACCCTCCGGCCAGGCGCGGTTCGGCCGGCGCCTGATCGGCCAGGATCCTCGTGAAGGCGGGGCTCGAGGCCACCGCCAGCAGTCCGAGGACGGCCGCCGCAATGCGGACCGGGGGATGGCCCTGGCGAAAGACGAGGGCCGCCAGCACGGCTGCCGCTCCGGCTGCCGGCGCGGCGATCAACAGCAGCCGCGCCAGGTCGGGCTGAACGACGGTGAACGACCCGGCGAGCCATGGCAACGAACCGAGCGCGCCGGCGATCGCGCCTGCCGCGGAGGCCAGGAAGGATGAGAGGTTGCGCGTCAAGACGGACACCGGAAGCTCGGAAGCCTATTCCGCCCACCCCCGGAGACCGGACCAGCGGAGGCCGTTCGAGTCGGAATCCAGGTGCTAACCTTGGCAGTTTCAGGGGACGAGCGACATCGAGACAGCGGCTCCGCCGCAGAAAGGAGGTCCGGAATGGGCAATCGAGGAACCCCTCGGAGGATCTCTGCGACCCTTGTGCTCTGCTCGCTGCTGGCTCTCGCCGCGGGCTGCGCCGCGCCTCCGGCCGAGGAGCCGCCCGCCCCCGAGGTGGACCCGAGGGCCGAGGCCGAGGCCGCGTTGGGCGAATTGGCGGCCAAGTACCTTCAGGCCGTCAACCGGGGCGACGCGGATGGACTGGCGGTGCTCTACACCGAGGACGCGATTCGGCTTCCGTCGGACGGCCGGCGCATCGAGGGCAGGGACGCCATCCGGCTGTTCGCCGCCGCGGACTACGCCGACACCGACTGGGAGATGCAGCTTCGCGTCGACGAAAGCGACTACAGCGGCGATCTGGCCTTCGTACGCGGTACCTACGCCATCACTCTGAGTTCGAAGGAGGACGGGGCCGTCGTTTACCAGGAAAGCGGCAAGTGGATGGACCTGATGCGTCGGGGAGAAGACGGCTCGTGGCTCATCGCGCGTGAGATCTCGAATCGCGACCACCCACCGGGTGAGGCGCCTGAAATGCCTGCGGAGGAGGGATGATCATGAAGCATGCGAGTTCGAAGCGTGAACGCCCGCTGCTCGCCCTGGCGGCGGTCCCGTTGGCCGCCCTGTTCCTGCTGGCCTGTCCACCGGTCGAGGAAGAGGTCGCCGAAGATCCGAACGCGGTCGAACCCAGCATCGGCGACGAAGATGCCCTGAACTCCCTCATTGCCGACTACATGGTCGCGATGAACAGCAGCGACGCCGATGGAGTGGCGGTTCTGTACGCGGCGGACGCCGTCCGCATGCCGCCGGACGCCTTGCCGATCCGCGGTCGCGAGTCGATTCGGCAGAACGTCGCCGATGCCTTCGAGGTCTCGGACCTCAACGTCCAGATGCAGGTCCAGGAGACGGAGTTCAGCGGCGAGCTGGCCTACGTGCGCGGCACCTTCCTGGTAACGGTCACTCCGAAGGACGGTTCGCCGGTGACGGAGTCCGAGGGCAACTGGATGCGGTTGATGCGCCGCGAACCGGACGGCCAGTGGCTCGTGGCCTACTCGCTCTGGAACCTGCAGTCCTGAGGCGATAGTCGATCAGGAACCGCTCGGCGCGGCCGGGTATGATCCGTCGCCGCTCCTGATGTCCGAACCGTCGCCGCAGTCCCTCACCTTCATGGGCGCCCCCGGGTCGCCCTACACGCGGAAGATGCGCGCGGTGCTGCGCTACCGGCGCATCCCGTACCGCTTCCTGATCTCGGGCGCCGACGGCCGCGAGGACCTGCCGGCCGCCAAGGTTCGGCTGCTTCCCACGTTCTATCTGCCGAACGCGGACGGCGAGATCGAGGCGGTCGTCGATTCGACGCCGCTGATCCGGCGCTTCGAACGGGAGTTCGAGGGACGGTCGGTGATCCCGCCGGATCCGGTAGCCGCCTTCATCGACTATCTGCTGGAGGACTTCGGCGACGAGTGGCTCACGAAGGCGATGTTCCACTATCGCTGGGTCTACGAGGCGGATATCGAGAAGGCCGGCCAGATCCTGCCCCGCTGGCGGCAGGTCGAAGGTCCCGAGGAGCACTTCCAGCAGGCCGCGAAGACGGTGTCCGAGCGACAGATCTCGCGGCTCTGGGTCGTGGGTTCGAACGAGACGACGGGCCCCGTGATCGAGGCCAGTTACCGGCGCATCCTGGAGCTGTTTCGGGACCACCTGACGGAGCGGCAGTTCCTGATGGGGAACCGCCCCGGCGCCTCCGACTTCGCGTTCTTCGGCCAGTTGACGCAGCTCGCGGCCTTCGACCCGACGCCGATGGCGGTGACGTTGGAGGTGGCGCCGCGGGTCTACGCCTGGGTCGATCGCGTCGAGGACCTGTCCGGCCTCGAACCGACAGCGGCCGACTGGGTCGACCGCGAGCTTCCCGAGACGCTGCGGGCGCTGCTTGGCGAAGTCGGCCGCGTATACGCCCCGTTCCTGCTCGCCAACGCGAAGGCCCTGATGGCTGGCGCCGAGCGCGTCGAGTGCGAGATCGACGGCCGGCCCTGGGTGCAGAAGCCGTTTCCGTACCAGGGCAAGTGCCTGATGTGGTTGCGGGAGCGGTACGGCGAGTTGTCGGCTGAAGACCGGTCGGCCGTAGACGGGTTGCTCGACGGCACCGGTTGCGAAGCGCTCTTCGAGGGAGCGGGGGCACCGCCCTAAGGTGGCTTCCAGCGACCGGTCGGAATTCTGGAAGTCGTTCAACCCGAGATTCTACGGCTGGCGAATGCTGCCGGCCGCCTGGCTCATCTACGGTCTGGGCGCTGCGCCCTTCTACAGTTGGGGCGTCTTCCTGCCGCAGATGCTGGAGGAACTCGGTATGTCCCGGGCCGACAGCGGCTGGGCATTCGGAATCTGGTCCTTCTGCGGCGGCGCGGTCGCGCCTCTCATTGGCGTCTGCCTGACCAGGTTTGGACCTCGGCCGGTGTTCACGGCGGGTTTCCTGACTGTGTCCCTGGCCTACTACATGACCAGCCGGGCGCAGGATCGCTGGGACGTGCTGCTCTACTTCGGGGTGTTCGCCGGCTTGACGCATACGTTCTCCACCGTGCTGCCGACGCAGACGCTGGCGGCGAATTGGTTTCTGAAGTGGCGTGCAAGTGCGATGGCGTTCCTGCTGATCGCGGCCGGCGTCATGGCGCCGTTGATCTACCGCTTCGATCACTCGCTCCTGGCCGGTGGAGGCACATGGCGGGAAGGCTGGGCGATCATTGCCGGGCTCTGCGCGGTGCTGGGCGTGTTGTCGTTCCTCTTCCTTCGCAACACGCCGGAGTCGATGGGCCAGTTGCGGGACGGCGCCCGTTCGCTGGATCAACTCAAAGCGACGACAGCTCGGACCGTTGCCGAGGCGCACGACGAGTGGGTCGCGCGGGACGCGGTTCGGACTCCGCAGTTCGTGCTGATGGTGCTCTGCGGCCTCGGCTACGCGGTGCCCTGGGGCGTACTGGCGAACCACGGCAACTTGCACCTCCTGGACGTCGGATTCGAGGGAGGTGAAGCCGCGGCGCTCCTTGCCCTAATGGTCTTCGTGAGTATCTTCGGGCGTGCCAGCGGCGCCTTGGGCGACAGGATCTCGCCACCACGTCTGCTTGGCTTCGCTCTGGCGATGGAGGGCACGGGGATGGCGCTACTGCTGTTCGTCCGCACCACGGGCCAGGCGCGAGTGGCCCTGATCCTCCTCGGCCTGGGATTCGGCCTTGCCTACATCAGCCAGGCGGCTACCTTCGCCCGTTTCTTCGGACGCCGCGCCTTCGCGACCACGACCGGCGTCCGTTTCGCCGTAGGCGCCGGCTTCGGTGCCACCATTCCCGCTGTCACCGGCTGGGCGTTCGACACCCAGGGCACTTACGCCGTCCCGTTTCTGACGATCGCCGCGGTCACTCTGACCGGCTCGGTCGTCGCTTTTCTGTTACAGCCGCCCCGGAAGAAACAGGACGCTGCGCGTCAGGGTCCTTAGGCCGGTCCCGCTCTGGTGGCCGCGGGGCGCCCCTGGACATGTGTCCGCCAGGCGTCGAGAGCCCGCCGGCGTGCTGCGGCGTGGTCGACCATCGGCAGCGGGTAGGTCTCGCCGAGGCGAACGCCCGCCTTCACGAGCACGGCCTCCGGCGCAAGCCAGGGCGCGTGGATCGCACGGTCGGACAGGCGCTGGAGTTCCGGCAGCCACTTCCTGAGATACGTGCACGCGGCGTCGTAGCGCCGCGATTGGGCCACCGGGTTGAAGATGCGGAAGTAGGGCGCCGCGTCCGCGCCGCTGCCCGCGGTCCACTGCCAGCCGCAAGTGTTGTTCGCCCAGTCGGCGTCGACCAGCGTGTCCCAGAACCAGTCCGCGCCGTGCCGCCAGTGGATCAGCAGATGCTTGGTCAGGAAGGAGGCGACGAGCATCCGCACCCGGTTGTGCATCCAGCCCGTGGTCCAGAGTTCGCGCATCCCGGCGTCGACGATCGGGTAGCCGGTCTGGCCGCGCTGCCAGCGCTTCAGATCGGCTGGTGTGTCGCGCCACGGCATGCGGTCGAAGCTGGGTCGGAGGTTGCGGATCCCCATCTCCTGGTTGTGGGCGAGGAGATGGTGGCTGAACTCGCGCCAGCCGAGTTCGCTCAGGAACTTGTCCCGGCCCGGGCCCGGCGGCAGCGTTCGCGCTCCGGCGGCCACCTGGCGGGGACCGATCTCGCCGAAGTGCAGATGCGGCGAAAGCCGGCTGGTCGCCTCGATGGCCGGCAGATCGCGATCCTGGTCGTAGCGGCCAGCGGCGTCCTTCAGGAAGCGCGCGAGACGTCGCCGCGCGCTCTCCTCTCCGGGTTGCCAGACTGCGCGGAAACCCGCTGCCCAGTCCGGCTGGTAGCACCGGAGGTTCCAGCTTTCGAGATCGTCGCTCGCCGGCCAGGTTGCCGGCGCCTCGGGCGGGGGCGGAGCGGCAACGGGAGGGCCGAACTCGTGCTCCAGGCACTTGCGCCAGAACGGTGTGAACACCCGGTACGGCCGGCCGCTGCCGCTCCGGATGTCCTCCGGCTCGAACAACAGGCTGGCCTGGAACGTCCGCGTCTCGGGACCACTCTCGGCGCAGCGCTCCTCGATCTCCACGTCGCGTTGCGTGATCGCCGGTTCGTAGAGGCGGTTCCAGACGATCGTCGAGGCGCCGGTTTCCCGAGCCAGCGCGGCGATCGTCCGGCCGGCCGTCCCGCGCCGGAGAACGAGCCGGCTGCCCTGGCGACGCAACGTCCGGTCCAACGCTTCGAGACTGCCGTGCAGCCACCACCGGGACGCGCCGCCGATCGGTTGCTCGCCTTCGTCGTCGAACAAGAAGACGGGAACGACAGGCCGTCCGCTTTCGGCGGCCCACGACCATGCGGGGTTGTCGGTCAGCCGGAGGTCGCGCCGGAACCAGGCGAGGATGGGCTGCCGGTTGGTTCGAGACATGGAAGCGGAGCGTACGGCAGTTGACGGGGAAGGCTCGACGGAGCAGAGTGTCCAGGCGATGAGGCTTGCGTGGAACTGGTCACTCGGGCGGAGCCGGCGTTGCGGCCGGCGCCACCGGCGTGCGGCCGGTCCCGCTTCCGCTGTTTCGGTTGGCGTCGTCCTTTCGCTGATCGCTTCGTTGATGGCGCCTCTTCGGGCCGCAGCCGAGGACTGGCCCCAGTGGCGCGGTCCCGGCCGTGACGGCGTCTCGACCGAGACCGGCCTTGCCGGCCGCTGGCCGGCCGGAGGACCGCCGCTGTTGTGGCGCATCGACGGCCTCGGCGAGGGCTACGGCGCCGTGTCGGTGGCCGACGGCTCGCTCTACGTCCAGGGAACCCGCGGCGGCCGGAGTCTCGTCTTCGCCCTCGATGCGGCGGACGGCGGCGTCCGCTGGGAGCGCGAGCTTGGCTCGCGGTTGCGTGACAGCCGCGGCAACGGCCCGCGCGGTACGCCGACAGTGGCCGGCGATTCGCTCTATGCCCTCACCGGCACGGGGGATCTGGCGCGCGTCCGTCTCTCGGACGGGAGAGTGGCATGGCAGCGGAACATCCTGCGGGACTTCGGCCAGCGGAACATCAGTTGGGGGATCAGCGAGTCGCCGCTCGTCGAGGGCGACTGGGTGGTCGTGCTGCCCGGCGGCGACGGCGGCGCGATCGCGGCGCTCGACCGGGAGACGGGCGCCACGGTGTGGACCAGCACGGGCCTGACCGACCGGGCCGGCTACTCGTCGCTCGTCGCCGTCGATCTCGAGGACGGCGGTGAGTCGCTGCGCGCGATCGTCGGCTTCACGGCGCGAGCCGGCGTTGGCGTGCGGGCCTCGGACGGCGAACTGCTCTGGCACTACCGCGAACCGGCGAACCGCACGGCGAACGCGGCGACGCCGATCTACGCGGACGGCCTCGTCTTCTACACGTCCGACTACGGTACCGGCGGCGGCGCGCTCCGGGTGCGGGCGGCCGGCGACAACGTGAGCACCGCCGAGGCGTGGTTCCAGTCACGCCTCCGGAACCATCATGGCGGCGTCGTGCTCCACGAGGGACATCTCTACGGGTTCTTCGGCAGCGCCCTGGCGTGCGTGGACTTCGAAACCGGCGAAACCGTGTGGAGGGACCGCAGCGTCGGCAAGGGTTCGTTGACCCTGGCCGACGGCAAGCTGTTCCTGCTCGGCGAGAGGCACCTCGCCGGCCTGGCGGAAGCGACGCCCGACGGCTACAGAGAGCTGGGCCGATTCGAGGTGGACAACCGCGGCCGCCCGAGCTGGGCCCATCCGGTGGTCAGCAACGGCGTGCTCTACATCCGCAACTGGGACGAACTGCTGGCGTACCACGTTTCGGCCCCCTAGGAGCTGGCGCCGCGGGAACCAGGTGCGCCGGCGCCCTCGCCGGCTGGGTGCGCGGGTCATCTGACCCGCTGCCGCCGGAGGCGGCCAGGAGCCCGCGCCGCGAAGCGGCGACAATAGGGCGTGCCGATCAAGTACCTCGGTTCCAAGCGGCAGTTCGTGCCGTTGATCGCTGACATCGTTGAACAGCTTCAGCCGGCCTGTACGGTGCTCGACCTGTTCTCGGGCACGTCGAGGGTGGGCGACGCGCTCAAGCGGCGCGGGTACCGGGTGCTGGCGAACGACTACCTGGCCTGCGGCGAGGCGATCGCCCGCTGCTACGTGGAGGCCGACGGCACGCCCGAGCAGCTCCGGCAGGCGCGGCTGCTGATCCACGAGTTCAACCGGCTGCCGCCGTCGGCGGGCTACTTCACCGAGGTCTTCTGCGAGAAAAGCCGTTACCTGCAGCCGAAGAACGGCGCCCGGGTCGACGCGATCCGGGAGGAGATCGAGCGCAAGGACCTCGACCCGGAACTCCGGGCGATCGTGCTCGTCTCCCTGATGGAGGCGGCCGACCGGGTCGACAGCACGACGGGCGTGCAGATGGCGTATCTCAAGCAGTGGGCTCCGCGAGCTTCCAACGATCTGAAGCTGCGGCTGCCGGCCATCGCTCCGCGGGCCGCGGCCGGCAAGGGCAAGGCGCACCGCATGGACGCCGCCGAGGCGGTAGAGACGCTTGAGGCGGACATTGCCTACCTCGATCCGCCCTACAACCAGCACAGCTACCTGGGCAACTACCACGTCTGGGAAAGCCTGGTGCTGTGGGACAAGCCGGAGCACTACGGCGTCGCCTGCAAGCGCGTCGACTGCCGGGAGCGCAAGAGCGACTTCAACAGCAAGAGGAAGTTCCGGGCCGCGTGGGAACGCGTCATCGATCGGGTGCGTGCGCGACATCTCCTCGTCTCCTTCAGCGACGAAGGCTTCGTCGGCCGCGAGGAGATGGAGGCGATCCTCGGGCGCCGCGGCGAGGTCCAGGTGATCGAGAACGACTACCGGCGCTACGTCGGCGCCCGGATCGGCATCTTCAACCCGAGCGGCGAGAAGGTCGGCCGCGTCAGCCACGTGCGGAACACGGAGTACCTGTACGTCGTCTCGCCTTGAGTCGTCGCGCCGCCTTCAGGTCGTCAGGCCGTTACTCGTCCGACCCGCTGTCGACCGTCCGTAGCGTGAGCTCCGTCCCGAACGCGACCTGGAAACCCGGTCGTGCCTCGAGCCGCCCCAGATAGTCGAGCAGCTTCGGGTAGCGGTCGTCGAGGACCTCCACCCGGCGGGCGAGGACGAGGCTGTAGCCCATCATGACATCGGCGGCGGTCAGTTCGTCGCCGAGGAGGAAGTCGCGCTCCGCGACCGCCGCCTCCACCGCGTCGAGGCAGATTTCGGCCCGCTGGCGCGCGTCCTCGACGACCGCCGGAATCCGCTCGGCCTCGGGCTTGAGCCAGCGGTGGTGGACGATGTCGCCGAGCGGCCGGGCCAGGCTTGCCTCCGCGAACCAGGACCACTGCAGGAAGTGAGCGCTCTCAGGAGTGCCGGGCCGGGGCTCGAGCCGGCCGCCGCCGTAGCGCTCCAGGAGGTAGTGGACCATCGCGCCGGATTCGAACATGGAGAACCGGTTGCCGTCCGCGTCCAGATCGGTCATGGCGGGGACCTTTCCGATCGGGTTGAGCCGTCGCCACTCCGGGCTCTTGCGATAGTCGGAGTAGAAGTCGACCGCGACGACCTCGCAGGGCAGGCCCAGCTCCTCGCAGAGCCAGATGACGCGGGCCGAGCGGGTGCTCGGCACGTGGTAGATCGTGATCACGTGCGTCGGAGGCCGGAGTGACGGGTCGGTCTACGCCAGGGCGCGGTCGAACAGAGCCAGCAGCCGGCTCCATGCCCGCTCCGCCTGAGCTTCGTGGTAGACCGGCGTGTCGGGCGGGCACCAGCCGTGCATCGCGCCCTCGTAGACCTCGATCTCGGCCGGCAGGCCCGCGGCCTCGAAGGTCTCGCGCAGCACGTCCTTCGCCTCGGGCTGCCTCTGGTCGTCGTTCTCGGCGATGGCGAACAGGTAGTGCGCCGTCATCTTCTCCACGAGGAGGTGCGGGCTGTCCGGCTGGTCCGTGACCAGGCCGCCGCCGTGGAAGGAGGCGCCGGCGCCGACCCGGTCGGGTAGCGCGGCGGCCGTCCGCATCGTCATGGGACCGCCCATGCAGTAGCCCATCGTGCCCATCTTCCGGTCGCTGTCGACGGACGACTGGCTGTCCAGGTAGCTGACGAAGGCCTTCGCGTCCGTCACGTTGGTTTCCGGGCTCAGCGACCGCATCAGCGGCAGCAGCGTCTCGCGCAACTCGGCGAAGTTGGTTCCTTCCGCGATGGGGGCCTTCTTCGTCCGGTAGTACTGGTTGACCGCCAGGACGGAGTAGCCCGATTCTGCGAGGCGCGTGGCCATCTGCCGGATGGCCGGCCGCAGGCCGAAGGCGTCGGGCCAGATCAGGACGCCGGGATGGGCGCCGCTCGCGGGATGGACGAAGTAGCTGTCGCAGACGCCGTCAGGAGTCGTGATCTCGATCTCGGACTCGGTGACGCTCTGGGCGTCGGCCGGCCGCGGCAGCAGCATCGCCAGTCCGGCTCCGGCGGAGACGGCCCCGAACTCCCGGCGGGTCAGGCGCTTGCCCTGCAGGTACCTGGCGTTCTCGGCATTGGTTGTGTCGTCACACATGGCGGTCTCCTTGCTGGCTGGAAGTTCGGTGAACCGTTCGGACTCTAGCTGGACGTGGCTCTCGTCGGGTCAGTCCTGGCAGCCGCGGAAGCGCTCCACGCGTACGCGTTCCGGCAGCCCGAGGGCTTCGGTGCGGCCCACCTTCGACGTGTAGAACGCGAACAGGGTGCGTCGCTTGAGGTCGCTGAAGAAGGCGGCGCCGGCGACGAGCTCTGGAGGGTGCTCGTCGTGCTCGTCGCTGATCTCGCGGAGCAGGGCCACCTGCCGTTCGCTGTCAAGCGCCAGGAAAGGGGAGCCGTGCAAGTCGGCCGCGCGCCGGTCGATCCAGTCGAGACCGCCTAGCGCCGCGAGTTGTTCCTCGCCGTCGGCGAGCGAGAGTTCGAGGTCGATGAACTCGTGGACGGCTGCGTCCCGCGCCCCGGGAGTGTCCGTCCGCGGCAGGATGTGCTCGCAGAGGGTCGCGAGAACTTCGCCCTGGTCCGGGTTGAGCAGCCGTGGTGTCCAGGTGGACCCCTCGGCCTGGTAAGCCGCCACGGCCGGGATCGCGGCGCGAATCGGCTCGGCCTGGAGCGTGGCGTAGCCGAAGGCGCCGGCGCCCGCCGCCAGGACCTTGCGTCGTGTCGTTCGCTTGCTCATGCGAGTTCTCCGCGCTGGTGCTGGTCGAGCAGGTACTCGCTGGAGCGCAGGGTCAGCGCCATCATGGTCAGGGTCGGGTTGACGCAGCCGATGCTCACGTAGCAGGAGCCGTCCATCACGAACAGGTTCTTCACCGTGTGGGACTGCTGGTACTGGTTGAGGTACGAGGTCTTCGGATCGTCGCCCATGCGCGCGGTACCGACCTCGTGGATCCCCGAGCCCAGCGGCGCGGGTTCCGTGTTCTGGGTGATGTTCGTGCAGCCGAGCGCCTCCAGCATCGCCCGGCCTTCCTCGATGATGTCCTGGACCATCGCGTACTCGTTGCTGCCCAGGGTGGTGTTCATCTGCAGCACGGGCACGCCCCATTTGTCGGTCACCTCCGGATCGAGCGTGACCCGGTTCTCCGGCCGCGGCAGGATCTCGCCGAAGCCGCCGAGGCCGATCGTGGAGACGGTGCTCGACTGGACCGCGTTCTTGAAGTCCGCGCCGAAGCCGGGGATGCCGTTGCCGTGCTGCCAGGTGGTGATGTTCTCGCCGCCCTGGTAGCCGTAGCCGCGGATGAAGTTCGGGTTCTTCGTCGCCGGGTCCTTCAGGTTCTGGAAGCGGGGAATGTAGATCCCGTTCGGCCGGTTGGCGCGCTCCGGCTGAGCGCCGGCCCTCGCCTCCAGGACGCCGCGCACGCCGGTCGCGTAGATGTGGTCCATCACGTAGCGCCCGAGGCAATCGCTCTCGTTGGCGAGGCCGCCCTCCGCCGAGTTCAGCAGGATGCGGGTCGAAGCGAGGGTCGAGGCGCAGAGCACGACGACGTCGGCCTTCGCTTCCCGGGTCTGGTCCGTGTTCTTGTCGACGTAGGTGACGCCGGAGGCGAGGTCGCCGGCCTTCATGTCGACCTTGATGACGGCGGCGTCCGGCACCAGCGTGAACCGGCCCGTCGCTTCGCAGTCGACGAGCGTCGTCTGCGGCGAGTTGAAGTAGGAGTTCGTCCGGCAGCCGTAGTGGCACCAGCCGCAGTAGTGGCACATGTCGCGGTTGTTGTGCCGGCGGGTGAGGACGGCGTTGCGGCCGATCGTCATCGGCCGGTCGAACTTCTCGGCCAGGGTCTCCTTCAGCATCACCTCGCCGCAGGTGAAGGCCATGGGCGGCAGGAACTCGCCGTCCGGCAGGATCTCCAGCCCCTCCTTGCGGCCGTTGACGCCGATGTAGCGCTCGATCCGGTCGTAGTACGGCGCGATGTCGGCGTAGCTGATCGGCCAGTCCATGCCGTAGCCGTCGAGGCTCGCGGCCTTGAAGTCGTAGTCGCTCATCCGGTACGACTGCCGGGCCCACATGATCGACCGGCCGCCGACGACGTTCCCCTGGATCCAGTTGAAGTGGGTGCCCGGGGCCTCGGTGTACGGGTTGTCGACGTCGTCGATGAAGAAGTCCGCGTTGACCTGGGTGCAGGCGTAGCAGTACGACTGACGGTGGCGGCGCTGCAGGAGTTCGTTGCGCGGGTCGGGCCGGCCGCGGAGTTCCATCTGGTGCGGCAGGGTGTGTTGGCGGAAGTCCTTCTCGGGGTCGAAGGCGCGGCCCGCTTCGAGCATCAGCACCTCCATTCCGGCCTCGGTCAGCACCTTGGCGGCCCAGCCGCCGGTGGCGCCCGAGCCGACGACGACCGCGTCGTATGTCCTCGTGTCGGAAGTCTGCTTCATGCGGGATGGTCCTCGGCAGGATCTAGCGGACGACCGCCTCGGTCGACGCTTCGACGTTGTAGGGGAGGGCGTCCTCGCCCTCGAGCCCCAGGCGCTCGTTGATGGCCAGCAGGTGGTGGTCGACGCCGATCTCGGTGCCGGGGCGGAAACCGGGCACCGTGATGACCTGCGCCAGGACGCCGCCGAGGCCGCGGTGGATCACGCCGCGCGGCAGGTAGATCAGGTCGCCGGCACGGACCTCGTGGACATCGAAGAGTTGCTCGGCGAGTTCCGGGGTCATCGTCTCGGGCGACTCGATGGCCGCGGCGTGGTAGCTCGTGAGGATCCGATCCTCGTCGTTGCTCATCTGCACCAGGTAGAACTCGTCGAAGCCGGTGTCCGCCGGGTGGTAGTGCGTGAACGAGTCGGTGATCCGGACCCGGTGCGCGTTCAGGCCGTGAAAGGTGTAGGGGCCGTTGTCCTTGAGCCAGGTGAGCAGAATGCGGCGATAGGCGCCGGTTTCCGTGGCGCAGCCGCCGAGGACGTCCGTGATGTCCGGATCCCAGTCGGGGCGGATCGCCGCCGGCACGTTCTCGTCCGGCGCGTCGGGGACGTCGAACACGAGCGCGGCGATCGCGGGTTCGACCGTCAGCCGTTCGCCGGGGCGGAGCACCGCGATGTCGCCTACATGGAGCTCGGTCCCGGTCGTGCCGGAGCCGGTGTGGATCTCGGCCGCAGCGGGCGTCTCCTCGATCGGCGTCTGCACGAAGACGATCCGGCTCGTGGCGTCCGCCGCAATCTCCGTGGCCGCGGCCAGAAACTCCATGGAGTAGCCGGGATTGCCCGCCTCGAAGTGCTCCTTGACGCGGGCGAAGGCGGCCTCGCCGTCGGCGTCGTCGTCGAAGAGGTGGGCGCGGACGACTTCCGCCCGTGGCTGCGGGCTCACGGGTTCCGGATCCGAGCTGTCGGCTTCCGCACCCGCTTCGCTGGTGGTGCAGGAAGTGAACGTCACCGAGGCCAGCAGCATCGCCGCCAGGGGCGCCAGGCATTTCCGTGGATTCACGGGCGGGACGGTACCATGCCGGGGCCTCACCCGGAACGCGAACAACGGCAGAGGAGACGGCCCATGTCACACCCCAAACCACCCGGAGTCTCCGTTCCGTTGTCTTGCCTGGTGGTTCTCTCCGCGGCAGCGTTCGCGGCAGAGGGCGATCCGATGATCGAACTCACCAAGCGGGCCGGCGATCGCGTCCTGGTCACTGTCGACGGCGAGCCCTTCACCGAGTATCGCCCCGGCGGCGAGGCCGACGGCGGCGGCCACCTGCCGTACCTCTACCCGGTCCATGGACCTGGCGGCCAGGCGCTCACCCGCAACTGGCCGATGTCCGAGGTGGAGGGGGAGGAGCGGGACCATCCGCATCATCGCTCGCTCTGGTTCGCTCACGGCGCGGTTGGCCTGGCGGACGGCGGCAAGCGGTACGACATCTGGAATGGCCGCGATGGCTCGGCCATCGAGCATCAGGAGATCCTGACGGTGAAGTCCGGCGAGGCCGGCGTGCTACGCACGGCGAACTCCTGGGTCGACCCGGGCGGCGACGAGATGCTCCGCGAGGAACGGACGATGACCTTCCGCGCCGGTACGTTCGACACCGGTCAGGCCTGGCGGGCGATCGACTTCGACGTCCGGCTGAAGGCCGGCGACCGCGACATCGTTCTCGGCGACACGAAGGAAGGCACGATGGCCATCCGCGTCGCGGCGACCCTCCGCCACCAGGGCGACCGCGCGGCCGGCTCGATGCGGAACAGCGAAGGCGTCCAAGGCGTGGACGTATGGGGCAAACGCGCCGCGTGGGTCCACTACACCGGCCCGGTCGACGGCAAAGCGGTCGGCATCGCGATCTTCGATCACCCGGAGAACTTCCGCCACCCGACCTGGTGGCACGCCCGCGCCTACGGCCTGTTCGCGGCGAATCCCTTCGGCGTCCACAACTTCGAGAAGGCGGAGAAGGGCACCGGCGACTGGACGATTGCGGCCGGAGGCGAGCTGCGGCTGCGCTATCGCCTCCTGTTCCATGACGGCGAGGTGTCGGCGGAGCGGCTCGACGACGAGCTCCGGCGTTACGCGAGCGACTAGCTATAGCTAGCGTTGGCGCGGCCTGGCTCTGCGCGCCGAACGGGGGACCCGTCGTGCTACCCTCCCCCGCGGTCGCTCGGGCGTCCGGTCCAGCGTCATCAGATCCAACGTACCGAGAACAACGCCTGGAGAGACTCCCAATGCGGCCAGTCCACTTCGTTTCGATCGCGATTCTTGCTGCCTCGCTGGCGGCCGGCAGTTCAGCCTTCGCTGGTGACGAGGGTGCCGTGGCGGCCGTGAAGGAGGTCTTCGAGACCGGTGTTGCGGCGCTCAACGACGGCAACCTCGACGGTTTCCTCGACACCGTGCACGACAACGCGCTGTCCTTCTATGCCTGCGGTCCCACGTCGGGCAAGCAGGGCAGGGAAGCCTGTGCGCTCGACTGGCGCCTCTTCTTCAACACGACGACGAACGCGCGCTTCGAGACCCGGAACGAGGAGTACCGGATCATCGGCGACACGGGAATCGCCTACGGCGAGTACTCGCTGTCGGTGAACTACGGCGGGCAGGGACGGCAGACCGTGCACGAAGGCCGCTACACGATGACCTACACCCGAGTGGGCGACGAGTGGCGGATCGCCATGCAGCACAACACGCCGGTAGGCGACTCGCCGCAGCCGGTGCGCGAGCTGGCGCGCGGCGCCCGCTAGGTCGTCCCGGCCGGCCAGCGGCTTCGGCTACGGGAACGCGGGGTCCCCGGCCTCGCGAGAGTCCGGCGCCCAGATCCGGATCTGGCTGAACCGCCCGGTGTCGTCGAACGACCCGAAACCGACGCGGCCCCAGCCGAGCGGGTCGCGGTCGGTCGAGACGGTTGGCTGCTTGCCGCCGTCGAAGTAGATGCGCAGCGCGCCGTCCTGGCGTTCGACCCGGACCCGCTTCCAGCCGCGGCCCCAGTCGACGCCTTCGTCCGGGATCGCGCCCAGCGGCGCGCGGTCCGCGTTGTCGACCAGGAAGATGTTGTGGGCCCGGTCGTCGGGTTCGGTGGCCAGGTGGGCGTAGTAGTAGCGGTTCGGGCCCTCGAAACCGAAGAAGAGACTGAGATCCCGGTGGCCGTACTCGCGGCCGGTCTGCCAGGCCTCGGCCTCGAGCACGAAGTCGGCGAGCAGGAGATCGTCGATCAGGGCGATGTTGAGCGGTGAGCGGTGCTTCGGCTCGTACTTGCTGCCGCCCTTGAGCTCGAGGTAGCCGCGCCAGTCTCCCGCGCCGTACCCCCACGCCCGCTGGTCGCTGAACGTGAAGTCGTCGAGCGCCGTGGCGTCCGTGAAGTCCTGGGAGTAGACGAGTTCGTAGCCGTCCGGGACGCCTGACTGGGCGTGGAGGCTGCCGCCGGCGGCGACCACCGCGATCAGAGCGAGCGCGGAGCCTCCGGTACAAGTACCGCGCATCAGACGGTCCGCGGCACGACGAACGGCTCGCGGTACTCGCGGGTCAGCAGGCGGCTCGCCTCCACGTCGCCTTCGATCGTCTCCGTGTCCGGGTCGATCGTGAGCCACGGCCCGACGATCGGCTGTTCGATTTCGGGATCGATGCCGTTCTTTACCAGGTGGTCGAGGAAGCGGTCCGCGGTGTCCCCGGCATGGCGGAGCTTCGAGGCGATCTTCGACACCTTGGCCGGTCCGCCCGCTTCGCCGCTCAGGTAGGAGATGTTGCCGAGGTGGCAGAGGGCGCTCGAGAGGTGGCCGTCCTCGATCGAGGCGGTCAGGTCCTCGCTGCGGCGGCTGCGCACGGCGTCGACGAAGTTCGCGTAGTGGTTGGCGCCGCCCTTCCAGCTTTCGAGCTTCTTGCCCTTCGCGTCGAAGGCCGTGGCTTCGGTGTAGCTCGGAATCTGCAGGTGGCCGCCTTCGCAGTGGACGATGACGCCGATCTGCGCTCCGAGGTACTCGTCCATGCCGCGCCGGCGCCATTCCTCCTTCTGCGCCTTGAGATCGCGCGGCATGCCGCGGACCTCGAACAGCAGGGGCGCCCGCTCGTAGTCGTGGTACACGAACTGGGTGTTCGGCGTGTTGCCGTCGTCGACGTAGGCGAAGCGGCCGCCGACGCTGATCGTCCGCGGCGGCAGGGCCGGCTCGCCCAGCGCCCAGCGAGCGATGTCCATCTGGTGAATGCCCTGGTTGCCGAGGTCGCCGTTGCCGGTGTCGAAGACCCAGTGCCAGTCGTAGTGCAGGCGCTCCCGCATCAGGGCCTTCCTGGGCGCCGGGCCGCACCAGAGGTCGTAGTCGACCGCCGGGTCGATCTTCTGTGCGCCTTCCACCCGGCCGATGCTCTGGCGCGGCTTGTAGCAGAGGCCGCGCGCGAGCTGAATCTCGCCCAGATGACCTTCGTTCACCCAGGCCAGCGCCTCCTGGATCGAGGGCGACGAGCGGATCTGGGTGCCGGTCTGGACGATCCGGTCGTACTTCTTCGCCGCGTGGACGATCTGGCGGCCCTCCCAGACGTTGTGGGAGACGGGCTTCTCCAGGTAAACGTCCTTGCCCGCCTGGCAGGCCCACACGGCCTGCAGCGCGTGCCAGTGGTTCGGCGTCGCGATGGACACCGCGTCGATGTCGTCGCGCTCCAGGAGCTCCCGGTAGTCGACGATCGTCAGCGGATCGGTCGCGCCGGCCTCGATCGCCCTGGCCTTCGCGGCCTCGAGCACGTTACGGTCGACGTCGCAGAGCGCGGCGACTTCGACACCGGGCAACTTCACGTAGTTGTTGACGTGGTCGTTGCCGCGGCCGCGCAGGCCTACGACGGCGACGCGAAGCACCTCGTTCGGGCTCGCGGCGGCGGTGCCGGCTGAAGCACGGCATCCCAGGGTCGTCGTGGCGGCGGCAGCGGCGGCCGAGCCGAGGAAAACGCGGCGGGTGATCGCGGACATGGTGTTCCTCCCAGAGTCGGGTCGCGCCCGTAGGCGGCCTCCGATTGTAGCCGCGTTGGCCTGCTAGCGTGGTCGATCGATGCGGCCGGCCCGTTACGCGATACGACTTGCCTTCCTTGCCGCGGCGGCCTGCCTCACCGCCTGCTCGGCCGAACCCCCACCCGAGCCCCCGAACATCGTCTTCCTCCTGGTCGACGACCTCGGCGCGATGGACATCGGCGCCTTCAACCCGGACACCTTCTACGAGACGCCGAACATCGACCGGCTGGCGGCCGGCGGGCTGCGTTTCACCAGGGGCTACGCCGCGAACCCGGTGTGCAGTCCGACGCGGTTCAGCATCATGACTGGCCGCTATCCGACGCGGGTGGGCGCCACGAACTACTTCGCCGGCCGCCGCGAGGAGAAGTACGCGCCGGCCCCGCTCAACGACCGGATGCCGCTCGAGGAGTACACGCTGGCCGAGGCGCTCCGGGACGGCGGCTACAACACCGCGTTCCTCGGCAAGTGGCACCTGGGGCCGACGGAGGAGTTCTGGCCGCTGGCCCAGGGCTTCGACGTGAACGTCGGCGGCCACCGCGGCGGTATGCCGCGGAGCTACTTCTCGCCCTACTCGAACCCGACTCTCGAGGACGGCCCCGAAGACGAGCATCTGACCGCGCGGCTCACCGACGAGGCGTTGGCGCTGCTCGACGGCTACGCGGCGGACGAGGAGGGCAGGCCCTTCCTGCTCTACCTCTCGTACTACACGGTCCATACGCCGTTGCGGGCGCCGGCGGACCTGATCGCGAAGTACGCCGCGAAGGCGGGCGTGGAGGTCAGCGTGTCGGAGTCACCGCCCGGCCGAGTGTCGGCGTATCCAGCCGATCCCGCCGACTTCGGCGAGGAGGAGCAGGTCTGGCCACGCGACGAGCCGCGGCGCGTGCGGGAGGTCCAGAACCATGCCGTCTACGCGGCGATGGTCGAGACGCTGGACACGAGCGTCGGCCGCATCCTCGACCGGCTCGACGCCCTGGAACTGGCCGAGAACACGATCGTCGTCTTCTTCTCCGACAACGGCGGCCTGTCGACGGCGGAAGGGTCGCCGACCTCGAACCGGCCGCTACGGGGCGGTAAGGGTTGGCTGTACGAGGGCGGTATCCGCGAGCCGATGATCGTCCGCTGGCCGGCCGTCGCGGCCGCTGGCGGGGTGACGGCGGCGCCCGTCATCAGCACGGACTTCTACCCGACGCTGCTGGAGGCGGCCGGCATCGACCTGCCGCCGGAGGTCGAGGTCGACGGGTCGAGCTTCCTCGACCTGCTCCGGGGAGGCGAGGCGGGTGAGAGGGCGGCGGCCGCGGCGTCCGAGCGGGACCTGTTCTGGCACTACCCGCACTACGCCAACCAGGGCGGTTTCCCGGGCGGTGCGGTCTCCACGGGCCGCTACAAGCTGATCGAGCGCTACGAAGACGGTCAGGTCCATCTCTATGACGTGGAAGCCGATGTTGGCGAACGGAACGACCTGGCTGCCGAGCAGCCCGAACACGTCACGGAGATGCGGGCGCGGCTCCACGCCTGGTACGAGGAGGTCGGAGCGCAGTTTCTGAGCGCGTTGCCAGACGGTCCCGAGCCCTGGCAGCCGGCCGTGGCGTCGACAGGCCCCTAGAGGGGATTGGCTACAGGTCTCTCCGGTTCCTCACCGTCCTCCTCGCAGCCCTTCAGGTAGAAGTCGACCGAGTCGTGGAAGGCCTCCCGGACCTCGTCGATCGTTCGACCGCGAAAGTCCACATGGTCGCGATGGAGATTGACGACGACGCCGTAGAACTCGTCGTCTTCAAACTCGACTTTGCCCATGTAGCCTCTGTGCTTCATCATGAGCCGACGTTACACGCCTCCGGGCCACCATCGCAGCGTCGAGGCCTTCCGGGAGCATCTGCGCGGGCTCGATCCGGCGTTCGACTGCGGCGACGAGCTGCTCGGGCTAGAGGGGCCGCTGGCGGAGCCGCTCGCCGTGTTCGGCCGCGAGGCGGGCAATCGCTTCGCGGTCCATCCGATGGAGGGTTGGGACGGGAACCGGGACGGCAGCCCGAGCGACTTGACCCGTCGGCGCTGGCGGCGGTTCGGGCTGAGCGGCGCGAAGCTCATCTGGGGCGGGGAGGCGGTGGCCGTGGTACCGGAGGGGCGTGCCAATCCGAACCAGCTCTTCATCGACGGGGAGCGGCTGGACGACTGCGTCGCCTGGCTCGAGGCGTTGCGAACCGAGATCCTGGCCGGGCACGAGGAGAGCGGAGTCGGCGGCGATCGGCCGGTCGTGGGCCTGCAGTTGACCCATTCGGGGCGACTGTCGCGGCCCGATCCGCCGCCCGCGTTGCCGAGGCCGTTGCGGGCGCAGGTGCATCCTGTGCTCGACGCGCGGCTGGGAGAAGCGGCGGACCGCCCGCTCGTGAGCGACGAGCAGTTGGCGGAGATCGCCGAGGCATACGTGCGTGCCGCGCGTTGCGCCGAGCGCGCCGGCTACGACTTCGTCGACATCAAGTGCTGCCACGGTTACCTGCTGCACGAACTGCTGGGTGCGCACACGCGGCCGGGACCGTACGGCGGGTGTTTCGAGAACCGTGTCCGGCTGCCGCTCGGGATCATCGCCGCGGTGCGGGCGGCGTGTCCGGATCTCGGCATCGGCGTTCGCCTGTCGGTCGGCGACGTGGCGCCCTTCGGCGCGAACGGCGACGGAGTCGGCGTGCCGGAGGTCGAGAGCGCCCGGCCGGCCGAGCTCGGCTTCGGCCTGAACACAACCGATGTCGGACTGCCCGAGCCGACCTGCTCCGAGGCGATCCGCTGTATCGCACTCCTGGTCGAAGCCGGCGTCGAGATCGTCAACGTGACGATGGGGTCGCCCTATAGTTGCCCGCACCTTTCGCGCCCCTTCACCTATCCCGCTTCGGACAGCTACATGCCTCCCGAGGATCCGCTGCGATCCGTGCTCCGGCAACTGGCGGCGGTACGCACGGTGCGCGCCGCGTTCCCGCGGCTCCGCCTGGTGGGTACCGGCTACAGCTACCTCCAGGAGTGGCTGCCGCACGTCGCCGAGGCGGAGGTCGGCCAGGGCCACGTCGACTTCGTCGGACTGGGACGGATGGTCCTCGCCTATCCGCGCCTGCCGGCCGACGTGCTGGCTGGGCGGCCGCTCGAGCGCAGGCGGATCTGCCGCACGTTCAGCGACTGCACGACGGGACCGCGCAACAACATGGTCAGCGGTTGCTATCCGCTGGACGAGCACTACCGGCAAACGCCCGAGTTCGGGCGGATCAGGGAAATCAAAAAGGCGGCGGCTTCGTTGTGAGCGAAGTGACAGGAGTTCCCGGACAGCTTTCCGCAGCGCCGTTGCCACGGCTCTGCTATGCGGCGCTCCACGTCGTCGTGCGCGGCGGCTATGCCGAGGCCGGCCACTCGATCGAGAGTCCCGGCTCGCCGCAGGAGATCGAACACTGGATCGACTGGAAGGCGACGGCCGGCCTGCGCCGCCACGTCGACTTGCTCGGCTTCGGCGTCGCCGAGGCGATGGACACGGCGCAGCGTTTCGAGATCGGCTGGCCCAGCGCGCGGCGGTTGATCGAACTCTGCGCTTCCCTCGAACTGCGCAACGGCTTCGTCGCCGGCGCCGGCTGCGACCAGTTCGAATCGCTGGACAGCAACACGGAGCTGATCGACGCGGTGGCGGAGCAGGCGGAGTTCATCGGCGAACTCGGGGGCGTCCCCGTTCTGCTGCCGATGCCGCGCCTTGCCGAGACGGGCGCCTCGGAGCGCGAGTACGTCGACGTCTACGGCGCGATCATCGACCAACTCGAGGGGCCTCTGTTCCTGCACTGGCTGGGCGAGATGTTCCACCCGGCGATGCGCGGCTACTTCCCGGGCAACAGTCTGGAGCGCATCCTCGCCCGGCACGCCGACAAGGTACGCGGGGTCAAGCTCTCGCTCCTTGACGAGGAGTACGAGGTACTGCTCCGTCGGCGGATCGGCATGCGCGGCCAGATCGTGCTGACCGGAGACGACCTTCACTTCGCCCGGCTGCTGGAAGGCACGCCGCCGGCCAGGGGTTCCAGACTCCACGGCACGTTCGAGCTGAAGGGCCGCAGAGTGGCCCTGGGCGACTACAGCCACGCACTCCTCGGCGCCTTCGACGCGGTAGCCGAGCCGGCGGCCGCGGCGCTCCGTGCTCTCGGCGAAGGGGACGTTGCGCGCTATCGCGAGTTGATGGGCCCGGCCGAGGAGCTCGCCCGCTTCATCTTCCAGCCGCCGACGCGCCATTACAAGGCCGGACTCGCCTACCACGCCTGGCTGCGCGGGCTGCAGGACAACCCGATGCTGGTCAACCGGGAGGACCTGGCACGGGACGAGGAGTACTACCGCGGGGTCCGGTCCCTCGCCCGGCGCGCGGGCACGCTGGGCGATGACTGACTCGCGGCTTACCCGGATTGGTGCCGCGTCCCTGACCCTGGCCCTGCTGCTCTGCGCCGGCGCGGCGACAGGCCAGCAGACCGGGGGCATCGACGGGACGGTGACCCTGCGCGGCGCCGCCTCGGCCGAGGACATCGGCGTTCTGGCCGAAACCGCCGCCGTGCCCCGGCCGAGGTCGACCGTCACCGACGCAGCCGGCCGTTACGCGCTGCCGCGGCTCCCTCCGGGCCTCTACCGCGTCACGTTCACGTCTGCGGCGGGAGCGAGCCGCACCGTCGAGGCCCAGGTGCTGCTCGGCCAGACGACGACCCTGAACCTGGAGCTCGACGCCGCGGTCGCCGCCGTCAGCGAGGAGCTCGTCGTGATCGGAGAGCGGGTCGCGGTCCGCGGCCGTGCCTCCGTCGCCAGCGCCATCGACGGCGAGGCGGTGCGGGACATGCCGCTCGGTCCCGACTATCGCAGCCTCGTTCGACTCGCTCCGGGCGTTCAGGTGACCCAGGACAGCGTGCGGGGACCGGCCAGCGGGGGCAGCGGTCAGGACAACGTGTACCGTTTCGACGGCGTCGACGTGTCGCTGCCGATGTTCGGCACGCTGTCGGCCGAACTCTCGAGCCATGACGTCAACCAGGTGACGTTCGAGCGCGCCGGCGCCACGGCGGTGGGCTTCAACCGCAGCGGCGGGTTCACGATGGACTCGACGGCGAGGTCGGGCACGAACGCTTTCGCGGGCAGCGTCGAGTACACGGCGGAGCCGCCGGATCTCCAGGCGGAACCCGAGACGGCCCTGGAGTCAGTGGCCGGACACGACACGGACCGCCAGCGGGCCGTCGCGACCTTTGGCGGCCCGATCGTTCCGTCGCGCCTCTTCTTCTTCGCTTCCGCTTTTCGGCCCACGGAAGAGCGGACGAACACGGCCACGGCCTACGGACCGGTCAAGGACTACGAGAACGCGCGCCGCGAGTTCTACGGCAGGCTGACGCACGCGCCGTCGGACCACCTGCTGCTCAACGCCGGCTACCGCACGTCGCGGCGGGTGGAGAACGGCGTTTCGGTCGGACCCTACGAAGCCGATTCGGTATCGCTCGGCGGCAGGGCGGACCAGCGGGTGGCGAACGTCGACGGCGTCTGGCAGATGGGCCTGGGCGCCCTTTCGTTCCGGTTCAACGACTACGAACTCGAGGGCTCCTCCCGGCCCGATGTGGCCCTGGGCGTTCAGCCGGCGCTCGACGGCACGCTGGACGTGGAGAACCTGGACCGGATGGGGTACTTCAGCGTTCCCGCTTACGTGGACGGCGCGGATGCCTACAACGCCGCGATCAGGCCCCTGGTGGAACGCTACGGCTTCACGGACGAGCACGGCGCGCGCCACGGGGGCGGCGCCGTCGGCGCGCATCCGTCGATCAACGACCAGGCGTTCTACCGGCGGAGCTTCGAACTGGCGTTCGATCACCAGCTCGACCGGGGCGCGGTCAGCCACGATCTCCACTTCGGGTTGCGGGCCGCCGAGGCGCGCGAGACGCTGAGCCGGGAATCGAACGGTTGGGGCGCCATCGCGGCGCCGGGCGGCGTCGACCTGGCGGAGGACGGCACGCCGGTCTTCTATGTCGCCACGGTGCAACAGATGAGCCTCCGGCGCCCGGACGGCACGGTGGTCTCGCCGATCGACTCCTTCACGGAGACGGTGTCCCTGGAGGTCCACGACCGCCTGACCGCGGGCGACTTCACCTTCGACGCCGGCGTGCTGCTGAGCGAGGACGTTCTCTACGGACAGGGTCTGCGCGCGGCGCCGGGCACGGTGTCCGGCTTCGCCCTGGCGCCGGGCGAGAAGTACCGGATGTACACGATCGACTGGCGGGACATGATTCAGCCGCGTCTCGGCGTCACCTGGTCCTATGGGGCGGAGGGCACGGTCTTCGCGAACTACGCCCGCTACCACCCGGAAGCGAGTTCGCTGGCGCGCGCGGCCTCCTGGGACCGGAACAGTCGCGCCAGCCTCCGCGTGCTGTTCGACGAGGGCGGCCGGATCATCTCCCACGAGCCGTATCCGGGTTCGTCCGGCAAGTTGTTCCAGGACGGCATGAAGCCGCGCCGCATCGACGAGTGGACGCTCGGCGCCACCCGGACGTTGTCGCGTGGACTGTCGCTCAGCGCCCACCTGCGCCGCCGGGAGGGCGGGCACTTCTGGGAGGACACCTGGAACGGTTCCCGGGGCTACGACAGCGCACCCGCCCACATCGCCGCCCGCGGCCTCTACGTGCCGGGCCTCGATGCCGTTCGGGCGGAGATCGGCGGTTCGAGCTACGTGATCGCCCAGCTCGACGGCGCCTACACGGAGTACTCGGAGGCCGCGCTCGAGCTGGTGTGGCGGGGTGATCGCGGCTACCTGAACGCCTCCTACGTGCGGAGCCGCTACACCGGCAACTTCGATCAGGACAACACGAGCTGGAACAACGACGCCAACCTCTTCATCGGTTCGTCGAATCTCGCCGACGGCTACGGCCGGCAGCTATGGGACAACAAGGACGGGACGCTGCGCGGCGACCGGCCGCATCTCGCCAAGGTGTTCGGCCGCCTCGACCTGCCGTGGCGGGCGAGCATCGGCGCCTTCGTGTTCTTCCAGTCAGGACAACCGTGGGAGGCATGGGATTCCGTCGCCTACGGACTGCCCTCCTACTTCTCGTCGACGAACCGCTACGCCGAGCGGGCCGGCAGCCGGCGCAGTCCGAGCCACTGGCAACTGGACCTGGGCTACACGCAGCGCTTTCGCCTGCCGGGCGACCTCGGCGCTCGGCTGCGCGTCGATCTCTTCAACCTGCTCGACCGCCAGACCGGCTACAACAACAACCCGTTCCGGCGCGACGCCGCCTTCGGAGAACCCCGCGACCGCTTCGACCCGCGCCGGGTGCAGATCTCCCTGGGCGTCGACTTCTGATCCGTTGCCTGGGAACGTCACGGATGCTGCTGCGGCGGGCGCCGGCCTGGCCGAGATCACGGTCCGCGACGCGCGGCGGCTGGCGCTGGCGCGGGCGGGCCTGCTGAATCCCGAGTGGACCGGTCTGCCGCGCGCGGCTTCGGGCCGGGGCGTGCGGGCGAGGCGGGCGGTCCACGCGCTGATCGAGCGCTTCGGCTACCTCCAGCTCGACACGATCTCGATCGCCGGCGCCCGCACCCACGCGCTCGTGCCGCTGTCCCGCTGGCCCGGAATCGCCCGGAACCTGCCGGAGGAGCTCCTGCAGCCGGGCGAGCCGCTCTTCGAGTACTGGGGCCACGAGGCGAGCTGGATCCCGATCGACCTCTACCCGGCGTTCGGCTTCCGCCGCGAGGAGTATCGAAGCGGCAGGACCTGGCACAGCAAGGGGATACGCGAGCACCCGGACGTGGCGAAAGCGATCCTCCGCCGCGTCGAGGCTGAAGGGCCGATGCGGTCGCTGGACCTGACGGGGCCGATGCTGGGCGAGATGTGGCGCTCGAAGCGGGAGCGGTGGGTCGCCTACTCGCTGTGGTCCACCGGGGAACTCGCCATTCGCTCGCGGCACAACTTTCAGCGAACCTTCGACCTGCCCGAACGGGTGATCCCGGAGTGCTGGCGGAGCGAGGACTGGAGCCTGGAGAAGGGGATCCGGGTGTTGATCCTGCGCGCGCTCGAGGGTCACGGCTGGGCGACGATCGGCACGCTGGCCGACACCTGGCGGCTCAAGAACGTGCGGCCCCAGATGAAGGCCGCGCTGGAGGACCTGGCGTCGGCGGGGGAGGTGGTGCCGTGCGACCTGATCACCGTCGACGGAAAGCGGCGGCCAGGATGGGTGCGCCCCGCCGACCTGGAACTCGCGGCCCGCCTGCGGCGTGTGCGTCCGGCGCGGGACCGCGGCGTGCTGCTGTCGCCGTTCGACCCGGTGCTCTGGCGGCGCAACCGGGTGGCGCATCTGTTCGGTTTCGACCAGATCCTCGAGATCTTCAAGCCGGCCTCGAAGCGACGCTACGGCTACTACTGCATGCCGGTGCTGGCGGGTGATCGGCTGGTGGCGCGCTACGACCTGAAGGCGCACCGGAAGCAGGGGCGTCTGGAAGTACTCTCTTTGCACTGCGAGGCGGACGGGGCGACGCCGCCGGCCGCGGACCGGGCGGCTGCGGAGAGCGCGCTGGCGAGGTTTGCGGAGTCGGTGGAGCTTGCGGTGCATTGAAGGGCGAGCGGTCCAGTACGCTGTAGCGCGATGAGGGACATTCGACCCAGCTTTGCGGTTCCGGTCCTGCTCTTCGCCGTCCCGCTCGCGGTTGGATGCGCTGGAGAAGGTCCGGGCGACCAAGCCGCCGCGCGCCCGCAGATCGCCCTGGTCATGAAATCCTTGGCCAACGAGTTCTTCGAGACGATGGCCGAGGGCGCCCGGGCTCACCACGAGGCCAACGCGGGCAACTACGACCTGATCGTCAACGGCACCCGGAACGAGAGCGACCTGGCCCAGCAGGTCGCCCTGGTCGAGCAGATGGTCGCTTCGGGCAGCGACGCGATCGTCATCGCCCCCGCGGATTCGAAGGCGCTGGCGCCGGCGCTGGCTCGGGCACAGGCGGCCGGCGTCGTCGTCGTCAACATCGACAACCGCCTCGACGCGGAGGTGGCGGCCGAGGCGGGCCTCGACGCGCCCTTCGTGGGCCCGGACAACCGCGACGGCGCCCGTCGGGTCGGCGAGGTGCTGGCGGAACGGCTTGCGCCGGGCGATCAGGTGGCGATCGTCGGCGGCATCCCGACGGCCTTCAACGCCCAGCAGCGGCAGGCCGGTTTCGAGGATGCGATGGCGGCTGCCGGCGCGGAGATCGTCGACGTCCAGAGCGGCGGCTGGGAGCAGGCGCAGGCGAACACCGTGGCGGCGGCGATGCTGCGCGAGCACCCCGGGTTGCGCGCGCTCCTGTGCGCCAACGACAACATGGCGCTCGGCGCTCTGGCGGCGCGGCGGCAGAGCGGCCGCGACGACGTGCTGATCGTCGGCTTCGACAACATCGACGCGGTCGCCGACCTGGTCGCCGAGGGCGAGATCCTGGCCACCGCCGACCAGCACGCCGACCGCCTCGCGGTCTTCGGGATCGAGGCCGCTCTCGAGATTCTGCGCGGGGGAACGGCGGAGGACCTGAAGACTCCGGTCGATGTCGTCACTTCGCCCGGCTAGGAACTGGGTGCGCGGGTCTTCTGACCCGCCGCCGCCGCAGGCGGCCGGAAAGACGCGCCGGCCGCAAGGCCGGCTCCGCTACGCAGGGAGTTTCGTCACGATGGCCTGGCCCGTGGGGAGGGCGAGCGGGGCCTCGGGCCGGCCGGAGAAGAACTCGTCGACGGCGTCCTTCTCGCCGCGGGCAGCGGGGAAGCCGTAGTCGTCGAAGACGACGACCGCTCCGGCGGAAAGCCGCGGATAGAAGTAGTCGAGGCAGTCGAGCGTCGAACGGTAGAGATCGACGTCGATGTGGACGAAGGCGAAGCGAGAGTCCTCGAGCCCCTGGAACGTCGACGGGATCCAGCCTTCGTGGATGTCGAGAGTCCCCGGGAAGCGGCCGAGAAGCGCCTCGACGTCCCGGGCGGACGTCGCCTTGAAGACGCCTTCTTCGAGATCGGGATCTCTCTCCGGATCGGGCGCCGGGAGGCCCTCGAAGCTGTCGAAGAGATGAAGGGTCTTGCCGCTTCCTTCGAGGACCCTCGACAGGAGAAGCGCCGTGCCTCCCCGGTACACGCCGCATTCGGCGAAATCGCCGGCCACCGACAGAGCCTGTCGGCCGAGGCGGTAGAGGACCTGGCAGCGGTCGCCTGAAACCACCGTGTACGGCTCAACGCCGTCGTAGGCCTCCCGAAAGTCGGGCTCGCCGAGCCAGGGCGCCCAGATGGGCGACGGCGAGTTCCACTCACGGTAGAAGCCCTCCTCCGCGCTCGCCACGGCGTCGGCGTCTCGCCGCGAGCGGGGAAAGACCTCGAAGTCGTAGCCGAACCGGCGGAGGAGGCTCTTTGCCAGCCGGTATGCGGCGGCCTTCGAGCCCCCGCGGACCCTGCGAACGAGAGAGCGCACTAGGCGGAACCCTGGGGCGTTGTCATCGGATCGGGGCTCTCCGAGCCAGCCGCGACTGTATCCTCGCCTCGATGCTCGCCGGGCGTTCGGACCGATGACGCTGGCCGTTGCCGGCTGGCGCCGCTCGTTCTCTCTCGGATACCGGGGAGGACTGGTCCTGGTCATCCTCGGTCTGTGCGTGGCCTTCGGCCTGATCACGGACCACTTCTGGACCGCCGTCACGTTTCGTACGCTGGCGAACCAGTTGCCGCCCCTGGTCATCGCGTCGGCCGGCCTGACGCTCGTGCTGATCGCCGGCGGCATCGACCTTTCCGTCGGCTCCGTGCTGGCCCTGGCGGCGGCCGTGCTGGGCGTCCTGACGGTCGATCAGGGCTTGCCCCTCATCGTGGCGGCGCTGGCCGCGCTCGCCGTCGGCGCGCTGTGCGGTGCGATCAACGGCGCACTGGTCGCTCGCTGGTCCATCCCGTCGTTCCTGGTCACGCTCGGGATGCTCGAGATCGCCCGGGGTTCGACCTATCTGGTGACGGCGTCGAGGACGAGCTATCTCGGCGACCGGGTCGCCGCGCTGGGCGCCAACGTGCCGGTCCTGGGGCTGTCGGCCGCATTCGTCGGTTCGCTCGCGGTGGTCGGAGCGCTGCAGTTCGTCCTCTCGCGCACCGCCTTCGGCCGCTGGGTCTTCGCCGTCGGCGGCAATCGCACGGCGCTCCACCGTTGCGGCGTGCGGCCCTCCCGCGTCCAGTTCGCGGTGTTCACGCTCGCCGGGTTCCTGGCGGCGGTCGCCGGGCTGTGCCAGGTCGGCTATCTGCAGTCGGCCGATCCGAACGCGGCGATCGGCATGGAGCTGTCGGCGATCGCGGCGGTCGTCATCGGCGGCACGTCGTTGCTCGGCGGCCGGGGTTCGGTGACGGGCACGCTTCTCGGCGTGCTGGTGATCGCCGTGTTGCAGACCGGGCTTGCCCAGGCCGGCGCCAGCGAGCCGACGAAGCGGATCATCACCGGCGCGGCCATTCTGCTGGCGGTGGCGACGGACGTCTGGCGGCGGCGCCGGAGCACGGCGGCCGTTTCCTGACACCGGCTATTCTCTTCCTCGTTGTCCCGGAACTTCGCAACCCGAGAGGAGCCCGCCATGAGGAGTCGACTGGCCATCCGGATGCAGGTGCTGTCCTTCGCGGCGTTGGCCGCGGCCATGCCCGCCGTCGCGCAGGAGCGCGCGATCGAGTTTCCCGACGTCGACGGCTACCGCACCTTCGCGGTCGATCTGCACACCCACTCCGTCTTCTCCGACGGCATGGTGTGGCCGATCATCCGCATGCAGGAGTCCGAGCGGGACGGCCTCGCGCTGATGGCCGTGACCGAGCACCTGGAGTACCAGCCGCGCCTGGAGGACATCCCGCACCCCGACCGGAACCGCTCTTACATCGTCGCCAGCGAGTACGTTGCGGAGTCCGGCTCGGACGTCATGGTCGTCAACGGCGCGGAGATCACCAGGAGCATGCCTCCGGGCCACGTGAACGCCGTCTTCATCACGGACGCGAACCCCCTCCTTGTGGGCGAACACCCGGCCCGGCTGCGGCCGTCGACTCCCGAGGAGCAGGAGGCGAGTGAGCGGCAGGCGCGGCAGGCGATCGACGAGGCCAACCGGCAGAACGGCTTCGTGTTCTGGAATCACCCGAACTGGCCCGCCCAGCGCCCGGACGGCGTCGCCAAGCTGACCGACATGCACCGGGAACTCATCGCCGACGGGCTGCTGCACGGCATCGAGGTGGCGAACGGCGACTTCTACTCGGCGGAATCGCTGCAGATCGCCCTCGACAACGACCTGGCGATCCTGGGCGTTTCGGATGTTCACTACCTGATCGACTGGGACTACATGCCCGATGCGGGCGGCCACCGGACCGTGACGCTGGTCTTCGCCGCGGAGCGGAGCGCCGAGTCGATCAAGGAGGCGCTGCACGCGAACCGCACCGTCGCCTGGTTCGGCAACTGGCTGATCGGCCGGGAGGATGCCCTCATGCCGTTGCTCGAGGCGTCGCTGCAGTTGACCAAGGTCGAACGAAGCGCCGGCGACGAGCTGATCGACATCCGGCTCTCCAACATGTCGGACGCCGCCTTCGACCTGCGCGTCACCAGCGGCCACCGGTTCAATGGTCCCCCGTCGACCATGCGGGTCGAGCCGCACAGCGACCTGGACCTGGCGATCAGCGGCGAGACGCGGACCAGCTTCGAGATGGCGTTCGAGGTGCTGAATGCCATTACGGCGCCGGAGACCCACCCGACCCTCCGGTTGGGCGTGGAAGTGCCGGCGGCGAGTTCCGCTGAATGATCGAACGGGCGCACGGGGCCAGTGTCGCGCTGACGATGTCCCTGATCGCGGCGGCCTCGGCGCCACCGGGCAGCGCGCAGAGTCGCGCGATCGAGTTTCCAGATGTCGGCCGCTACCGTACGCTCGTCGTCGACCTGCACACGCACTCCGTGTTCTCGGACGGCTCGGTTTGGCCGATCATCCGGGTCCAGGAGGCCGAGCGCGACGGTCTGGCTCTCCTCGCGGTGACCGAACACCTGGAGTACCAGCCCTTCGCCGCGGACATCCCGCACCCCGACCGGAATCGTGCGTTCGCGGTGGCGGCAGAGTACGCGGACGCGGAGGCACCCGGCGTGATCGTGGTCAACGGTGCGGAGATCTCACGGGACATGCCGCCCGGCCATTGCAATGCCGTGTTCCTCAGCGACGCCAACGCGTTGCTCAAGGACGACGTGATGGAGGTCTTCAGGGAAGCGAACCGGCAGAACGCCTTCGTGTTCTGGAACCACCCCAACTGGATTCCGCAGAGCCGGGACGGAGTGGCCAGGCTCACGGACATGCACCGTCGGTTGATCGCCGACGGTCTGCTCCAGGGGATCGAAGTTGCGAACGCGGGAATGTACTCGGCGGAAGCGCTCCAGATCGCCCTCGACCACGACCTCGCCATTCTCGGCGTGAGCGATATTCACGGCCTGATCGACTGGGACTACGACGTCCACGCTGGCGGGCACCGGACGGCGACCCTGGTGTTGGCCGAGGAGCGGACGGCGGAGTCGATCCACGAGGCACTCCGGGCGAATCGAACGGCGGCGTGGAAGGACAACGAACTGATCGGGCGGCAGGATGTCCTGGTTCCGCTGCTCGAAGCTGCCGTCACAGTGTCGAACGTGAGGCGTTTCCGGGGCACTGTACTGGCGGTGACGCTGTCGAACCGGTCCGATGCGACGTTCGATCTCCTGAGCGTCGGCCCGCAACGCTTCCATGATCGCGGCGCGGTCATCAACCTGCCACCGCACGGCACGGCAGAGTTCAGAGTAGCGGGAGAGAACGCCTCCGACTTCGAGTTGTCGTTCGCCGTCCTGAACGCGCTCGTGGCGCCCGAGACGCATCCGACGCTGCAGCTCGCGGTAAAGGTCCCCGAGTAGGAGCTTCAGTCGCGTTCGCCGCGCCGCTGGCGCTCGACGATCCGGCGCACCGAGTCCACGTCGGGCGCCCAGTACCGTTCCTGTTCTTCGACCGGCGGCTCAACCAGCGGCCGGACGACGCGGAAGCCCAGGAAGCGCGCGTTCGTGTGGTACCAGACGCTCTGCGGGAGCTGGGGGTCCATCCGCTTCCAGGAGAGGTCCGATCCACGCCGCGCGGCGCAGCGAAGGGCGGCCGGTTCATCCCGCCAGGAACCGCCGCGGACGCTGCGCGGGTACTCCCTGGTCGGCCAGGCGATCGGATCGACGAGTGGATCGACCTCGCCGAGTTCCGCGTAGCCGGCGTAGGCGTCCAGCGTCCACTCGGCGACGTTGCCGTGCAGGTCGAACAGGCCCCAGGCGTTCGGTTCGAGCCGGCCGACCTCGTGGTAGCGCCGTTCGCTGTTGCCGGCGTGCCAGGCGAAGCGGTCGATCGCGGCCGGGTCGTCGCCGAACGACCACTCCGTCCCGGCGCCGGCCCGGCAGGCGTACTCCCACTCGGCCTCGGTCGGCAGGCGGTAGAAGCGGCCGGTCTTCATCGACAGCCATTTCGTGAAGTGGCGGGCCGCGAACTGGGTCATCGAGATCGCCGGAAAGCCCTCGACCCCCATGCCGAAGTCCATCGGCCGGTATGGCGGCGTCGGGCGGCTTACCGCGTCGGCCCAGGGGGCGGCGGGTTCCTCACCGCCGCGGTCCGTGTCGAACATGAACACGCGGTAGAGGTCCCACGTCGTCTCATGGGCCGCCATCCAGAACGCGCCGACTCGAACGCGGCGCCGGGGTGACTCCAGTTCGCCTCGTCCCGGCTCGCCTTCCGGGCTACCCATCAGGAACTCACCGCCCGGAACCGGCGCCATGTCGAGTCGGAGTTCCCCGCCCTCTGCGCTGACGCCGACGACCCGCTCGCTATAAGGCCGCATCTCCGCTTCGGTGCCCGCGTTCGCGGCCGGAACGGCGACGGTTGGCGGCCTGCCCGCCGGCTGGTCCGGATAGCGGCTGGCACCCGGCTCCTGGACCGCGGCGACGAGCAGGGCAGGCAGCGCGGTGAGCGCGGCCGAGGCGCGGAGCCGGGCCGGATGCCGGCCGGAAGGCCGGCGCACCGACACGCACCTGCTCCGTTGGCGCAAGCTGCTAGCGGCCGCGGAAGTGGGCTCGGCGCTTCTCGAAGAAGGCGGCAATGCCCTCGCCGGCGTCTTCGGTTCGTGCGGCATTGGCGATTGCCTGCGACTCGAACTCCATCTGGGACTCCAGGTCCTCGGAGAAGGAGCGCATGACGAGTTCCTTCGCGGCGCCGAACGCCCAGGTCGGTCCGACCGCCAGTTGTTTTGCGAGCTGCCCGGCGCGGGCGTCCAGGTCGTCGGCCGGCACGACCTCGTTGACGATCCCCCATTCCTGGGCCTCGGCGGACGACAGGGTGCGGTTCGTGAGGATCAGTTCCAGCGCACGGTGGCGTCCGAGGAGGCGCGGCAGGAAGTACGTGGAGCTGCCGTCCGGAGTCAATCCGGCTCGCGTGTAGGCCATCGTGAACAGGGCCTGCTCGGAGGCGACGACAAGGTCGGCCGCGCAGGCAAGGGAGAATCCGGCGCCGGCGGCCGGCCCGTGGACGGCGGCAACGACCGGGGCGCTCCCGCGCGCCAGACGGGTGATCGCGGCATGGAGGTAGACCGTCATCTCCTTGAGACCACGCGGCAACGCGTCGCCAGCCTTGGCGAACGATGCCAGGTCGCCGCCGGCGCAGAACATCCGACCCTCGCTGCGCAGCAGCACCGCCCGCACCTCCGGGTTCTCGTCGCACTCGATGCCGACCTCGAGCAGATCCTTCGTCATCTGCAGGTTCATCGCGTTCGCCGCGTCGGGCCGGTTCAGGGTGATCCGGGCGACGCTGTCGGCGAGTTCGAAGCGGAGCGTTTCGAGGTCGTGCATGGCGGCGGATGGTAGCGGAGGCGGCGCGCTAGAGTATGGCGACCACGGGAACAAGGCTCGGCCGATACGCCGATACGGATCGACGACGACGGCACCTTCGCGGTGCGGGGAGACACCATGGACGGAACCTCCAGGCGCAGTTTCATCACCGGGGCCTCGGCGGCCCTGCTCGCGGGCGGAGTCGGCGGCGGCGCCGCTGCTGCCGCAAACACGGCAACGGACGTCGGGCGCGCCCGCGGCGACGCGACGCTCCGAATCGGTCTGATCGGCTGCGGCGGCCGCGGAACGGGTGCCGCGGCGCAGGCGCTGGCGACCTCCGGGCCGGTCGAGCTCGTGGCGATGGCCGACGCCTTCGAGGACCGCGTCGAGAACTGCTACGCGCGCCTCGCCGAACAGGCTGAGAACGGTTCGTTCGAGGGCGGGAAGCGCTTGCAGGTGCCGGCCGAGAACCGCTACGTCGGCTTCGACGCCTACCGCAAGGTGATCGACTCCGGCGTCGACGTCGTCGTCCACGCGACGCCGCCGGGCTTCCGGCCGGAGCACTTCGAGTACGCGGTCGACCAGGGCAAGCACGTCTTCATGGAGAAGCCGGTGGCGGTCGACGCGCCCGGCGTGCGGCGGGTGCTCAAGGCGGCCAAGGCCGCGAAGGAGAAGAACCTCAAGGTCGGCGTCGGACTGCAGCGCCACCACAGCACGATGTACAACGAGACGATCGACCGCATCCACGACGGAGCGATCGGCGACGTCGTCGCGCTCCGCGTCTACTGGAACGGTTCCGGCGTCTGGGTGCGGGCGCGCAAGCCCGGCCAGACCGAGATGGAGTACCAGATGCGCAACTGGTACTACTTCAACTGGCTCTGCGGCGACCACATCGTCGAGCAGCACATCCACAACATCGACGTCGGCAACTGGGTCAAGGGAGGACATCCCGTCGAAGCTCAGGGCCAGGGCGGCCGTCAGTGGCGAAACGGCCCCGACCACGGCGAGATCTTCGACCACCACTTCGTGGAGTACACCTACGACGACGGCGCGGTGATGCTGAGCCAGTGCCGGCACATCCAGAACTGCTGGGACCAGGTCGCCGAGTACGCCCACGGCAGCAAGGGCCGGGCGAGCCTGGCCTCCGGCCTGATCGAGGCACCGGGCGGCTGGAGCCACCGCGAGCCGGAGGACGAGAAGAGCCCGTACCAGGTCGAGCACGACCGCCTGTTCGAGGCGATCCGCGAGGACAAGCCCTTCAACGAGGCGAAGAACGGTGCCATTGCCACGATGACGGCCGTGATGGGCCGGATGGCGACCTACTCCGGCAAGAAGATCACCTGGAAGGAAGCGCTCAAGTCCGACAAGTCGCTCGAGCCCGAGACCTACGCCTGGGACGCCGCCCCGCCGACCGTGCCGGACAAGAAGGGCCGCTACGCGGTGGCCGTGCCGGGAGTGACGAAGGCCTGAGTTCGCGCCAGCGCCACCCGACTCCACGATCTCGTCGATTTCACGAAAGAGAGGACACGCATCATGAAGAACCGACCACATCCTGTTCTGGCCGCGATCTCCGGCCTCGCCCTCGCCGTCATGGCGACGTCAGTCGCGGCGGAACCGATCCCGGAACAGGCTGTCATTGATGCGCAGAAAGTCTGGGGCGAGGGTATTGTCGCGATTGCCAAGGTCCATGCCGACGGCGGCGACTACGCTGCCCGTGCGGCGGAACACGTCAAGGACCTTTACGCGTATGGCGAGACCAGCGTCATGTTCAAGCCGACCCTGGCATCGGAAGATCAGTTCCGTGAGACGTTTGAGGAAGCTCTGAGCTGCTTCATCGGGCAAGACGGAACGGAGGACAAGGGGTTTGCCATCTCGGGCTGGACCAAGGTTCGGTGGGAGAGCAACGGCATCTACACCAACGACACCTCCGCAATGGCCATGGGCAACTACTACTTCACAGCCCCGGACGGTAGCGAGACGAAGGTCGAGTACACGTTTGGCTACGTCCTTGTTGACGGTGAGTTGAGGATCAACCTCCATCACTAATCGATGCCCTACAGCCCCGAATAGCCGCGGAGCCCCGCATCCGGGCCGGGCGACCTCGCCGGTCCTGGGGGTGCTTGGACGCTACCCGTCTGACAGCGGACCGAACTTGCGTTCGACTTCGGCCCACAGGCCGTCGATGTCGAGTTCGAGTTCGGGCACGACGGGTGACTGCCAACGGCCCGA
This sequence comes from Thermoanaerobaculia bacterium, assembly GCA_022822365.1. Lineage (GTDB taxonomy): Bacteria > Acidobacteriota > Thermoanaerobaculia > Multivoradales > Multivoraceae > Multivorans. Next base: position 250,285 of record JAJEBV010000008.1, on the reverse strand, counting down.
CTCGGGCGGATGCACGGTGAACGCGCTTCCGTCCGACACGAGGAAGGCGATGTGGCGGCCGGCCGGGTCGACGATCCAGTACTCGGCGACGCCGGCCTCCGCGTAGAGGTTCAGCTTGTGGACCTGGTCGCGACTGGCTGTGGAAGGCGACAGGATCTCGACCACGAGATCGGGCGCGCCTTCGATCCAGTTCCGGACGATTCCGCTGCGTGCCCGGGAAACGTAGAGGAGATCGGGCTGGACCACGGAGTGCGGTGCCAGGTGAACGTCCATCGGCGCGGTGAGAGCGAGGCCACCCGTCTGCTCGGCAACGTTGCCCAGCAACAGGCCGAGCCGGAGTACGAGGTACTGATGGATGGGAACGGGACTGGCGCTCAAGTAGAAGTGTCCGTAGATCAGTTCGCAGCGCGGTTCGTCGGGCAGGGCGGCGTGGTCGGTCCGGCGGTAGGGGCCCGGCCTCCGGTGCAGCGTCGGCGGTGGCTGATCGAGCAGCGTCACGGACATGCAATGGAGTATACGGAGCGGCCGCGCGGGCTGCCTACGGCGCCGCTTCGAACGCGGCCAGGAACTGGTGATCGCCCCAGGCGATTCGCAGCACAGCGCCCGGCTCGACTTCCAGGAACTCGATCGTCAGCTTCTCGGCCGGCTCGTCGGCCGGTGAGTGCTCGAGCGGCACCTCGACCGCGTCGGCCGCCGGGTTGCGCTGGCTGCCCCAGATGTCGGCCTCGCCGTTGAACACGAGGCTCCAGCCGTCGGCCGTGCGCCTGGGCCAAAGGCTGTAGACGCCGGGGTAGTCGGGCGAGGCGTTGCCGTAGGGGACGACGATGCCGTCGAAGGAAAGCGAGGCGTGCGTGAGCAGCTTGACCGCCCGGCCGCTGTCCCAGGCGGCGACGTCGCCGGCCGCCAGGCTCTCGAACGCGCGGTAGTCGTCGCTGTCCGCCAGCAGGTCCGGATAGGAGATCCGGAGTTGCCTGCCATTCAGTTCGAGTTCGGCCAGGTTGCCGTAGCGCAGGCGGCGGAACCGCTCTCGCCGCGCCGCCGCGGCGGCTTCGGCGTCGGTGTCCGCGGTCTGGGCGGTCGCCGGAGCGGTGTTGGATCGGCTCGATGCCGCCTGCTCCTGAGCCGCGGCCGGAAGCGCCGCGAGGAGCAGCGTGGCGAGGATGAGCAGGGAAGTGATCGTGGTCGTCGTTCTCACGGCGAACTCCGTTAGAGGTTGGGGAGAATGGGCGGTAGCGGCCGTCGGCACTGGATGAGTGACGTTCGCGGAGCTTACAGCCCCCGGTCGGGTCCTCGGTTCCATCCAGCCGTCGGCAGTAGACTCCGGGCTGAAGCCAGCCGCCGGCCCAATCTCTCATGACCACACCCGAACAGGATCCGCGGATTCGGCCCGCCGAGGATGCCAGCCCGCTGCGGTTCGTGACGGCGGCGTCGCTCTTCGACGGCCACGACGCGGCGATCCACATCATGCGGCGGATGATCCAGGACCGCGGGGCCGAGGTGATCCACCTGGGGCACAACCGCGGCGTCGACGAGATCGTGCGTGCCGCCGTGCAGGAGGACGCCGACGCGATCGCGATCAGTTCCTACCAGGGCGGTCACATCGAGTTCTTCCGCTACATGGTCGACCGGCTGGCGGAAGAGCGCAGGGAGGACGTCCTCGTCTTCGGCGGCGGCGGCGGCACGATCACGCCCGAGGAGATCGCGGAACTCGAGGCTTACGGTGTCGAGCGGATCTACCACCCCGACGACGGCCTGAAGATGGGCCTGCCGGCGATGATCGACGACGTCGTCGAACGGGCGCACGCCAAGCGCCGGCCCGCGCCCGAACCGCGGTTCGGCGTGCGCGTGGCCTCGGACCCCGAGGGAGACATCGAGCTGTCGCGACTGCTGTCCGCCATCGAGCGCGGCGCGGTCGCCGAGTCCGAGCTGCGCCGGCTGCGCAAGGAGTGGCAACTCGCCGGCGCCGGCGTGCCGGTCGTGGGGCTGACAGGGACCGGCGGCGCGGGCAAGAGCAGCGTCGCCGACGAGCTGCTGAACCGCTTCCTCGAGTGCATGCCCGGGTCGGCGTCGGGCATGCGGATCGCCCTCCTGGCGGTCGACCCGACGCGCCGGCGGACGGGCGGCGCCCTGCTTGGCGACCGCATCCGCATGAACAGCCTGCGCAGCGAGCGCGCCTTCATGCGCTCCATGGCAACGCGCCGGCAGCACCTGGCGACCAGCGAAGTGCTCGGCGACGCGATCGCTCTGCTCAAGGCGTCCGGGTTCTCCATGGTCCTCGTCGAGACCGCCGGCATCGGTCAGAGCGACAGCGAGATCGTCGACCTGGTCGACCTCTCGGTCTACGTGATGACCTCGGACTACGGCGCGGCGAGCCAGCTCGAGAAGATCGACATGCTCGACTTCGCCGACGTGATCGTCCTGAACAAGTTCGACCGCCGCGGCGGCCAGGATGCGCTGCGGGACGTCCGCAAGCAGTGGCGGCGCAACCGGCTGGCCTTCGGCACGGCCGACGAGGACGTGCCGGTCTACCCGACGATCGCCAGCCAGTTCCAGGACCCGGGCGTCAACTGGATGTTCTGGAACGTGTGCCGGCTGCTCCGGGAGCGGCTCGACCTGGACGAGGGCGTCTGGACGCCCGAGGTCGACCTGGACGAGCGCGAGCCGAAGGCGGCGGTCCTGATCCCGGACAATCGCAACCGCTACCTGGCCGAGATCGCGGAGGCGGGACGCGCCGCGGAGGCAGACGCGGAGCGCCGCGCGGCCGCGGCGGGGAGGGCGCACGGCTGCTACCGGGCGCTGGCCGAGCTCGAGGATCCCGAGCTGCCGGCCCCTCTCGAGGGCTACGACGCGTCAGCGCTGGAGACGGCGCCCGACCAGAGCCTCGCTCGCCTGCGCGGGAGATACCAGGAAGCGCTGGCCGAAGTCAGCGCCGAGGCGGTGGAACTCCTGAAGGACTGGCCGCGTCGCGTCGACGCGGCGCGCGCCGACCAGTACAGCTACCCGGTCCGCGGCCGCGAGGTCACCGGCGACAACTACGTGACCACCCTGAGCCATCTGCGGATGCCGAAGCTGGCGCTGCCCGAGTACTCGGACTGGGGCGACCTGCTGCGCTTCCTGATGAAGCACAACCTGCCGGGGGCCTACCCCTACACCGCGGGCGTGTATCCCTACCGGCGGAGCGGCGAGGAACCGACGCGCATGTTCGCGGGCGAGGGAATCGCCGAGCGCACGAACCGGCGCTTCCACTTCGTGTCGCGCGGCCAGCCGGCGAATCGCCTGTCCACGGCGTTCGACTCGGTCACGCTCTACGGCTCGGATCCCGGGCTCAGGCCGGACATCTGGGGCAAGGTCGGCAACTCGGGGGTCTCGATCGCCACCGTCGACGACATGAAGCGGCTCTACTCGGGCTTCGACCTCTGCGACCCGGCAACCTCCGTGTCGATGACGATCAACGGCCCGGCGCCGACCATCCTGGCCTTCTTCATGAACGCCGCGGTCGACCAGCAGGTCGAACGCCACCTGCGGGAGACCGGCGGCCTTGAGCGGGCGCGCGACCAGATCGAACGCCGCTCCGGCGGCGACGTGCCGGTCTACCGCGGCGACCTGCCGGAGGAGAACGACGGCCTGGGGCTGGCGCTGCTCGGCATTTCCGGCGACCAGGTGGTCGAGCGCGACGTCTACGAACGCATCCGCGCCGACGCGCTGAGCCGGGTCCGGGGCACGGTTCAGGCCGACATCCTGAAGGAAGACCAGGCGCAGAACACCTGCATCTTCTCGACCGAGTTCTCGCTGCGGATGATGGGCGACGTCCAGCAGTTCTTCATCGACCACAACGTCCGCAACTACTACAGCGCCTCGGTAAGCGGCTACCACATCGCCGAGGCCGGGGCGAACCCGATCACCCAGTTGGCGTTCACGCTCGCCAACGGCTTCACGATCGTCGAGTACTACCTGGCGCGGGGCATGGCGATCGACGACTTCGCCCCGAACCTGTCGTTCTTCTTCTCGAACGGCATGGACCCGGAGTACGCCGTGATCGGCCGCGTGGCCCGCCGCATCTGGGCGCGCGCGATGCGCGAGCGGTACGGCGCCTCGGCCCGCAGCCAGATGCTGAAGTACCACATCCAGACCTCAGGCCGCTCGCTCCACGCCCAGGAGATCCAGTTCAACGACATCCGCACCACGCTGCAGGCGCTCTACGGCATCCTCGACCGTTGCAACTCCCTGCACACGAACGCCTTCGACGAAGCGATCACGACGCCGACCGAGCAGTCCGTGCGCCGCGCGCTGGCGATCCAGTTGATCATCAACCGCGAGTTCGGGCTCAACCGCAGCGAGAACCCCTGGCAGGGCTCCTTCGCCCTGGACCAGCTCACCGACGCTGTGGAGGAGGCGGTCTACCTGGAGTTCGAGCGCCTCGCCGAGCGCGGCGGCGTGCTGGCGGCGATGGACACGATGTACCAGCGCTCGAAGATCCAGGACGAGAGCATGGAGTACGAGGCGAAGAAGCACGACGGCAGCCTGCCCGTCGTCGGCGTCAACACCTTCCTCGCGGAGGGCCAGGACTTCGCCGAGACGGTCGAAGCCGAGCTCATCCGCTCGACCGACGACGAGAAGCAGCAGCAGATCGAGAGCCTGGCCGCTTTCCACCGCCGGCACGCCGACCATTCACCGGCGTGTCTCGAACGGCTGCAGGAAGTGGCGCGACGCCGCGGCAACGTGTTCGAAGAGCTGATGGAGTCCGTCAAGCACTGCTCGCTCGGCCAGATCTCGGACGCGCTCTACCGCGTCGGCGGCGAGTACCGGCGGAGCATGTAGGCGGCAGGGCGGAGCCGGCCTTGCGGCCGGCGCGTGTTCCGGCCGCCTAGCCGCAGCGGAACGCTCTCAGGTCGCTCTTCGTGGCGGCCGTGGCGCCCGGTGCGTTCGTGTGTTCCCAGGGAGCGCCGCCGGGTCCCGTGATCCGGAGGCTGAACTCCAGGGTCGTGACGGGCGCCACGAACACCCAGCGGTAGCCGCTCTCGTTGCAGTTGTTCAGCACCTTGACCAGGACCTCGGGATTGTTGCGGCCGAAGAACCACAGGATGCCGGCCTCGTTGGACCAGCGATCGCCTTCGACCTGGCGCTCCTCGCCGTTGGGCAGGAGGTAGCACATGCTGACCTCGTAGCCACCTTCGAACTCGAGGACGGTGTTCGTGGGCGTGCAGTTTGCGACATGCGGCGCCTCGGGCTCGGGGTCCGGATCCGGGCCAGGGTCCGGGCCGGGCCGCGGCGGGCTGGAACCCCTCCCGGCGAAACCGTCCTTGATCCAGTCGAAGACCTTCGTGTTGGACACGGTGCCCCGCACGTTCTCGGCCGTGCGGCCGACGGCGTAGATCGCGACGTCCTCCCCGGCGTGCGTCTCCAGCCCCAGCGGGATCGTTGCCTCCTGCCGGTAGGCGGTGTGGCTGGTGCCTGTAGGAACGGCGCCGCCGTGGCCGGGCGTCCTGTCCGTGTTCGGATTGACGCGCAAACCGCTGCGATGTCCGGGTCCGTTGGCGTAGCCCAGGATGGTGTAGGGAATGCCGCCCGAGTCTCCGCTCTCCGAGATCGTGCCGGCGCTGTTGATCTCGTGGACCGTTCCCAGGATGCCGTTGTGCGGCTGATTCCGGAACGACGCGGGCACCGAGCGGGGGTTGTAGCGCAGGTCGCCGAGCGGCCGCATCGGGTAGCCGGCGACCGTGAAGACGTGGCTGTGGTCGGCCGTCGCGAGGATCAGCGTCCTGTTGAGGTTGACGCTCCGCTGCGCGGCGTTGAGCGCGCGGTCGAACATCCGGGTGTCGATGAAGGCGCGATAGGCGTTCCCCTCGTGGTGCGCGTGGTCGATTCGGCCGCCTTCGACCATCAGGAAGTACGGCTTTCCCGTTGCGCCCAGAATCTGGATCGCCTTCCTCGTCATCTCCTCCAGGCTCGGCTGGCCGCTGCCGCGGTCCGCCTCGTAGTCCAGGTGGCTCGACGCGAACAGGCCGACCGCGCGGCCGGAACCGCCGAGCGCGTTGAGCTCCTGGCGGTTCGAGGCGTAGCGATAGCCGAGTTGCTGAAGCTCGCCCAGCAGGTCGCGGCCGTCGGTCCGGCGTCCCGGAAGTCCGTCGTCGTCCGATGCCGAGGTGGGGAGGAAGTGCCTTCTGCCGCCTCCGAAGATCACGTGGAGCCCATCCCCGAGCCGGGTGTTGAAGCCGGCTCCACCCGGCACCATCTGCGCGGCGATTTCGTTCTCGAGGTTGCGGTTGTTGACGTGCGCGAACACGGCCGCCGGCGTCGCGTGGGTGACGCGCGTCGTCGTAACGATGCCGACCGCGTAGCCCATCGAGATGGCCAGCTCGCCGATGTTCGTCAGGCGCGCGCCGTCGCCGTTGCCGTTGAAGTCGGCGTACTCGGTCGTCGGCCCGAAGCCGATCACGCCGGTGTTCGTGTTGACGCCGGTCATCATCGCCGACATCGTGGCCGCGCTGTCGGGGGTGATGTAGTCGGCCGACGCCGTCCGCGAGATGGCGGTGTAGGGCATGCGGTCCATTGCCAGGTGCCCGTCGACGCCGACCGTCGCGATGCGGGTGGAGGTGACGGTCGATACCCCCATGCCGTCGCCGACGAAGAGGATGACGTTGTTCCTCTGTGCCGAGGCGGGCGGCGCTGCCGCCAGCAGGAGAGCAACCGTCGAGAGAGTGCTCAACGACGTGGCGAGACTGCCGCACACGCTTCGGACCTGCACGAATCGACTCTGGATGGTGGACCTCATCGTCTTCATGGCTAGCTCCTCATTGTCGAAATCGGGCCGCGCTTCCCCCGTGGTCGACGCCCAGGCGAATCCCGAAGGTTCGAACGGCACGGCCGTCAGGGTGCTCCTGCCAGTCGGGCCACTGTGAACCCGAAGTCACGCGGGCTCGGACCCGGGGTCTCCCGCCGCCCGTTCCGTCGCGGTCGATTGCCAGTGCCAGGCCCGTCGAGTTCCGCCACGCGAGTCCCACCCAGGTGTACCCGCTGGCCAGTTGCAGGGAAGACACGGACGTCAGATCGAGGTTCAGGCAGGCGCCGGTGCCGGGTGTTGGGATCGTGATGTGGCCGGATATCGCGCGGATTCGCGTTCCGGGCGCTCCGCCCGAGTCGCGGTAGAAGCTCAACGTGAACGGCATTCGACTGTTGGCTCCCCGGTGGTCTCGGCCGACGCACAGGACCACGTAGGTCGCCTGGCCGCTTCGAGTCAGCCGGAACCGTTCCGCGAACTCCTGCTCGTACACCGGACCGCTCGAGGTTTCGAGCCATTCAAAGGTCTCGAAGGTCCCGTTGTCGTACCTGTACTCCCTTACGCTGCTCCCGCCGTTCGCGACGTTGACGCGGATTGCAGGAGAGCAGTTGTTCCCGGTCGCGGACTCACCGGACACCGGATCGACGCAAGCGCCGTAGTAGTAAGTTCCGGTCGTCGAGGGAGCGGTGAGAACGATCGATTCCGCGCTCGTGCCCGAGGCCGGGAGTGGCGCCACGTCAGCCGTGCCAACCTTGGTGTCCGAGGTTGTGATCGTTGAGTCGGACGAGCGGTAGTAGCGCAAGCTCGTCGAGGCGGAACGCCCGTTACCCTGGTTCTCGACCGTCGCGTTCAAGGTGAACGTTCCGCCGGGCATGGGGCTGGCGTCGCTTGCCGAAGCGGAAGAGACGACCAGGTCGGGTACTCGCGGCTCACGGTCGCCGCACGCGAACGCTTCGGAGTCGGCAACCGGTTGCCCGCCGCGTGAACGGAACCACTTGAGTTCGTTCGTGTCGGTCACTCGGATCGCGACGTTGAAGTCGGCTTCCGAGGCGCCCCCGGCGTAGACGGACCAGTGTCCGCTGATGCTGCACGTATCGGCGATCCGCACCAGCAGTTCGGAATGGCCGCTGGCGAAGGCGAAGAGGCCTGCGACGTTGCCGAGGTCCACCGGGATGGCGTCGGCGGCCTGACTCGCACCGCCCGTTTGCGAGTACCAGGTCTTCACCCTGAAGAGATTGCTCTGAAGCAGGCAGGTCACGCCGCTGCAGGTTGCATTCTCCGGATCGCTGACCGGGCCGGCTGGCACTACCAGGTCGTCACTCCGAGTACAGGCGAACGCCTCCGTGTCGACGATGGACTGCCCGTCCCGGGAGCGGAACCACTTGAGTTCGTTCGTTTCGACATGCCTGACCGCAACGCTGAAGTCGGCGTCCGACGCGACCCCCGCGTACACGGCCCAGTAGCCCGTCGCGCGGCACTGATTGACGATCCTGACGAGCAGCTCAGGACCGTTGCTTTCGCCGCTGAACAGCCCGGCGGAGCCTGCCAGCGCTGCCTCGACGGCTCCGGCGCTCTCGCTCGGGGCGCCAGCCTTCGAGTAGCGGGCCTTGACCCTGAAGCGCTCCCCTTGCAGAAGACAGGTGTCTCCACTGCAGCTTGACGTGGCTCCGAGCACGGAGATCGGCACGCCGCTCGAGCAGTTGTTCGTGGTGTCCACCTCACCCGAGACGGAATCGACGCAGGCGCCGTAGTAGTAGGTGCCGGGAGTCGACGGCGCCCGTTGGCCGATGTTCTGCCTGTCCGTGCCCGAGGCCGAGAGCGCGCTCACGGGATCGGTGCCGATCGGCGTGTCGGACGTGGTGATCCGGCTGTCGGACGACCGGTAGTAGCGCAGCGTAGTGGCTTCCGACGGGCTGTCGCCACTGTTGCGCACCGTGGCGGCGAACCGGAAGGCGCCGCGCGGCGCCACGGAGGCCTCCGTCGAACGGGGAGACTCGACGACCAGATCCGGAGCCGATGGTCCGGCGACGGTGACGCGGACGCCGTTTGAGCAGTTGTTCGTGGTGTCCGCTTCGCCGGAGACGGAGTCGACACAGGCGCCGTAGTAGTAGGTGCCCGGCGTTCCCGGCGCCATCAGGCCGATCGACGGTCTGTCCGTGGCCGAAGGGGAGAGAGCGGGCACCGTGTCATTGCCGACAGACGTGTCGGAGGTCGTGATCGTGCTGTCCGACGATCTGTAGTAGCGGAGGGTCGTGGCGCTCGACCGGTCGTCGCCGCGGTTCCGCACCGTCGCGTAGAAAGTGAAGGCGCCGCCCGGCGCGACGGAACTCTCGATCGCGGACGGAGACTCGACCACAAGGTCGGGAGCGGGGGAGTAAGTTCTCTCCGGGTAAAGCCGCCGGACGGCCGCGCGGTCGTCGAGGTGGAGCGCCGTGCCCAGCTCGCGGTGGGGCTGGTTGCTCCACCACATGATCGCTCCCCAGGATTCGCGGGTGCTGTTGCAACTGCTTTCCCCGGATTCGCATGGGTGAGAGATACCCAGCGCATGGCCCAGTTCGTGGGTCATGACGATCTGGAAGGCGCGTGCCGCGGTCCGCGAATCGAACTGCTGCAGGTACCTCCGGAATCCGTCCTGAGTCGTGATGTTTGACTCGACGATCTCACGAACAAGAAGGCTGCCTGCGCTGTGTGCAGCGCCGCAGGTTGACCAGGTCGAGGTCAGTGCGAGCGTGCCGCCCGCGTCCGGAACGAAAGCCCCTTCAACCTCGTCGCGGGGGTCCTCGAACGTGATCGAGTTTTCTCCGTCGCGTTCACCGACGTATGGCGCGGGAGAAACGGTTCCGGCGAGTTCCAGGTCGACGTTGCTTCCCGGGTCGGCATTCCAGGCGCGCATGCCGGCGCGCACTTGCGACAGACCGCCTCCGCCCATGCCGGGCTGGCCTCCCGACAGAACTTCGAACTCGACGCTCTGGCCGCGACCGAAGTTCCGCCACCGGGACGGGAGTGGCTCTCCACTGCAGAAGTGAGTCAGTCGAAACGGCGACACGGCAGTTGTCGGCTGCTCCGGCAGGTCGCGCCTGAAGTAGTTGGAAGGACGTTCTGTTCCGCGTGCCCGGTCGACGATCCATTGCCGGAAGGCCACCGCGTCGCGGTATCCGTGGTGCCTGGAGTGTTCGGGCGCCGCCGAGTTTTCCGGCAGGGTCACCGCACCATGAAGCGAGGGCTCGCGCAGCAGGAAGACCTGGTTTCCTCTTCGGGCCTCGGAGAAGATGCCGAGGCCGTACTCCACGATGCCGTGGGCGCCGTTCTCCTCCGGGTGTAGAAACAGCAGGACGCGATTGCCCTCCGCCAGCATGGGCAGGCCCACTACGTTCATCATCGTGCCGCCGGAGACACCCCCCGGCTGCCGGACCATGATGCTGCTGCCTCCCACGAAGCCCTTCAGCACCTCCTCGACCGCGAACAGGTACTCGGTCGTCGGAGAGGCTCCGGCGGGCCCCGGTTGAACGCTCAGGACTTGTCCGAAGACGATGATGGGCGACCGGTCCACCATGCTCTCGTCCGTCGGCATGACGTAGACGATGGCGCGTGCGGCCGGTGTCTGGAGCATGAGCGCCACGAGCACAGCGGCCAGGCTTGCTCCGAGAGGGGCGGAAACTGGTCCGTTTTCGGTGGTGTCCCCTTGCGCGTTGCGCTCCACGGGTTCAAGCGTAGCGGGGGATCTTGTCGGCTGCTAGATTGCGCGCCCATGAGCGACTGGCATCACGCGGACATTCTCGAAGCGATCGCCGAGCACCGGCCGGAGGCCCCGGCGCAGGCGTTCATCGATCCCCTGGGCGGCGCCCCGAGCCGCCGGTACTCGCAGGCGGAGATGCACCGCCGGGCGAACGGCGTGGCGGCCACGCTGGTCGAACGCGGCGCGAAACACCAGGACAAGGTGGCGCAGTACCTCTACAACGCGCCCGAGTACATGGAGTCGGTGCTGGCCTGCTTCAAGGCGTCGCTGGTTCCGGTCAACACGAACTACCGCTACGTCGAGGGAGAGCTGCTCTACCTCTGGGACAACGCCGATGTCGTGGCCGTGATCTTCCACGGCTGCTTCGCGTCGCGGATCGCGGATCTCCGGGCGAAGATGCCGGCGATTCACACCTGGTTGTGGGTCGACGACGGCTCGGGTCCATGCCCCGAGTGGGCGATCCCCTACGAAGAGGCGGCCGGGTCCGCGCCACGTTCAGGCGACTTGCCTGGCGACTCGCTCGGCTTCGAGGCGCCCTGGCCGCGCAGCGGCGACGACCTGTGGCTTCTGTACACGGGCGGCACGACCGGCATGCCCAAGGGCGTCATGTGGCGGTTGGACGATCTCTGGCACATCAGCAACGACGGCCGCCTGGATCCCTTCGACCTGTCTGATGGCATCGAGGGCCTGAAACCCCAGTTCGACGAGCTCCTGATGCGGCGGGTTTCGCTGCCTTCCTGTCCCCTGATGCACGGAACCGGCTTTCTCACCGCGCTGGGCGGCATGCTGAACGGCGGCTGTGTCGTGACCCTCGCCAACCGTCGCTTCGACGCGGTCGCAACCCTCGAGGCGATCACCAGGGAGGGGATCAATGCGATGGCCATCGTCGGCGACGCGTTCGCCCGGCCGATGGTCCTGGCGCTCGAGGAGGACCCCGGCCACTTCGACCTGTCGAGCCTCGAGGTCGTCGTTTCGTCCGGCGCGATGTGGAGTGCCGAGGTCAAGCGCGACTTCCTGCGCCACTGTCCGCCGGAGACCATCCTGACCGACAGCCTGGGTTCGTCCGAGTCGATCGGCATGGGCCGTTCGGATTCGACCGCCGGCGAGGCAAGCGAAACGGCCTCCTTCGTGCTCGGCGACAACGCCTGCGTGCTCGACGACGACGGCCGGAAGGTCGAACCCGGCTCGGGCGTGCTCGGCCGCATCGCCGTGACCGGCCACATCCCGCTCGGTTACTACAAGGATCCCGAGAAGACGGCCGCCACCTTCGTCGAGGCGGACGGCGTCCGCTACTCGATGGCCGGCGACTACGCGACGGTCGAGGCGGACGGCTCGCTCAAGCTCTATGGCCGAGGCTCCGTGTGCATCAACAGCGGCGGCGAGAAGATCTTCCCGGAAGAGGTCGAGGAGGTGCTGAAGACCCATCCCGTCGTGCGCGATGCGGTCTGTGTCGGCGTGCCGCACGAGCGGTTTGGTCAGGCGGTCACCGCGGTGGTGGAACTGGACGATCCGACGCGTTTCAGCGAGCCGGACGTGATCGGCTGGGTCAAGCAGGAGCTGGCCTCGTACAAGGCGCCGAAACGCGTCCTGGTGCGGGACAGCGTCGGGCGAGCGGCGAACGGCAAAGCCGACTACAACGGCCTGCGGGACTGGGCGGTGGCGAAACTCGGTTCGCAGGAGTCGGCGCGGTGAATCAGCCCGTGAACCAGCCCGCCAGGCAGAAAGTCGTCGTCCAGTTGCCGGGGATCGCCAAGGCGCCCTCCGTCGACACGCGATACACCTTCGAGCTGGAGGCGCTCCTTCCGGTGGCGGAACTGGTCGAGGTGGCTGCAACGTCGGAGGAGGAGTTCCTGGCCGAAGCATCGGACGCGGCGGCCGTCATCACGTCCTGGGGTTTTCGCATCAGCCGCTCGGTGATCGCGGGTCTCGACGATTGCATCGTGATCGGCGTGGGCAGCGTCGGCGTCGACATGGTCGACGTCGGGGCGGCGACGGAAGCCGGCATCGTGGTCACCAACGTGCCGGACGTGTTCATCGAGGAGGTGGCCGACCACACGATGGCGCTGCTTCTGGCCGGCGCGCGGCGGATGCGCGAGATGGACTCGATGGTCCGCCGCGGCGACTGGTTCCAGGGCCGGCCCCTGCTCAACGAGGTGCCGCGGCTTTGGGGCCAGACCCTCGGTCTGATCTCGTTCGGCAACGTGGCGCGGGCGGTCGCGCGGCGCGCGAAGCCCTTCGGCCTGCAGGTCATCGCGCACGACCCCTACGTCAGTGAACTGAAGATGACGGGAGAAGGCGTCGAACCGGTCAGCTTCGGGGAGTTGCTGGAACGATCCGACTATCTGTCGATGCATCCGCCACTCAACCGGGAGACGCGCCACATGCTCTCGGGTCCCCAGTTCGCGGCGATGAAGAAGACCGCGGTGCTGATCAATGCCGGTCGCGGTCCCACGGTCGACGAGGCGGCTCTGATCGAGGCGCTGGACACCGGCCAGATAGCCGCCGCGGCGCTCGACGTGCTGGAGCGGGAACCGCCGGCAGCGGACAACCCCCTGCTGGCGATGGACAATGTGATCCTCACGCCGCATGTCGCCTCGGCCACCACCCGCATGCGGCCCGAGACGCGGCGGCGCGTCGGTCGTGAGGTCGCCCTGGCGCTCTCCGGGCGCTGGCCGATGAGTTGCGTGAATCCGACGGTGCTGCCGAGAGTGGAGCTCGAACGCTGGCAGCCGGTGCCGATGGAGCGCGGTCCGAACCGCTAGGCGGACCAGTCGCCGGACCGCGGCGTGCTGAACCAGGCCAGCCGGCCACAGTAGGGTTCGACCTCGCTCCATGAGGCGATGTCGAGGTGTACGCAGGCCACTGCGGCAGTGACGAAGCGGGGCGGATCGTCGCCGGTCAGCCGGCGGACGAGTTCCGCGCAGGTGGGCTGGTGGCCGACGATCAGGATCGAGTGCGCGTCGTCGGACTGGTCGCGCAGGAGGTCGACCACGCTGCCGGGGGAGGCGAGATAGAGCGCCGGCTCCAGAATCGTCGTGCGGTTCCAGTTGCCGGCCGCGACCGCCAGTTCGATCGTTTGCCGCGTGCGCGCGGCGGACGAACAGAGGATCCGGTCGGGCAGGGCCTGCCGGTCGGCGAGTCTCCGGCCCATCGTTCGGGCGGCTTTGAGGCCCCGGGCGTTCAGGGGCCGCTCATGGTCGACTCCGCCGTAAGCGGCGCTCCAGTCCGACTTCCCGTGCCGCAGTACGTAGAGGACGCGCACGGCAGACGACGCTAGCATTCGCGACCATGCAGGATGTGGATCGATGGCGCCAGACCGTGCGGCTCGCGGTTCTCGGCCTCGCGATAGCGGCCGCGGCCGTCGGGCAGTCTCCGGAGCAGCCGGCCGGACCGTCGGCAGACCTGAACGTCGAGACCTTCGACTTCGCCTGGCGGAAGATCGCCGACACGTTCTGGGACCAGTCGATGGGCGGCGTCGACTGGCAGGCGGTCGGCGATGAGCTGCGGCCCCGTGCCCGGGCCGCGGCGAACAACGGCGAACTGCGTCTCGTCCTGCAGGACATGCTCTCGCGGCTGGGCCAGTCCCACTTCGGCGTTCTGCCGGGGCCGGGTTCGGTCGAGAGCCCGTCGCCGGTGGACGACTTGGGCGACACGGGCAGGTGCACGCGGGCGTTGATGCGGGCCGTGGCGGGCGCCGGCGGCTCTGCCGCGTCGGACGCGGGTCCGGGATTCGATGTTCGCTACGTCGACTCGACGCCCGTCGTGAGCCGGGTCGAACCCGGTTCGTCCGCGGACCGTCAAGGCCTCCGCACCGGACTCGAGCTCGTTCGGGTCCAGAGCCAGAACCTCGCGCCGCTCGCGGGTTGCCTCGAACTGGAATCCCTCGATCCCTGGGTCGCGGGAATGGTGCGGTTGCGGGCCGTCGAGGGCCTGCTCTTCGGGGATCCGGGGGATCCGGTCGCGGTGGAGTTCTCGGACCCGGCGGGCGGTCGGTCCACGTTCGAACTCGAACGGGCCCACCATCCCGACGCCGTGGAGATCGGATTCGGCAACCTGCCGAAGATGCGCTACCTGTTCGAGACCGAGGTGCTGGAAACCGGCGCCGGCCGCGTGCTGGCGGTGCGCTTCAACGTCTGGCTGATTCCCGTGATCGAGGCGTTCGAAGCGGCGCTGTACGGTGAACCCGCCGAGGGCGCGCCGGCCGTCGACGGCGTACTGATCGATCTTCGGGGCAATCCCGGCGGTGTCGCCGGGACGGCCGTTGGTGTGGCCGGCTACCTGCTCGGCGAAAGGGTCGTTCTGGGCCGGATGAAGAACCGGAACACGGAACTGAATCTGGTCGTCTTTCCGCGGCAGGTCTCGAGCGCCAGCCAGAGGATCGAGATCTTCGCCGGTCCGGTGGCCGTGCTGATCGACGGCGGCAGCGCCAGCACCAGCGAGATCTTCGCCGCCGGCCTCCAGGACCATGACCGGGCGAGGCTGTTCGGAGAGCCGACCGCCGCGGCGGCGCTGCCGTCGGTCATCGAGAGGATGCCGAACGGCGACCTGCTGATGCACGCGATCGCCGACTTCGAGCGGCCCAGCGGCGAACGGGTCGAGGGCAGGCCGGTGGAGCCCGAGTCTCCGGTGTCGCCAACCCGCGAGGGGCTTCTCGCCGGAAGGGACGAGCCACGCGCGGCGGCGCTGGCGTGGATCGTCTCCGAGCTCGCAGGGGATGGCGCATGAACATCAGCCTCTGGAGCGACGGAGTCAGCCTCGGCCGCTTCGGCAGCGAGGGTGCTCTCGGCCCCCCCTGGTTGTGGGTGGTCGCGGGCCTGCTGCTGCTCTTCCTGGGGCGTCAGCTCTACACGGCGTTGATCGGTCTGGTCGGTTTCTTCGTCGTCTACGGCGTTCCCGAGGATCTGCTGCCTCTGGCAAGCGAGATGCGCCTGATGGTCGCGGTCGGCGTCGGTGTTCTCGCCGCGCTGCTTGCCTTCATCGTGCGCAAGGTCGCGGTTGCCCTGGCTGGCGCCCTGCTGGGCGCCGGGGCGGCGCTGTGGGCGATCAGCTTCTTCGGCGTCCGCTGGGACATCCTGTGGTGGATCGTGATCGCGGCGGCCGCGGTACTCGGCGCGTGGCTGCTTCGTGTCGTCTTCGAGACGGCGCTGATCGTCGTCTCGTCGTTCATCGGCGCCCTGCTCATCATGGCGGCCGTCGGCCTCGAAGGGTTGGCCGCGCATGCCGGTGTCGCGGTGCTGATCGTGGTCGGGGTGGCGTTCCAGATGGGACGCCGGCGCAAGGCGGAACGGGCCGCGAAGAAAGCGTCCTCCGGCTAGGTTTCCCGGCGGTTCGGCCTCGTCAGGGCGACCGTTCCGGGGCCGGTCGCGGTGACGGCCGTCGCGGACGCGCTCAGCAGTGCCGCCTGCCCGGGGAGTAGCCGCTCGGAGCCGGCGACGTTGCGCGCCTCGACTTCGCCTTCGAGGGCGAGGACGACTCGCACACCGTTGTCGTCGGTGAGCGGCGCGGGGGAGCGGCCGGTCAGGCTCAGGACGTCCAACCGGAAGTCCTCGACCGGCGGCGTGAAGCTGGTACGCCGTCCCCAGGGCAGTTCCTCGACTTCGGGCGCCAGACTGGCGTCTCCCGCGGCCTCGTAGACGAGGATGTCGAGGAGCGCGCGGGCGTCCACCCGTTTGGACGTGAGCCCGAGGCGCAGGACGTTGTCGGAGTTGGCCATGACCTCGACCCCCGAGCCCTCCAGGTAACTGTGCGGCACGCCAGGTCCCGTGAAGAGTGCCTGCCCCTGGTCGAGATGGACCAGTCGCAGGATCAAGGGTGCGATGACCAGTGGGTCTTCGGGATGGAACACGGCGATTCGCTCGATCCAGCGTGCTGCGTCCCGCCGTCCGGGGCCAGCGTCCTTCGAGGCGCGCCGGGCGGCGTCAACGGCTCTGGCGGCCATGTTGGTGCCGCCGGGCCCGCGGAGCGCTTCGAGCAAGGGCCGGTAGGCGGCCGCTCCCTCCGATCCGAGGCGCCGGACGTGCGGTTCGAGTTCTTCCAGGCCAAGCGCGCCGAGCAGGCGTGCCGCTTCCACGGGCGGCCGGAAGCCGGAGAGGGCGGAAAAGGGGGTCAACGCGTAGAGCAGCTCCGGCTTGTGGTTCGGGTCCCGGTAGCTGCCGGGAGCGCCTCCGGGCTCGGTCCCGCCTGTGGATTGGGCCGCGAAGCCGTGAGCGGCCTGCTCGCGGCTCGGATGCGCCTGGATCGACAGCGGCCTGCCGGCGGAGAGGATCTTGGTCAGGAAGGGGAGGTCGGCGCCGCGGCCGAGCACGTCGACCCGCCGCTCCGCGATCAATCGGTCAAGAGGAATCGAGCCGGCTTCGCCGGACCCGAGGACGACATCGGCCGGTGCGTCCGGGTGGCCCCCGAACCAGAGCTCGGCTTCCGGACTGCCGGTGGGTTCGCGGCCGCAGAGACAGGGGATGAAGTCGAGCGTGCCCCAGTCGTAGTTCCGGACGCGCGGCACCAGCCGCAGGGGTCGGTCGAGCGGCGTCACGGCGTGCCGTGCCTTTCGTTCCACGACCGGGCCTCGGGCTCCGTGTCGATGTCGACCAGCGGCAGTTCCGAGTCGAGTTCCAGTTCCTCGACGTGAGCGGCCAGTTCGCGGAGCAGGGGACGCGCGCCCTCGTCGCCTCGGAGGCCGTCCAGGTGGGCAAACCAGGCGCGGCCGAAGGTGACCGGGGCGCCGCGGCGCCCCCGGAACGTCGGCACGACGATCGAGTCGGGGCCGTCGAACGCACCGAGCAGCCGGTCGATGACGGCCGCGTCGAGACCGGGTTGGTCGATCGGCAGGAACATGGTGCCCTCGACGTCGTCCCCGACGGCGGCCAGGCCGCAACGCACCGATGCGCTCTGGCCGTCGGCGTAGGACGGGTTGTGGACCGCCCGCAGGTCGAGGTCGGCGACCTCCGACCGCACACTCTCGGCCGCGTGGCCGGTGACGAGAATCACCTCCCCGAGAGCGGACGCAAGCGCCGCCCGGCAGGTTCGGCGGACCAGGCTCTCGCCGCCGATCCGGTAGAGCTGCTTCGGCTTGTCCGGGCTGGTTTCGAACCGGGTCGAGAGCCCGGCGGCGAGGACGACGCCGGAGACGGGGCCGGTCATCCCTTGCCGGCAGCCTGCCTGCCGTTGCGCACCGCGACGAGTTCGGCGGCGATCGCCATCGCGATCTCCTCGGGCCTGCGGCCGCCGAGGTCGAGGCCGATCGGCGCGTGGATCCGGTCAATCAGCTCCTGCCCCAGGCCGCCTTCGCGAAGCGCCGCGACCCGCTTCGCGTGCGTTCGCGAGGAGCCCAGGGCGCCGACGTAGCGGACCCCGGCCTCGAGAGCGACCTGGAGCGCCGGGTTGTCCAGCTTCTCGTCGTGCGTGAGGAAGACGCAGTAGGTGTTGGCGTGGAGCGGCACGCGGGCCAGGTAGTCCGCCGGCCACTCGACGACGAGCTCGTCGGCGTGGGGGAAGCGCTCGGCGGTGGCAAAGGCCGAGCGGGCGTCGACGACGACGGTGCGAAAGCCGAGCTGCCGCGCGAAGTGGACGAGGTGGATCGCGACGTGGACGGCGCCGACGACGAACAACTGGGGCAGCGGCTCGAAGGTCTCGACGAACACCTCGACGCCCTCGATCTCGCGCAGACCCGTGGCCGGCAGGGTCTCCGCCGAGGCGATGGCCAGGGCCGTTCCGTCGAGTTCCTGCTCGCGGAGGGTGCCTTCTGTTCGGCCGTCCGGCCACACGAGCATGCGCGCCCCGAGTTCGTCACCGTCGGCGCGGGTGAAGGCGACCACCCGCTCGCCCGCGAGCAGGGACCGGCGGAGGGAATCGAAACCCATCGGGCAGGTCCCCGACCTCAGCCGTCGATGCGTTCGACCAGCACCTCGACCTCGCCGCCGCAGGTCAGGCCGACGGACCACGCAAGCTCGTCCGAGATGCCGTAGCTGAGCCGCTTGGGGCGACCGTCCTCGAGCACCGACTGCGCCTCCTCGATCACCGCGCCCTCGATGCAGCCGCCGCTGACCGAACCGGCGATGCCGCCGTCGCCGGACACGGCCATCTTCGAGCCGAGGGGCCGGGGCGATGAGCCGACGGTGCGAATCACGGTGGCGACGGCCACGCGTTGGCCGTCCGCGCGCCAGCGGTCCACGTCGGAGAGGATGTCCAGCACGAGGGCATTCTAGCCCCCGCCGACGACTTCCCACGCCTTGTCGCGTGGCTATAGTGGTTCGGAGGAGGTGGAGTGATGAGGGTGTACCGATCGAGCATGACGTTGTCCGTGGCCATGCTTCTGCTGCTGGCCGGCTGTGCCGTACGCATCGGCGACGGGACCGCCGAGTCCGAGCCCGAGCCGGCGCCGGTCACCGCCCGCAACCAGCCGGGCACCGGCATGGGCCTCTACGAGCCGGAGCAGCACGAGTTGTACGACGGCCGCTTCGTCATCGTGGGCAGCGACGTGCACCAGGTCGGCCGGCTGGACGACGAGTCGCCCTGGGACCACATGGGCGACGACGCGAGCAACGTGGCGCCGGTCGCAGGGGAGATCCTGATCGACGTCGACGAGATCGCGAACACGGGGACCTTCCGGGCCGAGTTGCAGCTTTCGGAAGGCGACTACGTCGTCGAACTCGACCGCTTCCACGAGTTCTCGCCGTGCCAGGACGGCGGCATCGCGGCCTACCTGTTCGAACACGGCGATGCCGGCTGCGGCGACTCGAACTGGCCCAAGAGCTTGCTGTACATCGCCGGCTGGGGCTACGGCCGCGCCACGCTGGACGGCGAGGAGCTGTACAGCGAGTATCAGATCCACTTCATGGTGACGCAGGGAATGCGCGACCGAGAAACGCTCCAGGTGCAGCTCGAGCCGGCCGAAGGCCCCGCGGGAGCAGTGAACCCCGCTGCCCAGCAACTCGACTTCTACATCCGCAGTCCCGAGAACAACGACGCGAACCACCCCAACCGGGAAGTCTTCGACCACTTCTTCGCCATGGCGGTGACCTGGAAGTAGCGCCGGCGGCAGCGAGACGGCGGCAGTTCAGCGTCTCTTGGTGAGAGATAAGCGGGCCGGATACCGGGCGTGCGGGTTCAGGGTAGCGGCTCGGGTGGCCTTGCCTAGTCGCCCGCGCCGGCCCCCGTCGCGGCGCCGGCCGCCGTGTGCTCCTCGTAGTCCTCTTCCGACAGGAACACGAAGTTCGTCCAGCCGATCGCCATGTCGTCGACGGTGCGGTTGCCCCAGCCGACCCAGGCGGTCGGGTCGGGGTTGTAGGGGTTGTTCTCCGAGTTGTCGTGGTAGGAGGTCACGTGCAGGACAGTGCCGGCGGGGAAAACCGGCGGGTGCTTGTAGGGATAGGCGATCTGCCAGTTGAAGTCGTAGTTCTGAATCCGGGTCAGCAGTTCGCGGCGGCCGTCGGGATGGATCGCCTCGAGTTCCATCCCCTTGCCGCGGTAGTGCATGTGGGCCTGGAAGCTGATCAACTGGATCGGCCGGTCGAGGACGCGGTAGCCGTCGTGGCGGACGTTGTCGGCGCCGGGCGGGATGGAGAGCTCGTTGTTGCGCCAGCCGCGGTTGCTTGGCAGGCCGGCGAAGAGCCGGGTGGAGACGATCCGGTGCTTCGGCACGACGCCCTTGGGGTAGAAGCCGAAGCCGACCCGCTGGCGGTCGCGGATCTCCTCGCCGAGCGAGTGGTAGTGGCCGCTGAAACGGATTTTGGCGCCGGCCATCAGCAGCTTGCCGGTGTTCTCGGCGTAGATGTCGCCGGTGTTGCCGACCGCGTACTCGATGAGGAGCGAGCCGACCGGGTTGCCGTCGGCGTCGCGACGGTTCGGGTCGTCGTCGCGCTCGAAGAAGTCCTCGCCGACGTACTCCGCGTCGTCCTGGATGGCATAGACCATCGTGTGGTGGACGGTCGGCCTGCCGGCCTTGCTCGGCTTGACCTCGATCCAGCGGATGTAGCGATCTTCGGTGAGACCCGTGTCCGCGATGAAGTTGACGAACAGGTCGGGGCCCTCGGCCGGCACCACCATGTCCTCCTGCATCTCGACAACGAGGTCGGGCTCGCCGTACTCCCAGGCGTCGCCGTCCGGCCACTCGATCGACGGCGGCAGGTCGGCGGGGTTGCCGCGCGGAGCGCCGCCATCGACCCAGGCCGTCACCAGGGCGATCTCCTCGTCGCTGAGGCTCGGGTCCGGCTCGTAGACGCCGATCGTCCGGTCGATGTGCCAGGGCGGCATCTGCCGGGACTCGACGCGGCGCTGGATGGACCGTGCCCAGGGCCGGATCTGCTCGTAGGTGATCAGAGACATCGGCGCGGCGGTCTCGGGCCGGTGGCAGCGCTGGCACGAGCGCTGGAAGATCGGCGCGATGTCGCGGCTGAACGTCGGCGTGTCCGCGTCGGCCGCTGCGGCCGGCGGGGCAGCCGGAGCGGCAAGGAACGCGAGTGCCAGGATCGCTGCCGGAGTCAACAGGGGGAGTGCGTTCTTCATCGTTCGCTCCCGGTCGTGGCCGGCTCCGGCTCGACGCAGACGCCGCGCTCGGCGGTGGCGGTGTCGACGCGCCTTGCCAGACGGTAGGCCATGGAGATGTTCTCGATCAGGTAGAGCGTATCGATTCCGCCCCGTTCCGTCGTCCTCTGCGTGTTCCCGGCCACCGTAACCGACCAGCGCAGGTTGCCCTCGTGGTCGGCCGGCAGGACGATCAGGCAGACGTTGCGCTGGCGGCCCGGTTCGAAAACGGTCGGCTGGCCGCGATCGGCCGGTCCGGGATCGAAGCCGTTCTCTTCTCCCGCAGGGATCTCGACCGCGACCGAGTTGTGGTTGAAGTAGCCGAAGACGAGGACCGCGGTGCCGTCGTCGTTCGGCACGTAGCCCTCGTAGACCGGGTAGACGGGCCGGGTCGGCTGCGCTCCGGCGGCCGGCGCGAACGCGGTGGCCAGCAGGAGAAACAGGGCCAGCGCCGGGAGTGTCGACGGTGTCTTCATTGCGCGATCAGGCCGCGGGATACGTGTAGCCCGCCTGGAGGCCGAGCGGGATGCCCAGCAGCCAGTAGCCGATCAGGAAGATCGTCCAGGTGATGAGCAGCGTGACGGCGTACGGGATCATCAGCGACAGGACGGTGCCGATGCCGGCGTTCTTCGTGTAGCGCTGGCAGAACACGACGACCAGCGGGAAGTAGGGCATGAGCGGCGTGACGATGTTCGTCACGCTGTCGCCGACGCGGTAGGCGGCCTGCGTCAGTTCGGGCGAGATGCCGAGGTCCATCAACATCGGCACGAAGATGACGGAGAGCACCGCCCACTTGGCGGAGGCCGAGCCGACGAACAGGTTGACGACCGCCGACAGCAGGATGATGCCGACCACGGTCGCCTGCGCCGGCAGCCCGAGGTCGCGGAGGAAGTTCGCGCCCTTCAACGCGATCAGCAGGCCGACGTTCGAGCTGCTGAAGGCGGCGATGAACTGGGCGGCGAAGAAGGCCATCACCAGGTAGTAGGCCATCGTGCGCATCGCGTCGCTCATGCCGTCGACGATGTCCCGGTGCGTCTTCACTGTGCCGGCGACGTAGCCGTGGACGACGCCCGGGATCAGGAAGAAGACGAAGATGAGCGGCACCATCATCTGCATCAGCGGCGCCGTGAAGGCGGTGAGCTCTCCGTCCGGGCTGCGCAGTGCCGACGACGCCGGCCACGCCCAGGCGAAGAGGACGACCAGGCCGAGGACGATGGAACCCGTGCCGGCGAGGAAGCCGAGGCGGTCTCGGCGGCTCGGTTGCTCCATCGTCGGCATGTCCTCCGGATCGCCGTCGATCTCCGTGCTGCGCAGCCGTGGTTCGATGACGCGATCCGTCAGGTACCAGCCGACGCCGACGATGAGGACCGAGGACAGACTCGTGAAGAGCCAGTTGCAGAGCGGGTTGACCAGGACTTCGGGATCGAGGATCTGGGCCGCGGACTGGGTGAAGCCCTGCAGTAGCGGATCGATGCCCGAGGGGATGAAGTTGGCCGAGAAGCCGCCCGACACGCCGGCGAAGGCGGCCGCGATGCCCGCGAGCGGATGCCGTCCGGCGGCATAGAAGATGACCCCGCCTAGCGGGATGACGAGGACGTAACCGGCGTCCGCCGCCGTGTGGCTGACGATCGACGCGAGGATCAGCATCGGGGTCAGCAGACTCTTCGGCGTGAAGCCGAGGATCAGCCGCAGGCCCGTGTTGATGAATCCCGTCTTCTCCGCCACGCCGACGCCGAGCAGCGCGACGAGCACCACGCCCAGCGGAGCGAACCCGGTGAACGTCGTCACCAGCCGCGCCATGAACGTCGCCAGTGCCTCGCCGGTGAGCTGGTTCTGGATGCGGACCGGTTCGCCGGTGACCGGGTGGATGTCCGCGAGCTGGACCGGCGCCAGCAGCGCCGAAGCGATCCAGGTCAGGAACAGCAGCAGCAGGAACAGGATCGCCGGGTCCGGCAGCTTGTTGCCGACGACCTCGATGGCGGTCAGGAAGCGGTTGATGAGGCCCTTCGGCTTGCCGTTGTCGCCCTTCCGGTCGTCGTCGCCTGCCTTCGCCATGGGGCTCCCTTCACTGTCGCTGCGGTGTTGACGGAAGCGTCATCTTAGCGCCCGGTTCTAGACGACGATCCGGCCCATCCGCTCCACGAACCAGAACGCCGCGATGATCCCGGTGGCGTAGATCGGCGCCCGCACGATGAGCTCCGGCACGACGATGCCGACTCGCTTGACCAGGGCCAGCAGGGAAAGCACCACCGCGACGACGAGGAGCTGCCCGACCTCGACGCCCACGTTGAACAGGAAGAGCGCCATCGCGATCGCCCGTTGCGGCAGGCCGATCTCGGCCAGGGCGCCGGCGAAGCCGAAGCCGTGCAGCAGGCCGAAGGCGAAGGCGATGAGCCACGGGCTCTTCGTCGTGATCGGCGATCGCTGATCCTCGGGACGCAGCAGTTCGACCGCCAGGAACAGGATGGACAGGGCGATCACCGCCTCGACCGGCGCGGGTGAGAGCTTGACCACGTCCAGGGACGAAAGAGCCAGCGTGATGCTGTGGGCGAGAGTGAACGACGTGATCACGCCGACCAGGCGCCAGGGGTCGCGGACGTAGAAGAGCAGGCCGATGACGAACAGGATGTGGTCGAAGCCGAACACCAGGTGCTCGACGCCGAGTCGGAAGTAGGGCCAGGCGTTGCCGGCGGCCTCCCGGTCCACGGTGACCGAGGGCTCTTCCGGCCGGAGCAACTGGGTGAGGCTGTCGCCGTTGGCGAAGCTGATCCGGAGCAGGACGTCCGTCAGGGTGCGTTCCAGACCGTCGATGCCGAAGGTCTCGCCGTGGAACATGCGGTCCGGGTCGCCGTCCGCCGCCTCGCACTCCACGGTCCAGCGTTCGACCAGGGCGCCGGCCAGGTGCTCAGGCGGGTGCCGGGCGGTCTCGGTGCAGTGTTCGGGCAGTAACGGATCGAGCACGAGCAGGAGCGCGCCGCGGCGCGGCTGCTTCCAGAAGACCTCGAAGGTTCCGGGCTCCGACTCGTTCAGTTCGAAGTAGCCGGGGCGGACCTCGTGGGCCTCCGCGGGGATCGCCGCTACGAACAACCCGGCGAGAGTCGCTACCGCCGGGAGCAGGTGGCCGAGGGGGCGGCTCAGGGCTCGGCTCCGGCCTCGCCCACGCCGCCGCCTTCCAGTTCGGAGAGGAAGTCGATCTCCTCGACCACGATCCGGTAGCGCTCGCGCAGTTGCTCGTGCGCGGCCCGGTTCGCGGCGTCGCGAGCGTCGCGCTGGGCGTCGTCCAGCACGCGCCGGCGCACGTCCTCGAGCACCGCCGGCTGCGCTTCCGTGCGGACGGAGAGCCGAACGACGTGGTAGCCGTAGGCGGACTCGACCGGTCCCGCCCACTCGCCGATCGGCAGTGTCTCCAGTCCGTCGACGAAGGCGCCGCCGAACAGTTCGGCCAGGTCCTCGGCGGTGCGGCGTCCGTACTCGCGGCGCAGCATGAAGGGATCACCGAGTCGCCGCCAGAGCGTGTTCTCGGGGGCGGCGTCGTTGCCCTCGGCGCGGAGCTGATCGAGAATGTCGGAAGCCGCCCTGGCCGCTTCCTCGTCGCTGCCGCGGCGATCGGGGCTGACGTAGACGTGGCGGAGCGTGAAGCGCCGCGGTTCCCCGTAGCGCTCCGCGTTCTCCTCGAAGTACTGCTCAAGCTCGGCGTCCGGCACCGCGTCCGCGACCGCCGTGTCCTCGATCAGGAAGGACATCTTCTGGGCCAGGCGCCGGCGGACGATCGTGTCGTCCTGGTCGAGACCCATGCGGGCCGCCTCTCGCACCAGGATCTCCTCCCGGACGTGGTCGTCAACCAGGGAGTCGAGTTCCGCCACGGTCGGCAGCCGGCCGATCTGCGCGCTCCAGAGATCGGCCAGACGGATCACCTGCGCCCGGTTGACGACGATCGTTCGGCCTTCCGCGTCGAAGACCCCGCCGGCCATGCGGTCGAGCGCGAACACCCCGACCCCGATCACCAGGAACACGAACAGGGGATCGCGAACGAACCGTCGGAGTCGCGAGTCGGGCATGAACGCGGAATACTACGCCCTCGGCGTCGAAAGGCATGGAAGCGAGGAGAGGAGCATGGTGATGACGAAGGAAACGGACGGTCTCGGGAGGCAACTTGTTGCGGCGTTGGCCACTGGGTGCGCGGGTCTTCTGACCCGCTGCCGCCGAAGGCGGCGTCAAGAACGCGCCGGCCTCTGGCCGGCTCCGGCTCTTCTCCTCCTCGCCCTCCTCGTTTCCATGGCGCCCGCTGCCGCGCAACCCACCCCAGCCGAGCCCCAGAAGGTCCTCTTCGACTGCGACATCGGCTCGGACATCGACGACGCCTACGCTCTGGCTCTGCTTCTCGCGAGCCCCGAGATCGAGCTTGTCGGCATCACCGTCGGTCATGCGCGCACGCCGGACCGCGCGCCCCTGGCGCTCCGCATGCTCTGGGAGACGGGGTTCGATGACGTCCCCGTCCACGTCGGCCGAGAGACGCCCCTGGTCACGCTGCGTGACGGCAACCCCCACGAGCAGTTCGCCGAGGCGCCGTACAACCGGCAGTTCCACTGGGCGCGCGGTTTCGACGAGGTGCAGCCGCGGGCGCAGCCGGCGGCCGAGTTCATCGTCGAGACCCTGGCAGCCAGTCCAGGCGAGATCACGCTGCTCACCGTCGGCCCGGTGACGAACATCGCCGACGCGCTGGAACTCGACCCGGACGTGCTGAAGAACGCGAAGCGGGTCGTCTCGATGTACGGCTCCATCCGCTCGGGCTACGACGGCGGCGACCCGCAGCGCGAGTGGAACGTCCTCGCGGACGCCGCCTCGTCGCGCATCTTCGACGCTGCGGTGCAGGCCGGAGGCACGGACGTGGTCTACATCCCGCTCGACGTGACGGATCACGTCCGCCTCGACGCCGACCGGCGACTCCACCTGCACATGCGCGGCACGCCGCTGACCGACGCGGTCACCGCGCTCTACTCCCTGTGGCGGAACGAGGGGCGGAACCAGACCACGCCGCGCCTCTTCGACGCCGTCGCCGTCGGCTACCTGCTGTGGCCCGACCTGTTCGGCCTCGAACATGGCCGCGTCACCGTCGACGAGCGCAGCATGACCCTGTTCGAACCCGGGGCCGAGCCGGCGTCGACGGTCGCGCTGGAGATCGACGACGCCGCGTTCATCGAGCGGATGATGACGCGCTTTCTGGAGCAGAACCTCCGGCGGTAGTCCGCTGGATCCGCTGGGTGCGCGGGTCTTCTGACCCGCTGCCGCCGAAGGCGGCGCTACATCGCGGCCAGCAAGTCCCCCAACTGCTCCAGGCTCGCCAGGTTGTGGACCGGCAGAAAGTCGTCGACATGCGGGAGCGCGGCCACGATGCCGCGGGTCAGCGGCTGGTAGTCCGGCGAACCCAGCAGTGGATTGAGCCAGATCAGGCGATGACAACTCCGGTGGATGCGTTCCATCTCGTGGCCGAGCAGGCCGATGTCGCCGCGGTCCCAGCCGTCGCTGATGATCAGGACGGCGGCGCCCTGACCGAGCAGGCGGCGGCTCCAGGTGAAGTTGAACTCGCGCAGGGCGTCGCCGGTGCGGGTGCCGCCGCCCCAGTCCTCGATGCGATGGGCGGCTGCCTGTAGCGCCCGGTCGACGTCGCGTTCGGCCAGCTCCTGGGTCAGACGGGTCAGCCGGGTGCCGAACGCGAATGCCTCGACTCGCGACACGCCCGGGTCGGCGGACCGTGGGTGTGAGACGGCGTAGATGAAGTGGAGCAGCAGCCGCGAGTAGGGCTCCATGGAGCCCGAGATGTCGCAGAGCAGGACCAGCGGTCGCCGCCGGTGCTTGCGGCCCCGGTGGACCAGGTCGACCATTTCCCCGCCCTGGGTCAGGCTGCGGCGCAGCGTCCGGCGCAGGTCGAGGCGGTGGCCGTGGCGGTCCGGCCGGAGCCGCCGGGTACGGCGGGTCTCGAGCTCCCAACGCATCGTGGCCATCAGGCGCTTGATGTCGTCCAGTTCGTCGCCTTCGAGTTCGGCGAAGTCCTTCTGGCGCAACGCTTCGCGGGCGCTGTAGAGCTGGGCGCGGGCGGTACGGTCCCGGTCGTCCTCGCGCTCATCGCCCCCGTCGCTGTCGTTCAGCGCCAGCTTCTGGATCGCCGCTCGCTTTGTCCGCTCGGTCCGGCGCTGGATCATCAGTCCGAGTTCGAGTTGTTCGAGCTCCCGCGGGTCGCGGGCCTGCCAGAACAGCTCGAACGCCTTGTTGAACCAGGGCAGGTCGCGGCGCCGGCTGACGAGGACGGCTTGGGCCGCCGCCTTCACGTCCCGCTTGCGGGCGAGGTCGACCAGTTCGAGCGCGGCCACCCAGTCGCGGAGCTGGGTCGGCGTGACGTCGAGGCTGCCGACCCGCAGCAGGCGGCCGAAGAGGACGATGTTGCGCAGCAGGTGGCCGCGCGTCACAGCCGCGGCCGTCTCAGTCATCGTCGCCGAGGGCCGGTCCAAGCGCCGAGGGGGTGGCTAGTAGAGTCGCGCCACCCGCCATCCCAAGGAGAGCGAGATGACCGAGAGGCCCCTGCGACTTCCGACTGCCGCCCTGGCATTCGCTGTGTTGTGTACGTCGACTCCCGCCGCCGCGCAGTTGCCCCCGGACAGGCAGATCGATGCGGCGGAAACCGGGGCTGCGGCGGCTTCCGCCGGCAGCGGTCGGGGCGTATCGGGCGAGACGTTCCATGACGCGCTGCGTTCGGGTGGGAACGGTCCGGAGATGGTGGTGATTCCGGCGGGCGGTTTTCGTATGGGTTGCGTGTCGGGTGTGCGCTGCGGGGACGCCGAGCTGCCGGTGCACGAGGTGACGATCCCGCAGGCTTTCGCGGTGTCGAAGCACGAGGTGACGTTCGCGCAGTGGGAGGCTTGCGTGTCGGCCGGCGGTTGCAGTCATCGTCCGGACGATGAGGGCTGGGGTCGCGGCAATCGTCCGGTGGTGAACGTGTCCTGGGATGACGCTCAGGAGTACGTGAGTTGGTTGTCTACCGAGACGGGAGCGGAGTACCGTTTGCTGAGCGAATCGGAGTGGGAGTATGCGGCTCGCGCTGGTACGTCGACGGCTTACAGTTGGGGGAACGAGATCGGTTCGGGTCGCGCGAACTGCAGTGGTTGCGGGAGCCGGTGGGATTGGGAAGGGACGGCTCCCGTGGGTTCGTTTGACGCGAACGGGTTGGGTCTTCACGACATGCACGGGAACGTGTTCGAGTGGGTGCAGGACTGCTGGAATGGTAGCTACGGGGGTGCGCCCTCGGACGGGAGCGCCTGGCAGTCGGGCGATTGTTCCCGTCGCGTCTTGCGCGGCAGTTCCTGGTACGGCTATCCGAGGTTCCTCCGCTCCGCGAACCGCTACAGGTACAGCGCCGGCAACCGTTTCCGCAACAACGGTATCCGAGTAGCCCGGACGCTCACTCCTTGAGTCCTTGCTCTCTGGCGTGCCCGCTACTCTGACTGGCTCTTCCGCAACAGCCGGCGCACCGCCTCGTCGTCGATCTTGTCGAGGTCGTCCTGGTACTTGAGTAGCACGCCCAGCGTGTCGCGCAGGATGGCGTCGGAGAGCGTTTCCTGGTCGAGGGCGATCAGGGCGTTCGTCCAGTCGAGGGTCTCGGCGACGCCTGGATGCTTGAAGAGATCCTCCTCGCGGAGCGCCTGGACCAGGCGGACGATCTCGGCGGCGAAGTGCTCGGGCGCCTCGGGGACGCGGCGGAGGACGATCTGGACTTCCTTCTCGTAGTCCGGGAAGTCGATCCAGTGGTAGAGGCAGCGGCGCTTCAGCGCGTCGTGGACTTCGCGGGTGCGGTTGGACGTCACGACGGCGACCGGCGGCGTCTCGGCGGCGACGGTGCCGATCTCCGGGATCGTGATCTGGAAGTCGGCCAGGATTTCGAGCAGGTAGGCCTCGAACTCCTCGTCGGCCCGGTCCAGTTCGTCGATCAGCAGCACGGGCGGGGCCTCGCCCCTGCGGCTCTGGCGGACCGCTCGCAGCAGGGGCCGCTCGAGCAGGAAGTCGGCGGAGAACACGTCGTCGACCGCGGTGCGGGCGTCGCCGCCGCCCGTCGCCTCGAGCCCGCGCAGGTGGAGCAGTTGCCGGCGGTAGTTCCACTCGTAGACGGCGGTCGAGACGTCGAGGCCCTCGTAGCACTGGAGCCGGATCAGCTCGGAGCCCAGGCAGCGTGAGAGGGCCTTGGCGACCTCCGTCTTGCCGACGCCGGGCTCGCCCTCCAGGAAGATCGGCTTGCCCATGCGCAGCGACAGGTAGATCGCGGTGGCGAGGTCGCGCTCCGCGATGTAGTCCTCGGCGCGGAGTGCGGCGATGACCGCGTCGACGTCCGGGAAGCGGGGTTCTACGGCGGCGTCGGGGCGTTGGAAATCGGGGGAGACGGTCACTACAGGTCGATGATCGCGTCGATCTCGTCTGGCAGCGGTTTCGGTTTCGACAGCAGGGAGATGCCGAAGAAGAGCGTCAGCGACAGCAGCAGCGAGATGGCGCCGCCGTGGATGCCGTGGGGTACCTGGATCTCCCTGATCTCGATGAAGAAGTTGACCGCCAGGCTGGAGATGATCGCGACGTTCGCCGCGAGCGCGGTCGCCCGTTTCCAGTTGAAGCCGATCGCCACGGTGGGCACGAGCGCCGCTGCGAACGTCCCCCAGCCGAAGGTGCCGAGCAGGGCGACCAGGTCCTCCTTGGAGAGACTCACGAAGAGCGCCGCGCCAACGGCCAGGGCGAGCGTCGCCGTGCGCGCCCAGAACAGCTCCTTCTTGAGCGGCTTGCCGGTGATCGCCTTGGGAATGTCATGGATGATCGCCGCCGCGCCGATGTTCAGGAAACCGTCGGCGGTCGACATGATCGCCGCGAAGAGGGCGGCGAAGACGATGCCGGCCAGGATCGGATGCGCGTACGCCTGCAGGAAGGCGTAGGCCGCGTCGTCAGGCTGGCCGAGTTCGGGGTGGTCGCCCGCCACGACCAGAGCCCGCATCGCGAAACCGATCGCGATCCACAGCAGCGCCGCGAGAACGCCGGCGATCGCGCTGACGAGGAAGATCTGCTTGAACTGGCGGATCTTCTTGTTCATCATCAACTTCGTGACGATGTGCGGCTGTCCGCAGGCGCCGGCCACGAACAGGAAGTAGTACGACAGCGCCCCCATGATGCCCAGGGTGCCCCAGGGGCCGATCGCCTCCGGATCGTCGTTCACCAGGGTCATTGCGCCGCCGGCGAGGCCGCCGTCGACCGCGTTGACGGCCGCGATCACGACCAGCACACCGGCCACCGCCATCACGGCGCCCTGGACGACGTCGGTGTAGACGCCGGCGATGATGCCGCCGGTCACGCAGTAGAAGACGAGGACGGCGACGGAGATCGCCATCGAGGCGCCCAGGCTCACATGGGGCATGCCGTCGACGCTGTTCAGGATCTCCTGCAGCACGACCGCCATCGCCATGATCTGCGCCGCCAGGTAGCCGACGACGCCGAGGATGATCGCCACCGCTGTGAGGAAGCGGGTGACCTCGCTCTGGTAGCGGAGCGCCACCGTGTCGGGCAGCGAGACCGTCTGGTAGACCTCGGAGAAGATGCGCAGCCGCTTCGCCACGAGGAAGAACGTGAAGCAGCTCGCCACCGTGCCGCAGACGATCATCCACACCGACGTCATGCCCTGGCTGTAGACGAGTCCGGGGCCGCCGACGAAGCCGAACCCGGAGAGCGTGCTCGAGAAGAGGGCGAACGCGGTGACGATGATGCCGAGTTCGCGGCCAGCCATGAAGAAGTCCTGGGACGACTTCGTGCGCCTGAGCGCCCAGACGCCGACGCCGATGCACAGCGCGAAGTAGATGAGCAGGCAGGTCAGGACGACCGCGTTGCGACTCTCCTCCATCAGCCGCCTCCCGCCCGGGCCGCGTCGCTGCCGCCGGCTTCAAGCTCCCGCTGCCGCTGGGCCGCGGCGAGCTCCGCGACCTTGCGTTCGTCCTCTTCGGTGAAGAACCAGCGGTCGAAGATCCGCATGTAGACGAACATGAGGTACACCGGGAAGGGCCAGACCGCGTAGAAGACCCACGCCGTCGGCCTGGGGAAGCCGAGGAACAGGGTGTGCGTGTCCGCGGTGGCGTAGCGCTGGTACGAGAAGACGAGCGCGGTGAAGATCGCCGCCAGAATCAACGTGGCGTAGAGGAGCGGACCGCGGGCGGGCCCCAGTGACGGGCCTTCGGCGCCCCGGCGCTCCATGCCCATCGCCAGGCAGCCGCCGAAGAAGAGCACCTGGAAGATGACGAAGGCCCAGCCGATCCAGAGCGTCGTGGCGTGGCGCTCGGCGCCAGGACCGCCCTGGCGCATCGTGGAGAAGCGGTCGTGCTGAAAGCCGCTGCTGCTCACGACCTGCTCGGTCGCGCCGTCCTGTACGACGACCTCCGTTGGCGCGACGAACGCCGCGCCGACCGCCAAGCACATGCCGATCAGCGTGAGGAAGACGAACCAGTGGAGCTTCATGAATGGCGTACGGAGCTTGGGGAAAGCTGCGGCAGCCTACCCCAGCCGCGAGGCGATCGGGGGAGGTGCGTTGTTATGGTCCCCCCGCCATGGACGGTGGGTCGGCAGGAAGCCAGAAGCCGCTTGCCCGCCTGTTCGCGTACATGCGGCTCGCCCCCGGCGCCTACGTCCTGGGCGGGATACTCACGCTCCTCTACGCGGCCTTCTTTCAGCTCATCCCGCTATCCATCCGGGACATCGTCGCCGCCTTCGAGAACGCCCCGGACGTGGTCGGGCGGGCGATCCTCTGGCTGGTCGTCGCCTCGGTCTGCCTGGCTCTGGCGCGGCTCTTCTCGCGCATCGTCATGTTCAACATCGGCCGGCAGATCGAGTACCGGATCCGCAACGACTACTTCGTCCATCTCCAGAGCCTGCCGCAGTCCTTCTACCTCGCTCACCGCACCGGCGACCTCATGTCGCGGGCCGTGAACGACATCAACAGCATCCGGATGTTCCTGGGGATGGGACTCCTGAACCTGCTGCAGACGCCGGTGCTGTTCGCGGGCGCGCTGATCGTTCTGCTGCCGGTGGACGCGACGCTGACTCTCTGGGCGCTGGGGCCCTTCCCGCTCTTCGTCCTGATCACGCGCCACTACAGCCGCTACATGTTCCAGGCCAATCTGGCCGGCCAGGAGCAGCTGGGCAAGGTCTCCACGGTCGTGCAGGAGAACGCGTCGGGCGCGCTGGTCGTGAAGGCCTACGACCTGTCCGACCTGGAGCGGGACCGCTTCGAGGACCAGAACCAGGAGCTCTTCCGGCGGATGATGAGGGTCGGGGTCATGCAGACGACGATGTTCGCCAGCGTCGGCCTGGTGCCGGCCCTGTCGGCTGCCGTCGTGCTGTGGTTGGGCGGGCAGCGGGTGCAGGCGGGTCAGCTCGGCACCGAGGACCTGTGGCTGTTCTGGGGCCTGATCGGCATGCTCACGTTCCCGACGATGATGCTGGGCTTCGTCGTGTCGATCACCCAGCGCGGCCTCGCGGCGCTGGAGCGGCTGGGATCCGTTCTGGACATCGTGCCGTCGATCCGCGATCGCGAGGATGTCGCCGCGGTTTCGGAGATCAGGGGGCGCGTCGAGTTCCGCAACCTCACGTTCACCTATCCGGGCAGCTACGTGCCGGCGCTCAAGGGCGTCGATCTGACCGTGGAGGCCGGCAGCACGGTCGGCATCGTGGGACCGGTCGGCTCCGGCAAGACGACCCTCGTCAGCCTGGTGCCGCGACTCCTTGAGGTCGACGACGACGCGATCCTGATCGACGGCGTGGATCTCAACCGGATGCCGGTCCATCTGCTCCGCTCGAGCATCGCGATGGTGCCGCAGGACAGCTTCCTGTTCTCCATTTCGGTGGCCGAGAACATCCGCTACGGCGTGCCGGACGTTCACCTCGAGGAGGTGAGGCGGGCGGCCGCCCGGGCCCAGGTCGAGCGGGAGATCGAGGAGTTCGAGGACGGCTTCGACACCGTCGTCGGCGAGCGGGGGGTCACCCTGTCGGGTGGCCAGCGCCAGCGCGTCGCCCTGGCGCGGGCGATGATCCTGCGCCCGTCGATCCTCATCCTGGACGACTCTCTCTCGAGCGTCGACCACGGCACCGAAGAGGCGATCCTGGGCGACCTCGAGGGTCGGCGGCGCGGCCGCACGTGCTTCATCGTGGCGCACCGGATCTCGGCCGTGCGGCACGCGGACCAGATCGTCGTGCTCGAGAACGGCCGGATCAGCGAGCGTGGGACCCACCGCGAGCTCGTCGAGCTGGGCGGCTTCTATGCCCGCCTGCACCATCGCCAGGAGCTGTTGTCGGAACTCGACCTTGGCGACGGCGGTGCGGCGGTGCCGGAGCCGGCCGCCGGCGTCCCTGCCCCGGCCGTTGCGGGTCAGCAGCGGTTGCCCCTGGGGGAGCCGTCGTGAGCGAGGAGCGGAGCGAGGCTGCCCAGCTCGGCCGCGAGCGTGACCTCGGCAAGGTCTACGACACGGACTTGATCAAGCGGCTCTGGCCGTTCATGCGGCCGTATCGCGGCTGGATCGGGCTGAACTTCGCCCTGATTCCGCCGCGCGCCGTCCTCGAACTCATGCCGGCCCTGGTCGTCGGCGCCGCGCTGAACTACCTGACCGAGGGAGAGGCGACGACGGAGGTGGGGTGGATGGCGCCCTTCGTCGCGCCCCGCCTGGGACTCGGGTCCCTGGCCTGGATGTTCGGGCTGGTGTTCGCC
Organism: Thermoanaerobaculia bacterium; assembly: GCA_022822365.1. Lineage (GTDB taxonomy): Bacteria > Acidobacteriota > Thermoanaerobaculia > Multivoradales > Multivoraceae > Multivorans. Next base: position 216,484 of record JAJEBV010000008.1, on the reverse strand, counting down.
ATCTCGATCGTCACGTTGATCATGGACTGGCTGCGGGCCTTCACGATGATCTCGCTCGGCCAGCGCACGGTCCGGGACGTCCGCAGGACGCTGTTCGATCACGTCCAGCGGCTGCCGATGCGCTTCTTCGACCGCTACCCGGTCGGCCGCCTCGTGACGCGGCTCACGAACGACCTGGAGCACCTTGCCGAGATGTTCTCGGCGGGTGTCATCGCGATGGTGGCGGACGTGTTCGTCATGGTCGTCATTCTCACCATGCTGTTCGCGATCGACCCGCGGCTGGCGCTGGCGGCCCTGGCCCTGGTGCCGGTCCTGGGCATCGCGGCGGCGATCTTCCGCTACAAGGTGCGGGAGGCCTACCGGGAGGTGCGGGTCAAGATCGCGCGACTCAACGCCCACCTGCAGGAGACGATCTCCGGCATGAAGGTGGTCCAGTTGTTCGCCCGCGAACGGCGCAACTTCGAGGACTTCAGTCGGGAGAACGCCTCTCACCGGGATTCCTGGCTGCGCTCGATCCGCTACGACGCGCTGCTGTTCTCGACCGTCGATCTGGCGACGAACCTGACCCGGGCGCTCATCTTCTGGTACGGCGCGCAGATGATGGGACTGGGCGGCATCACGCTGGGCACGATCTACGTGTTCTCCGACTACATGAGCCGGTTCTTCCGGCCGCTGATGGACCTGTCGGCGAAGTACTCCGTGATGCAGTCGTCCATGGCGAGTGCCGAGCGCGTGTTCCAGTTGCTGGACGAGCCGCGGGAACCGGAGGGCAGGGTCGAATCGGCGGCCGCAGCAGCGGTCGCCGCGGCGGAGTCGGGAGTGCCGGCGGCTGGCTGCGAGGTGGAGTTCGAGGGCGTGACCTTCGCCTACGGCGCGGAGACGGTGCTGCGCGACGTCTCGTTCCGGGTCAGACCCGGCGAACGGGTCGCGATCGTCGGCCACACGGGCTCCGGGAAGACGACGACGCTCAAGCTGCTGGCGCGCCTCTACGAGCTGCAGGAAGGATCGATCCGGGTCGACGGCAGGGACATCCGGGACATCCCGAAACCGGAGTTGCGCCGGCGGATGGCGTTCGTGCTCCAGGACGTCTTCCTGTTCGACGGGGACCTCCGCTACAACATCGTCCTGGGCCGCGACGTCGCCGAGGAGGTAGTGGACGAGGCGGCGCGCGCCACCCACGTCGACGACCTGATCGAGCGCCTGCCGAACGGCTGGGCGCACAAGGTCAGCGAGCGCGGCGTGAACTTCTCGACCGGCCAGCGGCAGTTGCTCTCCTTCGCCCGCGCCCTGGCCCGCGAACCGCAGCTCCTGCTGCTCGACGAAGCGACCTCCAGCGTCGACACCGAAACCGAGGCCCTGATCCAGGACGCCCTCCGCCACCTGATGGAAGGCAAGACCTCGATCGTCGTCGCCCACCGCCTGTCGACGATCAAGGACGTCGACCGCATCTACGTCTTTCACCACGGCGCCATCTGCGAGCACGGCACCCACGACGAACTCCTGGAGCTCCGCGGCGTCTACTGGCGCCTGTACCAGTTGCAGTACGCGCAACAGGAGACGGCAGCGTAGCGGGAGCGTCACTACAATCAGGCGATGACCGCCGATGAGCCGTGGCGCTGGACGCCCCTCGAGGGAATGCCCGAAGGTGCCGAGTCGTGGGCGTTGCCCGGACAGGTGGAACAGGAGACGGCCTGGGCACGGCACCTGGCTGAGCTCAAGCGTGATGCCGCCAAGGAGCGCTTCATGCAGGCCTGGCTCCGGGAGCGCGTTCGGGCATTCGCTGTCGAGACCGGGCAGATCGAGGGTCTCTACACGATGCGTCACGGGGTCACCGAGCAGTTGGTGGCGGAGGGCTTTGCGGGCGTGGCAGGCGCACACACGGTCGAGGCGCTTGGCGACGACACGATCCGCGGCTTGCTCGAGGACCAGGAAGCCGCCTACGACATGGTGTTCGAAGATGTCGCGAGCGGACGCGCGCTTTCGGAGCACATGGTCAAGAGCTGGCATCAACTGTTGACCCGCCACCAGGAGACGGTTGCCGGCGTGGACCTGGAGGGCCGCCGGGTGGCCGTTCCGTTCAGGACCAGGGGCCAGTGGAAGATCCAGCCCAACAACCCAAGACGCGCCGACGGCCGGGTTCACGAGTACTGCCCGCCCGAGCAGGTGCAACCCGAGATGGACCGTTTCTTTGCCGAGTATGAGCTTGTGGGCACAGGCGGCTATCCCGTCAACGCGGAGGCCGCCTGGCTACACCACCGCTTCGTGTGCTGTCATCCGTTTCAGGACGGCAACGGCAGGGTGTCCCGGCTCCTGATGGCCTGGGCGTACCTGAAGCGCTCGTTGCCGCCGCCGGTGATCACGGCGCAGGAGAAGACGGCTTACATCAACGCGCTGGAACTGGCCGATGGCGGCGACCTGAAGGCGCTGGCCGACTACATCGGCGGCCTGGCGGTCGTTTCACTGATCGCTGCGAACCAGCTGGCGCGGCAGGCACTGTCAGGTCGACTGGAGCGACCGAACGGCAACGGTGGCCGCACGGTTGGGGAGACGTACTATCCGCCGCCTGCGGGGGGCGACCGCTAGCGCGGCCGCGACTGGTGCTCCGGGGCTTCGATCTCGGTTTCCAGCCCGAGATCGCCCTGATCTTCCATCCATGCGCGCAACTGCTTGTGCAGCGAAGCGAGCCGCTCCTGGTGCTGCGGTGTGTCCGCCAGGTTCGTCATCTCATGCGGATCCGCCTCCAGATCGAAGAACTCGAACTCCGGCCGATGCTGGTAGCGCTCGTAGAGCGCCTGGGCAGCCGGATCCGTTTCCCCGGCGTCGCGCCACGAGAAGTAGAAGCCGTCGCGGTTCTCCTGCGTGACCAGGTTCGTGAAGCGGTTCTCGTGGGCGATGTTCCAGATCAGCTTGTAGCGCTCGTCGCGGATCGACCGGATCGGATAGGGCGCCAGGTTCGCGATGATGCCGGTCGTCGTCTGAATGCCGTAGACGACGTCGCGGTGCTTCGGGCCGGGCTCGAGCAGCAGGTCGAGCATGCTCTCGCCCTCGATCTCGGGCGGCACGGCGCCACCGGCGGCCTCGATCCAGGTCGGCAGAAGGTCGTTGATCTGGAGCAGCGCGGCTGACGTCCGCCCGGCCGGAATCCTGCGGGACCAGCGGGCCACGAGCGAGGTGCGGATGCCCGCTTCGTACAGCGTCCATTTGGCCAAGGGGCCGCTGATCCCCTGCTCGCTGTAGAACATGGTCAGCGTGTTCTCGTGCGCGGCGTGCTCCCGGAGCAGGTCGAGGACTTGGCCGAGTTGGCCGTCCATGAAGGTGATCTCGGCGTAGTAGCGGGTCAACGCCTCGCGCGTCTCCGGCGTGTCGACGAAGTAGGGCGGCAGCTTGAGCGACGCCGCGTCGTAGCGTGACGGATCGCCCTTGCTCCAGGGCTGGTGGGGCTCGGTCGAGGCGACGATCAGCGCGAAGGGCTGCTCCGGATCGCGGCCGACGAACTCGCCGATCCGGCCCGGGTCGAGGTCGCGTCCCGCGACCTTCTCGAACGGGTAGACCTCCTCGGGCGCCACGTGGGACTTGCCGGCCAGGCCGACCCGGTAGCCGAGGCCGCTCAGGTAGTGGACGACGCTCTTCGTGCCGGGATTCGCCTTGGCGTGGTTCGGGTAGGCGCCGCTTCGCACCGGGTACTGGCCGGTGTAGAGCATGTGCCGGGTGGGCGAGCACATCGCGGTGGCGGTGTACATGTGGGTGAAGGTCGTTCCCTGCTCGGCCAGGCGGTCGAGGTTCGGGGTGTGGACTTGGGGGTTGCCCAGGGCGCCGGCGTCGCTGTACGTCATGTCGTCGGCGATGAAGAGGAGGATGTTCGGCCGGTGGGCGGGCGGCGTCCAGCGGTTGACGGCGGGTGTCGGGGGCCTCCAGGCGCCGGCGGTGCGGATCGCTCCGGGCTTGGAGGCGAGCAGGGCGTCGATCGCGTCGACGCGGGCGGCGTCTTCCGGCGCGAGGCTCGCGGCGCCGAGCGGCGATTGCTCGTTCGGGTCGGCGAGGAGGTCGAACAGCCGACCGTCGTCGTAGCGCTTGAAGCGCTCGTCGAAGGCATAGCGCGCCGGAGGGCCGGCGTACCAGCGTGACTCGTAGTGGATGAACAGGGCGTCCCGTTCCAGCGGCGCACCGCCCTTCAGCATCGGCAGCAGGCTCTCGCCGTCCAGGTCGAGGCCCGGAGGCAGGCCGGCGCCGGCCGCCTCGACCAGGGTTGGAAACACGTCGCCGACATCGACCAGGGTCTCGTTCACCTGGCCGCCGGGGATCGTCCCCGGCCACCAGGCGAGGTAGGGCACGTGGCTGCCGGTCTGGAGCGACCGCCCCTTGCCTCCGGGGACCTCCCGGCCGTCGCGGACCGACGTGATCCGGGTCGAGGTGCCGTTGTCGCCGATGAACAGGAGCAGCGTGTCTCGGTCCAGCTCGTGCTCGACGAGCTTCGCCCGCACCCGCCCCACCAGGTGGTCCATGTAGGCCACCATCGCCGCGAACCGCTCCTGGTTCGACTCCGCGTCCGGATGGTGCGGCGTCGTCACGAACGGATCGTGGGGAAGCGCCATCGGGTAGTAGACGAAGAGCGGCTTGCGGGTCGCCGGATCCGCCGCAGCGTGTTCGTCGATCGCCTCGAGCACGAAGTCGTTCGTCAGATCGGGCCCGAAGATGTCTTCACCCCAGGTCTCCTTCCGGTCGTTCGTGACCAGGGTCGGTCCCCAGTAGCGCGATCCGCGACCCTCCCGCCGGAGTTGCCAGAGCCGGTGCTCGTCGAAGCCCGCCTGCTGCGGCGAGGCCCCCTCGTGGACCACGTAGAGGTTGTTCGTCAACTGCCACTTGCCCGAGATCACCGTCCGGTAGCCGGCCTGCGCCAGCACGTGGGCGAACGTGACGTCGGCCGGATCAAGTTCCATGAACTCCCGGTAGTTCCGGTGGTTGTGCAGCCCCGTCATCAGCTTGACCCGGGTCGGCGTGCACAGCGGCTGCGAGTGCCCGTTCTCGAACCGCATCCCCTCCGCGGCGACCCGGTCGAGCTCCGGCGTCTCGTAGGACGTGCCGCCGTAGACGCCCAGGGTCTCGACGCCGAGGTCGTCGGCGAGGATGACGATGATGTTGGGCTTCGACGGTGTCTGGGCGACCGTGGCGCCCGCTGAGAGGAGAAGCAGAGCGAGACCGCTCAGCACAGCGAACGCGCGTCGGTTTGGTGGCATAGGAGCCAAGTTACCAGTCGCCTCTGGAGTTGGACGACCGGGGGGCCGGAGCGTAGGCTACGAGTCTGCCCACCTGAGGAGCCCGAGCATGACGAACACAGAACTCCTCGCCCGCATCACTGCCCGCCCGGACGTCTTCGGAGGCAAGCCGATCATCCGTGACATGCGGATCTCCGTCGAACTCATCCTCGGCCTGCTGGCGCAGGGTGTGACCGAAGAAGCCATCCTGGAGGACTACCCCGGTCTGGAAGCGGACGATGTTCGGGCCTGCGCCGCATACGCCCACGCGGTCATCGCCCGCGACACGCTGTCCGCCGTGACTGTTGGCGAATAGTGCGGTTCCTCATCGACCGGTGCGCCGGTCGCCGGTTGGCCGATTGGCTGCGGCAGGAAGGACACGATGTGGTCGAGTCACGGGAGCTTGGGACCGACCCAGGCGACCGTGCGCTGCTGGAGCTTGCCGCTGAAGACGATCGAATTCTGGTTACGATCGATACCGACTTCGGTGAACTCGTCTTCGTACAGGCAGTGCCTCATGCGGGCCTAGTGCGCCTTCCGGACACACCGGCGGAGAGGCGTATCGCCTTGATGAGTGAGGTGCTTGAGCGGCAACGCCCAGCTCTGGAGGCGCGAGCGATGATCACGATACGAGGAGAGCGCGTTCGGGTGTCCTGGCCATCTTCGTCAGGAGCGTCTTGAACCGTCCGAGAGACTGGTTGCTCAATCACTGACGTCGCGTAGCACCTTCTCGTACTTCTTCCGCTGATCGTGGAGCCACTCTGCGGCTCGATCCCAGTTAGTTGGATCGCGCGTGTCCATCGCCAGAACGCTCGTTCCCCACTTGTCCGTCGGCTTGGCGCCGAGCTTCTCCTGAAGGGCCTTTCGGTAGGGCTTGACTCTTGCTAGTACCTCCTTGTCGCGTTCCCCACGCTTGCCGACCAGGAAGACGCCGACTTCGTGGCGAGCAACGAACTGTGTGACCGCCAGGTCGGTTGCCTCAACGTCGTGACGAACGGAACTAGCGGCGTAGTTCGGTCGAACCTCAGTGGGGTGCTTCGAGGCGACGTGGTTCCAGAAGTCACGCCTGAACTGGCCGAGTTCGCTGAGTTCCCCGGTCCGGACGTCGTCGTGCACTCTCCGGTCCCACTCGTTCGGGCGTTCCAGCACCTCGAACACAGGCGCTAGTGGTGACTCCCCAATCTGGACGACACGGACGCGCACTGCGAAGAAGGCGAACGGATCATCGGTGTGGTCGTTCAGCCACCGGATGGCTGACCGGTGCTGTTGGTCGAACTCCTTGGCGATCCAGACAACCACCTTCGCCTCCAAGCCGGCCAGATAGGCCAGGACCTGGCCTAGATGCTGGAGGTTCGCGTCCTCGAGTTGGTTCTCGATGAGCACCCGAGTGCCATCCGATGGATCATTGGCCACGATGTCCGCACGGTACGGTCCCACCTGGACTTCGCATCCCTCAAGGTCCAGATCAAGGCCGATCACGGCCGACAGGCGGTCCAGGTTCTCGGCGAGCCAGGGCGTGAAGTCGTGTGCTTCGTGCGACCACGCCTTTCGCAGGTCCGCCGTTACGAGTTCTCCCAACTCTGAGGTCATTCTCAGCTCCTCATCGACTCGCGCCGAGTGTCCGTGTGAAGCACGTCGACGAACTCGGCCAGGATGTTGATCGCATCCGAACCTTGGTCGTTTTCTGCGACTAGCTCGATGGGTGCGAACTCGGGGTTCAGCGGTTCTAACGTGATCCGGACATGGCGCCAAGGCCCATCGGCTGCCGTCCGCTTCTCGCTTCGATAGCGCTTCACGGTGAAGCGCTCGCCGGTTTCCGGGTCGACGGCGTCCCGTAGCCGGGCCAACACGATGCGGCCAGTTCGGCTCCCGGCGACGCCTCTGCGGAACAGGCAGACGGAACCGTCTGGGATACGTGGCTCCATCGACCTTCCAGCCACTCTGGCCGCGAACATGTCGGGCGTTGGCTGGCGCCCGAAGTCGACCTCGATCCAAGGGGTTCCGGAATCCCCAATCTCGCCTAAGGCGCCGTGAGGGTCGCCGAAGTTGCCCGCTGCGGCTTCGAGGTCTTCCAGAAACGGCACGCAGCTTCGGTAGCGGTTCTCCGGGGTCGGCTCGACGAATCGGAGTACGGCGGCCCGGCTTGGCTGAGTTTCCTCCGGCGGCGGAGCCGCAGCGGCTGGCCCTGCCGGTGCCGCCTCTTCAAACCACGCACCGCCGACGCTGACAGCCTTCCGCACCTCCTCGGCGCCCAGGTACATCGCGAGCCGCACGAAGTGGCGTGCCATCGCTCCGGCGTCATCAAGGTCCGTCACGGTGATCTCGACCACCTCGTAGCCCTGCTGTCGCAACCAGTACCGGATCTCCCGGTCCCGCTCGGCGGTCCGGGGATTCCCGTGCAGGTGCTCGCTCAGGCCGTCGAGGTAGACGCAGACATCGGGCATGCCGCCATGGCCCGGGTAGATGACGTCGGGCGTCGTCGTGCCCAGGCCCGGGCCGAGGTTGATCTGTTCTCCCCGCACGCCTTCGGCGAAGCCCGCTGCTGTCAGCAGGTGCCTGAGGCGGCGTTCGGCCTCGTTCACGGGCTGCGCGGTGGGCTCGCCACCGGCTGGCGTGGCAGCGGGAATGGGGTGCGAAAGCGCCAGTTCGCGCCCCCATTGGCGCAGGCACTCCAGCGCTGTCTTTCGGCTGAGATGGCTGTGGTAGTAGCCGTTTCGGAAGGTCTGGAGGCAGTCGATGCACGAGTGGTCGCAGCCGGACGCGCAACCGCCGACAGTGGCTTCCGCGGCCTCGGCGACTTCGTCGAAGCGCTCGACGAGTTGATCGAGCAGGCCCGAACCGCCGGGCATCGGGTCCCACAGCAGCGCGTTTACTTCGGGACGGTCGACCTGGCCCACGACCAGGACCTGTAAATCGTCCAGGTGCATGTCCAGCACCCCGGCGGCACCGAACCGCAGTGCCTCCAGCACGCTGTAGGCGGTCGCTGGCTCCGGCAGGCTCGGCAGGGAGAGGACATCGGCAGTGACGTCAGCGTGGAAGCCGATCCGATCCACCGGGCGCCCGCACCGCTCCAGGTGGCTCTTGGTGAACTCGGTCTGCTGGCGCTCGGAGGACAGCGGCGAGACACTCTGGCCGCAGACCGTACATACCGGGTAGCCGAGCCCGGAACCGTCGCCGATCGCGGACGACGAACCCACATTGACCAGTCGCAGTTCGACGCCGTGACGTAGCAACGCATCCTGCTCGCCCCATTGGAAGGCGCGGCCGCCGCGGTGCCCGTCGCGTTCGACGCCGTGGACGGCAACCGCCATCTGAAAGCGGTAGTCCTCGTCGTCCGAGATCTGGGACCGATGGGCCAGGTCCACGTCGCAGACCGCGAGCGTGCTGAGCGTTCCGCCGCCGATCGTCGATGCCGGAGCGCCGGCGTCGCACTGCCGCACCGCCTGGTGCTCGGTCGAGACCTCGAACGCGGGCATCTCCTCCCGGTCTTCGCCTGTACCGCGCAGGAACCTCCTGGCCACGAAACGGTGCCCGTTGGCGTAGATCAGGTTGCCCGGGACGTACTCGCGCAGCGCGATGCCGGTCGGCCGGGGCAGGTTGAAGGCGAGCGCCCCGGAGTGCCAGACCGGCACTTCCGCGATCGCCTGGACGGACCCGGTCTCGAGCCCGTAGCCGGGAAGAAAGCCCTGCGCCGCCAACACGTTGAACGTGTTCGCGTCGTAGTGCCCCTGGGCGTCGCGGCGGTTCGTGCGCGCAAGTCCCTTGAGCCGCTCTACGAGCTGTTCGCAACGGCGGAACAGAGCCTTGTCCTCCGGGTCGAGCGTGCCGCGCGGTCGGCGGGTCGCGTTCAGCCTCTCCATCTGGGCGAGCGCCCACTCCAGCCGGCGCCGCAGAGAGCGTTCGGCTTCTTTCAGGCCGGCGGTGAAGGAGTCGACGCAGCGGCCCAGCACGTCGCGCGTAGCCGCCTCGGCGTCCGCTGCCGGCCAACCCTGGGCGAAGGCGTCTTCGGCTTCGGCGAGAAGCGTACGCCGGTGCCGCCGGATCACCTCGGCGAGGGGCCCGAAATCGAACGGCGCGGTACGCACGGTGTCGCCCTCGAACAGCCAGGCCGACACGCGGCGCGGCAGGCAGCGTTCGAGCGCCGCTCCGATCTCCTCCCGTTCAGCCGCGGGAAGTCTGCCCGGCGCGGCACCGTTCTCCCGACTGAGCCGCTGCAACCCGGTCAGAACGGAAGCGTTGACGTGCTTGCGGACCATCACGTCGTTGCTCAGGTTGAAGGCCGGCGGGTCGACCCGCCCGGCCAGCAGCTTCTCGGGCTGGGCGAAGTAGGCGCGGTCGTGAGACACGGGCCGGCAGTACGTCAGATCAACGGCCATCCGATGGCGTCGGCCGGCGCGGCCGGCTCGCTGCCAGTAGTTGGCGGGCAGGGGCGGTACGTTGCGCATCAGCACGGCGTCGAGAGCGCCGATGTCGACCCCGAGCTCAAGCGTGGCGGTGCAGACGAAGCAGTTCACCGCGTCGCTCTGGCTCTTGAACAGGTTCTCCAGCCGTTCCCGCTCCCGGTTCGGAACCATCGCGGTGTGCTCCTCCGGGCGCAGCATGGAGTAGCCGCCGTCCAGGAGCTGCAGGTCGTAGTCGTCCGGGTCTTCGCGCAGCCACTCCAGCGTGCCGTTGCACCGCCAGGCCGGGCAGCGGTCGTGCGGCGTCCGGCGGACCGTGCGGGCGCGGCAACTGCGGCAGCGGTAGACGCCGCGGTGGGGCGACAGCTCGATTCGGTCGGCGTCGACCTGGTACACGCCGCTGGCGTTCGGCATCGGGTTTCTGTGTGCGCCCAGGAGTTGCACCGATTGCAGCAGGCCGCGCTCTACCAACATCTCGAACAGGCTCCGCAGCAGCTCCTCCGCCTGTTCCGGCTCGGCGCCCCACTTCACGGCCATCTGCCTCATCGTGGTCTGGCCGCCCTCACTCAACCATTGCAGGACGCGGCCGCGATCGTCGCCGGGGCCGCGTTTCAACTTGACGCCCTTTGGCCCGCCAGTCCGCCGGAGATAGCCCTGCTGGATCTCCAGGTCGCCGGCGAGCCAGTTCTTGGTGAACGTCTTGTACTCCGCGTCGTGGAGGACCTTCTGCCGCCTAACGTAGTCGAGTGCTGCGGCGACCCCTTCGCGCATCGATTCCGGCGGCAGGCCGAGCCGGTTCGCCTGATCCTGGATCCACGGCAGCGAGGCGTCCAGACCGGCGTAGTCGACCTTCATCCGGCCCCAGGGTTCGAGCCCCAGGGGTTGCCGGGCGGACTCCGAGATCTCGCGCAGCACCTGCATGCGCAGGAACTTCCGCCGTTCCTCGCGGTGGCGTTGGCCGACAGCCTCCTTGCGGGCCACGACCCAGACCTCCGGGATCAACGCGCGAGAGAGCGCCTCGTCCTCCTCCAGCGCGTCTTCCAGGAACCACGTCAGGTCGCCCACCGACCTGTGCCCATCCTTGAGCCCGTCGGCCATCAACGACCGCAGCCGGAACCGGCGGGCGTGGTCCTTCATCCAGCCGGCCTGGAACGCAGCGTCTTGCCGGTTGTCGCAGAACACGAGCAGCCGCCTCCGCTCCGATTGTTGGACCATGTCCTGAGCCAGAACGTGCACGTCGGCGGCGTTGCTGGCGCGGACGGGCCGCGCCGGTTCGCGGTAGTGGCCGCCTCCGCCCCGGCCGCCCAGCGCGTTGCACGAGAGGCAGCTCGTCAGGACGCCGGGCCTGTCCTTCTTCTGGCGGACGGCGTGAAGGCGGATTCTCGGGCCGGGCGCGCCGCAGGCGAGGCAGTTCCCGCCCGGTCGTTCATGCGCCGCGCCGCAGTACCGGCAGAGGTGAACCGGAGCGGTTCGCCGTTCGAGGACGCTCGCGGCCTCACTGTTGCCGTTGCGTCGTTCCTGGGCCGGGCCGCCTTCGTCCTCTGCGTCGTGCTCGTCGCCGCCGATCAGGCGATCCACCAGGAGCACTCGCTTGCCCTCCCGGGCCTCGTCGAGCTTTCGCCAGACGACGCCGTCCCCATGCGGCTCGCCGCCACCCGGGCGTTTGCCGGTGAACGAGAAGTCCTCGAGATGGGCCTCATAGTAGTGCTGGCCGCAGGTCGTGCAGGTGAGCACGGGCAGACGCGCCGACCGCGCTTCGCCTGACGGTTCGGTCCCCTCGGCCGGCGCCGTCCCGCCGTGCTCGATCTCGTCCTCCGCGGCCAGCCAGAGCCGAGGCTGGTCCGTCTCGCCCGGAAAGGAGACGACCGCGCCGGGAATCCCGCGCACGAAGCCGTGGACCACCGGCCGCAGTAGAGGCCGGCCATCCCTTCGAGCCGCGGCGGCCAGGGTCAGCCAGGCCAGGATCTCGGCTTCAGTGATCCCCCGGCCGATGGCTTCCGCGAGCTTCGGCGGCAGTTCGTGGAGCGGCCGCGGCTCGTGTAGCGCCTCGTTCAGGCGATAGACGATCTCGCTCCGCGCCAGGGCTCCGTAGAGCGCTTCGGGCCAGGGCTCACTGTCACCGTCCAGATCCCGGCCGGCAAGCGCCCGGTAAGAGCGGCGGACAGCGTCTCCCGGCCCTTCCACGTCATCCTCGACCGCCGCCACGCAGTCAGCCAGGATCTCGGCGGTGTCTCCGTGCGGCGCTGCCGCTGGCAGCCATCTCTCGTCGCTCCAGACCTCTTCCTCGTAGTCCTCCGCGACCGTCTCGACGGACTCCTCCGGCACGCCGAAGAACCGTGACGCGAAGGCGCGAGCCGCCTCCGGCCGCTCGCGGTCGACGATCGTCGCCGAGGTGGCGACGCAGACCGTGTCCGCGGCCTGTCGCCCGCAGAAGGCCCGTAAACGGCGGACGAGGCACGCGGTCTCGGCGCCCATCGCTCCGGTGAACGTGTGAGCCTCGTCGAACACGAGGTAGTCGAGCCGGGCGCCGTGGAACAGCTCGGCGTCCCGCTGGCGGGTGAGAAGCAGTTCCAGTTGCTTCACGTTCGTGAGCAGGATGCGCGGTTGCTCGCCGGCCGAACGCATCGCCTCCCGCGAGCAGGCCTCCTCGGCCGGGAACACGCTCTCGCCGCTCTTGGCCTTCCTCGTCGCTTCTAGCTGCGCCTCGTAGTCCGCCTGGGAAGATCCCGGAGGAAGCCTGACGCCGACCACGTCGCCTTCTCTCTCCGGCGTCTTGCCGACGTACATCCCGAACGAAACGCCCGTGCCCGCCAGCAGCGAGCGCAGCCGCATCAACTGATCCTCGGCCAGCGCGTTCATCGGATAGACGATCACGGCGCTGATGCCGGCCGCCGCACCCTCGTCCCGCAGCCGCAGGCAGCGACTGACGATCGGGTAGAGGAAGCACTCCGTCTTGCCGGAGCCGGTGCCGGTCGAAACGAGCGTCGAGCGCCCCCCGACGATCGCGCGGATCGCCTTCTCCTGGTGCCGGTAGAGCTCCTTGATGTCGTTCGGGATCCGTTGCTCCAGGTGAGGGTGGAGCAGGCCCTCATCCGCCAGATCCGCCACAGCCGCGCCGCCGCGGAAGGGCCGCGAGAGGCTGACGAACGGTCCCTGCAGCAGCGGCGACTGCCGCGCTTCGTCGAGCGAAAGCAGTTCCCGCATCTGCCCGTGCAGGCGCGGATCCGCGAACGGATAGGCCCGCAACTGGTAGCGGAGAAAGCTCTGGAGGACCTTCTCCGTGAAGACGACCGGGTTCAGGGCCATGGAGCCGGCAAGGCTAACGCTTGTGGGCTCTGAGCCTTGAGGCGTGCGTTCTAAGCGACGCCGAGGCGCGGGTCATCGCGCTTGAAATCTCGGCGGTGACTGCTGGATTTTCAAGCGTAGTGGCACTCCCGGACGCTGGTCGATCCGTCCACCGTCGCCTCAGGAACGTGAGGACAGCCGCCGTGAGCAGCGACGCCTGTGGAGGAAGTCGTTGCGTGCCGGGCTCGGAAGCTCCTTCGGGAAGGCCCGACGCCGATAGCCCGGCACCTTCGGCAGGATCGCCACGTCCTCAAAGTCCTTCGTCAGGTTCCCATCTTTGACGACCATCACCCTCGCATCAGAGGCGGCCGCGAGGGCGAGCATTTGCCTGTCGTTCTCCCCGGAGCGTGTCACGACGGGTCGCAGCCGTTCTTCTTCCCGTTGAACATCTTGGTCAGCTACTCGATTCGCCAGGCCGCTCTGGCTGTAGCGGCGAACGAGTGCCCAGACCTTGTCGTCCCACTTGAGTTGCTTCCCGCAACGATCGTAGGTGGAGTACGCAACCCGCCCATGCCCTTCGGCTATCCAATGTCGGAGCTGCACGCCGGCCGACGCCGGCGATTCCTCGTTGACGACGTCGAACGCACTTGCGTCCAGCACTACCCGAGTACACACGTCCCAGCCCTACCGGCGGAAGCCGAGAAGTCGCTCGGTCTCGTCGACGAAGAAGTCCCGGAAACCGCGCGGTGGATCGTCCAGATTCGCTTGATCGTCAAGCCGAATGTCGTGCAGGGTCGTGGAGGCGCCGTTGTCACTGCGGTGGAAGTAGGCGATCCCCACGTCTTGCGGATCCACCTGCCCCGACATCGCGGCGATACGGAACCAGTCCGGAACGTGGTCGCTATGCGTCTCGACCAGGAGCCGACTACCGCGCGACACGATCACGCGCACCAGCGCAGCCTGCGTTCTTGGGTGCAGATGAGCCTCGGGCTGTTGCAGGAGGAGCGTGGCCCCCTTCGTCGCAGAAACGATGGCATGGAGCATTGGCAGCGCGCTCTGAATGCCGAAGCCGACGTCGACGAGGTTGCGGCTCTCGCCGGAGGCGTCGGCCCACACCTCGTACTCGCCAGCGGGTCCGCGCCGAATCTCCAAGTCGCCGAAGAGGCCGAGTTCACTACCCAGTTTCCGAATCTCGGAGAGCCTCGGCTCGTCCATCGCCCGGCCGAACGGGTTTGTGGCGAACGAGCGGTCGCGCGGCCAACCGACCGGGTTGTTGGCGACAACCAGGAGCTTCTGGTCGGGCGGCGGAACGCGAGGGCTTTCCCGGAAGAAGTTCACGAAGCGGGTGAACGCCCGATCCGCTTCCGGCGTCACGTCGCCGGTTCGCTTTCGCCTCAAGGTCGGATCGCCGTCGTGCGGGAGGTTGCCCCGACGGACGGAGCGCGAGAGCCAAGTGCTGAACTGCCGGTAGGAAACCGACGACTGTTCGAAGTCGAACTCGAAACCCGGTCCGGCGACTCGCCACGTCTCCCTGTGTTCATCGTCTGACGGGTCGATCCGCGTGATGCCGAAGGCAAGTGCGTCGGGCCCCTTCGTACTGAGCACGAATTCCAGCTCCCGCTCGCGGGGTTCGCCGTCGGGACCTTCGTCGTAGACGACGCGCACGCGTTCGTAGCTGTGGCCCTCGAATGTCGCTTCCAGCGCGAAGGTTACCGCGCCGGAGCGGGCGATCGTGCTGAACGGCCCCATGTTGAACGGCGGCTGATCGAAGTGGTTCTCGTCGTCCAGGTCGTCGAGACTCGCCAGTTTGGCCATGCCGCGAAGGCAGCCCAGGAAGGTCGACTTCCCTGCGCTGTTCTCTCCCACCACCACCGCGATGCGGGGCAGTCCGACACGCTGAGTACCCTCGAAGCAGCGCACGTCCGTCAGAGCGAGACTCGTGATGGCGCTCATGGGGCCCTCCCGCCTACCAGTTTCCGAAGCCAGCTTCGCAGTCGAGCCATCCGCCCGAGGTTGGCGGAGGGCGCCGCCGCTTCGAGGAACGGATAGGCGATGTGATCTCCCAGCGCCGTCCGGTTCGCCACCTCACAGTACTCGCGGCAGCGGCTGTCTTCCGTGCGAAGCACGTTCGGCACGAAGCTGTAGTCCAGCTTGCCGGCATTCTGGGGCCACCATGTGTCGCCCACGACCATTCGAATCATCTCGAGCGTCATGAGACTGGCGAGGTTGGCGCTGAACGGGAACACGTTCTGGTTCGTAGGTCTGCCGCCGGTGAGTCTGGCGATGTAGTTCGGGTCGTCCAGGGAGCCGTCGCGCTCCATGGCGACGTCCGAGGTCGTGTACTGCCCGTCGCATCGCAGGCAGCGGCGCTCGGGCCCGGCACGGACCACGCTCCAGGTCGCTTGGCCGAGTGTGCTGTCCCGCTTCGTGTCGACGAAGACGCCGCCGAACACGACGGGGACGCAGTGGGCGTAGGCGATGTGGTTCACAAGGTCCTTTGGAAGAGGTCGGTCCACACAGGAGAACAGGACGTCGCAGTCCAGCGCGGCGCGATAGCAGTCGCTCTGCTGGAGCCAGCCGACGTGGGACTCGACGGTGAAGTTCGCGGCCGTCGCCGACCGGCGCAGATTCTCGGCTGCGAGTTCGACTTTGAGGCGGCCGATGTCGTCCTCGCCAGCGTACAGGAGACGGTCCAGGTTGTGGCGCTTCACTTGGTCCGCGTCCACGAGAACGATGTTCTCGACGCCGATGCGGGCGAGTGTCTCCGCAACGAGGCACCCGACGCTCCCGAGACCCACGACTCCTATCCGCAGCCGAGCCAGGTCTGATTGGCGCGCGCAGCCCCAAGTGTCTGTCGTGCGCCGGAGGACCGCTCGCCGCCGGGGCGGCGGCACCAGTTCGTCGTTCCAGGTCAGACGCAGGCGACGACCGATGACCCTCACCTTCGGGCACCACGTTCGCTCGAGCTCGCCGCCTTCCCAGTTCCAGAAACGGGCGCTCCACGATTCGTCCGTTCCGAGCGTGAGGCCTACGAGCGGAAGACCAGTGGCTCGGGCCGGCCCGCCGATGCGGTCCCGTTCGGCCTTCACATCCGCACTACTCATGCCCTGCCAGCCGGGTACCGGATGGCTGTGCAGGAAGGCCAGACCTGCGTTCTGGTCGCAGGCGAGGCGAAGGGCGCGTGACAGGAAGTTCGGCTGGAAGCTCGCGCCGCCGTGCAGGGTGCGCTCGCCTTCCTCCGGCAAGACGAGCTCCGAAATCAGGGCGGTCGTCCGACTGGCGCCGGTACTTGGCCGCCACAGCGCGAAGCAGAGATCTTCCTGCCGTCTGCCCGAGCGCAGATGCGCCAGCAGGTGGCGGCAAGCTGCATCGTGAGTGGACTCGACGAACGCCGCCTCGAAGGTCACAATTGCTCCAGGACGCGATAGAGATGGCGCCGGACGTAGGTCCGCATGTTCTTCTCCGATGGCGCCAGACGGTCCCAGAAGTCGCTCGGAGGGAAGCTGAAGGCCCACCATTCGGCGCCTTCGAACTCGTGCTTCGAGTGCATCGTGAAGTGCGTGCCCTCGATCTCCGCTTGCCGAAAGTGGACGAAGTGCGGCGGGTACTCAGGGTAGGCATCCTCCTGAAAGCTCAGGCCAAGCTGCAGTGTCTTCCCCTTGAAGCGGCCGCTTGGCGCACGGAGCGGGAAAACGACGCCGCCGCCCCCCATTCCGTTCCACGAATGCACGACGCGGGCCTCGACATCGAGTTCCCGCAACTCTCGGGCGATGGTCTCGAGCACTGCGTCAGGCGACGGGCGTCGGTCCGGCGTAGAGGGCCACGAATTCGTCGCCGTCGACGATCGGCACTTCGTCGTCGAGGTTCTCGTACCTGGCGCCCGTACCCACGTTGTCGAGGTAGTAGCTCCCCAGTTGGTTGAGGTCGATGGCGGCGTCGGCGCCCGCGCGGCGCAGGATTTCCTCGAGGATCATCGGCGTCTTCGTTGTGACCTGCGGCTCTCCGTTCACCTTGTAGTGGATCTTTGACTCCGGAGGCAGCGGGCCCCGACGCGGCTTGGCCTCGAACTTGTCCCCCTCGCGCAACTCGACCTCAGCGGACGGGTCGGACCACGTCTCGCCCGTGACCTCACGCACGAGCTGGGCGTCCTTCGGGCTCCAGCCGATCAACTTCAGGAGCCACTCGACGGAGACGCGTTTCTGCGGAGACTCGAACTCCTGTCCGTTGATGGTGAAGTGGATCATGCTGCCCCTCAGGAGACCTCCAGTTCCTCTCGCCGAGAGGCCAGGCGGTGGTCAGATGACCGGCTCCCAGCCTCAGCTTCTCGACTATAACGCCGGCCGGGTGAACCCGGATCTCGTAGACTCTCACGAGGAGGTAGAAACCCCGGTGGCGGACGAGTCCGAACGACTTCCCGTGTCGAAGCTCGACGATCCCGACATGCAGGCAGCGCCCGCGGCGATGGAGCGGGCGGTGCGCCGCGCGCACTGGGACGCGCATGTGCACGGCACGAAGGTACTGGTCGTCGAGAACGGCGAGATGGTGGAGGTCGACCCTGATCCTGCGCTGTACGAAGAACACCGGGCTGCAAGGGCGAAAGAGGCGTTCGGCGCGCGCCGCGCGCTGATCAGGTAGCTGGCCCGACCCGATCCCCTTGCCTGCGTGACGGCGTAGGTCAACGGCCGGGAAGCGACGCCAGCCACGCGGCTGAGGACGTGAAGGAGCGCTCCCTTGGGGATGCGGCCCCGGCCTTGAGTCCCTTGAAGATCAAGACGTCCCAGCGTGCCTCCTGCATCGTCACGACGATCCACATGTACAGCTCGTCGAGGCGGTCGAGCGCTTCGAAGATCTCGTGCGAAGGCGAAGCGCCGATCTCAACGAAGGCGTTGCGCAGGTGCAGGAGCTGCTCTCGACGGTGCTTGAAGTAGGCCTCGCTCTGTTCGAGAGCAGCGACGCCTTCACCACCGGGATCGGGGCTCTCCCCGGGGTCGAGCATCTTGATCGCCCCCGCGAGCGTGTGGCCTGCGCGATCGATAACCGGGAAGAGGTCGTCGTAGTGGTGGCGTAGCTCTTTCGTGTGGGCATCAAGCCGGTCGGCCGAGAGAGGCACGGCAAGACCGGGGTCCGAGGGCACGAGCGTTGGAAGCGCACGGCTCACGTCGCGTATGGTCGTGGAGTGTTTCAGCATGAGAGGAAGCGCCGGCCCAGTCTAGGGGCTGCTCAGTGTACGAGCTTCGGCCGTCGGCGTGCCGCTGGTGCGCTACGCACGGAGCGGAGTCGGCATGAACACGGGGCTTGGGCCGGGTGCCGCACTCGCGGACCAGCAGATCTCTCGAGCGCCCAGGCGGTACCCACGTAGCGGTTCGAGCTAAGCCGCGTGTGAACGGTCCGTTCTCCCGCGGCACTGCCTCCTCCAAGTGCGGCGGCGGTCGTTACAGGCACACCAGGACGTAGGGCGGCTCCATAGGCCGGCCGTCCCACGCCGGAAAGCGAACTACTTGCCGGTGATCAGGATGCCCGCGTCCTCCAGGCCTTTGACGAGCTCACGGGCGGAGGTGGGGCCGATTGACGGCGGCGGGCTCTCGTGCAGATGCCGACCGTGGGGATGGTGGTACAGGACGGCGTGCTGATCGCCTATTCTGACGCCGGAACCGCCTTCGTGGAGCATGCGATGGTGCCGGCGGCTGAGAAGATCGGGGATCCCGAGCGTTGAACGCCGGTTAAGCACTTCGTCTATAGGCCCGCTGAGTAGGATTCGATGGAGGAGGGTAGAAGCGGGTGAGCATTCGGGAGCGGCAGAACAGCCAGCGGTCACTGGAAAGGCTGGCGGCGCTGCGTTGGCTGTACCGGCAGGTCAAGAAGGTAGAGGGCGTGCGGCTCGGGGGCGTGGTGGCCGTTGCGGTTGTAGCGCTCTGGGGCTTGACCAGGGAGGCGGGGTCGGACAGTCACGCAGCGACCGTCATCGTTGTCTTGCTTTGGTTCGTGGACCAGCCGCTTCTGGCTCGGTGGGGGGACCGGATGAAGGAGGAAGCTGCGACGATCCAGGAGGCGTTTGACTGTTTCGTCCTTGACCTACCTTGGTCGGCTCACAGCGGTGTGGAGCAGCCCACGGATGACAGAGTGAAGGAGCTGGCGAGAAAAGGGAGCGCGCGAAGGGACTCGCCGGAGGATCTGGTTGACTGGTATCGAGCGGAAGCCATTCCCGCGGAGCCGGTGGCGGCGCAGTTGCACTGCCAGAGGGCTAGCTGTCGCTGGGAGGAGCGATTACGCAGGGAGTGGATCTGGGTCGTCAAGTCGTTGGTAGGTGCGTCGGTGGTGACGGTCCTTCTGGGGGCGGTGCTTGCAGAGGCTTCACTGCTGGACGTGGTTCTCTTGGTGGCGGCGTGTCTCAGGCTTGTCGCGTGGGTGGTATTGGCGGTTACTGCTCAATCTGCGGCAAGGATCCGCATGGAGAAGCTGCATCGCTTCCTGTCACGGGCTGGGGCGCAGTCTGGTAGTCAGACACTTTGCGACGTCCGGCTCGTGCAGGCCCGCCTCTTCGAACATCGGCGGCTTAGCCCGATGGTGCCGGAGTGGTTCTTCAAGTTGAGGAAGCCGGTGTACGAGGCCGCAGAGCGAGGTTGAACCGGAGGGGATCGTGTCTGGACAGGTGCGAGCGTGGGGGCCGCGGTCAAGCTAGAGGGAGAGGGCGCGCGGCTAGCAGCGTTGCGAGTGCAGACCTTGGAGCGGTCTGGCGCGTGCAGGCATGAGGGAAGGGGTGCCTACGTCCGCCGCTTGCGCAGGATGGAGTCGACGAAGCGGAGAACCGTCGCCCTTTCGGCGGCGTCGAGTTCCATGACCTGCCGGACGAGAACGGCGGTTGAGTCACGCGGTTGCGCGCCCGAAGGGTTCGGGTCGGCGGAAACCCAGTTCGCCCAGGCCGCGAGGGTCTCGAAGTTCAGGCCGTAGAGTTCGGCCAGTTCCAGGAGAACGATCGGGTCGGGCTGCTTGATCAGGCCGCGCTCCACCTGGGACAAATACGCGTTGGACCGGCCGATGCGGCGTTCCACCTCGCGTAGCGAGAGGTCGTGGTGCAGGCGGGCTCGGCGGAGAACGCTGCCCACCTGAGGGCGATCTCGTCGGCGGTTGGGAGCGGGTCTCGCCGAGGGCCGGGCCGCGGTTGGCTTAGGGGAACCGGGATCGACCATGGTCATGCCGCACGGGAATGTTCGAGTCGCCGGATTCGAGGGTTGCGGTCGCGCCTGTTGCGAAGTAGAGTTGCAGTCATGCGAAGCGAAAACGCACCCAGTCAAGCGGCCGAGTCCGTGCGCGCTGTTCGCGAGATGCCGGATCCAGCCTACGCGGGCCTGTGGGACTCGATTGTAGTTGATGCTTCGGTGAAGGACCGTCTGCTCCGAGCCACGGCGTTGAATCTCCGCCTACGTCGCGAACTGCCCTTCGAGACGACGGCGCTGCATGGGCTCGTCCTGCTACACGGCCCCCCGGGAACAGGTAAGACGACATTGGCACGTGGTCTGGCCCATGAACTGGCGAAGATCACCCCGAAGCGTCAAGCGCGGCTGGTCGAGGTCAATCCCCACGGTCTCATGAGCGCCGAGCATGGGGAGAGCCAGAGCGCTGTAACGCAGTTGCTCGCGGAGTACGTGCCGAGCCTTGCCGACGACGGTGTGCCTACGGTCGTTCTCCTTGACGAGATCGAGTCGATGGCCGTCGCGAGGAGCGAGGCGTCGCTGGCGGCGAATCCGGCAGACGTGCACCGAGCGACGGACGCCGTGTTGGCGGCGCTCGACGCGAATACGACGGCGTTCCCCAATCTGGTCTTCGTGGCAACGAGCAACTTCGTCGGCGTCCTGGACGAGGCCTTCTTGTCGCGGGTGGACGTGCAAATTCACGTCCCGGTGCCGGATTCTGCGGGAATCGTCGCGATCCTGAGGTCCGCTCTTCGGTCGATGGCGCCGGCTTACGCGTGTCTCGGCGAACTTGCTTGCGACGAGCAGCTCGAAGAGGTCGCGGGACGCTTGGCGGGAGCGGACGGCCGGCGGGTCCGGAAGACGATTCTGGAGGCGATGCTCGGCCGGGACGAGACGGTGCTCGACCCGGGAAGTACGACGATCGACGACCTGCTCGCGGCGGCCTCGCGGGTCATGGAGGACGGCGGTATCAGTCAGGGAGGTTCGGAGGGCTGAAATGGAGCGACAAAGGACAATCGCCGCTTCCCCCGTTCGAAGCGCCGCCGAAGCGTGGAACGTGGTCACGACGCTCATCGCTACGACGCTTGAGCGGAGCCCCAACGTTGCGGCCGGAAGCGTAGAGCGCGAGCTGACAGCGCTAGAGGGTCTGGGCCCCGCCCTCATCGCGGGCGGACACCTGGAGTCGGACGGCTTGGTTCTTTGCGACGTCGGGCT
The DNA here is from genome assembly GCA_022822365.1 of Thermoanaerobaculia bacterium. Classification (GTDB taxonomy): domain Bacteria; phylum Acidobacteriota; class Thermoanaerobaculia; order Multivoradales; family Multivoraceae; genus Multivorans. Next base: position 195,142 of record JAJEBV010000008.1, on the reverse strand, counting down.
GCATCTGACGATTAGAGTCGTCACTGCGGATGCGGCGCTCGCCGTCAAGGAGAATCTCAACCCTGTGCCCGGCGGCGGGAGTGCCACGCCCGCGTGGGTACTTCATGTGCCTTTGCCCGGAGCGCTCGACAACAGTGTGTCCAGCGCGGCCAAGCGCTCGGCGCACCTATCTGTCGACGCGCCGCCGAAGACGGCACCCACGGCCAAGACGGAACGAGCTTCCCGTTCAGCCATCGACATGGACGCCCTCCGCAGGCTGAGAATGAAGTCATGACGTCGTCCAGGACCTCGGTCACCACCTACACGCGTACCCATACGGCTACTCACTTGGCGGACGTCATCATGGGCTCGATAGCCGACATTCTGGGGACGCTGGGAATCGACCCCACGCGCCTGTTCGCGTACTGGCCAAGGGATCAAGCGGCCATCTCAAACTGGATCGAAGAAGGTTCGCTTGAGCGCGTCGCACTCGAATGCCACCAACCAAGCGGAACGGTGAGCCCGATCTTCGAATTCCCCGTGTCATACACCTTCACCGGGGTGGGAGATCGGAAATTCACGGCGGACCGCGCCGCGCTGGCGCAGTTCATGGCGAAGTTCGAGCGAGTTCCCGGTGGAACCACGTACCGCCTCTTCTGCAGCTTCAACGGACCCCATTCGCCCCAGCCAGGATGGTCGCCGGGAACGAGAACCTCCGTTGCCGGCATGCGCTCGGTGAGCTTCGGCACACTAGCGGCCGGACCACACGCAAGCGCCGGAATGACCTACTACCGAAAGTAGGTGAAGAGAATGAGCTACGTCGATGACGCTTTCGACAACCTGAAGTCGAATCTTGAGATCACCAGGACCGAGAGTCGACAGGCCCAAACCCGGCACGAGTTGGTGCGTGACCACATCGGGGCATCGTGGCAACTAGTGGACGACTTCCTGACCGGCAGCTACAGGCGGCACACGAAAACGAAGAGGTTGAAGGACGTGGACATCTTTGTCGTCGTTGACCCGGAGGGACCGCAGGCGGACTTGGCCGAAGGTACGGGCACGGCGGCGGTGCTCGCGTTGCGCGACCTGCTGGCGACGCGGTGGCCGGACCTGGCCGCCGACGACAACGTCGTCACGATCAACTATGGCGAGGAAGACGTTGCGTCTTACGAGGTCGCTCCGGTGTTCCCGCGACGCGGAGGAGGCTACTGGATGCCTAGCGGGTCGGCGTGGATGGCCACGGATCCGCGGGAGCAGCACGCGCTCGTGACCGCGAAGAATAAGGAGTGCGACGAGAAGTTCGTGCCCTTCGTGAAGATGGTGAAGGGAATCAACCGCGAGGCAGGAGACCCCATCGAGCCCGCGTTTCTCCTCGAGGTCATGGCCCTGGACCTTGTGACGGAGCCGTTTGGCGAGTACCGCCATGAGATCCGGTTCTACATGGCTTCGATCGCGGACCGGATAACAGACGACTGGCCCGATCCGGTGGGCTTAGGCCCAAGTGTGAACGCTGGGATAGGACAAGGACGTCGCAGAGAACTCGCCGACATCGCGCGCGGGTGGTTGGCGATCAGTGAAGAGGCGCTGCAGCTCGAGTACGAGGGCAAGCTGAGGGCGGCGGTTGAGACGTGGCGAGAGCTGTTCGGGTGGCGAATGCCGAGACCTTGAGCCGGGAGCGCGGTGGAATCTGCGTGCCTGCGTCTCGGCGTCGCGGATACCGTCTTCCGTCCTCCTCCCCTGCTCCCACCGCCACAGTGCATTTTCGCCATCTCCTGTCCTCCGTCGCGTGGTTAGCTAGCTGGGCTTCCAGCTCATCACTCGGTCGAACTCAGCCGTGTCACTGAGTTTCCGGAGGAGGAACTTCACCCAAGCTTCCGTGTAGCCATAACCTTGAGCTAACTCGTCGTAGATGCAGAACTCGGGCCGAGTCGAAGCTGGGCTGTTGGCACCGGTCGGCGGCCGGACGTTGTAGGTCCTCCAGGCTTGCGTGTGCGTGTGGATGGAGAAGTCGGGTAGGTGTTCCTGAATGCGAGCGACGACTTCTGACGGTCTCATGAGGCCGGCACTTGCAACGGGTGTCAGCTTCTCCTTGATCATCGCTGTGACTCGCTTCAACCGCTTCATCTCTTCGGGGTTCGTGGGGTCGTACGGCACGAACTCCACGGCGAGGTCGGCTGCGTTGTCCCGGACGGCGAGCTTGGGGAGCAGGAAGACTCTGACGGAGTACGAGGAACTCTCTAGAACATCTGCCGGGAGACCGGCGCGGTAGCTCTGAATGAAGCTTAGGAGGTCTTTGGCTGCGGATGAGTTCAGGCGCCGGATCGCCTCTTGCTGTCCTTCGGGCCGAAAGGCCGAGAACTGCAGGGCGAGATCAAGATGTCCGGCGAGTGCTTGGGCGGCCCCAAACTCGGCTACGAGAAGTTCCTCGAAATTCATCAGCCACGCTTGGCATTCACCGTACAGCGCGAGATCGAGTTCGGGGTGGTGGCGGTGCTCGATCTTGTTCCGGAGAAGCACCATGAACTCGAGGTTCTTGCGTTGTGGAGGGTTGTGGCCGCCATAGAACTGGCGCGTGCATTCGCTCAGCTCCCAGTGCTTCGGTTCCCCGTCTACCTTCTCATACCGGATGCCGCGGCCGGCGCCGCTTCGCACGTACCAGGGCTTTCGGGCGCGACGGTAGAAGATCGCATGGAACAGCGACGTCCACGCAATCGCCATGAGAACGGTGAATGTCCGTGTCCGAAAGGCCACGCCGGGCCTGTTGTAGGTCTCGACGGCGGCGAGGCACGCGCCTTTCGCCTGCTCTAGCTGGTCCTTGACGATTCGCGGGAGTCCGGCCATTCTTCGGTGGTTCTAGCTGCTAGTTAGTGTGGGTTGGGGCGTGGAGGATGGTGGTCGTCGGGGGGCGAGTCTTCGGCGCACATTGGGCCGACTCGATTGGACCTCGGGGCCGATTGTCAGTCGAAGAGGTCAGTCTGGTCCGTGTTTACTGATTTCGAGGGCTTCGAGGTGGGCTCTGCCGTCCGGTTGACCCAGTAGTCCCAACGGTGGCGCTCTTCGGCGATCTCGGAGAAGGTCGGGGCGGTGGTGGCGGGAGTGTGCTCTGGAGGCCTTTGCTCGATTTCGGCTCGAAGTCTGCGGTAGGCGTGTTCGCCCAAGAGGTTGCGGGCGTGGAGGTGGGTTTCGGCCCAGGCTTCTTCAGGCGTCTGGGCGAGCTGCCAATCGTAGAAGCGAGGACCGAGTTCGGTGGCTACCCGCTGGTGCTCTTGGGCGCGGTCGTCGTGGCCGAGGTTGTAGTCGGCGAGGCGGAGGGTCTCGGGGAGGTGCCAGCCTTCGCCCTGGTTCTGTGACATGAAAGCCAGAATTCCGGCTTCGCGGTCGCCGGCGGCGGACTCGATGTGGCGCTGAAGGTCGGTGAAGGCGATCTGGGCCAGGACCGTGTGGCGGAGTTCCGGCGGTTTGTCCTTGTCGACTCGCCAGAAGCCCTTCGGCGCCAGACCCTCCGGCTCTATCTCGTCGCAGCCCCTGAGCACGTAGTTCAGGTCGCCTGTTCGTAGGCCAAAGGAAGCTGCGACTATCGCGTCTAGTGCCGAGATCCTCTCGAGCCGTGCGGCCGGCGTGAGGGCCGCCAGCGATTTGAGCCGGGAAGCACGGGAAGACCCGTCGGCTGCCGCTAGGCGGAGGCGCTCCACGGCTGACGAGGGGCCGGTGAGGCAAAGGGCTATGGCGGGCCCTAGCATGGCTTGCGTGAGGCTTCCGAGACGTGGCGGAAGGGCCGCGTCCACCATGACGAACTCGCTCATGTTCAAGCCGCTGAGGCGTGCGCGAATGACGAAGTCGAACGCCAGCGTCGAGAAGATAGAGGCGATGACTGTGGCAACCTCCGGGTCATCGTCACAGGGCACGAAGTAGAAGACGCTGTCCCCGGCGGGGTGGCTGCCGAGATACGTAGCGATCGTGGACCTGGAGTTTGTCGAGGAACTGACTCGCATGTAGGCGATCTTTGGTCGCAAAACCGACTTCCCGGATGAGACGTACGCGCTCTGCGCCATCAGGTACTGGGGTTCGATCTGCTTCTGCTCCCACGGAATCTCGCGCCAGACGGCACTTCTTCCCTTACCGCTGACCCAGCCCTTCTCGCTGAAGTCGAACTGGCCGATCATCCGGCCTTCGTACAGCGGAAGGGCCGTGTCCTCGATCTCGGTCTCGTGGATCCATGCGTCGGTTTCTCTCGACAGGACGATGCCCTCGGGAATGGCGACTCTTGGCACGGGCAGGCGGTCGTAGGGCGGTTGGGCGCACCGCAGTTCCCACCCGGTGGCTTCGACATCGCCGGGTGCGAGGAAATGGCCATGGATGAAGCTGCGCTCAGCTTGGCGGCGCTCCGGGCTGGCGTCGGGCTCGTACAGCCAGTCTTCGACTTCGATCGCAGCGGGCTCGGGATTATCGGGACCGACGCCGAGTTCGGACCACAGTTCGTCGATCGGATGCCAGTTGCCGAGGAGCCAGCGGCTGTACTCGTCGGGGCGGTAACCCTTCGCTTCCCACCGGGGGCGGGGCGGGAAGAGCTTCGAATCGTTCGTCATATGAAACTCGGTGGCGTAGCCGATGCCCCAGCCGTTGGGGCCGCCGTCGCCGAGGAGTACCGAGTTGGCGTAGATCTTCTCGAGGACTTCGAGGTCACGTTGTGACTCGATCTCCAAGATCGCGCGGCTCTTCGGGCTGAATCGGTTGACCTGATCGAGGCTGTAGGGGACGGCGAACTCCTCGGCCTCTTCCCAATCGGTCAGGTCGCGGCGCATGAAGACGGTACGGATGACGTGGGTCTGGCTGTCTTTCTGGACGATCACCGAGTTGAACTTGAACCTGCTGTCGATAGGGAACAGCTTGGCTCGGTTCTCGAAGCCGAAGAGCCACTCCCATCGGCACCGTTCTAGGAACAGGTCCCGCAGAGGGCCGGTGCCCTTGTCGGAGTACAGGCCCGACGGGACGAGGAAGCCGAGCCGCCCTCCGATGGCGAGCAGCGCATGAGCCTGCTCTAGGAACAGCTTGTACAGGTTCAGGTCAGCCGACCCCTGGTGTCTGAAAGAGTGGTCGGTGTCGGCGTAGCAGCGTGAGCGACCTCGTGTCTCGCGCCAACTGTCGTGCAGACTGAGATTGCCCTTGCCAAGGTAAAAGCGCCGTTCGCTCTGGTCGTTCTCCGCGGGATCGCCGAAGGGAGAGGCCGCACGAGCTGCGAAGTTCGATTGGGCGCGGAAGCGGGCGTTGTAGGCGAGCCAGTCGCGCTCGATCTCCTGGTCCTCGTCGAAGTAGCCGTTCTGCCGGCGCAGGGCTTCCTGCTTGCCGTAGGAGCGGTAGAGCGGATCGATGCTGGAGAAGAACTCCTGCGACTTCGGTTTGGCGATGTCCCATGGTGGGTTGCCCAGCATCGCGTCGAAGCCCGCTCCCTCTTCCCGGAACACATCCGGGAACTCCAGTTCCCAGTGGAAGAAGCGCATCGCGGCTGCGATGCGTTCGGCTACGGCGCGCGTCTCGGGCCCGGGGTCGGTGAACGTGGTGGGCAGGGGAGCGCGGTCCAGTTCGTCGGCGGGCCAGAACCAGCAGGCGCACCAGAGGTCCATCGCGTTCTTGAGCGAGCGCCACTCGTCGGAACCGGTCAGTTCCTCGCGGTAGAGGCGGGCACGGGCGGCGGAGTCCCGGATGGGGAGCCGGTGCATGCGTTCCAGGCCTTCGAGGGCGGCGCCGTGGGCGGCGGCCGCCTGTTCGAGCAGGTCTTCGTGGAAGAGGGTGCGGCCCTCCAGGGTGTGCCGCAGGTCGGGGGTCAGTTCGTTCTTGACCCACTCCTTTATCGCCTTGGTCTGGGCGCCCTTCTCGTAGTGGACGCCGTTGGAATGGTTCTTGTCGCCGGCTTCGCGGTTCTTCCAGGCCATCGCGGGGTAGTGCTGGAACTGGTCGAACCAGGCGCCGATGAGCGAGTTGCCGCAGCGGATCTTGTGGTCGAGGAAGGAGAAGGGGAGGTCCCGGTCCATCGTCTCGATCCACAGGGAGAGCTGGCAGAGGGAAACGGCCAGCGGGTCGACGTCGACACCGTAGATGCAGCGTTCGACTACGTAGCGCCGCAGAACGGCGCGCAGCCGCGGCTCGAAGTCGTCGGCGTCGGGTGGGCAGGGGATGAGTTCGTCGCCCGGTCGCTCGACGGCATCGGCCTCGGTCTCCCCGGAGTCGTCCAGGCCGAGCAGGCGGACGAGGGAGCGGTCGTCCCGGTCTTCGATGCGGCGGTGGTGCCGGACGGAGGCGTAGAGCGCGTCGGTGAGGAAGCGGAGTGCGGCCAGCGGGAAGCTGCCGGAGCCGCAGGCCGGGTCGCAGACCTTCAGGCTCAGGATGTCCTCGGGACGCCTAGGAGTCCAGTCCGCGGGTGGGGCATCGCGGTCGGGTTTGCCGTCGTCATCGAGCGGCGGGTCGTAGGCCAGCGGGCGAAGAGTGCGTTGCACGGTGGGCACGGTGAGGCCGGGCCGTGTGTAGAAGCTGCCGGAGCCCTTGCGGGTGCCGCCCCAGCGCACGAGGTACCACTCGTTGGGCAGGACGACGCGGTTGACGAGTTGGGCGGCGCGTTTGCGGAGTTCGTCTTCGTGGGAGGAGAGGAGGGTTGCTTGGGACTTCGGTGGTTTCTTCACGAGGCCGGCAGTGAGGGCGGCGTGGCGGGCCCAGGCTTCGGCGTGGGTGCGGATGGTCTGGCGGGGGTCTTCGGTGGGTTCGGGCTCGCCGCTTCGCGGCGTCGCGCCCGATGCCGGCGGGGGCGCCGGCGCACCCAGTGGGGGAGCGTCGTCGGATGCGGAGTCGGTGGGCGCTGAATCCTCGTCGGCGTCGGGGCTGGACGCCTTCTTCATCGCGGCGAAGAGGCTGCGGAGGGCCTTGTCGTCCATTTCTTCCAGTCGTGACAGGGGCAGCGCCGGCTGCTCGCCGACGGCAAGGAAGATGATCGAGTCGTCGCTCGGCGCCGTCTTGAGTTCGTAGTCGAGCAGACCCTCGTAGAGGACGCCGATGTACTCGGTCGAGAGATCGGAGAAGTCGACGGACGCCGCTACGAGGCGGCTGGTCTTGCCCTGGCGGATGCGGATGCGGGTCCGGGTGAGACGCTCCAGCATCTCGTGGACTTCGGCGTCGGAGAGGAGTTCGCCGTCGAGACACGCGGTCTCGAAGACGGCCAGAGCGCGCGAAAGGCGGTCGTCGGCTGTAGGCGATCCGGGTGCGAACAGGTCGCCGCCGTAGGCGGGAACGGCAAGGTCGGGGTGGTGTGAGCCCTTGCGGACCAGCTTGAACAGCGCCAGCAGCCGCGGCCAGGCCCCGTAGCTCTGGGTTTGCGAGCGTCCGGCCGCCGCCCGGCGCCGCAGCGATTCGTGCAGGCCGCCCAGGCCGTAGCTGTCGTGGTAGACGGCGTCGTTCCGCGGCAGCAGTCCCCGCGCTTCGGCGAAGAGGATGACCACCAGGCGCATGACGACGCGGCAGGCGGCGCGGTAGATGTCGGCCTTGTCCACGGTCGCGCACTCTTGCTTCAGGGCTTCGCCGTGGCCCTGGATCAGGCGTTCGACCGCCTCGCGCACACGTTCGCCGAGTGCCTCGGAGAGTTCGGACTGGCCCTTGCGGCTGTCGCGGACCGCGCGCAGCAGGGGCGGGTCGGCGCCTTCTTCCTCGGGTGTCCAGAGCTCCGGTTGGATCAGCGTGAGCAGCGCGTTCAGGGCCGGCGTGGGAGCCCCCTCGGCGAACCAGAGGTCGGCGTCCCACTGGCACCAGGCGTCGAAGTCGAGGCCGGCGAAGAGAAGCCGCCACTGGCGGCCGTTGGTGAGCAGGGCGAGCCGTTCGTTGCCGGCGCGCAGCCAACCGAGGGCGCGGCTCGTTTCGCGCCGGCCGCGGCCGATGCCGACCTGCCTGTCGCCGGTGACGAAGACGGGGAGGACGGCTCCCTTCGGCCCCAGCCATAGGTGGTTTGGGCGGACGCTTTCGCCGGTCAGGGCGCGACGGCTCCATTCCGCTGGGATGCGGCTGCCGCGCAGCCAGCGGCTGCCCAGGTCGTCCGGTTCGAAGCCGCACAGGCTCTCCAGCACGAAGCTGACGAACTCGGTGCGTTCGCCGGCGTTGGCGGCGCCAGGGTCGCGGAGCAGGTCGGCCCGCCGGCGGGCCTCGCTCTCCAGCCACGGATCGAGGACGCGGGCACGGGTGGAGGCGGCGATTTCGCTTTGGCGTTGCGCGTCGAGCAGCAGGCCGCCGTGGCGCAGATCGTTCCAGCCCTGGAGGCTCAAGGTAGCCGCACCTCGACGGCGACGGGGAAGGCCTGCGCCTTCCCGGCGAGCGCGTGGCGCCTCGGCAGGAGTCGGTCGACGATCCGCCGGCGCTCGAGTTCCAGTTGCTCGCGTGCGTCTTCGTAGTGGCGCCGGCGATGCTCGATCTCGCGTTGCTTCTCCTGGATGGAGCCGGCGATGCGCTCCAGGTCGCGGCGTTGATCGAAGAGGAGGCGTTGCTGCTGCTCGCGGCGGAGTTTCTCGATCTCTCGTTCCAGCCGTTGGATGCGGGTTTGCTCGATCAGTTCGGAGACTTCGCCCTGGCGGCTGCGGTAGCGCTCGTCTTCGCGTTTCAGGGCTTCCTGGCCGTCGACTTGCAACTGCTCGCGCAGCGACTCGGTCAGGCCTTCGGCGTGGCGGGTCACGACGGCTTCCAGGTCGGCTTCGACATCGAGGAAGATCGTTCTTGCAAGGTCCTCCTCGGCTTGCGTCGGTGCGGACAAGTCGCCGGGAAGTGATCCGTTGCCGGCGTCTGTGCGGGCCGCACGCGCGGAAGCGGCCAGGTTGCGGGCGGGGACGTGGCGCTCGCGTTCGCCTAGAACGCCTCCCTGAACGGGAAAGGCGATTGTCCGCACCCAGTGGTGGAAGGTCTCGCGGAGTTCGTTGACGGCGAGTTCCTCCAGGCTGAGCAGGATCAGGGCGTCGACGCCGTGGGGTACGCCGCCGCGCCGCACTGTCCAACGCGCCTTTTCGTTTGGGCCCGGCAGGCGGTGTTGCGTGAGCACGCGCAGCGTGCGCTCGATCATCGGATGCGCCAGGTGGAGCAGCGCGACCTCTTGCCGTGGGGAGAACACGCCGCGGCCGCCCACCCGGCGTAGCAGGGAGTCGGGGTCGAAGGCGAGTGACCGGGTCCCGCCGTGAACACCGTCTTTGGTCGGCTGCCGTACCGACTCGTCGATCGTGTCGCGCCAGCCCGGGAGATCCGGGCGGAGGAGACGCCAGAAGTCGTCTTCGGCCGGAGCGTGGCGAAGTTGCGGCCGGCCTCCGCCGGTGGCGGCCATGGCAGCTTCGAGCGTGAGCCGGAGCGCGGCGGCATCGAAGTCGATCTCGGTGGCCAGCGCGGCCAGGCGCTTGGCCGGATCCTCGTCGGCCAGTGCCCGGCCGCCGCGAACGCGGAGCAGTTCCGCCTCGCCGAGTTGCTCCTGCGAGGAAAAAGCGGTCAGGCCTGGGATTCCCTGGCTTCGTAGCCGTTCGACTTCATGTTCGAGTCCGTGGTTCAGGTCGAACTGGACCCTTCGCAGGTCCTCGCCCTCGATCAGCCGGCGGTGAGCGGCGACATCGAAGAGTTCGTTCACCGATCCCAGGTCTTCGCGGATCTCGTCGGCCTTCTTGATCACGTGGTCGAGGAACCGGAGGTCCGGGTCGTCGTTGCTCAGGAAGTGATGCACCGTCACGTCGCGAGCCTGGCCGTAGCGGTCGAGCCGGCCGTTGCGTTGCTCCAAGCGAGAGGGGTTCCAGGGGCAGTCGTAGTGCAACAGGTAGCGCGCGCTGCGGTGCAGGTTCAGGCCTTCGGAGGCGGCGTCGGTAGCGATCAGGATGCGCACCTCGGAGTCCTGGTCGTTGAAGGCCTCCCGGACCCGGTTGCGGTCGGTGTCGTCCATGCCGCCGGCGCCGCCGGACCCGAAGAGAGTCAGCACGCGGGAGTCGTAGCGCTCTCGCAGGCGCCGTTCGAGGTAGTCGAGGGTCGTCTTGTACTCGGTGAAGACGACGAGGCGTTCGTCGTCGTGGAAGGCAGGCGTCGAGTCAGTGGCGGCCGGGAGAAGCAGGAGCCGGTCGATCAGGTCCGACAGGGCGTCGAAGCGGGCGTCGACCCTGGGAGTCTGCTCGATGGCCGGCGGACCGTCCGGCGTGAAGCCGAGGGCTTCGAGGACGTTGTCGATGGCCGTCATCTCGGCGGCGACCGAGTCCGCCACGTTGAGCAGCCAGGCGCCGACGACGCCGGCAGCGGTTCCCGTGCGCTCTTCGGTCTCCCGGTCGTCCGAGGTTTCGCGCTCGACTGAGCGTTGCGCCGCCGTCACGTCGGCGTCGGTCGCGGCTCTTGCGGCCCGTTCGGCTCGGGCGTAGCCGTCGCGCGCGCGGTACCAGGAGTCGGCGAAGGCGGTCGGGCAGGACAGGAGGCGCTTGCCCAGGATCTCGATCGCGAAGGTCCCCGCCCGTTCGCGGGCCTGGCCGGCCGCGATGGCGCCGCGGACGGCCGTGCGGAAGGCGTGGAAGGCCTCGGACAGGGTTTGTTCGCGCCGGCTCCGGTGGAGAAGGAGAGGTTCCGGTGGGTTGCGAGTGCAGAACCGGGGCGCGGCGGACTCCTGGTTCAGCTCGCGTTTCAGGCGGCGGACCACCAACTGGCCGACGCGGGCCCGGGCGCGGTTGGTCAGTTCGTCGGTCTGGCTGACGCGCACCGGGTCGAGGATCTCCAGCAGACCGGTGAACGACCGGGTGTGGCCGTTGTGCGGCGTGGCGGAGAGGAACAGCCGGTGTTCGAAGCAGGGTGCGATCCGCCGCAGCATCTGGCACAGCTCGCTGTCGTCGCCGAAGGGCGAGGGCATCAGGTTGTGGCATTCGTCGACGATCAGGAGGTCCCAGGCAAGCCGGGGCGACCCGTCGTGCGTCTGGCTGGCGGCCAGGAACTGCTCCTGGATGTCCGGCTGGCGCAGGTAGTGGTAGGAGGCGACGATGCGGCTGAACGAGCGCCAGGGGTTTGCGTCGATGCCGAGTTCGCGGCGCAAGCGCTCGGTCCGGTCGCGGTCGACGACCTCGAACGGCAGGGCGAACTTGGTGTCGAGCTCCTCGCGCCACTGCATGCGCAGTGCCGCGGGCGCCAGGACGAGCACTCGGCGGATGCGTCGGCGCAGCAGGAGCTCCTTGAGGATGAGCCCGGCTTCGACGGTCTTGCCGAGTCCGACATCGTCGGCGATGAGGAGGTTCACTCGCGGCATCTGCAGCGCGCGCAGCAGGGGGACGAGCTGGTAGTCCTCTACCCGGATGCCGCTGTGCAGCGGGCTCGACACCGGCTGGCGGTCGAGCGGGCCGGCGCCGTCGGGATCGAGGTACGGCATGAGGGCTGTCCAGCGTGCGGCGCGGACCAGGGCGTCGAAGTCCTCGGCCGGCATCGGCGAGGTGTCGTGGACCCGCGGCAGCTGGCTTGGTGGGAGCAGCTTGCGCCCCGGTTCGAGTTCCCAGAGGAGACGCTCGCTGTGCGGAGAGTCGTGGTCCTTGTACTCGACCTGGACCAGATGCAGCCGGCCGGCGTCAGCGCCGTGTGGGTTGTCGAATGGCTCGACGGAAGCGACGATGCCGCGGCGGTTGCGGACCCGGGCGAGCATGCCCACCCGGGGGATGGACGGCGGTGCTGACGGCTGCATGACCGGTTTGTCGCTACTGGCTCCGCAGCCGTGGCTCAGGGCCTGCCTTCAGGAGCGGCAAAGTTCATGCATTGCACAGGAGCTGAGCGGCCCCGGGCATCACTTCGTCAACGGCCTTGCCGGTGACCTTGAGGTACAACGCGTCGGGGCATAGCTCCACGTCATCGCCCCACACGACGGCGCCGTGCTCGGCCACCCGAACTGTGTCAAAGGCGTCCGCGTTGGCCCAGTATCGGAAGACGCCCCTGCCGGCAAGGCGGGAGAGGTCAACGACGCCTTCGGCACCGTCCGAGAAGCGGAGCCAGAGCTTGAATCCGTTGCGGGGTTTGACTTCGATTGGTCGAGTCATCGTCTAATCGGCGCGATTCTAGCCCGCAAGGTGGCCGCGTTGCTCTGTGGGGAAGTCGGTGTGCGCAGGTGCGTTGTTAGAGAGCCTCGATCCGGTCGCGCAAGCCGGGAATGTCGCCTGCCGACAGCACAGTGATCTTCTCGGTCACCGGATAGGTGTGCCGCGTGGGGCAGACGACGAAGAGGTGGTCGAGCGCCAGCGTTTCGGCTGCGTTGCGTATCGACGTGGTGACCTTGGGCGCTTCGCTGAACTTCATCTCGAAGCCGATGCGGAGGCCGCGCGCAAGGACCATCAGGTCGACTTCGCCGCCGCCGTGGGTGGCCCAGAACCAGGCGTCGGGTTGGCCGAGGGCGCTCAAGACCTGCTCGATGGCGAAGCCCTCCCAGGACGCGCCGACGCGGGCGTGACCCAGGAGTTCTTGGTCCTTGCCGATGCCGAGTAGCGAATGCAGGAGGCCGGTGTCGCGGATGTAGGTCTTGGGCGCTTTGACCTGGCGCTTGGCCGTGTTCTCGAACCAGGGCTGGAGTTGGCGGACCATGAAGGCGCCGGTCAGCAGGTCGAGGTAGTGGCGAGCCGTCTTGTCCGAGACGCCGATCGATCGGCCGAGTTTGGCCGCGTTCCAGATCTGGCCGTGGTAGTGCGCCAGGGTGGTCCAGAAGCGCCGCATTGCTGTGGGAGGAATCGCGATACCGAGTTGCGGGAGATCCCTTCGCAGGAAGGTCCGGAGGAACCCGCTGCGCCAACGCGAGCTGTCGGCTTCGGAAGAGGCAAGGTAGGAGCGGGGAAAGCCGCCGCGCCGCCAGAGTTTCCGCAGATCGGCTGCGCCGGTCTCGGCCAGGTCGAAGCCGGTCATGTCGATGAACTCGACCCGGCCGGCCAGCGACTCCGCGGCGCCGCCCACGATTTCCGGGGACGCACTGCCGAGGATCAGGAAACGCGTGTGGGAGTCCGGCCGGTCGGCAAGGACGCGGAGGACGCGGAAGAGGCGGGGCATGATCTGGATCTCGTCCAGGACGACGAGTCCTTCGAGCTCGCCCAGGACCAGCTCGGGGTTGCTGAGCCGGCGGACGTCCGCCTCCGATCCCAGGTCGAACAGGGTTGCCGCGCGGGTCGAAGCGAACTCACGGGCCAGGGTGGTCTTGCCGCACTGGCGCGGTCCGAGCAGGGACGTGACCGGCGATCGCTTCGTGGCGGTTGCCATTCGCCTGAGGTACTCGGCCCGGTCGATCATCTCGACGACTCTAACCGAAGTCTCAGTTGTACTCCGAGATTTCCGGTTAGTGTACTCCGAGATTTCAAGATCACTAGCTCCGAGATTTCTGAATCTCCAGTCCGCAATCTCATGATGAGTAGCTCCGAGATTTCAAACAACCTCGGTCCGCCGGCCGAACACCGCAACGCCCACGATGAGCACCGCCGCCGCCGCGTAGGGCAGCGCCAGCAGGCGGATCGCCACCGGTACGTGCGCCATCGAGTGAGCAGAGAAGACGACGTACCACGCGGGAACGCACCAGCCGGCGGCGAGAACGCCGAGCCAGCGCCAGGGTTCTTCCAGGGAAGGCCGTTGCTTCAGGACGAAGACGGTCGCGGCGATCAGGATCAGTGCCGCGCCGCCGATCAGGATGAGGGCGACCGCGGTCGAGCCGAAGCCGACGGTGCCCAGGTTGTTTCCGAGCCGTTCGAGGAACCTCTCCAAGGTCGGCCGGGAGGCGTAGAAGACGTCGATATCGGGATGGATCGAACTGCGGGGCGCTCCGTAGAGCCGGTGCGTGAGCTGATCCCAGAACTTGAACAGCACCGGTTCCCTGAACACGAACTCGGCGATGACGACGCGGAGCAGGAAGACGGCGGAGAGGCAACCGACGTAGGCGCCGCCGCAGCGCAGGTAGAGGGCGGGCCACCAGTGCCGGGCGACCGCGACCGTGGCGTGGACGGGGGGCGGCGCCGTGGAGAGGGCGAGGAGCACGCAGACCAGGCCGATCAGGGCGCTGCCGAAGAGGAGTTCGTGGTAGGCGATCGCGGCGCCGAAACCGGCGAAGAGGAGGACCTGGCGTCCCGGTTTCCAGTTGGCGATCCCGAACGCCGGCACCGCCACGAGCAGGGCGAGAGTCAGGACGTTGGAGGCGCCGGTGGTGAAGCTCCCCGCGCGACGGTCCAGGTCGAGGAACAGGAACAGGCTGAGGAAGAGGGCGGCGAGGGCAGTCGCCTGGAAGAAGTGCTCGCGCCAGCGCCTCGAGTTGCCGGCGCTCTGGCGCGGCGCCGCCCTGTCGGTGCGCCGGCCTTCCGGCCGGCCTCCGGCCGCCTTGCTTTCGGGCTCGCGGCCGATGAAGAGAAGGACGATGCGTCCCAGCGCGCCGAAGAACCCGAGCCCGAGCAGGCCGAACGTCAGCACCCGCAGCGTTCGCCTCAGGCCGTCGACGCCGAGCGGCGGCAGCAGCCCCTGCAGCATCACCCGCTGGCCGGCCCAGTACTGGTGGTAGAAGACGGTCAGGTAGTCGGAGTCGTCGACCGCCCCCTGGCTCAGCCGCTGCTCGAGGGCGTCGCAGGGGCGCTGGGGCCGGGTGTAGCGGTAGACGCGCCGGGGCGAGACGGTACGTTCGACGAGCGTGCCGCCGCGGTCGAGCGCCATCAGGCTCAGCAGGCAGTCGTTGAAGCGCTCGGCGGAGTCCTCGAGAGTGCGTTCCGGGTGCTCGTACGAGGCCCGGAGAGCGTCGGCAACGGGCTCCGGATCGGCGGTCGCCGCGAGCCAGTTGAGGCCGAGGAAGGAGGCCGTGGCGACGGCCGTTACCGCGGCCACCAGGACGGCGGCCCGCAAGGCGCCGAGGCGCTGCTCACCCGCGGCCGCAGCGGGCGCCCAGAGGAGCGTCTGGAGGATCCGGAGACCGTCCCGGAAGGCGTGCAGTTTGCTTCGCGACCCTGGCGGGCGCGCGAAGTAGGGGCACTCGATCTCGTCCCAGGCCATTCCCGCCGACGCGGCGAACAGGGTCATCTCGGTCTCGACCTCGAAGCCGTCGGAGCGGGCCGGGAAGGCGTCGACATACCGGCGGGAGAAAGCGCGGTAACCGGAGAGCAGGTCCCGGACGGCTCGGTGGCAGCGCCACCGGGCGAGCAGGCTGAAGAGGCGGTTGCCGAGGCGGCGGATCGGCGTGTAGGCGCCGGGCTCCGTGCTCCGGCGAACCGCGACGACCATGTCCAGGTAGCGGCCGGCCAGCGTGGAAACGAGACGCTCGGCGCTGGCGGCGTGGTAGGTGCCGTCGCCGTCGGCGATCAGGTAGACATCGGCGTCGACTTCCTGGAACAGGCGGCGCACGGCCCGGCCCTTGCCGCGCCCTTCCTCGACGATGACCTCGGCGCCGGCCCTGCGGGCGGCTTCGGCGGTGCCGTCCTCCGAACCGTTATCGCAGACGTAGATGGAGGCTTCGGGCAGGGCCGTCTGAAACTGCCCCACGACGCTGCCGATCGTCGCCTCCTCGTTGAGGCAGGGCAGGAGGACCGCGACGCGCCCGGCGCTTCTCGTCGACCGTGGCTCCGTGCTGGGATGCGGAGGGCTCACATCGCGCCGTCAGATCATAGCGCGTCGCTGCCGCTCCCCGTTGCCGTGGCGCCCTCTCCAGAGGCGGGTCCGAACGCGAACAGGTGCTCCCGTCCACGGATGTAGAGCCGGTCCCCGGCGATGGCGGGAGTCGCCCAGACCGACTCGCCGACCGAGAAGCTACCGAGCACCTCGTGCTCGCGGCCGGCGCGGAAGAGCGCCGCGTCGCCGTCGGTGTTGACCATCAGGATGCGGCCGCCGCCGCCGACCATGGAAGCGGAGTAGCGTCCGCGGATCGGCAGCCGGCCGCCCTCGTAGACGACTTCGCCGGTGCGCGCGTCGAGGCACGTGATCACGCCGCCGTCGTTGGTCAGGTAGAGGAGGCCGTCGTAGAGGAGGTTCGAGGGCACGTAGCCGGTGCCCTTGCGGTAGGTCCAGACCCGCGCGTCGTCGCTGCCTGTCAGGTCTCCGCGACTGTCGAGCCGGATCGCGAACGAGATCTTGGCCGGGTAGCCGGAAGTGAAGACGGCCAGATCGTCAACGATCATCGGGATGTGGATCGCGTTGTTCTCCAGGCCTTTCGCACGCCAGAGCTCGCTTCCGTCGGCGGGGTCGTAGGCGATGACCAGTTCGTTGCCGCTGGTGAGCAGTTGCTGCTGGCCATCGTGTTCGGCGAGGACGGGTGTCGCCCAGCTCGCCTGCACCGGCCGGTCGCGCTTCCAGACCTCTTCGCCGGTCGCCGCGTCGAGCGCGACGATGAAGGAGTCGTCGCCGCTGTCCTCGTCGGCCAGGATGATCAGCAGGCCGTCGTGGAGCACGGGCGAGGTGCCGACGCCGAGGCCGACCGTCTTGATGTCGCCGATGTCGCGCTCCCAGACCGGCTCCCCGTCGACCGTGTAGGCGTAGACGCCCTCGGAACCGAAGTAGGCGTAGACCCGCTCGCCGTCGGTGACCGGCGTGGGCGAGGCGTAGGACGATTCGGAGTGGCGGTCGTCGAAGACGCGGCCCGCGTAGGCCGTGTGGGACCAGAGCAGGTCGCCCTGGTCGGCGTCCAGGGCGATCACCCTCATCGTGTGATGGCGGTTTCCGTCGACGGACTGGGGATGCGTGAACGGCTGACCCGCGAAGGTGTGCTCGGGCGGTCCCGCGCCCGGAATGACGTCGCCCACGATCGCCGTAGTCAGGAACACTCTGCCGTCCGCGACCACGGGCGAGGAGTGGCCGCGGCCCTCGACCTTCGCCTTCCAGAGCAGGTTGCGATCGAGGTCGAGGTCGGCCGCCGGGCCGGGACCGGAACGGGCGATGCCGCTGCCGTCGGCGCCACGGAAGCCGGGCCAGTCGTTGGCTTCGTTCGAGTCGGCGGCAGCTACGGGCGCTGCTGCAAGGGTCGCGGCGAGGAGGTATTCGAGGCTTTTCGACACGGGATTCTCCTGAATGGGATTGGCTCGGGCTCGCCGCTTCGCGGCATCGCGCCTGGTGCCGGCGGGGGCGCCGGCGCACCCAGTGGCGGAGGCGTTTCGTTCGTGGATGTTACGGGGTCTTGATCGGGTCGGCGGGTCTTCCCGGAAGCGTCCGAGGATCTTCGTCGAGCTTCTCGAGCAGGAGCTCGACGGCTTTCGCGAGTTGCGGGTCCCGTCCTTCGAGAATGTCCCGGGGCAGGTTCGTGACCTCGATGTCCGGGTCGACGCCGTACCCCTCGATCACCCAGTTGCCCTCCGGGTCGGCGGAGCCGGCCTCGGGCACGTTGACGGAACCGCCGTCGATGAGCGGCGCCCGGCCGTAGATGCCGACGACGCCGCCCCAGCTCCGCTTGCCGACGATCGGTCCCAGCCCGGCTCGGCGGAACTGGTACGCGAACTGGTCGCCGTCCGAGGCGGTGTCCTCGTCGATCACGCAGACGAGGTGGCCGTGGAAGACGCCGCCGGGCGAGGTGTCGACGGAGTCGCGGTTGCGCTCGAAGTCGAGCATCAGCGTCTCGCGCCGCAGCCGCTCGATGATCATCGGCGACACGTTGCCACCGCCGTTCGAGCGGACGTCGACGACCATGGCGTCCTTGCGGACCTGGCCGTAGTACCACTTGATCCACTCCCGGATGCCGCTCGCCGACATGTCGGGGATGTGGAGGTAGCCGATCCGGCCGCCGCCGAGCTCCTCGACGATGCCGCGGGCGCGTTCGGTCCAGGCGAGATAGATCAGCGCGTCCTCGTTCGCGATTGGATCGACGAGGACGTTCCTCGCCTCGCCGCGGTCGGCGGTCGAACCGACGGTCAGCTCCAGGGGTCCCCGCCCGGCCTCGCGCAGGAGCTGGAAGGGGTTCGTGTCCGGCGTCAGCTCGCGGCCCTGGATCGCGAACAGGTAGTCGCCCGCGTCGATGCCGACGCCGATCTCGGTCAGCGGCGAGCGGTAGCGGGGCTCCTCGTTCTGGCCCTCGAAGATGCGGGCGATCCGGTAGCGGCCGGCATCCTCGTCGAGTTCGAAACGGGCGCCGAGCAGGGCGGCGCGCGGCCGGTCGGGCGCCTCCCAGTCGCCGCCGCTGACGTAGGCGTGGGACACGTTCAGCTCGGCGACCATCTCGCTCATCAGGTAGTTCAGGTCGCTGCGATGGCCGACGTGCGCGAGCAGGGGGCGGTACTGCTCGCGCAGCGCCTCCCAATCGTAGCCGTGCATGTTCGGGGCGTAGAAGAAGTCCCGGAAACGCCGCCAGACCTCGTCGAAGATCTGGGCCCATTCCTCGTCCGGCACGCGGTCGACGGTCAGGCCGGCGAGGGAGATGGTCTTCGCCTCGCCGCCGCCAACGTCGAGGAGCCGGTAGCTGCCGCGCTCGCTGACCAGCAGTTTCCTGCGGTCGCCGGAGAGGACCAGGCCGCCGATGCCCTTGGCCAGGCTCTTGCTCTCGCGCTTGTCGAGGTCGTAGGAGAAGACCTCGGTCTGGACGTCGGAGGAGCGGCCCAGGTAGCCGGCGCCGCCACGCACGTAGAGCAGCTTGCCTTCGGCCGCGCCGAGGCCGAAGTAGTTGTCGGCGTCGACCGGAACGCGGGCCACGCGCGCCGCGATGCCGTCGAGGTCGATCCGGTCGCCGTCCTTCCCGTCCTCGTCGTCTTCACTGTCGTCGTCGCTGTCGTGCTCCTTGCCGCCGTCGCCGTTCTCCTCGCCTTCCGCGTCGCCGTCTTCCTCTTCTTCCTCGATCTCGACCTCGTCGCTTCGCGGCGGGAAAGGATGCGCCGTGTCCTCGCGCAGGGCGAGCGCGTAGATGTACGTCTCGCGATCCGCGGCGTAGTTGTACTCGAAGCTGCCGATCTGCGGCTGGAACTGCCGGTCGGAGAGGAAGAAGAGATAGTCCCCGCCCGCGCCGAAGACGGGGAAGAAGTCATTCCACATCTCGGACGTCACGCGGGTGAGCGTCCGGCTCTCGACCTCGAACAGGTGGATCGAGCCGAACTCGTTCGGGTCGCCGAGTTCGACCGCCAGGTAGTCCCCTTTCGGCGACCAGTCGTAGCTGGTGCCGAAGGGCCGGGAGTCGTCGGCGACCTCGATGACCTCCCGCGGGCCGGTCGCGGCGCCGTCGCCGCTCCGATCGCTCGCGTCGACGATGCCCAGCCGTCCCTGCTGGTCGATGAAGGCGATGCGGTCGCTGTCTGGCGCCCAGAGCAGGTTGTTGTAGTGGCGGCCGACGCTGCCCTCGGTGAGTTGCACCGGTTCGCCGCTGCCGTCCTGGTCCACCACCCAGATCTCGGTTTCTCCGCTGCGATCGGAGGTGAAGGCGATCCGCCGGCCGTCGGGCGACCAGGCGGGGCCGCGGTCGTTGGCGCCCGAGCTGTGGGTCAGGTTGCGGGTCGGTCCGTGCTCGACCGGCACGCTGAAGATGTCGCCGCGGGCGGAGAAGGCCGCGCGCTTGGCTTTCGGGCTGAGGGAGTAGCCGGAGACCCGGTTCGACGCCGAGACCCGGCTCGGCCGGCGGGCGAGCTGGTCCGTCGGCACGTGCACGGGGACGGCGCTCGCGCTGCCGGAGGCGGTGTCGAAGATCTCGAGCGAGCCGGCTTTCTCGTAGACGATCCGCCCGTTCACCTTGTCCGCGCTGGGCCAGCGGACGTCCCAGCGGTCCTCTTCGGTGAGCTGCTCGATGTCGCCCGAGGCCGTGTCGTAGGCGTAGAGGTTCAGTGTGCCGTCACGGTCGGACGAGAAGTAGATCGTGTCGCCGATCCACATCGGGTCGCGGTCGGAGCGCTTGTGGTTCGTGACCTGGATCGACTCCAGGCTCTCGATGTCGAGGATCCAGAGGTCCTGCGCCCAGCCGCCCTCGTAGCGCTTCCAGTGCCGGAAGTCCCGGGTCACCGGCGAGTAGACGACGCGCTTGCCGTCCGGCGAGAGATCGCCGCCGCCCGACTCGGGCATCGGCAGCGCCCGCGGCAGGCCGCCGGAGACGTCGACCAGGAACAGCTTCGTGTCGCCGAGGTCCCAGCCGTCGCGGAGAGACCGGAACAGCACGGACTTGCCGTCGGGGGACCAGCCGTAGACCTGGTAGTCGTAGCCCCAGCGCGGCGCCAGCGGTCCGGCGGCCGGGTAGTAGGTCAGTTGTCGCGGCGCGCCGCCGGCGGTCGGCACGACGTACACCTGTTCGTCGCCGTCGTACTGGCCGGTGAAGGCGATCCACTGGCCGTCCGGCGAGAACTTGGCGAACAGCTCCAGACCCGGGTGCGAGGTGAGGCGGGTCGCCGTGCCACCGGCTGCAGGCGCGAGCCAGATGTCGCCCGCGTACGTGAACGCGACCCGATCGCCCGAGAGGTCGGGGAATCGCAGGAGTCTGGTGGGCTCGCCGGCCTGGGCGAGGGTCGCCGTCGGAATGGTCGCGAGCGCAAGCAGAGCGACGCCGCATCGCGTCGCGCGCTGGAACTGACGGGTGACGATCATTGGGAACCTCCGGTCGGGGCGCCTCGCTCCGGGGCGAGCAGCGCCGCGGCATTGTCTCACGTTCACCGGTTGGCCGGGCGGCATTCGAGGGAGGCGCCGGCGCTTCCGCTAAGCTGCCGCCGCTTCGCCAGACAGGTCTACGCGTCCTGGTTGGGCAGGTTGCAGCAGTTAAGGGAAACGAGACGCCGGCGACAGGCCGGCCCTTAGGGGAGACGGCAGCATGAGTGGGATCGAGATCACCGGACCGCGGGACTTCGAGGCGGCGGAGCACATTCTGACCCCGGAGGCGCTCGAGTTCGCGGGCGACCTTTGCAGGCAGTTCGAAGAACGCCGGGTTCAGTTGCTCCAGGACCGGGTCGACCGTCACGCCCGCATCCAGGCCGGCGAGGATCCGACGTTCCCGTCCGAGACGCAGGAAGTCCGGGACGGCGACTGGAAGGTCGCGCCCACGCCGGCGGATCTGAACTGCCGCTGGGCCGAGATCACCGGCCCCGTCGACCGCAAGATGATGATCAACGCGCTGAACTCCGGCGCGAAGGTCTTCATGGCCGACATCGAGGACGCGCTCAGTCCGAGTTGGCGCAACGTGATCGAGGGCCAGCAGAACCTCTACGACGCCGTGCGGCGCCAGTTGGAGTTCACGAACCCCGGCAACGGCAAGGAGTACCGCCTCAAGGACGAGATCGCGACCCTGCTGGTGCGCCCGCGCGGCTGGCACCTGATCGAGAAGAACGCGCTGATCGACGGCCGCCCTGTCTCGGCCGGCATCTTCGACTTCGGCCTCTACTTCTTCCACAGCGCGAAGGAAGCGCTGGGCCGCGGCAGCGGTCCCTACTTCTATCTGCCGAAGCTGGAGAACCGTCACGAGGCGCGGCTCTGGAACGACATCTTCGTTGCCGCCCAGGATGCGCTCGGCGTGCCGCAGGGCAGCGTCCGCGCCACGGTGCTGATCGAGACGATTCTGGCCGCCTTCGAGATGGAGGAGATCCTCTACGAGCTGCGCGACCACTCGGCGGGGCTCAACGCCGGCCGCTGGGACTACATCTTCAGCGCGATCAAGAAGTTCGCGTTCCGCGAGGACCTGGTGCTGCCCGACCGCGGCCAGATCACGATGACCGTTCCCTTCATGCGCTCCTACACCGAGCTCCTGGTCCGCACCTGCCACAGTCGCGGTGCGCACGCGATCGGCGGCATGGCGGCCTTCATCCCCAGCCGGCGCGACCCGGAAGTCAACGCGACGGCGCTCAAGGCGGTCCGCGCCGACAAGGAGCGCGAGGCCGGCGACGGTTTCGACGGCAGTTGGGTGGCCCATCCGGACCTGGTGCCGATCGCCCTGGAAGTGTTCTCCACGAAGATGGAAGGCCGCCCCAACCAGAAGGAGCGGCTGCGCGAGGACGTCTCCATCGAGCCCCGCAGCCTGATCGACCTGAACGTGCCCGGCGGTTCGCTGACCGAGCAGGGGCTGCGCAACAACGTCTCGGTGGGGCTTCAGTACATGAACTCCTGGCTCAACGGCAACGGCGCGGCGGCAATCAACAACCTGATGGAGGACGCGGCGACCGCCGAGATCGCCCGCGCCCAGCTCTGGCAGTGGGTCCATCGCAACGCGCGGATGGACAACGGCGAACAGGTCACGGCGGAGCTCTACGAGCAGGTGCGTGACGAAGAGCTGAGCCAGCTCGGCGGCCGCGAAGCCAGCCGCTACGGCCTCGCGGTGGAACTGCTCGACGACCTGGTGCTTGGCTCCGAGTTCCAGGAGTTCCTGACCCTGCAGGCGTACCAGCACATCTAGAGCGCTCCCCTCCACCGGGGCCGTCCTCTGGGTGCGCGGGTCCTCTGACCCGCTGCCGCCGCAGGCGGCGTGATTCCGCACTCCACTGCTGCGCTACGCTCCGGCCAATGCAGCACGCGATCGAGTTGGACGCGCTGCGAACGGAGATCGGCGCCGCGGCCGCACCGATGGCGGAAGCGGTTTCGGCCTGCGTCCACTGCGGTTTCTGCCTGCCGGCCTGCCCGACCTACGTCGAACTCGGCGAGGAGATGGACTCGCCGCGCGGCCGCATCGTGCTGATGAAGGAGGTGCTCGAGGGCAACCTCGACCTGGAAGAGGCGCTGGGGCACATCGATCCCTGCCTCGGCTGCATGTCCTGCGTGACCGCCTGTCCTTCCGGCGTCGAGTACGGCGAGCTGCTGATGCCCTTCCGCGAACTCGCCGAGCGCAGCCGTCGCCGTTCGGGATTCGACCGCTTCTGGCGTGGTCTGATGCTGGACAGTCTGGCGAGCCCCTCCCGGTTGCGCTGGATGCTGCGCCTGGGCCGCATGGCTACGCCACTCCGCGGGTTGCTGCGCGCACTGTTGCCAGCCCGGCTCACCGCCCCGCTCGACCTGCTGCCTCGGTCCGCGGACCGGGCCGAGGTCCAGTTCGGGACGTTTCCGGCGGTGGGCGAGCGGCGCGCCCGGGTTGCGCTCCTGGCCGGCTGCGCGCAGCAGGTCCTGGCGCCGCGCATCCACCAGGCGACGATCGAGGTGCTCACCCGTCGCGGCGTCGAGGTCGTCGTTCCCGGGGAGGAAGCGTGCTGCGGCTCCCTGGCCTTTCACGCCGGCGATGCCCGGCGCGCCCGGGCATCGGCCGGCGCCCTGGTCCGGATTTTCCGTCCAGATGGTTTGCTGGCGGACGTCGACGCGGTGCTGACCAACGCGGCGGGCTGCGGCTCGGGCCTGAAGGAGTACGGCCTCCTGTTCGCGGGACGGTCCGAGGAGAAAGCCGCCCGTGCCCTGGCCGCCAAGGTGCGCGACGTGTCCACCTTCCTGGCCGCCCTCGAAACCGGGGCACCGCGGCCGCTACCGGAGCCGCTGCGCGTCGTCTACCACGATGCCTGCCACCTCGCTCACGCCCAGCGAGAGCGGACGGCGCCGCGGCGACTGCTGGCCGGCGTGCCCAACCTGACCCTGGTCGAGTCCCGCGACTGGCAGATCTGCTGCGGTTCGGCGGGGATCTACAACCTGGAGGAACCCGAACTCGCGGCCCGGTTGGGACGACGCAAGGCGGAGACGTTGCTGGAAGGCGAACCGGACGTGATCGCTACCGGCAACATCGGCTGCCTGACCCAGATCGAGAGTCACCTGCGGCGCCTCGGCAGCGGGGTTCCGGTCCGCCACACGATGGAGATCCTGGCCTCCGCACAGGGGGTGAGTTGAGGCCTCTCCTGGTCGGTTATCCTGCGCCCGCCTGTTGACCGCTTCTTCCCACCCGTTCACTACTCTCAGACCCGAATGACGACAACGACTCGCATTGGACTCCAGGGCTTCGGACTTCTTGGCCGGAGCCTGTTTCGCCTTTCCCTGGACCGGCCCGAAGTCGAGATAGGGGCCGTGGCCGAGACCGCCGACCCGGAGATGCTCCGCTATCTCCTGCAGTTCTCGATCCTGCCGTGGCGCTTCGACGGCGAAGTTGCTCTGGACGACGGCAGCCTGAGCATCAACGGCTGCAGCGCGCCTGTGGTTCCTGCGGGGGGCGCGGGCGAGGCTCCCTGGGGCGACCTGGGTGTCACGACGGTCGTCGATTTCCGGGACAGCCAGCCGACGCGGAGCGAACTCGAGGGGCATCTCGCGGCGGGCGCCGAGCGTGTCGTGCTCTGCGCTCCGCCGGGCGGCGAACTGGACCGGACGGTCGTCGTCGGCCTGAACGAGGATCAACTCGAACCGTCGGACCGCATCGTCTCTGCCGGCTCGTTCACCGCGCACTGCGCGGGGCCGTTGCTGCGCATCCTCGATGGGGCCTTTGGCGTCGAACAGGCGTTCATCAGCTCGGTTCGCGCCTATGGGGCGGGTTCGAGGCTGGCCGACGTGCCGGCGCCGGAACTTCGCAAGGGCCGGGCCGCGGGCGAGAACATCATTCCCGCCGCGACGGGAGCGGCCGAAGAACTCGCGACCGTGCTGCCCGAGTTGAACGGCAAGCTCTCGGCGTCGGCGATGGACGTGCCGGTGTCGAACGGTTCGGTCGTCGACCTGGTCTGCTGGCACCGCGATCCGGTGACGGTCGACTCGGTCAACGACGCGGTGGCGGCTGCCGCCGACGGCGAATGGAACGGTCGGTTGCGCTTCGAGCGCGAGGCGATCGTCTCCGCCGATACCGTGGGCAGCCGGGCGACCTGCATCTTCGACTCCCAGGCGACGATGACTCTGGGTGATCGCGTGTCCAAGACGATCGCCTGGTTCGACAACGGCTGGGGCTACCTGCACCGGCTCGTGGAGCTGCTGGCCGTGCTCGATAGCGCGGCGGACGCGAAGGGGGCGGCCTGATGATCAGAGTCGGGATCAACGGCTTCGGTCGTATCGGCCGCAGCGTCTTCCGTATTCTCGCCGGCCGGCCGAACGTCGAGGTCGTCGGCATCAACGACCTGTTCGACGCGGACCGCCTCGCCTATCTGCTGCGCTACGACACGGTGCAGGGCGTCTTCGATCAACCGGTCGAGGTTGCCGGGAACGGCTTTCGGGTCGGCGGCCGGGAAATCCGGCTCTCGGCGGAGCGGGACCCGTCCAGGTTGCCCTGGAACGACCTCGGCGTCGATGTCGCGGTCGAATCGACCGGCGTGTTCCGGACGCGCGCCCAGGTGGCGCTACATCTCGAAGCGGGCGCTCCGCGCGTGGTCCTCACGGTTCCCGCCAAGGACGAGATCGACGCCATGATCGTGCTCGGAGTCAACGACGGGGATCTCGGGCCGGAGCATCGGGTCGTCTCGAACGCCTCCTGCACGACGAACTGCCTGGCGCCCCTCGCCAAGACGCTGGACGACGCCTTCGGTTTCGAGGAGGGCTTCATCACGACGGTCCACGCGTACACGAATGGCCAGCGCCTGGTCGATTCGCCGCACAGCGATCCGCGCCGCAGCCGCTCCGCGACCGCCAACATCATCCCGACGACGACCGGCGCCGCGCGCGCCGTCGGCAAGGTGCTTCCGCACCTGAACGGCAAGCTCGACGGCATGGCGATGCGGGTGCCGGTGGCGGACGGCTCGATCGTCGACCTGACCTGCCGGCTGCGCGGCGCTCCGACTCCCGAGGCCGTCAACGCGGCGGCAGAGGCGGCGGCGGAGTCGAATCTGGCTGGCATCCTCCAGTACTCGGAAGACCCCCTCGTCTCGACCGACATTCTCGGCAACCCCCACTCGTCGATCTTCGACGCGCCGCTGACCCGGGTCAGTCCGGCCGGGGGCGGCGGCGTGTATGCCCGCGTCGTGTCGTGGTATGACAACGAGTGGGGCTACTCGAACCGGGTCGCGGATCTGATCGAGCGGCTGGCGCAGTTCGAGTCCTGAACCGGCAGAACAGGGGATCTGGATCGTGCAGCGTCGAGCCAAGATCGTTGCCACGATCGGCCCGGCCAGTTCGAGCGAGAAGACTCTCGCGCGTCTGATCCGTGCCGGCGTCAACGTCGTCCGGTTGAACCAGTCCCACGGCACCAGGGAAGAACACCGGCGTCTGATTCGCCTCGTACGGGCAGTCAGCGAGGAGGCCGGCCGGTCCGTAGGCGTGATGGTTGACCTGATGGGTCCCCGCCACCGGCTCGATCACTTCGAGGGGGCGCGGATGCTCAAGGAGGGCGACGTGGTCGGCCTGGGCGCGAGCGCGGAGGCGGATCTGCCTCTCGACCGGGACATGGTCCGGCACGTCAGGCCGGGTGAACAGATCCTGATCGACGACGGCCGAGTTCAGTTGGAGGTGCGCTCGAAGGACGAGGACAGGATCGAGGCGGAAGTCATCGTCGGCGGCGCCGTGTCGAGCCGCAAGGGCGTCAACCTGCCGGACAGTCATCTGCCGTTCCGGATTTCCGCGAAGGACATCGACGACATTCGGATGGCGGTGGAGGAGGACGCCGACTTTCTCGCGGCGAGCTACATCGGTACGCCGGCGGACGTGGTCCAGGTGCGGGAAGCGTCGCGAGAGGCGGGCCGGCCGCTGCAGATCATCGCCAAGCTCGAACGACGCCGGGCGCTCGACCACCTCGACGAGATCGTGCTCGAGTCCGACGGGGTGATGGTTGCGCGTGGCGACCTGGGAGTGGAGATCCCACTGCACCAGGTGCCCGTCGTGCAGAAACGGATCATCGAGACCGGTTGGCGGCACGCCCGTCCGGTGATCGTCGCGACCCAGATGCTCGAGTCGATGATCGAACATCCGCGTCCAACCCGCGCCGAGTCCTCGGACGTGGCCAACGCGGTGTTCGACGGCGCCGACGCGATGATGCTCTCCGGCGAGAGCGCCGCCGGGCGCTACCCGCTCGAGGCGGTCCAGACGATGCACCGCATCATCACCGAGTCGGAGCGCTACAACCTCGCGAAGCACACGTCGCAGCCGGTGGGCTTCCATACGATGGAAGTCGGTCCGTACGACATCGAGCCGCCGCACCGTCCGGGCACCCTGGAGATCCCCGAGACGGTCTCCGCCGCGGCGATCCTCTCGGCGCGTCACCTGACCGCTCAGGGCATCGTCGTCCTCAGCCAGGGCGGCTTCACCGCTCGCCAGGTCGCCTGCCGCCGGCCGTCGACGCCGGTCTTCGCCTTCACGCGCGAATCGCGGTCGATGCGCGAGCTCCAACTCGTCTGGGGCGTTCACTCCGTGAAGATGGACCAGGAGGTCTACCACCACGACGAGGTCGTCGCGATGGTCGACCGGCAACTCCTGGTCGGTAATCTGGCGCTGCCCGGCGACATGATCGTGCTGCTGATGGGCGACCCGATCCAGGATCGGCCGCCGACAAACCTGATGCGGATTCACCGCGTCCGTCCGCAGTAGCTGCCGGCCAACTGGGTGCGCGGGTCTTCTGACCCGTGGAGAGAACGCGCCGCGAAGCGGCGACGATTCCTGCCGCGCTAGCGCTACCATCACCCGCCATGAGCGACAGCGACCTCCACGTTTCGATCGAGAACGACTACGCCTTCCTCCGCGACCCGGTCCGCCGCATCTGCGAGCAGTTCCCGGGCGAGTACTGGCGTCGGCTGGACGC
This sequence comes from Thermoanaerobaculia bacterium, assembly GCA_022822365.1. GTDB lineage: Bacteria > Acidobacteriota > Thermoanaerobaculia > Multivoradales > Multivoraceae > Multivorans. The sequence continues at coordinate 167,673 of JAJEBV010000008.1, read as the reverse complement.
CGCCGCCGAGTACCCGACGGAGTTCGTGCGAGCGCTGACCGAGCATGAGTACCTCGGCTGCCTGATTCCCGAGGAGTACGGGGGCTCCGGTCTGCCGTTGCGCGCCGCAAGCGTGGTCCTCGAGACGATCCACTCGAGCGGCTGCAACGCCGCCGCCTGCCACGCCCAGATGTACACGATGGGCACGGTGCTGCGCCACGGCAGCGACGAGCAGAAGCGGCAGTACCTGCCGAAGATCGCGAGCGGCGAACTGCGACTGCAGGCGTTCGGCGTCACCGAGCCGGTGACGGGTTCGGACACCACGCAGCTCAGGACCACGGCGGTCCGCGACGGCGACAGCTACATCGTCAACGGTCAGAAGATCTGGACCAGCCGGGCGCTCCACTCGGATCTGATGATCCTGCTCGCCCGCACGACGCCGGCCGACCAGGTCGAGAAGCGTTCACGTGGCCTGTCCGTGTTCCTCGTCGATCTCCGCGAGGCCCGCAGCAACGGCCTGGAGATTCAGCCGATCGACACGATGATCAACCACGGCACGACCCAGGTCTTCTTCGACAATCTGCGCATTCCGGTGTCCAGCCGGATCGGCGACGAGGGCCACGGTTTCAAGTACATCCTGAGCGGCATGAACGCCGAGCGCATACTCCTCGCCTCGGAGGCCATCGGCGATGCTCGCTACTTCATCCGCCGCGCCGTCGAGTACGCCAACGAGCGTGAGGTCTTCGGCCGTCCGATCGGCCAGAACCAGGGCATCCAGTTCCCGATCGCCCGCGCCCACGCGGAGACCGACGCCGCCGAGATGATCGTCCGCAAGGCCGCCGCCCTCTACGACGCCGGCCGCGAGTGCGGCGCCGAAGCGAACAGCGCCAAGCTCCTCGCCTCCGAAGCCGCCTGGAAAGCCGGCGACACCTGCTTCCAGACCTTCGGCGGCTTCGCCTTCGCCACGGAGTACGACATCGAACGCAAGTGGCGCGAATGCCGCCTCTTCCAGACGGCCCCAATCTCGACGAACCTCGTGCTCACGTACCTGGCCCAGCACGTGCTGGGCCTGCCCCGCAGCTACTGAAACCGTCGTCGGACGCGGCTGCGCCGCATCGCCGAGCGGCGGCGTCGGTTCGGTTGGCGCGGTGTCGTCGGCTGCACCCGCCTTCTCCGGGTCCGAAGGGGTAAGGTCCCACCGGACGCTCGCGCTTTCTCGGTGAATGGGGGTTCAGCGCTCGCTTCGGTCGGCTGCGCTCCGGTTGGGTGTTGGTTCATGAGAGGGCACCGGGCATCGCTTGCCTCCAGCCCGCTGGGACCCTCCCCTTCGGACCCTGCGCAGGCTGGAGGGCGTCAGGCGGCGCCAGTCCTGTCGCTAGCGAGCTGATTGTGGGACCAGAGGTGCAATGGCTCTCTTGGCCACGCACTGGGTGCGCCGGCGCCGAGCGGTTCGGAGACTCAGCCGAGTCGGGCCAGGTTCTTCTCGCATTCCGCCACGCCGGCGGCGACGGGAACAGCGGCGTAGAGCGACTTCGCCTGTTGCCACAGGTGCAGGGCTTCGCCGGTCTCGCCGAGAGCTTCCTTGAGGATCGCCATCGGTCGGATGGCGTTCGCGTAGGCGAGCGTCGGAGGCTCGTCTTTGGCGGCGTAGAGGGCCAGCGCTTCGTCGTAGCAAGCTTCGGCCTCGGCCAGCCGCCGGGCTCGACGATGAGTGTCGCCGAGATGCCGGATGGCATGGGCCAGCCGAAGCGGGTCGCCGGATCGCCGAGCGACAGCTTTCTCGTATCGAGCGGTCGCGGCGTCGCTGCGGCGGGTCCGATGCAGGCGAGAACCTCGAGCAGCGTCATCCATTGCTTCGGTGAGAACACCGGCGCATCACCGGTCGGCCACGGCGAACGATCTCCGTCACACTGGCAACCGACGCCATCCAGCCTGCGGAGAGGCCGGGGGGAGGGTCCCAGCGGGCTGGAGGCAAGCGTCTCCCGAGATCGTCCCCCCGACCAACGGCCCATCGCAGCGCAGCCGACCGAAGCGAGCGCTGAACCCCCATCCACCAATCAAGCGTGAGCGTCCGCTGGGACCCTCCCCCCGGCCTCTCCGCAGGCGGGCCTAAGCCCGGCCGCCACAACGCGCCCCAAAGGCGCGAGTCGCGAAGCGACGAGCCTACAGCTACGCCTACGCCCGGTCGCGAGCCGCCGCCAGCGCGCGCTTGCCGTAGACCTTGCCGACGTGGACGCGATAGTCGCCGGAGGCGAAGATGTCGCCGATGGGGTCTTCGGTGTCGAGGCCGGAGGCTGCGGCGGCGATGGCGTCGTCGGAGAGGTCGGTGCCGACGAGGCTTGAGACGTCGACTGCGGTCGGAACGGCGCCGACGCCGCCGACGACCAGGCCGGCGGCGGTGCAGCGGCCGTCCTGGACGGTGACGGAAGCCGCGGCGCCGACGACGGCGTAGCCGGAGGCCGGGTGCTCGAACTTGAGGTAGGCGGAGCCGGTGCCGGCGCCGAGGGCCGGGACGTCGACGTGGGTGAGGATCTCGTCCTCGCCGACGTCGGTCATCAGCAGGTCCTGGAAGAAGTCGCCCGCGGCGACCGAGCGCGTGCCGGAGGGGGATTGGAGATGGACGGACGCGCCGAGCAGGACGAGCACGGGGGGTATGTCGGAGCCCGGGTCGGCATGGGCGATGTTGCCGCCGATCGTGCCGCGGTTGCGGACCTGGGCGTCGCCGATGTGGCCGGCCGCTTCGGCGAGCACCGGACAGTGGGCCGCGAGCACGTCGGAAGCCGCGATGTCGGCGTGGGTGGTCAGCGAGCCGACCCGGACCGAGCCGCCCGCTTCGGAGATGCCCCTGAGCTCGTCGAGGCGGCCGATGTCGATGACGACGGGCGGCTGCGCGAGTCGCAGCTTCATCATCGGGATCAGGCTGTGGCCGCCGGCCATGAGCTTCGCGTCCTCGTTCTCCTGCAGCAGGCCGAGGGCTTCATCGACCGATCCGGCGCGGCGGTAATCGAATTGGGCTGGGTACATATCGGTGCTCCTGATTCGGCAGCGTCTTCTGTCGGTTGCGGGATTCTAGACGTGAAGTTGGTTAACCGTTGACGGCCCGCCACACCTTCTCGGGCGTCAGCGGCATGTCGATGTGGCTGATCCCGAACGGCGCAAGCGCGTCGACCACGGCGTTGACCACCGCGGCCGGCGATGCGATCGCTCCGGCCTCGCCGACGCCCTTGACGCCCAGCGGATTGTGCGGGCACGGGGTCGTCGTGCGGTCGAGTTCGAACGGGATCAGGTTGTGGATCTTGGGCACCGCGTAGTCCATGAGCGAGCCGGACACGAGCTGGCCGCTGTCGTCGTAGACCGCGTTCTCCCACAGCGCCTGGCCGATGCCCTGGGCCAGGCCTCCGTGGAGCTGGCCGTCGACGATCATCGGGTTGATCACGTTGCCGACGTCGTCGACCGCGGCGTAGCGCAGCAAGTCGATCGAGCCGGTCTCCGTGTCGACCTCGACCACGCAGACGTGGGTGCCGAAGGGGTAGGTGAAGTTCGCCGGGTCGTAGAAGCTCGTGGCCGAGAGGCCGGGCTCCAGGTCGTCCGGGTAGTTGTGCGCCAGGTAGGCCTGGAGCGCCACGTCGCCGAGAGCGAGCGCGCGGTCGGGCGAGCCGGCCACGCGGAAACTGCCGTCCACGTACTCCAGGTCCTCGGCCGACGCCTCGAGCAGGTGGGCGGCGATCTTCTTGCCCTTCTCGATGATCTTCTCGACGCTCTTGACGATGGCCGAGCCGCCGACGGCGGCGCTGCGGCTGCCGTAGGTGCCCATCCCGAACTGGACGAGGTCCGTGTCGCCGTGGATCACCTCCACCGCTTCGGGAGCGATGCCGAGCTTGTCGGCGACGATCTGGGAGAACGTCGTTTCGTGGCCCTGGCCGTGCGACGAGGACCCGGTGTAGACGGTGACCGAAGCGGTCGGGTGGACCCGCACGTCGGCGCTCTCCCACTGGCCGGCCTGGGCGCCGAGCGAGCCGACGACCGCCGACGGCGCCAGTCCGCAGGCCTCGATGTAGGACGAGAAACCGATGCCGATCTGCTTGCCGCCGTTGTCGCGCCGGGACGCTTGCTCTGTCCGCAGATCGTCGTAGCCGATCATCTCCAGCGCGCGGTCCATCGCCGGTCCGTAGTTTCCCGAGTCGTACGCGAGCGCGACCTGGGTCTGGTACGGGAAGGCGTCCGCGGGCACGAAGTTCCGTTTGCGGACTTCGACCGGGCCGAGCCCGGTTGCCTCGCCGGCGAGGTGCATCAGCCGCTCGACGACGTAGGTGGCCTCGGGCCGCCCGGCGCCGCGGTAGGCGTCGACCGGGGCCGTGTGGGTGAACACGCCGGTGACGTGGCAGTGGATCGCCGGGATGTCGTACTGGCCGGACATCAGGGTGCCGTAGAGGTAGGTCGGCACAGCCGGCGCGAAAGTCGAGAGATAGGCGCCCATCGCGGCCGCGGTGTCGACCCGCAGGCCGGTGATGCGGCCTTCCGCGTCGAGCGCCAGTGCGCAGTGCGTCGAGTGGTCGCGGCCGTGGGCGTCGGTCAGGTTCGTCTCGGTGCGCGTCGCCGTCCACTTGACCGGCCGGTCGAGCTTCATCGAACAGAGGCCCACGATCGCCTCGTCGGCGTAGTGGTGGATCTTGCTGCCGAAACCGCCGCCGACCTCGGGTGCGACGATCCGCACCTTGTGCTCGGGCATGCCGAGCGACGCGAGGGTCATCAGCAGCCGGTGCACGTGCGGGTTCTGGCTCGTCATGTGGATCGTCATCTCGCCGGTCGACGAGTCGTACGAGGCGAGCACCGCGCGCGGCTCGATCGCGTGGGGGATCAGGCGGTTGTTACGCAGGTCGAGCTCCACCGTGTTGGCGGCGGAGGCGAAGGCGGCGTCGACCGATTCGCGGTCACCGATCTCCCAGTCGAAGGCCACGTTCCCGAGCGCGTCCTCGTGGACCGCGGGCGCGCCGTCCTCGAGCGCGGCCACGACGTCGGCCACCGCGTCGAGCGGTTCGTAGTCGACGGCGACCCGCTCGGCCGCGTCGCGGGCGAGATAGCGATCCTCGGCGACGACGACGGCCACCGCGTCGCCGACATGGCGGACCGTGTCGGCCGCGATCATCGGGTGAGCAGGAGTCTTCAGGTCGGGCAGCAGCCAGCCGACGGGAACCACGCCGGGAATGCCGGCGGCCGCGACGTCGCGGGCCGTGAGCACGGCCAGGACGCCGGGAAGCGCCTCGGCGGCGGAAGTGTCGATGCCGCGGATCCGGGCATGTGCGTATGGACTGCGAACGATCGCGGCATGCGCCATGTCGGCGGCCTGGAGGTCATCCGTGTACTTGCCGCGGCCGGTGATGAGGGCCGGGTCTTCCCGGCGCTTGATCGAGGTGCCGAGTACGCCCGCCATCTCAGCTCATCCTCTCGGCTGCGTACTTCACGGCCTCCACGATGTTGTGGTAGCCGGTGCAACGGCAGATGTTGCCCTTGAGTCCCTCGCGGATCTCCTCGTCGCTCGGGCTCGGGTTCTGGGCCAGGAGGTAGTTCGCGGAGAGGATCATGCCCGGCGTGCAGTAGCCGCACTGCAGGCCGTGCTTCTCCCAGAAGCCCTCCTGGAGCGGATGCAGGTCGCCGTTCTGGGCCAGCCCCTCGATCGTGGTCACGGAGGCGCCGTCGGCCTGCGCCGCGAGCATCGTGCAGGACTTGACCGCGTCGCCGTCGACCAGCACGGTGCAGGCCCCGCAGAGGCTCGTTTCGCAGCCGATGTTGGCGCCGGTCAGGCCCAGATCCTCGCGCAGGAAGTGGACCAGCAGGCGCCGCGGCTCGACCGCTGCCTGTACCGGCTTTCCGTTGACTTCGAGTTGAATGGACACGGTCATTTTGGGTTGTCTCCTTTCAGGAACAGGCACGGAACGAGATCGCGATGGCAGCGAGGACGACCAGGGCGCCGCCGACCAGGTAGGGCCAGAACTCTCTGGCCATGCCGGCGGCGAAGCGGCCGGCGAAGGCGGCTTGGGACGGGGCTTCGGGCGCGGCCGCGGCAGCCGCGTCCGGCGCCGGCGAACCGGCTTCCGGCTTGGGGGCTGCCGCCGCGGGCTCCGACGCCGGCGCACGGGCGGCGAGTTGCTGCTCCAGGCCCTGCAGGCCCTGCCGGGTCAGCACCTTGGCCGAACTGTCGAGCAACCGCTGGCCGACGGCGGCGATGCGGCCGCCGACCTGGGCGTCGATCTCGTAGTGGAGCAGCGTGCCGCCGTCGTCGCTGTCCTCCAGGCGGAGCGAGCCCTTGCCGTTCACGAAGCCGGGGGCGCCCTTTCCGTCCATCTTCAGGCTGTAGCCGTTCGGCGGATCGAGATCGAGGAGTTCGACTCCACCCTCGAACACGCCCTGCACCGGCCCGACCTTCATCTTCAGCTTGCCGCGGAACCGGTTGTCGCCGACCGGCGCCATGTCCTCGCAGCCCGGCAGGGTGCGCGACAGGACCTCCGGGTCGAGGATCGCTTCCCAGACGACGGCGCGCGGAACGGCCAGCGTGTGCGAGCCCTTGATCTTCACGTTCGGCGGAGGGGGCCGTCAGGGGCCCGGCGGCGAGCCGCAGTGTGTAGTAGTAGCCGAGGCGGACATGGCGCAGCAGGGTGCAGATCTACCACAGAGTCCGGCGCTCTTCTACGCTCTCACGTAGCGAACGACCGGGTCCTGTTCGGACTCCAGTTCGCCGACGTTCTCGGCCACGAGCTCGCCTCGCTGGTAGAGGTACTCGACGTGCGCTCCGGCCTCCTCCAGGGCGAGCAGCACGGTGTAGCCGCGCACCGCTCCGAACAGCCGGCGGCTGATGTCCGCGGTGGTCTGCGACGCTTGGCAGGTGTCCATGATCACGTTCAGCCGTCGGTCGTGGGACTCGCGAATCTCCCCGACCCGCGCGGTTACGTCGTCGATCGGCTCCTCGTGCCCGCCCAGGCCGACGCTTACGCCGTCCAGCTTCTCTACCTTGCCCAGCGCATCGAGGTAGTGGCCGAGCCCCATGTTCAGGGTCAGCGACTCGGGCGACTGGTGGGGCGTGATCCGCGCCAGCACGTGGTCGGCGGTCAGCAGCACGTCGTCGATTCGCAGGCAGACCTGGCCCGGGCAGTGTCCCGGGACGTGCAGGACTTCGATGCCGAGGTCGGCGCCGTTCCCGTCCCGCACCGGCTCTCCCTCCTCGAGCAGGAACTGGACCGGCACCGAGCCGTAGCGCGCCTTGGGCGCCGTGTACATCGTCATCAACTGGTCGCACTTGCCTGCCGAGAGGCCGGCGCGGTGCAGGAACACGCGGAGTTGCTGCGAGGCGACGACGACCCGCTCCTCGTAGTGGGTCAGCACGCGGCGGTCGAGGACGTGGATGCCGACGGGAGCCTCGGTGTGGCGGCGCACGAACTGCAGGCCGCCAAAGTGGTCCATGTGGCCGTGAGTGATCAGGATGACGTCGATGTCGGCGAGGCCGATGCGGTCGCCGAAGCGGTCCTCGATCGAGGCCATGCCACGGACCAGGTTCTCGTTCGAGAAGTCCATGCCCGAGCCGCAGTCGACCAGGATGCGGCGGTCACCGTCGTCGATCAGGTAGACGTTGCCGAAAAAGTTCGGGAACACCTCGAAGTTCAGGGCGTAAACGATGCGCCCGGCGGCGGTCGCGAACCGCCGCGGCGACTCGAGCTGCTTCTTCGCGCTGGACGTACCTGCCCGCATGGGCCTAGCGAGCCCTCGACTGGACCGGCGTTGCGGTCCGGGTCAGTTGGTCAGCGCGGAGACGAGGGAGTCGACCGCCTGGTCGGCGATCTCGCCCATCTCGTCGTCCGTGCGGTCCTGGATCGGGTGCCGCACGTAGACGACCTCGGGCGTGGAGCCGAGCGACTTTGACTGCGACTCGGCCGCGTCCTGGAACTCGCACGAGGCGACGAACACGGACGGCAGCCCCATCTCTTCCAACTGGGTCGTGTCGTGCACACTGCACGACGTGCAGGACCCTCAGTCGGCCAGCGCTTCGATCACCGCGTCGCAACGCTGGGCGATCTCGGCGCGCAGGTCGGCCGGCGCCACCTTGGAGAAGGTGGGCTTGGTGAAGCGGAGGACGTTGGCGCCCCGGCTGGCGATCCGCTCCTCGACGCGGTCGAGGAACACGTCGCCGCGAGCCTTGGAGATGTCGAGCAGGGCGATCGTCTTGCCGCCGATGGCGTCGAGTCGCGGCGCCGCCGTGCGCGCGGCGGCCGCGGCCTCGTTCGTCGGGTCGATCAGAGTCTGGACCATGGGAGTCTCCTGAGTGAGGGCTGAACGATACACGACGCTGCCAGGAACTGGCGCCGCGGAACTGGGTGCTAGGGTCGCCGGCCATGACCGAGGCACCCTCCACTTCCGCTCCCGCGCCGCCGGGCTTCGACCAGGGTCTGGTCGCGGTGGTCAAGAAGGACTGCCCGACGTGCCAGATGGTGGAACCGGTACTGGCCGAAGTTCGCCGTCACCAACCGGTCCTCGTCGTGACCCAGGACGATCCGGCGTTCCCCACCGATGGCGATCCCGTCCATGACGAGGACCTGACCCTGTCGCACCGACTGGGGATCGAGATCGTGCCGACGCTCCTCACGCGGGAGGGAGGCTCCACCTCGGCCACCGCGATCGGCTGGAACCGCGAGCAGTGGGAGGACGTGACCGGCATCGGCGAGCTGGGCATCGATCTGCCGCCGAGCCGTCCGGGCTGCGGCGCGCTGAACGTCGAACCGCCGCATGTCGAGCGGCTCGCCGCCCTCTTCGCCGACGGCGGAGCGCGCCGGGTCGAGCTCGGCGACCAGGAGGACGATGTCGAGGCCTGCTTCGCCCGCGGCTGGACGGACGGCCTGCCGGTCGTGCCGCCGACGCCCGAGCGGGTCGAGCGCATGCTCGCGGGCACCCGCCGGGACCGCTCCGAGGTGCTCGGGCTGGTGGCGCCGGACTACGGGGAGTGCACGGTCGAGAAGGTTGCGGTGAACGCCGTGATGGCCGGCTGCCGGCCGGAGTACATGCCGGTCGTTCTGGCCGCGGTCGAGGCGGCCCTGACCGAGGAGTTCAACTGGCACGGCCTGGCCGCCACGACCTACTTCGCGGGCCCTGTGGTGGTGGTCAACGGCCCCGTGACGAGCGCCCTCGGCATGAACTCGAAGATGAACGTCCTGGGGCAGGGCAACCGGGCGAACTCGACGATCGGCCGCGCGCTGCAGCTCGTGCTGCGCAACGTCGGCGGCGCCCGCCCGGGCGAGGTCGACCGGGCGACGCTCGGCAACCCCGGCAAGCTCAGCTTCTGCTTCCCCGAGCGCGAGGCCGACTCGCCGTGGACATCGCTGGCCGTGGAGCGTGGAGTCGCCGAGGGCGAGTCCGCCGTCACCCTGTTCGCCGGCGAAGGGCCGCGAGGCGTCGTGGACCAGCTCTCCCGCGAGCCGGAATCGCTGGCTCGTTCCCTGGGCTCGGCGCTCCTGGCGGTCGCCCACTACAAGGCCGTCGTCGGCTTCGACGCCATGCTCGTCGTCGGTTTCGAGCACGGCAACGTCTTCCGGCGGGCGGGCTGGGACAAGGCCAGGCTGCGGCGGGAACTCGACGCCGTGCTCGTCCGCTCCGGCGCGGACCTCGTGCGGGGCGCGGGCGACATCGCGGAGGGCCTGCCGGAGAAGATGGCGGACGCCCAGGTGCCGAAGTTCCGGCCGGGCGGGTTGCTGCTGGTCCATGCCGGCGGCAATGCGGGCCTGTTCTCGGCAGTGGTCGGCGGCTGGGTCAGCGGCCCGGTCGGCAGCCAGCCGGTCACGCGCGTGGTGGGGGACTGAGGCGGCGGAACCGGGACCGGCGCCCCGTTGAGGGCGTACGGCCTTTCCAACGGATTCACATTCGCGAGTTGTGATTCGACCCGTGTCCACGCTGCTGATGGTCCGCCACGCGGAGAGCACCGCGAACCTGGCGAGCCGGTACACCTGGCACGATCACGAACCGCTGACCGAGCTCGGGCACCGGCAGGCTCGCGATGCCGGCCGGTTGCTGGCGGAGCAGTACGAGGCGTCTCACCTTTACTGCAGCCGCTTTCGTCGCGCCCGCCAGACCGCCGACGAGATAGCCGCGGAAGTCGGCGTTCCGGTAGTGGAGATCGACGGCATCGAGGAGCGCTGCTTTGGGGAGTTGCGGGGCAAGCCCTGGGAGGTCTACCGGACGGCCGTGGCCGAACTCGACATCGAGGAGTTCTGGCACCACCGGGCGCCAGGCGGGGAATCGCTCGTCGACGTCGCCTCGCGCGCGGCGCCGGTGGTGGCCGGGCTGGCCGATCGTCACCAGGGGCAGCAGGTCATCGTCGTCTCTCACGGCGGCGTGATGGCTGCCCTGCGCGCGTGGATTGCCGGCACCTGGCGGCACCGGCCGACGCCCACGCGGAACGCCAACGGTTTCCGGCTCGATCGCAACGGCTCGGACTGGATGCCGCCGAGCCCCCTGTTCGACACCTGAGCGGCGCCTTCCGCGAGGTTGCGTTCCTGCCGCATGGACTCCTAGAATCAAGGATTCGATCGTGCAATTCCGTGTGCCTGGTGCCGGATTGCACGAGACGCCCGGGAGGGCGCGCCGCTTCGATGCCCTGAGGTTGCCGGATGATGGAGAACCTGAAGTGAACAACTTCCGCACTCGTACCCTTGCGCTGCCTGGAGCGCTCTGCCTGCTCCTCGCGGCGGGCTGCGGCCCCGAGGTTCCGACCGTCAACTTCTCCGTCATCCTGCCGATGACCGGGCCAGCCGGGATCTACGGCGAGGAGATCGCCAACGGGATCCAGTTGCGCCACGAACAACTGATGAGCGGCGATGAGCAACTCGCCTACAACGTCGTGATCGACGTGGTCGACTCCGAGGGCGACGCCCAGCAGGCCGCGTCGCTGCTCGAGACGGCCTTCTCGACGTCGCTGGCCGCGATCGGCGGCGCCACCAGTGACGAGGCCCTCGCCATGGTGCCGGTCGCCGACGACGCGGACCGGGTGCTCGTTTCGCCTTCGGCCTCCAGCCCGGAACTGAGCGGCGCGTCGGAGTACTTCTACCGCCTTATCCCGAGCGCGGAGATCGAGGCGTCGACGATGGCGACCCACCTGCGGGACGGGGTGAACGTCCAGCGGCTCGCCCTGGTCGTCGAGGACTCGGCCTTCGGCAACTCGCTCGCCGACTCGGTGGAAGCGGTATGGGGAACGGAACTGGCGGGCCGGGTGACGTTCACTCCATCCTCCGACCAGAACGCGATGGTGCAAGAGGCCCTGGGGTACGAGGCGGACGGCATCTACGTCGCGGCCTCCGGCGCCGCTCTGGCGGAGGCGATCCAGGCGCTGCGTCTGGCGGGTTTCGAGGGTCGGGGCAAGAGACTGGCCACGAGTTCGTCGCTGATGAGCGAGGCGGTGCTCGAAGCCGCCGGTCCGGCGGCGAACGGTGTCTACTTCACGGCGCCGGTGTTCGATCTTGAGAGTCCGGACGAACCGATCGTCTCGTTCGTTGCCGACTACCGCGAAAAGTACACGGATCCCGCCGCCTGGGCCGCCTACCAGGAGGCGGTAGCGGAGGACGAGCGTGCAAGTACGGTGCTGCAGGGAATGGACCTCGGCGATTCGGGCCTCGCGACTGCCAGAGCTGAGGCCGAAGCGGCCGCGGAGGAGCTGGCCACGGCCGAAGACGCACTGAACACGCCGGGCTACTACGCCGGCCTCGGCTACGACTCGATGGGGGTCCTGATCGCCGCCCTGACCGAACTCGAAGTGATCAACGTGCCGAGCGACTTCCTGAAGGGCATGCGTGCGATTCGGGAACTCCAGGGGGTCACCGGCACGATCCAGTTCAGGGAGACCGGCGACGTACAGAAGTTCACGCGCATCTACGAGATCGTCGATGGCAAGCCGGTCGACTTCGAGAAGTACTGGGATGGGATCCGTCAGGAGCGGATGCGGGAACTCGAGAGGCTCCAGCAGCAGATCGAGCGGATGAATCGGGACCAGTAACGACACGGCGCGCCGCTTCGGATCGCTATACTCTCTCCGTCAGACCTACCGAACGGTCGGCAGATAGTCCTCCCCGTCAACCAGGAGAACAGTTTCCATGTCCGGAATCGTCCGCTATGGCAGCTACGTACCCTTCAACCGCATCCAGCGGTCCGCCATCGGCGGCGGCCGCGGCGAGCGCGCTGCCGCCAGCTACGACGAAGACTCCGCCTCGATGGCGGTCGAAGCCTCGCGCGAGGCCCTGCGCGAACTGCCGGAAAGCGCCGAAGTCGACACGGTGGCCTTCGCCTCGACCAGCGCTCCCTACACGGAGAAGCTGAACGCCGCCACCCTGCAGGCGGCAACGAACCTGCCGAAGTCGGTTACCGCCCTCGACCTGGGCGGCTCGACCCGCTCCGGTCTCTCGGCTCTTCTGGCCGGCATCGACATGGCGTCGGCGGGGCGGACGGTCCTCGTCGCCGCCAGCGACGTGGTGGTCGGCGCGCCGAGCGGCCCGCGCGAGTCGGGCGGCGGCGACGCGGCGGCTGCCTTCGTCCTCGGCGGCAACGGCACGGAGCCGATCGCCCGGCTGATCGGCCGCGCTTCCTGTACGGAGGAGGTGCTCGACGTCTGGCAGAGCCCCGGGATGCCCTTCGCCAAGCAGTGGGAGGAGCGATTCGGCGCCAGCATCTTCACGCCGCTGCTCGTCGAGACGTTCGCCCGCGCGCTGGCCGATGCCGGAGTGGCGGCTTCCGATCTCTCCAGGGTCGTGCTGGACGGCACGAACGCCCGCGTCTTCCGCGGGTTCATGCGGCCTGCCGGACTCGATCCGGCGCAGCTGGCGGACGGCATGGCGGGCACGGTGGGCCGCGCCGGCGCCGCCCATGCCGGCCTGACCCTGGCGAGCGCGCTCGACGGCGCCTCCGCCGGCGACAGGATCGCCGTCGCTTGCGTGGCCGACGGCGTGGACGTGGCCGTCTTCGAGGTCACCGAGGCGATCGACGACGGCCGGCCGAAGCACAGCGTGGCTTCCTGGATCGGCTCCAAGCGCGACGACCTCGCCTACACGACCTACCTCAAGTGGCGCGACGTGCTGCCCTTCGAGCCGCCGCGGCGCCCCGATCCCGATCGGCCGGCGGCGCCGCCGATGCAGCGCGCGGAGCGCTGGAAGTTCGGCTTCCTGGGCTCGCGCTGCAACCGCTGCGGCAACACGAACCTGCCGCCGCAGCGCGTGTGCGTCGTCTGCCAGGCGTCCGACGACTCGACGATGGAGCCTTACGCGGACAGCGAATGCCGGATCAGCACCTACACCCTGGACCGGCTCGCCTACTCGCTGCAGCCACCCGTGATCGGCGCGGTGGTCGACTTCGACAAGGGCGGCAGGATGCTCTGCCAGCTCACCGATGTCGATCCGGACAAGGTGGCGATCGGCGATGAGTTGGAAATGACGTTCCGCCGCCTGTACACTGCGGGAGGCGTTCACAACTACTTCTGGAAGGCGCGCCCGAGGCGCTGAAGATCGATACAGGAACCACGGATCCGTCCGAAGAACGACCAAGGAGCACCAATGGCCAGCAAGGGAATCTGTGATCGCGTAGCCATCGTCGGCATGGGCTGCACCAAGTTCGGTGAACACTGGAACCGCAGCGCCAGCGATCTGCTGGTCGATGCCGTGCAGGAGGCCTACGGCTCCGCCGGAATCGAGCCCGACAACGTCGACGCCTACTGGCTCGGCACCACCGGCAGCGGCATCTCGGGCCTGACGCTTTCCGAGCCGCTCAAGATCCAGTACAAGCCGGTCACCCGGCTCGAGAACATGTGCGCCACCGGCAGCGAGGCGATCCGCAACGCCGCCTACGCGGTCGCGTCCGGCGCCTACGACCTGGTCATGGCGGTCGGCGTGGAGAAGCTGAAGGACTCGGGGTTCTCCGGCCTCACCGGCAGCGCCCCTCCGGGCGACGGCACCGAGTCCGGCATGACCGCGCCGGCGAACTTCTCGCTCCTCGCTCCCGCCTACGCCGAGAAGTACGGCGTCGACCTGGAGACGATGCGGGACGTTCTCACCAAGATCGCCTACAAGAACCACTACAACGGCGCCCGCAACGAGAAGGCCCAGTTCCAGCGCGAGGTTCCGGTCGAGAAGATCAACTCCTCGCCCAAGATCGCCGGCATGCTCGGCATCATGGACTGCTCGGGCGTCTCCGACGGCTCCGCGGCGGCGGTCATCTGCCGCGCCGAGGACGCTCACAAGTACAACGACAACCCGATCTTCATCAAGGCGCTGTCGTTCGTGGCCGGTCCCTCCGAGGGCGCCAAGCGCCAGGACTACGACTTCACGACCTTCCCGGAGGTCGTCGAGAGCGCGAGGGACGCCTACGTTCAGGCGGGCATCGAGGATCCGCGCGAGCAGATCAGCATGGCCGAAGTCCACGACTGCTTCACGCCGACCGAGCTGGTTCTGATGGAGGACCTCGGGTTCTCGCCTCGCGGTCAGGCCTGGAAGGACACGATGGACGGCCGCTTCGACCTCGACGGCGACCAGCCGGTCAACCCCGACGGCGGTCTGAAGAGCTTCGGCCATCCGATCGGCGCTTCCGGCCTGCGGATGATGTACGAGATGTGGCTCCAGCTCCGCGGCGAGGCCGGCGAGCGTCAGATCGCCGATCCCAAGGTGGGCCTGACCCACAACCTCGGCGGCGCCCCGGGCCGCTGCGTCAGCTTCGTCTCGGTCGTCGGCCTCTAGGCCCCGGCACAGACAGGACGTGCAACGACCCCGCTGGCTCGCCAGCGGGGTCGTTTGCGCTTCCGGCTGCCGGTTTCCAGCAGAGACGATCGCGACACCGGAACCCGTCTCTGGGTGCGCGGGTCTTCCGACCCGCCCAGGAAAGTACGCCGCCGCGAAGCGACGACCTTACCTTCGCGCCCGCGTCAACGCCTCGTCCATCGCCGCCAGCGCAAACTCGACGTCCGCGTTCGTCAGCACCAGAGGCGGCTTGATCCGGAGCACGTTGCCGTAGAGCCCGCCCTTGCCGACGATGGCGCCGAGCTCCTTGAGTTCGTCGAGAACGCGGCCGGCCAGGGCAGTGCCCGGCGTCTTTGCGTCCCGGTCGGCGACCAGTTCGACGCCGATCATGAGCCCCTGGCCGCGGACGTTGCCGATGCCTTCGTGACGCTCGGCCAGGGCCCGGAGACCGTCGAGGAGTCGGTTGCCCTGGACCTGGGCGTTCTGCTGCAGGCCCTCCTCCTCGATGACCTCCAGCACGGCCAGGCCGGTCGCCGACACGAGCGGATTGCCGCCGAAGGTGTTGATGTGGAGTCTCTGCGCCAGGGCGGCGGCGATCTCCGAGGTGGTGGCGACGGCCGCCAGCGGCAGGCCGTTGCCGATGCCCTTGGCCATCGTGACGATCTCGGGGACGACGCCGGAGCGCTCGAAGCCCCAGAAGTTGTCGCCGGTGCGGCCGAAGCCGGTCTGCACCTCGTCGGCGATGCAGACGCCGCCGTGGGCCCGGACGATCTCGTAGACCTCCGGGAGGTAGTTCGGCGCGCCCATCGTCACGCCGCCGGCGCCCTGGATCGGTTCCGAGATGAAGGCGGCGACCTGGCCGGGTGTGGAGTAGCGGATGAGCTCGGCCACGTCCTCCGCGGAGCGGCTGGCGATCTGCTCGGGCGTGCCGGAGAACGGATTGCGGTAGGGGTCGGGGTTGAGCGCGTGGTGGACCGGCCCGCCGCGCTGCACGCCGGACTTCCAGGTGTGGATGCCGGTCAGCGCCCCGGTCGGCGCGCTGCCGCCGTGGTAAGCGTTGCGGATGCCGACGACGTCGGCGTTGCCGGTGTGCAGCCGGGCCATCTGGATCGCCAGGTCGTTCGCTTCGCTGCCGCTGTTCACGAAGTAGATCCGGTCCAGACTCGGCGGCAGCTTGGCCAGCAGCGCCTCGGCGAAGCGCGGCATGTTCGGGTGGAGGAAGGCGGTCGAGCCGTGCGCCAGGAGCGCCATCTGCTTCTGGACGGCGGCGACGATCTTCGGGTGGGAATGGCCGCAGGCGACGGTGCAGATGCCCGCGAAGAGGTCGAGATAGCGACGGCCGGTTTCGTCCCAGACGTACTGCCCGTGTCCCTCGACCAGCATGACGGGTTCGCTGTAGAGGGTGAAGAGGGCCGGGTTCACGTGCTGCCGGCGCAGCTCCAGGATCTTCTCGCGGCCCGGTCCCAGGTAGGGCTCCGGCTGGTGGCTGCACGGCGGCAGCTCCAGGTTGCGGGATCGGGAAGGGGTCGCGACGTCGAGTGCCACGGTCATGTCGGTGTTCCTCGGGGCCCACTCGCGGGGGCCGTTCAGGTCATTCGCTGTTGCGGCCGCGCAGGGGCGCGGCGGCGTGGGAGGCAACCCTAACTCAACAGATCGACGATCGTGAGGGCCATCACCTGGGTCGAGCGCGTGATGTCGGAGAGCAGGCAGCGCTCGTCGGGCTGGTGGGCCTGCTCCAGTTCGCCGGGTCCGTAGGCGACGCACTGGTCGATGCCGCCGATGCGCTGGAAGTGCTTGTGATCGTACGTTCCGGGGCTCGCCACGAGATCGGCGGCGGTTCCGGTCGTCGTCTCGATGGCGCGGGCGAGTGATTCGACCAGGGCGCAGTCGTTCGGCGTGTGGGTCGGCAGGACGCTCAGCAGCTCCTCGACCTCGAACCGTATGCCGGGCCGGCGGGCCTCGACCGCGTCCAGCACGCCGCGAACTTCGGCGCGCACGGCGTCGGGTCCCTCCTCGAGCAGGTAGCGCCGGTCCACGACGAGTTCGCATGTGTCGGCGACGCAGGGCGACGGCAGCCCCTGGCCATGGCCGTCCAGCGCGGCCGAGGAGTCGAGGCCCTCGATGACCTGGCCGCCGGCGATCGAGTTCATGTTGATCGTCGGCCGGCGCGCTCCTTCCGGCACGACGGGCAGTTCGGTCACCAGGTCGCCGATCGCCTCCCGGAGACCGAGGGCCGCCTCGGCGGCCGCGTCGATCGCCGAGACGCCGAGGAAGGGCATCGAGCCGTGGGCGATGTGGCCGCGGGCCGTGATCCGGAACCAGAGCACGCCGCGATGGCCGATACAGATCCGGCCGGGGCTGAAGGGCTCGGGGATGATCACGTAGTCCGTCGTGCGGCTCGTGACCCGGCCGGTCGAGGCGAGGTGCGCGACACCGGCCAGACCGCCGCTCTCCTCGTCGACCGTGCCGCTGACCTCGACCGTGCCGCGGAGGGCGACGCCGGCGCGCCGCACCGCTTCGGCAGCGAAGAGGGCCGCGGCCAGGCCGGCCTTCATGTCGGCCGAGCCGCGGCCGTAAAGGTAGCCGTCACGGATCTCGCCGCCGAACGGATCGACGGTCCAGCCCTCGCCGGGCGGCACGACGTCGAAGTGTCCGTTCAGGTGCAGCGCCGGCCTCGCCTGGCGGCCGCGTCGGCGGCCCAGAACGTTGATCTTCGGACGTTGCGGGTCGTCGCCGGGCCCCTGGATGTACTCGGTCTCGAAGCCGTCGGCCTCGAGCCGGACGCCGATCAGCTCGGCGCATTCCCGGTAGGCGTCGCCGGGAGGGTTGACGCTCGGAATACGGATCAACTCGGCCGCGAACCTGGCCGCTTCCTCACCGCAGACCGCGGCCTCGGAGAGGACGCGGTCGGTGAGGCCCGATGCCATTCGGGCGGAACCGCTCTGTACGGACGTCATGGGGCGATGCCCTTCCAGTGGATGAGTTCTGCGCCGGTGGCTGTGTTCCGGGGATCGGTAGTACGCTTGCCAGACTACTATGTCTCCCCAATGTGGATTGCGGATCGGTGGATTGCGGGCCGCGGCTCTCGGAGCGCTGGCTCTCGGCGCCTGGAGTCCGGGCTTGGCTGAAGAGGCGGCGGGCGACCCCGGTCTGACGGCGGTCGAAGGGCTGACGGTCGGCCAGTACACCTACGAGGAGCGGCCGACGGGCTGCACCGTGGTGCTTGCGATGAATGGCGCGGTCGGCGCCGTCGATGTCCGGGGCGGCGCGCCGGCGACCCGCGAGACGGCCTTGCTGAGCCCCCACAACATGGTCCAGGAGCTGCACGCCGTGGTCCTCACCGGTGGCAGCGCCTACGGTCTCGATGCGTCGGGCGGCGTGATGCGGTACCTCGAGGAGCAGGACGTCGGCTACCGGGTCGGCGCCGGCGTGGTGCCGATCGTGGTCGCCGCCTCGCTCATGGATCTCGGCATGGGCGGGGCCAGCAAGCCGCGGCCGGACGCCGACTGCGGCTATCGGGCCGCGGCGGCCGCTGACACCGGCGCGGTGGCCCAGGGCAACGTGGGCGCCGGCGCCGGCGCCACGGTCGGCAAGATGGGCGGCCGCGGATCGCGGATGAAGGGCGGCCTCGGCAGCGCGTCGATCAAGCTGGAGCAGGGGCCGTCGGCCGGGCTCGTGGTCGCGGCGCTCGTCGCGGTCAACGCCGTGGGCGACGTGATCGACCCGGCCACGGGACAGGTGGTCGCGGGTGTGCGCGGCCCGAACGACGAACTGCTCGACGCCCGCAAGCTGCTGCGGAGCGGCCTCGGCCGCGACCGTCGCGCGAGTCGGCGGGAGGCGGAGAACCGGGAAAACACGACGATCGCCGTCGTCGCGACGAACGCGACCCTGAACCAGGCCGAGGCGACCCGCATGGCGCAGATGGCCCACGACGGTCTCGCCCGGTCGATCGTCCCCTCTCACACGCCGGGCGACGGCGACACCGTGTTCGCGGTCGCCACCGGCGCACTGGAAGGGCCGGCGGACGTCAGCCGGATCGGCGCGCTCGCCGCCGAGGCGCTGGCCGACGCGGTGCTCAACAGCGTGCGCCACGCGGAGTCGCTCCCCGGCGTCCTCGCCGTCCGCGACCTGCCTTGAGCTGCTTGTGATGGCCTCTCGGAATCCGTTTCGCCTCGATGGCCTGACCGTCGCCGTGATCGGCGCCGGCTCGGGGATCGGCGAGGGCGCCGCCGAGGCCTGCGCCCGCCAAGGGGCGCGGGTCGCCTGCTTCGACGTGAACCTGAGCGCCGCACGGGCCACCGCGGACCGGATCGCCGCCGCCGGCGGTGAGGCGGACGCGGCCGAGCTCGACATCCTCGATCCGGAGGCGATGGGATCGGCGCTCGCTTCGCTGGACCATCTGCGTGGCGTGGTGGCGACTCCCGGCGTCAACGTGCGCAAACGCCTGCTCGACTACCAGCCCGACGAGTTCGACCGGGTGGTGACGCTCAACCTTCGCGGCGCGATGTGCGTGCTCCAGGTCGCGGGACGGCTGTTCACGGAGGCCGGCGGCGGCAGCATCGTGCTGCTGTCTTCGATCCGTTCCCAGGTGACGGAACCCGGGCAGGGCGTCTACGCGGCGACCAAGGCCGGCATCGTCCAGCTCGCGCGCACCGCCGCCGCCGAGTTCGGCCGCAAAGGCGTCCGCGTCAACGCCCTGGCGCCGGGGGTGGTCGACACGCCGCTCACCAAGCCGATCCAGCAGAACGAGGCCTGGAACAGCGCCTACGCCGGAAAGACGGCGCTGGGTCGGTGGGGAAGGTCGGACGAGATCGGCAACGCGGCTGCGTTTCTGGTCTCCGATGCCTCGAGTTACATGACCGGCGCCGTGCTCTTCGTTGACGGCGGCTGGACCGCGATCGACGGCCGCTTCGATCCCCCCGCCTGAGCCGCACCGCCGGCACGGCCGCGAGTAGACTCGGCGCCGTCGTGCCCGCCTACAACGACCTGTTTCGACTCGACGGCAGGACGGCCGTCGTCACCGGCGCCTCGTCCGGCCTCGGCATCGTCTTCGCGCACGCACTGGCCGCGGCCGGCGCCTCCGTCGTCGTTTCGGCGCGGCGCCTCGACCGTCTCGAGCAGCTCGCCGCGGAGATCGAGCGTGAAGGCGGGCAGGCTTTCGCCGTTGCCTGCGACGTTGCCAGCGAGGAGGACGTCGACACGCTGGCGGCGAAGGCGGTCGACCGGTTTGGCAAGGTGGACGTGCTGGTGGCGAACGCCGGCGTTTCCGACCCGCGACCGGCGGAGCAGGAACCGCTCGACGTGTGGCAGCGCATCCTGGCGGTGAACCTGACCGGCGTCTTCCTCTGCAACCGCCGCTTCGGCGCCCTGATGCTGGAACAGGGGTCGGGCTCGATCGTCAACGTCGCCTCGGTGCTCGGCGTCGTCGGCGCCGGCCAGATCCCCCAGGCCTCCTACACCGCCTCCAAGGGCGGCGTCGTCAACATGACGCGCGAGCTCGCCGCGCAGTGGGCGAGGCGAGGTGTGCGGGTGAACGCGATCGGCCCCGCCTGGTTCGAGTCCGAGATGACGGAGGAGATGTTCGCTTCGGACCAGGCCCTGCGCTGGATCCGCCGCAAGACGCCGATGGGCAGGCCCGGCCGCGGCGACGAACTGGCGGGCCCCGTCGTGTTTCTGGCCTCGGACGCCTCGAGCTACGTCACCGGGCAGACGCTGCTCGTCGACGGCGGCTGGACGGTGATCTAGGAGTCTGCGCCGCCGGTCGCAGCCGCGATGACGCTCGAGATCGCCTTCCTGCTGGTCGTCCTGGCGGCCATGGTCGTCCTGTTTCTGACCGAGAAGCTGCCGATCGACCTGACGGCCTTTCTCGGCCTGACGCTGCTGATCTTCACCGGCTACGTCGCGGTCGACCAGGCGTTCACGGGTTTCGCCTCGTCGGCCGTGATCACGATGCTGTCGATCTTCATCGTCAGCGCCGGGTTGATGCAGACGGGCGTGGCGGACCTCGTCGGCGGCGCCATCCACCGCTTCGTGGGCAGCCGCGAGGCGCCGCTGATCGTCGCGGTCATGCTGGTGGCGGGCGTCCTCTCGATGTTCATGAACAACATCGCGGCGACCGCCGTGCTGATGCCGGCCGTGGCGAGTCTGGCGCGGCGCGCGCACCTGGCGCCTTCGCGGCTGTTCATGCCGCTCGCGTTCGGCGCCATCCTGGGGGGCACCGCGACCCTGGTGGGAACGCCGCCGAACATCCTGGCGGCGGCGATGCTGCGGGATCGCGGACTCGAGCCGTTCGGGCTGTTCGACTTCACGCCCTTCGGCGTCGTGCTGCTCCTGGGCGGCGTTGTCTTCATGCTCACCGTGGGGCGGCGTCTGCTGCCGGGCCGCCGCGCGGCTGCTCCCGGCCGGGGCGAATCGGAGCTGGCCGACCTCTACGGCCTGCACGAAGGACTGTTCTCGATCCGCATTCCTTCCGGGTCCGAACTCGATGGCGCGACCCTGCGCGAAACGCGTCTTGGCACCACGTTGGGGGTGCAGCTCCTGGGGGTTGCGCGCGGTGAGGACTGGCAGTTGGCGCCCGGCGACGACATTCGGCTGCTGGCCGGCGACGAACTGGTCGTGCAGGGCGACGCGGAAGAGGTGGAGCAGACGCTGCGGCTCCAGGGCATCGATCTCGGCACGGCGACGACGTTCGGTACGGCCACGACCGGCGAGATCGGTTCGCCGGACGCTGGGGTGACCGCCCTCAGAGCGCGAGTGCCCGCCGGATCGCCCCTGGCCGGAAGCACGCTGGCCGCCACGGACTTCCGCGAGCGTTGGCGGGTGTTCGTGATCGCGGTGGAACGCGACGGCGATGTGCACGTCGACCGGCTGGGCAGCCTGACGATCGAGCAGGGGGACCTGCTCTACGGGTTGTTCGGTGATGACGCGCCGGAGATCGATCCTGAGGTGCTCGAGATCGACGAGAGCGGACCCGCGGCACTCGACCGGCTCGAGGATCAGCCGCTGCTGGTCATCCGCGTACCGGAAAGCTCGCCGCTTCTCGCCAGCGGCGCCGGCGTCGAGTGGATGGGCCGGTTGATGGGATTGACGGTCGTCGCCGTCGAGCGGGAGGGCGAGGTGATCTGGGGCCCCGGGCCGCAGATCCGGTTCGAGGCCGGGGACCGTCTCTTCGTCAAGGGCAGGGAGCGGCGACTGCGCGCCCTGTTGCGGATGGGTGGCGTCGAACTGACCTCGGGCGTGGCCGCGCCCGCGTTCGAATCGGAGGAGGTCGGCATGGCGGAGGCGACGCTGGCGCCGCGATCCGGCCTCGCGGGGCGGAGCCTCGCGGAGATCGCGTTCCGTGATCGGTACGGCGTGCAGGTGCTCGCGATCTGGCGCGAGGGGAAGCCGATCCGAAGCGGCCTGGCTCAACTCGCGCTGCGGGTCGGCGACGCCCTGCTGCTCCAGGGGCGCCGGGGCCGGCTGGGTCTGCTTGCCCGAGAACGCGACCTGCTCGTCCTCTCGGATGTCGCCGAGGAGCCACGGCGGCTGCACAAGGCGCCGTTCGCCATCGGATGCCTCGCCTTGATGGTGGTCCTCGTCGTAACCGGAGTGGCTCCGATCCAGGTCGCCGCGTTCGCCTCGGCGAGCCTGATCGTGCTGTGCGGCGCGCTGACCATGGAAGAGGCCTACCGGGCGGTCGAGTGGCGGGCGATCTTCCTGGTCGCGGCGATCCTGCCCGTGGGGTCGGCGATGGAAAGCAGCGGCACCGCGGCGCTGCTGGCGAGCAGCGTGATGGACCTGGCCGGGCCGGTCGGTCCGTACGCGGTGCTGGCGGCCCTGGTTCTGCTCTCGAGCCTGCTCAGTCAGTGTCTGGACGGCGCGCCGGCGGTGGTGCTGCTGACGCCGGTCGTGCTCGAGGCGGCCTCGGGTCTCGGTCTGTCGCCCTACCCGTTGATGATGGGCGTGGCCCTGGCGGCGTCGGCAGCGTTCATGACGCCGTTCAGCCACAAGGCGAACCTGCTGGTCATGGGCGCCGGCGGCTACCGCAGCATGGACTATCTGCGGGCCGGCACGCCGCTGACCGTCGTGCTGCTGGCCGTGATCGTGTGGATGGTGCCGCTCATTTTCCCGTTCTGACGGGTCGGGTATCATTCTCGCTTCGTCCCTTCGAACCTCGACCGAAGGTCGGGAGGTCCTCATGGTGTCACCGAACGAACGAACTCTCCGTTTCCTGGCCGTCTCCGCCTTTGGCCTGATGGTCGCGGCCTCCGCCGCCGCCCAGACCACGGGCGACATTCGCGGCCAGGTACGCGACGCGAACGGCGAGCCCCTGCCCGGGGTGACGGTCACCGCGACGATCGAGGACCGCGGCATTTCGCGGACCACGATCACCGGTGCCGCCGGGAACTTCGTCATGTCGTCGCTTCAGGTCGACGACTATGTCGTGACGGCCGCCCTCGACGGTTTCCAGGAGCAGCGCGTCGAAGGGGTAAGAGTGAACATCGCCGCGACGATCAACCTGGACATCCAGCTCGGTCTGGAGGCGGTGGAGGAGGAAGTGACCGTCACTGCGTCGCCGATCCTCGACGTCACGAGTTCCAGCGTGGGTACCAGCTATACGGCGGACTTCATCGATGATCTTCCGACCGACCGGAACTTCTGGGATCTGATGGCGGTGTCGCCCGGGATCAGCCCGAGTTCCGAGGGCAGCACGAGCATGTCCGCCTTCGGTTCGAGCACGGCTTCGAACTCGTGGCGGATCGACGGGCTGGACACGACCTCGTCGGACACGGGTCACGCGTTCTGGTGGTTGAACCCGGCTGTCATCGAAGAGGTCCAGGTGCTCGGCCTGGGCGCGCCGGCGGAGTACGGCAGCATGTCCGGAGCCGCGTTCAACATCGTGACCAAGTCCGGGACGAACGACTTCCACGGC
Organism: Thermoanaerobaculia bacterium; assembly: GCA_022822365.1. Lineage (GTDB taxonomy): Bacteria > Acidobacteriota > Thermoanaerobaculia > Multivoradales > Multivoraceae > Multivorans. Next base: position 144,033 of record JAJEBV010000008.1, on the reverse strand, counting down.
ACGGTGGACCTGTACCACCAGAATGGCGACCTGACCGAGGAGAATGCCGAGATCGACGGCGTTCCCTTCTACCGCGACGAGTACGACGACCTGACGACCACTCTCGGCGGCCCCTTCGCGCGGGACAAGGTCTGGTTCTTCGTCGCGATGGAGCTCACCCGGGACGCCTACAGCGAGCCCGGCGTAAACCGGACCTTCGGGAGCGGCTATCCGACCGAACGCTACGACGGCAAGTTCAACGCCTCGCTCAACGACAGCAACCTGATCGAGGGCAAGTTCCACTACGAGGACTGGGACTTCGTCTTCGCGTCTCCCAACGCGACCCCCGACGCTTCCGGGACCGAGTTCGGAACGAACCCGGGCTGGGGGCTCCAGCTTCAGTCCGTCCTGACCCCGAACGACTACCTGGAGGTGCTCTACGCCGGCTACAGCAGCCAGACGGACTGGGCGTCGCGGACCGGCAGCACGGCGGTGCCCTTCGTCGACTACTCGCCGCCGGGCGGCGGTCCCGCGCAGTCCAGCGGCAGCCTGCGGTATCCGTGGCGCTGGATCCTCGGCCGCGACCAGTTGGACGTCAAGCTGTCGCATCACGCCGACGACCTCATGGGCGGCGACCACGACTTCAAGTTCGGCATCTCCTACGGCACCGGCACCGGGGATACCCGGACAGGCATCAGCACCCATGGGTTCTACATCTACCGTTACGAGTACTACCCGGGCTACCCGTACTACTACCGGTACTCGGCGCGGCCGTACCACTACGGCGCGGACACCCAGGCGGTCTCTGCGTTTGTCGACGATTCGTGGCAGGTGACTTCCAACCTGACACTCAACGTCGGCGTGCGCTACGACAGGCTGAACGGCGAGATTCCAGACTTCGCGAAGCTGAATCCGGACTGGAGTCCGACTTCCGAGATCATCCCCGGCGTCAAGGACGTGGTCGACTGGTCGCTCGTTTCGCCGCGGGTGGGCATGGCCTACCAGATCGGTGACAACCAGGTTTTCCGCGCCTTCTACGGCAAGTTCTACGACGCGGACGTGACTGGTCACTGGTACGCGCCGCCGCCGGATCCGGCCACCTACTACACCGAGTACGGGCCTACACCGGAGGGCCCCTGGACCCTCTCCTCGACCTTCGCGTTCCGGGAGAACGTCCACCATCCCAACCTTCAACCACCGGAGACGGACCAATTCACGCTGGGCTGGGAGCGCCGGCTGGGGGAGAGCTACACCCTGGGCATCCAGGGCGTATACAAGGAAACGGAGAACATGATCGGCTGGGAGATCCTGGACGACGGGGTCACCGAACGCGTTCCCTGGACGAACCCGTTCACGGGCGAGACGGAGCAGTTGATCAGCATCCTCGAGCAACCCACGACGCGAAAGGGCAATGCGCCCGGTCCGGGTTCGGCGGCGCCGCCGGGAGTCGGTTATCACCAGGAGTATGAGGGTGTCGTCGTCTCCTTCGGCAGACGCTACAGGGATGGCTGGAGTTTCCAGTCGTCCTACACCTGGTCCGAGTCGACCGGCTTCATTCCGCGGCCGATATCCCAGGGTCAGGGGAATCCGTTCTACACCTCGAGCGAAGGGCGAGATCCGAACAACTGGATCAACGCCGATCAGGCGCTGCAGAACGATCGCCCGCACGTGTTCCAGTTCCAGGGCAGTTTCGAGTTGCCGTGGAAGCTCGTGGGCACCACAACCTACAGCTTCATGACGGGGAAACCGTACAGCCGCCAACTGACAGTGGGCCTGCGCAACTCGGCCTCACCGCTCGCTCAGGGCGGTCAGAGGGTGATCGCCATTCCCGCCAGCGACGACGCGCGATTGCCGGACCAGAACAACTTCGATGTCGCCCTTGGTCGCAGGTTCGATGTCGGCGAGCTCCAACTCAAGCTGGACCTCCAGGTGTTCAACGTCTTCAACGAGGACACGTTCGACTGGTGGCAGACGCTGCAGGTACCGGCGGACGAGGTGTACGTGCCCAGCGGCTACCTCTTCCCGCGGCGGGTCATGATCCGCTTCGGGCTCGAGTTCTAGGCGCCTCGGGAATCAGGGTCGCGGCTGTCGGGAACGGCGAATCGCCGCGGTCTCAACGCCCGTGGTACAGCGTCGCGTCCTCGGTGTGCAACCCACGCGGGTCGTCCCGCTTCGACTCGTAGAGCCGGCCCTCGGCGTCGACCAGGTCGTCCCTGAAGATCGCTTCGCCGACGGCGACGTCGCCCGGGCAGGAGATCTCGATCAGGTTGCCCGCCGGGTCCCGGATGAACATCTGCATCGCGCCGTCCGGCAGGCGCCGCACCTTGCCCCAGGGTGAGATGTCGATCGCGCCGAGCTCGCGCATCCGGAAGAAGATCGAGTCGAAATCGTCGACCTGCAAGCAGAGGTGCCCGCGGAAGGACGCCTGGTCTTCCCATTCCGTGACGTGGAGCTGTTGCTCCTCGTTGATCTTGAAGAACTGGGCGGGGAAGTCGAGGTTGAACGTCGGCAGCGGCTCGAGCCCGAGCTCGTGCTCGTAGAAGGCGCAGGCCTTCTCCAGGTCGTCGACGACGACCGTCGCGTGTTGGATCTGCAGCACGTTCGCCATGTCGTCCTCCCGCGATGCCGAGTCATCCGATGAGCGGCAGCAGTTCCTCCGCCGAGCGCCGCGTGAGCATCGTGTAGAACTCGTCGCTCAGCAGGTTGCTGCCGTGGTCCTCGATGAACTTCTTCTGTTCCGGCGTGATGTCGGTGGGTTCCGTCTCGACCGCGTTCGGGTGCCGGTTGGCCGGCGTGCGGTCGATGGACGCCACGAACTCGACAGTCAGCGCGCCGTCGTAGCCGACCTCGCGTAGCGTCCCGACGATCGCCGCCCAGTCCAGGGCGCCCATGCCGGCCGCCATCCGGTTGCTGTCGGCGACGTGGAAGTCGACGAGTCGGTCGCCGGCCTGGCGGATGGAACCGAGCAGATCGCGGTCTTCCATGTTCATGTGGAAGGCGTCGAGGCAGACGCCGCAGTCGGGGCCCGTCGCTTCGGCCAGGGCCAGCGCCTGGGCGCCGCGGTTGATGAAGTAGGTCTCGAAGCGGTTGATCGGCTCGATCGCCAGCAGGACTCCCGCGGCCTGGGAGTGCGCGTAGATCTCCTGCATGCTCTCGACCGCCCAACGCCACTCGTTCTCCGGCGTCGAGTCCGGGTCGACCTTGCCCACCGTGCCCGGCACGACGGACAGTTCGTGGCCGTCGAGTTCCTTGACCAACGTGACGCAGTCCTTGACGTACTGGACGGAGCTCGCGCGCTCGGCCTCGTCCTTCGCGATCAGGCTGCGGCCGTCCATCATCAGGGTGACGGAGCCCCAGCAGCGGATGCCGTAGCGCCGGAGCAGTTCACGCACCTCCGCCGTGTCGTAGAGCTCCGGCTCGCCGCTGATCTCGAGCGACTCGTAGCCGAACTCCCTGAGACGCGCGAGCGTCTTCTCCAGCGGCTCGGCGCGCATCCAGTTGTGCATCGACAGGTGCATGACAGGTCTCCCGTTGGTGCGGGGGAAGATAGCAGGGTGGGGTTGTCCGGAATGCGGCCAAGGATCGACCGGTCTCGTGCGTCTTACCGATGAGTGAGGATGGCAGAAGCTGTACAGGCGGTCGAGAGGTCCGAATGGAGTTCCGCTGGGGCGTGCTCTAGTGTGACGAGCGTGCCTCGGGCTGACCAGGACTTGGTGAGGGCGGCCGCTGGAGGTGATCGTGAGGCCTTTGCGGAGTTCCTGGGCCTGCACTACGACCGGATCTTCCGGCTCTGCTTCCGGCTGACGGGCCGGCGGGAGGAGGCGGAGGATCTGACGCAGGACATCTGTCTCGCCTTGCCGGGGAAGCTGAGGAGTTTTCGAGGGCAGGCCCGGGTGACGACCTGGCTCTACCGGATTGCCGTGAACGCGGCGCATGACCGTCGCCGGCGGGCCGCGAGCCAGACGAAGGCGGCGGAGGGTTGGCGCGACTGGGAAGTGAACCGTCGCGCGGCGGCGGGTGACGCGGCCGCCGGGCTCGACTGGCTGCGACGGTCGATGAGTGAGCTGCCCGGCGACCTTCGCGACACGGTGGCGCTCACGATCGATGGCGAGATGACCCATGCAGAAGCCGCAGAAGTGCTCGGAATCTCCGAGGGCACCGTGAGTTGGCGGCTGTCGGAGGTCCGTAGACGGTTGCGGGCCATATGGCAAGAGGAAACAGGACAATGAGCGATCCGCTTGACGATCTGAAGCGCGCATTCGAGCGCACTACGCCGGCGCCGGATGCCGAGAGGCGGAGGGCGAACCTGGCTCGCGCACAGGAGCTCTTCGACCGTGTCCAAGGCCCGGAGGCCGAGCACCGTCGTACCGATGACCGCACCAACACCTGGGCGGCTATCGAACAGGGAGTACGACACATGCTGAACGCGCTGACTTCCCGACCTGTCCTCGCTGCCGCCGGCGTCCTGGCTGCCGTCGGCCTTTCCGCGCTCCTGGTGACGGTGCCTCGGGACGCGACGCCGCGACCGCCGGTGGTCGTCGCCGATGCCGGCGTCGCGCCGGAGCCCCTGGTCCCCTCGGTGAGCGCACCTGAAGCGGAACGCCCGGCGATTGCGGCGGAAGACGAAGGTCGGGTCGAACCCGAAGTCGACCAGGCTGGGAGCCGGCCGGGTCCGGCGGGAGAACTCACTGACTCTCAGACATCGGTCCGTGAGGCCGCCTTGCCCACTGACGGCGAAGCGTCGGAGGTGGTGGTGGCCGGGCTTGACCGCCAAGTACCTGACGGGAGCGTTGACCAGTTCGAACTTCCGGAAGCGCCGCTTCCGGCTCAGGAACCGACTTTCCCCATTGCCCCAGGGAGGGCTGACCCAACGTCTTTCGACGCGACCTTGGCGGAGTTGGAGAGACAGAGGGAGATGCTGAGGGCTGAGTTGGAGAGTGTGCCCGGCCCAGACAACGGGGCTGCCGACGCCGCTGTGGCCCGCGACGGTGAATTGGTCGTCGTCTCCGAGCCGCCTCCGCCCCCGGCAGCGGTACCGCCTTCACCCCGCCTCGTCGCGGATTTCTCGCCCGACCCCGCGGAGCTGAGGCAGAGCGTTCGTTCCGTTGCGGAGGCTCACGTTGCGGCCTGGGCCCACGACGTTCCGAGTCCCCGGCGGCCCAGCACCGAAGCCTTCGCCAACGAAGGCGCCAGTCCGGTCAGGACCACGAGCGAAGAGCCCGTCTCGACCTTCTCGATCGACGTGGACACCGCCAGCTACTCGATTGTCCGTTCCTCGCTGACGAACGGCTTCCTGCCGGCGCCGGAATCGATACGGATCGAGGAACTGATCAACTACTTCCCGTACGCCTATCCGCCGCCCGAGGGGCCCGGCGCGCCGTTCCGGCCGACGGTCACGGTCTCCGAGACGCCGTGGAACGCGGACACGCTGCTGATGCACATCGGCATCCAGGGTCGCCAGCCGGCGACGGAAGACCGGCCCCCCCTCAACCTCGTCTTCCTGGTCGACACGTCGGGTTCGATGGACAGGCCGAACAAGCTGCCGCTGCTCGCGCAGTCGTTCCGCCTGATGGTGGGCCAGCTCGATCCCGCCGACGAGGTCGCGATCGTCGCCTACGCCGGCAGCGCGGGCCGCGTGCTGGACCCGACACCCGCCGCCGATCGCGGCGCGATTCTGGCGGCGCTCGACCGGCTCCACGCGGGAGGTTCAACGGCCGGGGCGGCAGGCATCCAGTTGGCCTACCGGGTCGCCCGGGACATGGCGGCGGAGGGCGAAGTCACCCGGATCGTCCTGGCCACGGACGGGGACTTCAACGTCGGCATCTCCGACCCCGAGCAGCTCGAGAGCTTCATCGCCCGCCAGCGCGACAGCGGCGTCTACCTCTCTGTGCTGGGCTTCGGCCGCGGCAATCTGGACGACGCGACGATGCAGGCGCTGGCCCAGAACGGCAACGGCCAGGCGGCCTACATCGACACGCTCGCGGAGGCGCAGAAGGTCCTCGTCGACCAGCTTGTGGGCACCCTGTTCCCGATCGCGAACGACGTGAAGATCCAGGTCGAGTTCAACCCAGCCACGGTCGCCGAGTACCGCCTGATCGGTTACGAGACCCGGGCGCTCCGCCGCGAGGACTTCAACAACGACCGGGTCGACGCCGGCGAGATCGGCGCCGGACACGCGGTCACGGCGATCTACGAGGTGACGCCGGTGGGGTCGCCTGCCGTGCTGCAAGACGCCCTGCGCTATGCCGGTCGCGCGGCCGAACCGCCGGTGGCGGTCGAGATCCCCGCAGGGTCCCGGGAGCTCGCCTTCCTGCGGCTGCGCTTCAAGGAGCCGGGCCGGGACACGAGCGAACTGATCGAACTGCCGATCTCTCGCGACGTGCGCGAGGCCGGCGCCGATCAGCGCTTCGCCGCCGCGATCGCCGGCTTCGGCCAGCTCCTGCGAAATGGCACGTACACCGGCGACTGGACCTGGGCCGACGCGATCGAGCTCGCCGAGGCGAGCACCGGTAACGACCGGTTCGGCTACCGCCGCGAGGCAGTGACCCTCATGCGCCTCGCGGAGAGCCTGGCCGAAGCCGAGTAGGTCACGGGCCGGACGGCGACTGACGGACCGCCTGCTAGCGGTCCTTAGTTGGCGCCCAGGAAACCCCGCAGGCAGCGGGTCACGGCGCCGGGCGCCTCGGCCATCAGCATGTGGCCGGCGTCCGCCACGGTCACGAAGCCGGCGCCGCCCCTGTCGCCTGTCGAACTGCTGCCGCGGATGCGGTCGGCGAGCGCGCGGCCGGCCCTCGGCGGCGTCATCCTGTCCTTCGCGCCGGCGATGACCAGCGTGGGGCAGGTGACGCCCGGGGCGCTCTCGCTTCCCTCCCATTCGTTGCAGGCGGCGAAGTCGCGGTGGAGCACTTCCGGCAGGCAGCGGTCGAGCAGCGCCATCGTCGAGCCAAGCATCCACATTCCGGGGGACTCGGCGCCGCCGAAGTGGGCGCCGGTGCCGTGCCCGAAGGCGGCGATGAAGCGATGGGCGTTGAGCGGCCGTTTCAGCGTGTCCGCCAGCAGGCCGGGGTTGACGCGGAGCGTCTCGCCGGCGCCGAGCAGGGCCAGCCGGCTCAGGCGGCCGTTCAGCCGGGACGCCGCGTCGACCGCGATGCAGGCGCCCATCGAGTGGCCGACGAGCGCGATGTCCTTGCTGCCCGCCCGCACCGCGGCCGCCGCCGCGAAGTCGACGGTCCAGGCGGCGTAGTCCCCGATCGTCGTGATGGCGTCCAGGTCCTCGGACGCGCCGTGACCGGGCAGGTCGGGCGCGGCGACGTTCCAGCCGTGTTGAGCCAGCGACCGGGCCTGCAGCGCCCATACGGTGTGGTCGCTGCCGGCGCCGTGGAGCAACAGGGCGAGGGGCAGACCTTCCTCCCAGGCGGAGCCGCCGGTGCCGCAGTACGCCTCGTGGCCCTGGATCTCGAGTTCGGTCAACGGCGTGCGCCCGGCCTGTGGGGACGGGTCAGGAGGCCACCGCCCGCGGCCGCTGAGCCCGCCGCTGCGAGCGTTTCAGCGCCCGGTCGAGATCGGCCACGAGGTCCTGGGGATCCTCGAGGCCGACCGACAGCCGCACCATCTCCTGGGTGACGCCCGACTCGGCGAGTTCTTCGGCGGTCATCTGCTGGTGCGTCGTGCTCGCCGGGTGAATGACCAGGCTCTTCGCGTCGCCGACGTTGGCGAGGTGCGACCACAGCTCCAGTCCCTCGATGAAGGCGATCCCCGCCTCGAGGCCGCCGCGAATCCCGAAGGTCAGAAGGGCGCCGCTTCCCTTGGGCAGCAGCTTGCGGGCGAGGTCGTGCTGCGGGTGGCTGGGCAGGTCGGGGTAGCTCACCCACTCGACTGCCTCGTGCTGCTCAAGGAATCCGGCGACCGCCCGCGCGTTCTCCACGTGGCGGGCGACCCGGAGCGGCAGGGTCTCCAGTCCCTGAATCAGGTAGAAGGCGGCCTGCGGGTTCAGGCAGGCGCCGAAGTCGCGCAGTCCTTCGAGCCTTGCCTTGAGAATGAAGGCCGGCGGGCCATAGTGCTCGGCGAAGGCGATGCCGTGGTAGCCCGGGCAGGGCTCGGTCATGATCGGAAAGCGCCCGGAGGCGGCCCAGTCGAACTTGCCGCTGTCGACCAGGACGCCGCCCAGGGTGACGCCGTGGCCGCCGATGAACTTGGTCGCCGAGTGCATCACGATGTCCGCGCCGAGATCGATCGGTCGCGACAGGAACGGCGTGCCGAACGTGTTGTCGATCAGCAGCGGTACGCCGATCTCGTGGGCGATCTTGGCGACGGCGGGGATGTCCAGGACGTCGATCCGCGGGTTGCCGATCGTCTCGCCGAAGAACAGCTTCGTGTTCGGACGGGCGGCTCGCCGGAAGTTCGCAGGGTCGGTCGGTTCGACGAACGTCGTTTCGATGCCGAACCGGCGCAGCGTGTGGTTCAGCAGGTTGTGCGTACCGCCGTAGATGGCCGCCGAGGAGACGACGTGGTCGCCGGCGGAGAGGATCGTCGCCGCGGCCAGGTGGAACGCGGACTGCCCGGAAGCGGTGGCCACCGCGCCGACGCCGCCTTCGAGCGCGGCAATCCGCTCCTCGAACACCGCCACCGTCGGGTTGGAGATCCGCGAGTAGATGTGCCCCGCCTCCTCCAGGTTGAACAGTCCGGCCGCGTGGTCCGTGTCCCGGAACACGTATGACGTCGAGTTGTAGACCGGCACGGCGCGCGCTCCCGTGGTCGGGTCGGGCCGCTGGCCGGCGTGAAGGGACAGGGTGTCGAACTTGTAGAACCAGTCGCTGCTCATCGCGTGAGTGTAGCTGTAGCGACTGCGGCTGGGCGGGGCACCCGCCCGCACCGGCGCCCGGAGGGGAGGGTTCCAGCGGACGCTCGCGCCTTCCTGGTGGATGGGAAGTTCGGGCGCTCGCTTCGGTCGGCTGCGCTTCGTGGTGGCGGAGGTTGATGCAAGGGCGTCGGGAGTCGCTGGCCTCCAGCCCGCTGGAACCCTCCCCTCCGGGCACCGGCGCGGGCTGACCTGTGGCAGAGTGGCGTCCCGAGGAGGCCGGATGGGAATCGTCGAAGAGTGGCACGAATGCCTGGACCGGGGGGAGATTCTGCTGCTCGATGGCGGTACCGGGACGGAGCTGGAGCGGCGGGGGGTGCCGATGGACTCGGCCGCCTGGTGCGGCACGGCGGCGCTCGAGCACCAGGATGCGATCCGGGATCTGCACGAGGAGTACATCCGTTGCGGCGCGGACGCGATCATCACGAACACGTTCGCGACTCACCGTCCGCTGCTTGAGGCCGCGGGCCTGGGTGACCAGGTCGCGGTGATCGTGCGGCGGGCGGTGGAGGCGGCGCTCGAGGCCCGCGAGCGGGCCGGATGTCCGGGGGTGCTCGTGGCGGGATCGATGTCGACGATGCCGGCGAACAACGTTCAGGGCGGCTATCCGGCGGCCGGCGAGCAGATCGCGGCCTACCGGGAGCAGTGCGGGCTTCTGGCCGAGGCGGGAGTCGACGTCATCGCGCTCGAGATGATGCAGTTCCACGAGCGTGCCCTGCTTGCCTTCAGGGCAGCGAAGGAGACGGGTTTGCCGGTTTGGCTCGGGGTCAGCGCCCGAAAGGACCCGGAAACCGGTGCGATCACGCCCTTCAACTGGCCCGACGAGTCCTTCGAGGAGTTGCTCGACACGCTCATCCCGCTCGGTCCCTCGATCGTGCACGTGATGCACAGCGAGATCGCCGCGGTGCCGGAAGCGGTAGCGATGGTCCAGGAACGCTGGGACGGACCCGTCGGCGTCTACCCTGAATCGGGCTACTTCACGATGCCGAACTGGAACTTCGTCGACGTGATCGAGCCGGCCGATCTGCTGGAGGAGGCGCGCGGCTGGGTGGCCGCGGGTGTTCAGATCGTCGGCGGCTGCTGCGGTTTGGGGCCCGAGCACATCCGGGCCCTGGGAGCGCTTCGCGGATCCGGCTGAGGAGGCCGGAACGACCATGGCGGCGGGCGGCGAACCGGACCGGGCCCAGACGGCCTTCGAGCCGCCGCTGCTGGTGCTGGCAGGCCTGGTCCTCGGATTCGGGCTGTCCTGGCTGCTGCCGCTCCGGATCTGGCCGGTCGGGACCAATCGGGCCCTCGTGGTTGCCGGGGTCGTGATCGTGGTCGCCAGCTTCGCCTGGCTGACCTGGGCGGCCCTGACGATGGTTCGCGGCGGCTCCTCCCTGCCGGTGCATCATCCGACCGCGAACCTGGTGATCAGAGGTCCCTACCGGCGATCCCGCAATCCGATCTATGCAGGCATGGTGCTGGCGTTCCTCGGCCTCGGACTCGCTCGGAGCAGTTGGTGGTTCGTCGCCCTCGCCGTGGCGGTGGCCCTGCTGCTGCGCTGGGGCGTGATTCTGCGGGAGGAGGCCTACCTGGAGCGGAAGTTCGGCGACGAGTACCGGGACTATGCGAAACGCGTCCGGCGCTGGTTGTAGCGCGGCCCGCCGGGTCCTTGTGCCGGCCTCGATGCTGGCGTTGGTCCTTGCCGCCTGCGGACCCGAGCCGGAGGACGCCGCGTCATCGTCGGTCCGGGCGGACGTGGAGCACCTGCTCAGTGGGGCATCGAACGGGCAACCTTCGGTCATCCTGATCACGATCGACACGCTGCGGGCCGACCGCCTGTCGAGCTACGGATCGGACCGGGTCGCGACGCCGCACCTCGACCGTCTGGCGGAGGAGGGCATCCGCTTCGCCAACGCGTCGTCGACGGTGCCGTTCACGCTGCCGGCGCACAGCTCGATCATGACGGGGCTCTACCCGCCGTCTCACGGGGTGCGCGAGAACGTCGGCTACGTTCTGGCGCCCGAGCTCGTGACGATCGCCGAGCGGTTCCAGGACGCCGGCTACCGCACCGGCGGTTTCGTCAGCGCCTTCGTGCTCGATGCTCGCTGGGGGATCGGCCGCGGCTTCGACACTTACGTCGACGACTTCGACCTGGACGCGATGGCGGGCGCCAACCTGGGCTCGGTCCAGCGGGCCGGACCGGAGACGATCGCGCACGCGCTGGAATGGCTCGACGGCGTGGGCGGGGAGGAGCCCTTCTTCCTGTGGCTCCACCTGTTCGACCCTCACGATCCGTACGACCCGCCGGAACCGTTCCGGTCCGAGTACCAGGGCCGACCCTACGACGGCGAGGTCGCCTACACGGATTCCCTGATCGGCGAGTTCCGCGCCGCTCTCGAGGAGCGCGGTCTCTTCGATGAATCCGTCCTCGTGCTGACGTCGGACCACGGCGAGGGACTGGGCGACCACGGCGAGAGCTACCACGGCTTCTTCGTCTACGACTCCACCGTCCACGTGCCGCTCATCGTGCGGCTGCCCGGCGGCACGGAGCGCGGCCGGGTGGTCGGCGACGCGGTGAGCCACGTCGACATCGCGCCGACCCTGATCGAGCTTCTGGACCTCGACGGGGCTGGCGCGGGCCAGGGCCGGAGTCTGCTCCCGGACATGCAGGGACTGCCGAGTCCCTTTGCCGAACGGAGCGTGTACGCCGAGTCCTTCTACGCGCTCGACCACTACGGCTGGGCGCCGCTTCGCTCGCTGCGCACGGCGGAGCACAAGTACATCGAAGCGCCGGAGCCCGAGCTCTACGCCCTGCTCGAAGACCCGGGCGAGCTCGCGAACGTCCTGCTCGAAGAGCGCGACCTGTCGCGCCGGCTGCGGGCGGAGGCTCTCGAACTCTCGGCGGAACTCGATCGGGCGGCCCCGAGTTCCAGCGCGGAGCCGGATCTCGACGAGGACACGCTGGCCCAGTTGCGCGCGCTCGGCTACCTCGCCGGCCGCGGTTCGGCCGGACGGGAGGATTCCGAAGGCCCGCGCGCCGACCCGAAGAACAAGGCCCACCTGCATCGCGCCATCATGCGGGCGCAGAGCGCCTTCGGCGCCGGCGACGAGGACGCGGCCGCGGCCGAGCTGCGGGCGGCGCTGTCCGAGGACGATGGGCTGCTCGACGCGCACCAGCTCCTGGGCACGATCACGCTTCTCGCGGGCGAGCCGGAGCCGGCGATCGGCCACTTCCAGAGCGCGCTGGCCCTCGATTCCGAGCACCGACAGTCCCTGCTTGGCCTCGCCAACGCCTACCGCGAACTGGGACGCATCGACGAGGCGGTGGTCGGCTACCGCCGGCTGCTCGAAGTCGCGGGTCAGGACGCGAAGGCGACGATGGCGCTGGCGCGAATCCACGTCGACCGCGGCGAGTTGAGCGAAGCGGAGCAGGTGCTGACGGCCGCCGCCGAGGGGCGCGAGCCGCCCGCGGTCGTCACGAACAAGCTGGGCGAGGTGATGGCGCTCCTTGGTCGTAGCGGCGACGCGGAGGCAAAGTTCCGGCAGGCCATCTCATCGAACCCGGAACTCGGCGAGGCCCACTTCAACCTGGCCGTTCTGCTGGATGAATCGGGGAGGATGGAGGACGCGGTCACCGCCTACCGGCAGGCGGAGGAACTGCGCCCGCGCGACCATCGGCCCCGGTTCAATCTGGGCCGGCTCTACGGCCGGCAGGGCCGCGCGGACCTCCAGATCGAGGCCTACCGCGGCGCGGTCGAGGCGGCGCCGGACTTCACGGTTGGGTACTTCCACCTGGCGAAGGCCTTGATGGACCACGGGCGGGACCTCAGGGAAGCGGAGACGTTCGCGCGCCGCGGTCTGGAGGGCGAGCCGACCGGTCGGGACGGCGCGCTCGGCTACTTCGTGCTCGCCGACATCCTGAACCGGCTGGGGAGACCGGCCGAGGAGCGGCAGGCGCTGGCCCGCGGACAGGAACTTCTCGACCGCCGCTGAGCCAGGCGCTCAGCGGCCTGGGCCGGCGGCGAGCGTTGAGGCCACAAGGACCGCCATCTGCTCCGGATCCTCCAGCGGGCCGAGGTGGCCGAGCCCCTCGACCTGGAGAAAGAGCACGTTCGGCAACTCGCTCACGATCGCCTCGGCCCAGTACGCGGGCCCCGGTATGAGCACGGATCCCCGCATCAGGGTCACCGGGCACTCCACCTGGCGGAGCCCGTCCCAGGCACGGTGGTGGGGCCCCATGAGGTAGAGCTGCGCCTCGACGTCGGGGTGGCACTTGATCTCGACCGCGCCGTCCGCCGACGGTGCGAAGCCATGCCGGACGTAGACCTCGAGCGCTTCCGGGTCGAGCAGGGAGTACGGGACCTTCTCGGCGTAGTTGGCGACGGCGGCTTCGTACGACGGGAAGCGTCTGCGCCGACGCCGGGTCCGTTCGACCCAGACGCCGAGGCGGGCGTCGTCGTCCGTGACGCCCGGTGGATAGATGACCGGCTCGTAGCAGACGAGGCCGGCGAACAGGCCCGGCCGCTTGGGCGCGATCATCAGCAGCGCGGCGGCGCCCATCGAGTGGCCGAAGCCGAACAGCGGTCGTTCGGCGCCGAGTTCCAGCGCGTCGATCACCGCGACCAGATCCTCCGCACAGCTCTCCCAACTGTAGTCGAGGCCGTCCGGCGCGGTCGCGTCGCCGTGCCCCCGCACGTCGACGCTGATCCGGCGAAAGCCGTCGAGGTGCTCGAGCATGGGGTCGTAGACCCGCCCGTGGAAGCCGGTGGCGTGACCGGCGATCAGGTCGGGGCCATCACCGCCGAAGTCGTAGACGGCGAGTTCGACGCCGTCGGTGGACTGGACGCGATGGACGGAAACCGGTTCGAGCATCGGCCGGGGAAACTAGCAGCATCCGGCTCAGGCCCTCGTTGCAGAATAGGGCGATGCCCAAGCATGTGGCCCGGTTCAGCCGGGGAAGCCGCCGCTCGGCGGAGAGCATCCGGGTGTGGCGGCTGCAGATCGGCTTCCTGCTGCTGCTCGCGATCACGGCTGTGCAGGTCGTCTGGTGGCTGGTCGACCAGTCCAGGCTGGCGGACCGCATCGCCTCCGACCGCGTCGCCGAGGTCGAACTGGACCGGGAGGCGGCGGAGGCGTCGCTGCGAGCCGGTCAGTCGAGTGAGGAGCTCCGCGCTCGCTACCCTCGCCTGGAGATCGAAGCCGGGGAGGTGAGGGTCCGGGCTGCGGCCCGTGCGGCGATCGAACGGGATCGACGCAGCCACCTGAACCAGTATCGCTGGGAGGGGGGGTTCTTTCTCGCGGTCATTGCGGGCGGGGTACTGCTTCTGTGGGGCGTGCTGCGCCGGGAGGCGGATCTCCTGTCCCGGCAGCAGAACTTCCTCGCCGCGGTGTCCCACGAGTTGCGGAGTCCGCTGGCGAGCTTGCGGCTGACGACGGAAACGTTGCTGCTTCGCGACCTGGCGGCGGCGGATCGTCGCGAGCTGCTCGATCGCAACCTGGAGGATCTGAGACGTCTGGAGCGGATGATCGGCAATCTCCTGGAGACGAACCGCCTGGAGCATGCGAAGGTCGAGCCGCGCCGCGAACCGGTTGACCTGGCGGAGGCGGTGTCTCTCGCCTTCGCCGAACTCGGACACCGGCACGACGGCGGCGAGGGCATCGAAATCGAGGTCAGGGTCGAGGACGGCCTCGATCTGCAGGCGGACCCCGTGGGTCTGGGCACGGTGCTGCGGAACCTGATCGGCAACGCGATCGAGTCCGCCCAGGCGGCCGGCACGAGAGTGGAAGTCGTGGCCAGACGGCTGGACTCGATCGTCGAACTCGAAGTGGTCGACGACGGCGTCGGCTTCGACCCCGCGGACGGCCGTCGCCTGTTCGAGAAGTTCTACCGACCCGGCAGCGAGTTGCGGCGCGACAAGAAGGGCAGCGGTCTGGGGCTCTACCTGGTGCGGAGCTTCGTGACGCTCGAGGGGGGTGAAGTGGAGGCGAGCAGCGAGGGCCCGGGCCTCGGCGCGGTGTTCCGGGTCACATGGCCGATCAGGCGGCAGGCCGCGGGAGCGGCGTCGTGAGACCCGTAGTCGAAGACCAGGTGCGGGTCCTGCTGATCGAGGACGAGGAGAACCTCGCCGCCGGCATCCGCTTCAACCTGGAGGCCGAGGGCCTCGACGTCGACTGGGTTCGCGACGGCGGGCAGGCGCTGGAGCGGGTTCGGGACCCGCGCTATCAGCTCGTGATTCTCGACGTGATGTTGCCGGGCGTGGACGGGTTCACGCTGTGCGAGGAGGCGCGTAGAGCCGGCGTCGATACGCCCGTCCTCTTCCTGACCGCCAAGGCGGAAGTGTCCGACCGGATTCGCGGGCTCGAGGCCGGAGGCGACGACTACCTCGCGAAGCCGTTTCACCTGACGGAGCTGCTGCTGCGGGTGCAGGCGATCCTCCGGCGACGGTCATGGCGTTCCGGCGACGCGCCTGACGCCGTGCGCTTCGGCGGCAACCACTTCGACTTCGCGGCCTTCGCCGGCGCCTCCTGGGACGGTCAGGCGCAGCAGTTGACCCAGAAGGAGGCGATGATCCTCAAGACCCTGGCGGAGCGGGAGGGCGAAGTCGTCTCGCGCGAGGACATCCTGGACCGCGTCTGGGGCTACGAGGCCTTCCCGTCGTCCCGGACGGTCGACAACTTCATCCTCCGGCTGCGCAAGCGCTTCGAACCCGACCCCGAGCGGCCGCGCCACTTCCACACCGTCCGCGGCGTCGGCTACCGGTTCACCGCCGACGCGAACTGAGCCGGGCGCTACTCGACTTCGAGGAGCTCGAGTTCGAAGGTGAGGGCCGCGGCGGGCGGGATGGCTGGCGGCGAGCCGTTCGCGCCGTAGGCGAGGTCGGCGGGAATGAAGAGTTCCCACCTGGCGCCCGGCTTCATCAACTGCAACGCCTCCGACCAGCCGGGAATGAAGCCGCTGACGGGGTAGGTGGTCGGCTGGTCGCGGTCGTAGGTGCTGTCGAACACGGTGCCGTCGATCAGGGCGCCGCGATAGTGGACGGTGACCGTCTGGTTCGCCGTGGGGCTGTCGCCGCTGCCCGCGCGGAGTTCCCGGTAGAGGAGACCGGAGTCCGTCTTGACGATGCCCTCTTCCCTGGCCTTCTCGGCGAGGAAAGCCGCGCTCTTGGCGGTGTTCTCCATCATGGCCGCCTGTCGCGCCCGGTCGGCGTGCTCCTGCATCTTCTGGTTGAGCTCTCCCAGGACCTCGTCGATCTCGGCCTCCTCGAGGGCGGCTGTACCTTCCAGGGAGTCCAGGAATCCTCGGAGCAGCAGGTCCTTGTCGAGGTCCAGATCCCCGGCGCCCAGGTTGCTGCCGATGTTCAGGCCGATCGCGTAGGAGGCCTTCTCATCCCACGTTTCGAGGGCTGCCGGCGGGTCGTCGGCCGCGGCAGTGGCGGTTTCCTGCGCGCAGGCGGGCGCGGCGAGGATGAGGGCGAGGAACGGGGCAATCAACGGCCAGGGGCGGCGTGGTGTCTTCATGCCGCGCATCGTATCCGCAAGAGAGTCGGCGCGATCGCTTCGCTATCCTCGCCGCGTGCAGCCGCTGCAGTTGATCCTCGTGGCACTCGTGCAGGGGCTGACCGAGTACCTGCCGATCAGCTCGACGGCGCACCTCATCCTGCTGCCGCGGCTGTTCGGCTGGCCGGACCAGGGTCTGGCGGTGGACGTGGCGGCGAACACCGGCACACTGGTGGCCGTTGTCGCGTACTTCCGAAAGGACCTTGCCGTCTACGTGCGGGCGCTGTTCCAGGGCGGCGAGGCCGGCGATCCCGCTGCGAGGCGGATGATCCCGTTGCTGGCGCTGGCCTCGCTGCCGGTTCTCGTCGCCGGCATCGTGGCGGGCGACTGGATCGCCGGCGACGCCCGCAGTCCGGGCGTGATCGCCTGGGCGACGATCGGCTTCGGCCTCGTGCTCGGCGCCACGGATCGTTGGGGAGGGCAAGAGCGCCGGCTGGAGCAGGTGAACTGGCGGAATGCCCTGGTGTTCGGGCTGGCGCAGGCAGCGGCGCTCGTTCCGGGCGCTTCCCGGGCCGGCGTCGTCATCAGCGCCGGCCGGCTGCTCGGTTTCGACCGCGAGTCGTCGGCCCGCTTCGCCTTCCTGCTGGCGCTGCCGGCGGGGGTCTTCGTCGCCGGCAAGGACAGTCTCGACCTGGTGAGCGGCACGTTGCCGCTGTCCCAACTGCCGTCGCTGCTCCTGGTCGCCGCGCTGTCGGCGGTGGTCGGCTACCTGGTGATCGGCGGTCTGCTCGGCTGGCTCAGGCGCCGCAGCCTGCAGGTCTTCGTCGGCTACCGGCTGGCGCTGGGCTCCGTGCTGCTCGTGGTCTTCTAGTTTCGGATGTTCCTTCGTTTCTTCGGCCACCAAGACCTACAAGATGGGAGATGACGATCTCCCGGTATTGTCCTAACCTATTGCCGTTTCTCTTTCCAGGCCCCGCCGGAGGCACATGGCGTGAACGCAGTCGATCCCTACGAACGCATCCTTGCGATGCTGCATCGGGCGGCTCTCAACGATGTCCACTGGCCCGCTACGGCCGCTCTGATCGACGAGGCCTGCGGCACGGCCGGCAATGTGCTGGTCGTCGGCGAAGGCTCCGGCGACGACGTGCGCGTCCACTTCGCCCAGTATCTCTACCGTGGCGAGCCTCGACCGGACCTGGCTCGGGAGTACTTCGACGTCTACCATCCTCACGACGAGGCGCTGCCCCGCATCAGGAAGCTGCCCGCGGGCCATGTGGCTCACACTCCCGCCCTGTACACCCGACAGGAGTTGAAGACGTCGCGCGCCTACAACGAGGCATGGAACCACTGCATTTGCCAGAACGGCCTGTGCATTCCCCTCGGCGAGCCCGACGGCCTGCGCATCATCTGGGGCATCGCCGACCCGGTGGCGACCGGGGACTGGCAGTCCTCCCAACTGCAACTGATCGAGTCGCTGCTGCCGCACGTTCGCCAGTTCGTCCGGGTCCGCCAGGCGCTGGTCGGCGCGGATGCGCTGAGCCTCGGTCTCGCCGGCCTGCTGGACAACAGCCGGATCGGCGTGCTGCACCTGGACCGCGACGGCCGCATCCTCGCGGCGAACGCCCCCGCGCAGGAGCTCCTGCGCCGCGGCGAGGGGCTGTCTGATCGCGAGGGCGCCCTCCGGGCCTCGCTGCCGGCGGACGATGGCCGCCTGAAGCGGCTGCTGAAGCGTGCGCTGCCCGCCTTCGGGAACTCGACGTCGCCGGCCGGTGGCTCGATGAGGATCCAGCGCGCTCTGCTTCGGTCGCGTCTGGAGCTTCACGTTCATCCCGTCGACGCCTCGCAGGCGGACTACGGGGGGCGCCGGGTGGCGGCGGTGGTCCTGGTGGTCGACCCGGAGAACCGTCCGCGCATCGACGCAGGACGGCTTTCGGTGTTGCTCGGCCTGTCGCCGTCGGAGGCCCGGGTGTCGGCGCTCCTGGCGGAGGGCCGTCCGGTACGCGAGATCGCCGCGACCGCGGCTTTCAAAGAAAGTTACGTTCGCTGGCTTCTCAAGCAGGTCTACAAGAAACAGGGTGTTTCCGGGCAGGTCGCCCTGGTGCAGCGGGTCCTTACCGCCTACGCCTTCCCTCGGCGCTGACGACGGGCGGGCTGATCGGCGGCTCTTTCTCTCGTTCGGATCCGAAATGCCCGGGCTGCCCCTCTACCAAATGGGAGAAGAGGCACTACGGCCTGGAGAAGGGCAAGGAGCGGGGGCGCCCTGTTCAGCCGTCGCCGATCCTGGCGGCGATGGCCTGACCCATCTCCGCCGTGGACGCGGCCGGCTGCCCTTCAGGCGCCAGATCGGCCGTACGGAACCCGTCGTCCAGCACCGCGGCGACCGCCGCTTCGACCTGGGCTGCCTCCGACTCCAGGTCGAGGCTGTGACGGACCAGCATCGCGGCGCTCAGGATGGCGCCGATCGGGTTGGCGATGCCGCGGCCCGCGATGTCGGGCGCGGAGCCGTGGACCGGCTCGTACAGGCCCTGGCTGCCGGAGCCCAGGGACGCCGAAGGCAGCATGCCGAGCGAGCCGGCAAGGATCGCCGCTTCGTCGCTCAGGATGTCGCCGAACATGTTGCCGGCGAGGATCACGTCGTAGTCCGCGGGCGAGCGCATCAACTGCATCGCGAAGGCGTCGACGAGGTGATGGCTGACCTCGACGTCCGGATACGCGCTGGCGACTTCGGTCACGGAGCGTCGCCACAGCCGCATGGAGGCCAGCACGTTCGCCTTGTCGACCGACGCGACCTTGCCGCGGCGTCCCCGCGCCGCCCGCAGCGCGACCCGGGCCACGCGCTCCACCTCGGCGGTGGAGTAGACGAGGGTGTCGTGGGCCACGTCGCCGTCGCCCTGTTCCTGGCGGGGGCCGAAGTAGATGCCGCCGGTCAGCTCCCGCACGAACAGCAGATCGACGCCGCGCAGCAGTTCGGGCCTGAGCGGCGCGAACTCGATCAGCGACTCGAACACCGGCACCGGGCGCAGGTTGGCGAACAGGCCCATCTCGGCGCGCAGGTCGAGCAGCCCCTGCTCGGGCCGGAGTTCGGCGCTCGGGTCGGACCACTTCGGGCCGCCGACGGCGCCGAGCAGCACAGCGTCGGCCGCCTTGCACGCGGCCAGCGTGGCTGGCGGCAGCGGGTTCCGGTAGTCGTCGATCGCGTTGCCGCCCATCGGCTGGGACTCGAGCTGGAACTCGTGTCCGCCGAGGTCGGCCACGACCTTCAGGACGCGGGACGCTTCCTCGGTGACTTCGGGTCCTATGCCGTCGCCGGGCAGGAGGACGATGTTCGCCTGCATGGGGAGTCGGTTGCTCAGCCTGATCTGGTGTCGAGCCGCGCCGGGTGGGCGGCCTCGAACGTCTGGATCGCCGGCGCCTGGTTCAGCAGGTAGCCGAGCTGATCCGTGCCGTCGAGCAGGCAGCGGCGGGCGAAGGGGTCGACCTCGAAGCTCGTCTCGCCACCGCCCGGCAGGCTGAGGGTCTGTGCCTCGAGGTCGATCGTGACCTCGGTGGCCGGATCGGCGGCGACGGCCTCGAACAGCGAAGCGGAGCCGTCTTCGGTTACCGGCACGACGAGCAGGCCGTTCTTCAGCGCGTTGCTGCGGAAGATGTCGGCGAAGGAGGTGCTGATCACGGCGCGGAAGCCGTAGCCGACGAGGGCCCAGGGCGCGTGCTCTCGCGAGCTGCCGCAGCCGAAGTTGTCGCCGGCGAGCAGGATTCTGGCGTCTGCGTGCTCGGCGCGGTTCAGCACGAAGTCGGAGATGGGCTCGCCTTCGGGATCGCCGTCGCGGTAGCGCCAGCGGGAGAACAGGCCGGAAGCGAGACCGCTGCGGTCGGTCACCTTCAGGTAGGACGCCGGGATGATCTGGTCGGTGTCGACGTTCTGGATCGGCAGCGGCGCCATCGAGCCGGTGAAGCGGGTGAAGCTCCTGCTCACGACAGCACCTCGCGGACGTCGGTGACGCGACCCGTGATCGCCGATGCGGCCGCGGTCAGCGGACTGGCCAGGAAGGTGCGCCCGCCGGCGCCCTGGCGGCCTTCGAAGTTGCGGTTCGAGGTGCTGACGGCGTACTGGCCGGGCGCGAGCTGGTCGCCGTTCATCGCCAGGCACATCGAGCAACCGGCCTCGCGCCACTCCGCGCCGGCGTCGACGAAGACCTGGGCGAGACCGTCCCGTTCGGCCTGTCGCTTGACGGCGTCGGAGCCGGGCACGATGAGCACCCGCAAGCCGTCCGCGACCTTGCGGCCGCGCAGCACGTTCGCCGCGGCCACGAGGTCGCTGTATCGCGAGTTCGTGCAGCTTCCGACGAAGACGACGTCGATCGGCTTGCCCTGAAGTTGCTGGCCGGGTTCGAGGGCCATGTAGTCGAGCGCCTTGCGGAAGGACGCCCGCTTCTCGGGTTCGATGGCGTCGTCTTCCGGTACCGCTCCCGCGATCGGGATCGCCATGCCGGGGTTCGTGCCGTACGTGACCATCGGCTCGAGCGCGGAGCCGTCGAGAGTCGTGGTCCGGTCGTAGGCCGCCCCGTCGTCGGTGGGCAGCGACCGCCAGTCGTCGACGGCCGCCTCCCAGTCGTAGCCCGCCGGCGCCATCGGGCGGCCTTCCAGGTACGCAAAGGTGACGTCGTCGGGGGCGATCAGGCCGGCGCGGGCGCCGCCCTCGATCGACATGTTGCAGACCGTCATCCGGCCTTCCATGTCGAGGGCGCGGATGGCTTCGCCGGTGTACTCGAAGACGTGCCCCGTGCCGCCGCCGATGCCGAGCCGGGCGATCACCGCCAGAATGATGTCCTTGGCGACCACGCCCTCCTGCAGGCGGCCGTCGACGCGGACCTCGTAGGTCTTCGGCCGGTGCTGGAGCAGGCACTGGGTGGCGAGCACGTGGCCGACCTCGCTGGTGCCGATGCCGAAGGCGAGCGCCCCGACCGCGCCGTGGGTGCTCGTATGGCTGTCTCCGCAGACGACGGTCATGCCGGGCTGGGTGGCGCCGAGCTCGGGGCCGATCACGTGGACGATGCCGCGGCGCTCGTCGCCCATCGCGTAGAGGGGGATGCCGTGCCGTTCGCAGTTCGCCAGCAACCGGTCGAGTTGCGCGGAGCCCTCCGGGTCGAGCACACGCAGCTTTGCCGTGTCGATCGAGGGATCGGTCGGCGTCGAGTGGTCCATCGTCGCCAGCGTCAGGTCGGGGCGCCGGACGGGGAGTTCCCGTTCGGCCAGCTCGGTGAACGCCTGCGGCGAGGTCACTTCGTGCACCAGGTGCAGGTCGACGTAGAGGGTCGCGGGCAGGCCCTCGGTTTCGGCGGCGACCAGGTGGCGCCGCCAGATCTTCTCGAACAGCGTCCTCGGTCGACTCATGCGTCTACCGGCTGGGGTCGCGAGACGCGAAGGGTGGCTGGTCCTCCCTCGCCGGCAGTGTACTTGGTGCCGATCGCGGTGAGCATCCGGTTGAGAGCCGCCAGGTACGCCTTGGCGGAGGCCACGATGACGTCCGTGTCGGCGCCGTAGCCGCCGAAGACGCGGCCCTTGCCGCGGCCGGAGGTCGGGCTCTTGATCCGCACCGTGACCTCGCCCATCGCGTCGATGCCCTCGGTGACGCTGTGGACGTTGTACTCGAGCAGGGTGTTCCTGGCCTCGACCACGGCGTCGATGGCACGGAAGGTCGCGTCGACGGGTCCGGTACCGACGCCGGGCGAGATGTACTCGTGACCGTTCGGCCCGCACAGGCGGGCGGTCGCGGTCGGCATGCCGGGCCGGCCGCAGGAGATCTGCAGCTCGGTGAGCGTGAAGATCTCCGTCGGCGCCAGGATCTCCTGGTTCGCCAGCGCCTGCAGGTCGGCGTCGGTGATGTCCTTCTTCTGGTCGGCCAGTTGCTTGAAGCGGCGGAAGGCCTCTCCCAGCTCTTCCCGGTTCAGTTCGAAGCCGAGTTCCTCCATGCGCATCCGGAGCGCGTGCTTGCCGGAGTGCTTGCCGAGCACGAGCCTGCTCTGGGTCAGGCCGACCGTCTGGGGGGTCATGATCTCGTAGGTGCGCTGGTCCCGGAGCATGCCGTGCTGGTGGATGCCCGCCTCGTGGGCGAAGGCGTTCTCCCCGACGATCGCCTTGTTCCGGGGCACCGCGATGCCGGTGTAGTGGGCGACCAGGCGGCTCGTCCGCACGAGTTCCGTCGTGTTGAGACGGGTGCCGACGCCGTAGATCTTCGGCCTCGTGTGGAGCGCCATGACGACCTCCTCGAGCGAGGTGTTGCCGGCGCGCTCGCCGATGCCGTTGATCGTCACCTCGACCTGCCGCGCGCCGGCTTCGATCGCCGCGAGCGTGTTGGCGGTGGCGCAGCCGAGATCGTCGTGGCAGTGCGCTGACCAGATGACGTCTCCGGCGCCTTCGGTGTGCTCCATCAGGTAGCGGAAGAGGCCGCCGTACTCGACCGGCATGTCGTAGCCGACCGTGTCCGGGATGTTCAGCGTCGTGGCGCCTTCCCTGATCGCGAGCGAGAGCACCTCGACCATGAAATCCGGGTCGGAGCGGCTGGCGTCCTCGGGGCTGAACTCGACGTCGGCGCAGAGAGAGCGCGCGTGCGCCACCATGTGGCCGACCTGGCTGAGCACCTGCTCCCGGGTCATGCCCAGCTTGCGCTCCATGTGCAGGTCGGAGGTCGCGATGAAGGCGTGGATGCGCGGCTTTGCGGCGTCCCGGACTCCTTCCCATGCCTTGTCGATGTCCTCGCGCCAGCAGCGGGCGAGCCCCGCGATCACGGGGCCGTTCGCCTTGCCGACCTCGCGCGCGATCCGTCGCACGCCTTCGAGATCGTCGGGGCTGGCGGCCGGGAAGCCCGCCTCGATGATGTCGACGCCGAGGACGGCGAGCTGGCGGGCCACCTCGAGCTTCTCGGCGCTCGTCATCGTCGCGCCCGGCGACTGCTCGCCGTCACGCAGCGTGGTGTCGAAGATACGGACCCAGTCTCCGTTGCCTGTCATTGCTACACCTCCTTGGCGTCCAGGAACGGCATCATCCGACGCAGTTCCCGGCCGACCTCCTCGATCGGATGGCTCCGCTCCTGCTGCCTCCGGGGATCGAAGCGCGGCCGGCCGTTCCTGTTCTCGGCGATCCAGTCGCGGGCGTACGTCCCGTCCTGGATGTCGCTCAGGATCTTGTCCATCACCGCCCGCACGTCCTCCGTGATCATCTGATCGCCGGCGTGGTAGCCGCCGTGCTCGGCGGTATCGGAGACGCTGTACCACATGTAGCCGAGCCCGCCCTCGTACATCAGGTCGACGATCAGCTTCAGCTCATGCAGGCATTCGAAGTACGCGACTTCCGGCTGGTAGCCGGCGGCGACCAGCTTCTCGAACCCGGCGCGGACCAGGGCGGAGGCGCCGCCGCAGAGGACGATCTGCTCGCCGAACAGGTCGGTCTCCGTCTCCTCGGCGAACGTGGTCTCGATCACTCCGGCGCGGGTGCAGCCGATGCCCTTCGCGTAGGCCAGGGCGTCGGCCAGGGCGCCGCCGCTGGCGTCGTTCGCGACCGCGACGAGGCCCGGCGTGCCGGCGCCCTCCGTGAACACCTCCCGCACCCTGTGCCCCGGCGCCTTCGGCGCGACCAGGGACACGTCGACTTCCTCCGG
This sequence comes from Thermoanaerobaculia bacterium, assembly GCA_022822365.1. Taxonomy (GTDB): domain Bacteria; phylum Acidobacteriota; class Thermoanaerobaculia; order Multivoradales; family Multivoraceae; genus Multivorans. The sequence continues at coordinate 120,061 of JAJEBV010000008.1, read as the reverse complement.
CGCTCCGATCTCGCCGTAGCGGACGTTGAACCCGTGCGCGAACATCAGGGTGTTCCCCGGCTCGAGATTCGGGGCGAGGTCCTGCTCGTAGAGTTCGGCCTGCACCGTGTCGGGCGCCAGGACCATGATCATCTGCGCCCGCGCGGCCGCGGCCGCGTTGCCGAGCACCTCGAGGCCGTCGGCTTCGGCCTTGGCGGCGCTGCCGCTGCCTTCACGCAGGCCGACGACGACGTCCACGCCGCTGTCGCGCAGGTTCAGCGCGTGGGCGTGGCCCTGGCTGCCGTAGCCGATCACCGCGACGGTGCGGCCGTCGAGCCGGGAAAGGTCCGCGTCGTCGTCGTAATAGAGCTTCGCCATCTGGTTGGGTTCCTCGTCTGGTGATTCGAGCGGAGGCGTTCAGAGCACGTTGCTGCGCGCCGCGGCGCGGCTGCGGTTGGGCTTGAAGCCTTCGTCCTTCAGGGTGTGGCCGCCGCGCCCCAGCGCGATCATGCCGGTGCGCACCATCTCGACGATGCCGAAGGGACGCACGAGTTCGGTGAAGTTCTCGAGTTTCTCTTCCTCGCCGGTGATCTCCACCACCAGGCTTTCGGCGGAGACGTCGATGATCCGGGCGCGGAAGATGTCGCAGAGCTGGATCACCTCCCGCCGGTTGTCGGAGGTCGCCCGGACCTTGACCAGAGCCATCTCCCTCACCACCGAGGGCTGACTGTGGAGGTGGTCGACGTGGACGACGTCGACCAGCTTGTAGAGGTTCTTGACCAGGCGGTCCGCCTCCGCGCTGTCGGACTCCATGACGATCGTCATCCGGGACATCTCGTCGCGCTGAGTGCGGCCGACGGACAGGCTGTCGATGTTGAAGCTGCGCCGCCGGAACAGGTTCGCCACCCGGGCCAGGACCCCGGGGCGATTCTCGACCAGCGCGGCCAGGATGTGTTTCGCCATTTCGCCGTTCCTCGGGAGCCGGCCGACCTCAGACCCCGAACCGGGAACCCAGGGCCGCCGCGGCGGCGGGCGCCTCCAGCTCGGTCGTCTCCGCTTCCGTGACCTCAGCCGCTGCCGCCCGTTCGCGTTGCTGCCGCTCGAACTCCGCCGGTGTGGGCCGGCGGATCATGTCGTCGAGGTCGGCGCCTGCCGGCACCATGGGGAAGACGATCTCTTCCTTCTCGACGACGAAGTCGATCAGGGTCGGTCCGGCTGTCTGCGCGCGCGAGGCCTTGACCGCCTCTTCGATCTGGCCGCGCTCGGTGACGCGGACGGTCGGGATGCCGTAGGCCTCCGCGAGCTTGCAGAAGTCCGGGTTGACCATTGGCGTCTGGTTGTAGCGTTCCTCGTAGAAGAACTCCTGCCACTGGCGGACCATGCCGAGGAAGCCGTTGTTGATGATCGCGATGTGGACGTTGACCCGCTCCTGGACCGCCGTGGCGAGTTCCATCATCGTCATCTGGAAGCCGCCGTCGCCAACGATGGCCCACACTTCCTGGTCGGGGCGGGACATCTTGGCACCGATCGCCGCCGGCAGGCCGAAGCCCATCGTGCCCAGGCCGCCGCTGGTGATCAGGCTGTGCGGTCGTTCGTGCTGGTAGTACTGGGCCTCCCACATCTGGTGCTGGCCGACATCGGTGACGGTGATGGCGCCGCCCGCCGTGAACTCGAAGAGGTCGCGGATGACCTGGGCGCCGAGCAGCTTGCCTTCGGGCACCGCCGGGTGCTGGGGCGCCTCGGCCGGCCGCACGATCTCGCGCAGCTCGGAGTCCGCCCGCCACTCGGCGATGCGGTCGAACCAGGCTTCGTTCGGCCGCCGCTCGACCCGGTCGAGCAATTGCCGCAGGACCTCGCCGAGGTCGCCGACGATGCCGACGTCGACGGTCACGTTCTTGTTGATCTCGGAGGGGTCGATGTCGACGTGAATCTTGCGCGAGTCCCTGGCGTAGGTCGCCAGGTTGCCGGTCACCCGGTCGTCGAAACGCATGCCCAGGGCGATCAGCAGGTCGGCCTGCTGGATCGCGTGGTTCACCTCGGCGCCGCCGTGCATTCCCATCATTCCGAGGCAGAGCGGGTGCTGCTCGGAGATCGCGCCCTTGCCGAGCAGGGTCAGGGCGATCGGAATCTGCGCCTTCTCCGCCAGTTGCGCGAGCTCCTCGTTGGCGCCCGCCATCGAGATGCCGTGCCCGGCCAGGATGATCGGCCGTTTCGACTTCCGGATCAGTTCCAGGGCCGCGGCGACCTGGCGCGCTCTTGCCGTCTTCGGCGGGCTGTAGCCGGCGAGTTGAATCGGCTCCGTCGGGTAGACGAACTCCGCTTCCTGGATCTGGACGTCCTTGGGAATGTCGACCAGCACCGGACCGGGCCGCCCGGTCCGGGCGATATGAAACGCCTCGCGCATCACCTCGGGCAGTTCGTCGATGCTCGTCACCAGGTAGTTGTGCTTGGTGATCGGGAGGGTGATGCCGGTGACGTCCGTCTCCTGGAAGGCGTCGCTGCCGATGGCGCCGGTGGGGACCTGTCCCGTGATGCAGACAATGGGAGACGAGTCCATCATCGCCGTGGCGATGCCGGTGACGAGGTTCGTCGCACCGGGGCCGCTGGTCGCCATCGCCACGCCGACCTTGCCGGTGGCGCGGGCGTAGCCGTCGGCCATGTGCGACGCGCCCTGTTCGTGGCGGGTCAGCACGTGGTGGAGCTGCGGGTACTTGGTCAGGGCGTCGTAGGTGGGCAGGATGGCCCCGCCCGGGTAGCCGAAGACGATGTCGACCCCCTCGTGCAGCAGGCACTCGCACACGATTTCGGCGCCGGTCAGCACGACCGCGTCGGCGCCCCCATCCGGCGGGTTCACTGCCTCCGGGTTCACTGCCTCTCGGTTCGTTGCGGCGTCTTCGTCGCTCATCTCGGCCTCCTCGCTCAGCCGGCCAGGGGCTTCGCGGCCTCCTGCAGCCGGGGTACCTGGGTGAGCCAGTTGTGGCGGTCGGGGAGGCGGCCCTCGACCAGCCCGAAGAACTCCTCCTGGAGGTGGTGCGTGATCTCGCCGCGCGTGCCGCTGCCGATCGGGATCCGGTCCACGGAGCGCACCGGGCTCACTTCGGCCGCCGTGCCGGTCATGAACAGCTCGTCGGCGAGATAGAGCTCTTCACGGGCGATCGGCTGGAAGCGGACGTCGTACTTGAGATCCCGGGCGATCGTGATGACCGAGTCCCTGGTGATGCCGCCCAGGATCGAGTTGTAGAGCGGCGGCGTGTAGATCACACCGTCCCTGATCAGGAAGAGGTTCTCGCCGGCGCCCTCGCAGACCAGGCCGCGGTCGTCGAGCATGATGCCCTCCGCGTAGCCGTGCTCGCGCGCCTCGATGGACACGAACTGGTTCGTCACGTACTGGCCGCTGATCTTGCCCAGCGGCACGGCCGTGTTCGAGTTGAAGCGCCGCCAGGAACTGATCGCGGCGTCCACGCCCTGTTCGATCGCTTCCTCGCCGAGGTAGCGCCCCCAGCGGACCGCGTAGATGGCCAGTCTCGAACTGCAGGAGGTCGGGTTGAGGCCCATCTCCTCGTTGCCCCGGTAGATCAGCGGCCGGATATAGCACGACTCGAGACGGTTGCGGCCCACCGCCTCGATGCAAAGCTCCTCGACCTGGTCCTGCGTGTAGCCGGGTTCCATGCGCATGATCCTGCAACTGTCGAACAGGCGCCGGACGTGCGGGCCGAGGCGGAAGATCGCCGTCGTCTCGCCCGTGTCGTAGGCGCGAATGCCCTCGAACACCGACGAGCCGTAGTGCAGGCCGTGGGTGGTGAGGTGGACGGTCGCCTCGTCCCAGGGTTTCCACTGGTCGTCGATCCAGATCCAGTCCGATCGTTCTATGGGCATGCGGTTACTCCACTGGCGCCGAACCAAAAAAGCCCCCAGGCGTTGCTGGGGGCTTGAAGTCGCTCAGTTTCCTGTTGGTGCGCCTAGTTAGCCCCCTGGGTCACAAGGACCAGGACCAGAATCAGCAGCAGAAGGACGGCGGGGGTAGTCATGGCGTAAGGATTCTGTTGATCTACCGGGCGGCAGGTCGTGCGAGGGAGCGTAGGAGAGGACGGGAGCGGCTGTCAAGGGGCCTGTTCGAGCAGCAACCGGCGGATTCTGGCGCTCACGTCTTCGTGAGCCGCGTCGTTCACGAACAGGCAGTAGAGCAGGCCGTCACGATCCGGGAAGAAGTTCAGGTCGGCGAAGAAGAAGCCGTTGCCGCCGTTGTGTCCGATCATCCGCTCGCCGTTCGGGAGGCGGAAAGTGACCCATCCGTAGCCGTAGAAGGAGTCGCCGTAGCCTTCGTCAACGTGTTCGCCGAACAGGGCGTCGAGCGACTCGGCCGACAGCACTTCGCCTTGGCGGAGAGCCCTGATCCAGCGCGCCATGTCTTCGACGGTGGAGTGAATGCCGCCGTTGCCCACGAGGTGCCAGGAGAAGCCGTCGTCGTGGCTCTGCATGTCGATGACCCGGCCGAAGCGCCGGCCGTCCCGGTAGCCGGTGGCGACGTGTGCTCCTGACCAGTCGGCCAGCCGATAGCCGGTGTGATGCATGCCCAGCGGATCGAAGAACTCCCGCCGGAGGAACTCCTCGTAGCCCATGCCGGAGACGTTTTCGACGATCGCGGCGAGCACGGAGTAGCCCGTGTTGGAGTAGTCGTGGCGTTCGCCCGGCGGGTGGCGCAGCCCGGTGCGCCAGACCTCTTCCAGGTAGCCGTCGCGGTCGATGTAGTCCTCGTCCGAACCCAGCGCCGGCGGCAGGCCGGCCGTGTGGGTGAGGAGCTGGTGGATCGTGATCTCCCGCTTGTCGGCCGGCGCTTCAGGGAAGAACCGGCGGACCGGATCGGAGACGCTCAGGCGGCCCTGTTCCTGGAGCTTGAGGATCGCCGCGCCGGTGAACTGCTTCGTGATCGAGCCGATCGTCGACACGGTCTCCGGCCCGAAGGGGACGCCGGCCTCCCGGTCCGCCAAGCCGTAGCCGGCCAGGTGAATCACCTCGTCGCCGCGGGCCACGAGCACGTTGCCGGCGAAACCCTCCGCGGCTTGCTCGCGCAGGAGGTTGTCGAGTTCGTCCAGGCGTGACCGGGACTGGCCGGGCGCGTCGGCGAGGCCGGTCGTGTCGGCCGCCGGCGGAGGAGCACACGCAGCCGTGAACCCGATTGCCGTAACCAGCAGCGCTCGACGTCTCGTCATCATCTTCAGGATCATGGGCGCGCGTACGTGGTCGATGCCTCGAAAGCCTAGCGCCAGAAGCGACACGACGGCCTGATTCAGCGGTATAGTCGAGCGTTTACGTGCGCGTTTCGTGATTCTCCGTGAAGCTGTTTCCACGCCTCGAGTTCCATCGCACCGGGATTGGCCTCCTCCCCGATCCCCACGACCCGGAGCCCGGTTCGGCCGTTCATCTGGCCAGGGTGGCCGGGTCGAAGCGGCCGCTGACGTTCTGCAGTTGCTCCACGGGCCGGCGCAGCGGATGCCGCCACCTCAAGCAGCTCGATGGTCAGATCCGGGAACTCCACCAGGTCACCGGATGTAGCTGGTTCGATCTCTTCGCTCACAGCGGGTGGTTCCGGCTGGCCCAGACTCTCTTCGAGGAACGTCTGCCGGCGGCTTCAGAGTGTCTGGTGCTCCAGGAAACGCCCGACGATCCGATTCGCCTGTTCGGTCCGGGCGGAGTAGAGGTCCTTCGCTACCTCGAGCAGGCGCCGGCAACGGTTCGTTTTCTGGAACGGATCGGGAAGCTCTCGGGCGGCGTGTCAACCGCGGATCGGTCGGGTCTGCTGGAGCGGCTGTCGACGTTCATGCGAACGCCCGAGGAACAGCATCTGAACAAGGCCGGAATGCAGACGAACCGGCAGTTCTTCGAGGGCAGTCTCTGGTTCCGCGTCGCCTACCACGCCCTGCGGGAGTACGGCGATATCTCCGGCGGCAGAGCCGAAACAACTGGAGCGACGGTGAGACTCGAGCCGTCGATCGAGCTCTCCAGCGGCACGTTCTTCCTGGCGGTCCGCACGGGTTCGGGTGGGCCGGACCTGCTTCAGATTGCCGTTCCGCGTGGCCGGGTGGACGCGGCGCTGGCCTTCCTCGCGGAAACGGGGCAGACCTCGGCGGTTCCCCTGTCGGCCGCGGATCTTCTCTACGTGGGACCTGACACAAGGATCGAGAAGAAACACAGGCTCGAGATACTGCGCCTGGCCGCGGAGGGGGAGGACGTCCTCGATGAGAAGCGCCGCGAACGCTTCCAGTATGGCGATCTGGTCTTTGTCGAGGAGCTGGAGGCGCTCGTCCGGCGCTCGGAGCGGAGCGAGAGCGGCTGGCGCGAGCCCGCCGTCATCGATCTCGGACCGGCGCGGGTACCGACCTTCCGGACGGTGCCGCCGATTGAGGAACCCGAGCCGGTTCTGACCGAGAATCCGCTCGCGGCCGTCGGGATCCTGACGGAGTTCGACTACATCGAGATCGAGCCGGACGGAGACGAGTCGCTTTCGATCCGCTATGGCTTCCGCGACAGTGACGTGAGTCTCGGGGAACTGCTGGCAGCGAGGCGTGCCGGCCTGCCGTACCTCGAGACGGCGTCGGGCTGGATCGATCTCAACGCGCCGGCGCTCAGGAACCTCGGATCGCTTCCCGCTCAGGCGAGAGCGCGTGCCGAAGACTCGGGCGGCAACGGCGGTTCGGGCAGTCTCCGTCTCTCATCGGCCGAGTTGCTGCGGTTGCAGGCCTCGAGTGCGGCGCCGATCCGGGTCGAGGGCGAAGGAAGCCGGCATGACTTCCTGCGTCGCTTCCTGGACCTCCGACCGGCCGATCCGATGGTGAGTCCTTCGGGGCTTACAAGCGTCCTGCGTCCCTACCAGAAGCTTGGTGTCGAGTGGCTGAAGTTCCTGTACGAGAACGATCTCGCGGGTCTTCTCTGCGACGACATGGGCTTGGGGAAGACGCACCAGGCGATGGCCCTGATGGTCATCCTGCGGGAGCAACTGGGGATCGACGAGCCGTTTCTCGTCGTCTGTCCCCGCACTGTCATCAGCCACTGGCGCAACAAGCTCCGGGAGTACGCGCCGGGATTGAGTCCGGCCTACTACCACGGACCGCAACGCGACCTCGGAGAATCGCTCACCCATGGCGACGTGATCCTCACTTCCTATGGGGTGATGCGGAACGACGTCGAGCGTTTCGGCGAACGGCGCTGGGGCCTCATCGTCTTCGACGAGGTGCAGCAGATCAAGAACCGCAGCACGCAGGGCTACCGTGCCGCCGTTGCGCTCAGGGCCCGGATGAAACTGGGGTTGACCGGTACGCCGATCGAGAACTCGCTCACCGAGTTGAAGGGCCTGTTCGATCTCGTGCTGCCGGGCTACCTGGGCGGCGACGACACCTATCTCGATGTCCTCGGGACGAACGAACTCGACGCCGACTCCTGGTACGCGGTGAACCTGCGGCGATTGACCGCTCCCTTCGTGCTTCGCCGCGTGAAGACCGCGGTGCTGGATGAGCTGCCGGAGAAGATCGAGGATGTCCGCACCTGCCGCCTGAGCGCCGAGCAGTTCGATCTCTACCGTCAGACGATCGAAACGAAGGGCGTGACGTTGATGAACGCGTTGCGGAGCGAGCGGGGCGCCCTTCCCTACATCCACATCTTCGCCCTGCTGAACATGCTGAAGCAGATCTGCGATCATCCCGCGCTGGCGGTGGGCGACCTCGACTGCTACGAAGACTACGAATCCGGCAAATGGGACCTGTGCAAGGAGCTGCTCGAAGAGAGCTTCGACAGTGGCCAGAAGGTCGTCGTTTTCAGCCAGTACCTGGGCATGATCGGCATCCTGGAGCGCCACCTGACGAAGCTCGGCATCGAGTTCGTCACGCTGACGGGCTCCACCCGCGAGCGCGGCAAGGTCGTCGACCGCTTCAACGACGACGACGACTGCCGGGTCTTTCTGGGCAGCCTGAAGGCGGGCGGCACCGGCATCGACCTGGTCGGCGGTTCGGTCGTCATCCACTACGACCGCTGGTGGAACGCGGCCCGCGAGGACCAGGCGACGGACCGCCTGTACCGGATCGGCCAGAAGCGGGCGGTCCACGTCTTCAAGCTGATCACCGAAGAAACCCTCGAGGAACGCATCGCCGCCATCATCGACCGCAAGCGCCGTCTCATGGAGAGCGTGGTGCAGGAGGACGACCCCCAGCTCAAGAAGATCTTCTCGCGCGAGGAACTGATCGAGCTGCTGCAGGGGCCGGGCCTCGACGAGCCGGCCTGAGGCCGGGCCAATAGGGTAGTGGGCCGATGACCACCAGGATCGAGCTGTACGACACGACACTTCGCGACGGGACCCAGCGAGAGAACATTTCCCTGTCGCTGGCGGACAAGCTGGCGATCGCCAGGCGGCTGGACGCCTTCGGCATCCCCTACATCGAGTGCGGCTGGCCTGGCTCGAATCCGAAGGACGCCGACTTCTTCGAGGCCATCCGCGAGGTCGAGCTCGAACAGGCGAGAATCTGTGCCTTCGGCGCCACCCGGCGCAAGCACAGCGCCTGCAACCGCGACGGCAACGTCCAGGCGCTGGTCGCCGCGGAGACGCCCACCGTCACGCTGGTCGGCAAGAGCTGGGACCTGCACGTCGAGAAGGTGCTCGAAACCGACGCGCGAGAGAACGAGGCGATGATCGGCGACACGGTCGGCTATCTCAAGGAGCTCGGCCGCGAGGTGATCTACGACGCGGAGCACTTCTTCGACGGTCTGACCGGGAACCCCGAGTGCGCGCTCGGCACGTTGCGCGCGGCGGCCGCGGCGGGCGCCGATTACGTCGTGCTCTGCGACACGAACGGCGGCACGCTGCCGTGGCAGATCGAAGCGGGGATCGACGCGGCGCGGGCCGAGCTCGGTCCGGATGTACGGATCGGCATCCATACGCACGACGACGCCGGATGCGGCGTCGCGAACACACTGGCCGCGGTGCGGGCAGGCGCGGTCATGGTCCAGGGCACGATCAACGGCTACGGCGAACGGGTGGCGAACGCGAACCTGGTGACCATCGTGCCGGACCTGCAGTGCAAGATGGGGTTCTCCTGCGTCCCCGACGAGAGCCTGCGCGAGTTGACCTCTCTGTCGCGCTACGTCGCCGAGGTGGCGAACATCGCCCACGACGACCACCTGCCCTACGTCGGCCGGAGTGCCTTCGCCCACAAGGGCGGCATCCATGTCGCGGCGATGCTCAAGGAACCGACCAGCTACCAGCACGTCGAGCCGGAGGTGGTCGGCAACGAGATGCGGACCGTGGTCTCCGAACTCTCGGGACGCGGCAACATCGCTCATCTCGCGGCGGGCGCCGGGATCGCGGAGACTCCTCACGCGCGTGAGGTGCTGTACAAGGTCAAGGAGCTGGAGAACCGCGGCTACAGCTTCGAGGCCGCCGAGGCGTCCGTCGAGCTCATGCTGCGCCGTGCGGAACCCGGCTACGAGGCGCCTTTCCGCCTGATCGACTTTCTCACCGTTGTCGAACACCGCGACGGTCGCGGTCTGGTCGCGGAGGCGACCGTCAAGGTCGAGGTGCCGGGCGGCGCCATCGCTCACACGGCGGCGGAAGGCAATGGCCCGGTCAACGCGCTGGCCCATGCGCTGCGCAAGGCACTGGAGCCGCACTATCCGGCGCTGGGCGAGATGCGATTGGCCGACTACAAGGTCCGCATCCTGGACAGCGCCCACGGAACGGCCGCGACGACCCGCGTGCTCGTCGATTTCGTCGCCGGCGGCGAGCGCTGGACCACGGTCGGCGCGGGCACGAACATCATCGAAGCAAGCTGGGAAGCGCTCTCGGACGCGATCGAGTTCGGGTTGACGTCCTGACTCCCGGCCACTTCCGTCAGCGGGCGAAGGCTCCCCTGGCGCCGATCGCCTCGAACGGCTCCATGCCGATGCAGGTGCAGATCAGGTGGCGGTCGCCGTGGGCGTTGTCGACCCGGCCGACCGGAGGCCAGTACTTGTGTTCGTCGTTCCACGGGGCCGGGAACGCCGCCTGCCGGCGGGAGTAGGGGCGGTCCCAGTCGTCGGCGCTGATCGCGGCCGCGGTGTGCGGTGCTCCGCGCAGGGGGCTGTCGGAGATCGCCACGTCACCGCGTTCAACGGCTGCGATCTCGGCGCGGATCGCGATCATCGCGTCGCAGAAGCGGTCGAGCTCGGCCTTCGACTCGCTCTCGGTCGGTTCGACCATCAGCGTCCCGGCCACCGGGAAGGACATGGTCGGTGCGTGAAAGCCGTAGTCGATGAGTCGCTTGGCGACATCGTCGACCTCGACGCCGGAGGCCTTGAAGCCGCGCAGATCGAGGATGCACTCGTGAGCCACCAGCCCGCTGGCGCCCCGGTACAGGACGGGGTAGTGGGTTTCGAGCCGGTGGGCAATGTAGTTCGCGTTCAGGATCGCGGCTTCCGTGGCGCGGCGCAGTCCGGCAGCCCCCATCATGCGAATGTAGGCCCAGGAGATGGGCAGGATCGAGCCGCTGCCGACGGCCGTCGCGCTCACCGCGCCAACCGTCGCGCTCCCGAGGCTGCCGGCACCGTCCGACTGCCCGATGGACGCGAGGGGGTGCCGCGGCAGGAAGGGCGCGAGATGGGCGGCGACCGCGATCGGCCCCATGCCCGGACCGCCGCCGCCGTGGGGGATGCAGAACGTCTTGTGGAGGTTCAGGTGGCAGACGTCGGCGCCGTAGTCGCCGGGCCGGCAGACGCCGACCTGGGCGTTCATGTTCGCTCCGTCGAGGTAGATCTGCCCGCCGTGGTCGTGGACGATGGCGCAGATGTCACGGATCGCCTCTTCGAACACGCCGTGCGTGGACGGGTAGGTGACCATCAGCGCCGCGAGGTCTTTGCTGTGGGCCTCCGCGCATGCGCGCAGATCGTCGAGATCGATGTTGCCTTCCTCGTCGCAGGCGACGGCCGCGACCTTCAGCCCGGCCAGCACGGCGCTGGCTGGGTTCGTTCCGTGGGCGGAGGTGGGGATGAGGCAGACGTTGCGGGCCCCCTCGCCGCGGCTCGCGTGGTAGCTCCGGATGGCGAGAAGACCGGCGTACTCTCCCTGGGAACCGGCGTTGGGCTGCAGCGAAACGGCGGAGAAGCCCGTGATGCTCGCCAGCCAGTTCTCCAGGTCGCCGCAGAGCCTCCGGTAACCCGCCGTCTGATCCTCGGGGGCGTAGGGATGCATGTGAGCGAACCCCCGCCACGTGATCGGCATCATCTCCGCCGTCCCGTTCAGCTTCATCGTGCACGAGCCGAGCGGGATCATGGAGGTGGTCAGGGACAGGTCGCGCGCCTCCAGCCGGTGCAGGTAGCGGAGCAGCTCGGTCTCGGAGCGGTAGCTGCTGAACACCGGATGGTCGAGACAGGGTGTCGTCCGCCGCAGCGCGGCCGGCAGGTGTTCCGTCGCGTCGGTCCAAGACGGGGCCTGAGCCCCGGCGGCGCCGACTTCGGCGAAGGCCGCGAGCACCGACTCGATGTCGTAGTCCGTTGTCGTCTCATCGCAGGCGACCGAGATGGCGCCCGAGCCCCACTCCCGCAGGTTCAGCTTGCGGCGCCGGGCGGCGGCGATCACCCGGCGCTCCTCCTCGACACTGCCGACCTCGGCGGTCACCGTGTCGAAGAACGTGTCGGAGCGGAGCGCGAAGCCCAGGGCGCGCAGGCGTTCGGCGAGGCGCGCGGCGCGGCGGTGAGCCGTCTCGGCGATGGACTCGAGACCTTCCGGCCCGTGGTAGACGGCGTAGAAGCTCGCGATCACCGCCGGCAGCACCTGGGCGGTGCAGATGTTGCTGGTGGCCCGGTCGCGCCGGATGTGCTGCTCCCGCGTCTGAAGCGCCAGGCGCAGGGCCGGGCGGTGACGGTCGTCGTGGGTGACGCCGACCAGACGGCCTGGCAGCCGCCGCTTCAACCGGTCGCGTACGGCGATGTAGGCAGCGTGCGGTCCGCCGAATCCCATCGGTAACCCGAAGCGCTGGGTGCTGCCGACCGCGACGTCCGCGCCCCAGGCGCCGGGGGCCTCGAGCAGGCAGAGGGCGAGCGGGTCGGCGGCGGCGATCGTCATGCCGTCGGCCTCCCGCAGCCGTTCCGCCAGATCGCCGTAGTCGTGGACGCCGCCGTCGGTGGCCGGTTGCTGGACCAGGGCCGCGAACACGCCTTCCGGGTCGAGCTCCCGGTGGTCGCCGACCTCGACCTCGATGCCGAGCGGCTCGGCGCGGGTGCGGACGACTTCGATCGTCTGCGGGTGGCAGTTCTCCGACACGAAGAACCGGCCCTGGCGCCGCTTCTCGGCCCAGCACAGGGTCATCGCCTCGGCGGCGGCGGTGGGTTCATCGAGCAGGGAGGCGTTGGCGACCTCGAGGCCGGTGAGGCTCGCGATCATCGTCTGGAAGTTGAGCAGCGCCTCCAGCCGGCCCTGGGAGATCTCCGGCTGATACGGCGTGTAGGCCGTGTACCAGCCGGGGTCTTCCAGGACGTTGCGCTGGATGACCGGCGGCGTGACGCAGCCGTGGTAGCCCATGCCGATGAAGCTGCGCAGCACCTCGTTGCTGCCGGCGATCTCGTCGAGTTCGACGAGCGCCGCGGCTTCGGAAGCCGGGGGCGGCAGTTCGAGGCCGCCGTCGTGTCCTTCGCTGCGGATCGCGGCCGGCACGGCGTCGTCGATCAGGCTCGCGAGCGAGGACTGGCCGAGCGCCCCGAGCATCTGCTCGATCTCGACGGACCGGGGTCCGATGTGTCGGTCGGCGAAGGGCAGGGCGCCGCTTGCGGTGGATTCGGACCGTTTCATGGTTCGTTGTGTCATAGCTTGCTGAAGAGCCAGGCTACGTAGCCCCCATAGGCTGCCACGAGCAGCGCTCCCCAGGCCCGCCCGATGCTGCGGCCGTGCCGCAGCAGGTAGACGGCGAGGAACATGAGGAGGCTGAAGAGGAGCATGACCGAGGCGTCCAGCCCCTCGGCGAGGAAGGTGGTTTCGAAGGGGCGGATGAGCGTCGCGGCCGGCAGGACGAGCAGGATGTTGAACACGTTCGAGCCGATGATGTTTCCCAGCACGATGCCGTGGTGCTTCCGGTACGCGGCCACCAGGCAGGCGGCGAGTTCCGGCACACTGGTGCCGAAGGCCACGACCGTGAGTCCGATGACGGTCTCGCTCACGCCAAGTTCGCGAGCGAGCTCTTCCGCCGCCGGGACCAGGATTTCGGCGGCGCCGACGGCGAGCAGGGCGAGCCCCACCAGGGTGCCGAGGCCGGACCTGAGCCCGCTGACGCCCTGGGTGTCCGTCGCTTCGGCGTCGCCGGCGCGGACCAGCACGATGAGGAAGTACGCCATCAGTGCGAGGAGCACGACGCCCTCGAACCGGCCCAGGCGGCCGAAGGCGGTGAAGGTCAGGACGAGCAGGGACGTACCCAGCATGAAGGGCAGCTCGCGGCGGACCAGGCGGATGGCCTGGCGCTCGGCGCCGTCGTGGTGGTTGTGGAGAGGGACGACGAGCGCCGAGATGCCGAGGATCAGGCCCACATTGGCGATGTTCGAGCCGACGACGTTGCCGTAGACCAGGCCGGTGGATTCCCGCAGCGCGGCGGCTATCGCCACGCCGAGTTCCGGCGCCGAGGTGCCGAAGGCGACGACGGTCAGGCCGATCACCGTCGGACTGACGCGCAGAACCGCGGCCAGGCCGGTCACGGAACGCACGAGGATCTCGCCGCCGGCCCAGAGCACGGCGATGCCGAGAATGATCAGCAGCAGCGAGATCAAGAGGCAGTCTTCGGTCTTGTCGGGGCGAGCGGTCGGGCAGCTACGGGAAGATACCCGCGGTGCTGTAGGAGGCGGCGACCTTATCGATTGCCAGCACCATGGCGGCCGTGCGCAGGTCGACCTCGGGGCCCAGCTTCTTCCGGTACCGGCGGATGTGGTGGTAGGCGGTCGCCATCGTCTCCTCCAGCCCCGAGTTCACGAGGTCGATCTCGTCCGCTCCCCGGGCCAGGATCCGGACCTCGGCCTGGCTGAAGCTGGCGCCGGTCGCCGAGCTCATCGCGTTCAGCAGGTCCCGGCGCACGCTCTCCTCGAAACGCTTCTGCATCCGTCCGAAGCGGACGTGGGAGAGGTTCTTGAGCCACTCGAAGTAGGAGACCGTGACGCCGCCGGCGTTCAGGTACACGTCCGGAATCACCAGGATGCCGCGCCTGGCCGCCGCGACGCTGGCCGCCGAGGTGGTCGGCCCGTTCGCCGCCTCGGCCAGGATGCGGCAGGAGATGCGGCCGACGTTCTCGCTCGTGATCTGGTTCTCGAGGGCGGCTGGCACCAGGATGTCGCAATCCAGCTCGAGGGCCCGGAGGCTGGGCTCGACGTTGGACGCGCCCGGAAAGTCGAGGATCGATCCGGTCGTCTTGCGGTGCTCGACCACGTCATCGATGTCGAGTCCGCCCGGATCCGCGATCGCACCCTCGAACTCGGCCAGGCCGACCAGCTTCGCGCCGGCGTTCTGCAGGTACTTCGCCGCGTGATAGCCGACGTTGCCCAGCCCCTGGATGACGACCCGTTTACCGGCGACTCCCGGTTCGAGCCCGAGCTTCGCCATGTCGTCCTCGAACGAGCAGGCTTCGCGGATACCGAAGAAGACGCCCAGTCCGGTCGCCTCGGTGCGGCCCTGAATTCCGCCGTGCTCGACCGGCTTGCCCGTCACGCAGGCGGCGACGTTGACCTCGCCATGCTCGATCTGGGCGTAGGTGTCGGCGATCCAGGCCATCTCCTGCTCGCTCGTGCCATAGTCGGGCGCCGGCACGTCCTTGCCCGGCCCGATGAAGGACTTGCGCTGGAGTTCGGCGGTGTAGCGCCGGGTCAGGCGTTCCAGCTCCCCCTTGGAGTAGTTCCGGCGATCGATGCAGACCCCGCCCTTGGCGCCGCCGAAGGGAACGTCGACGAGGGCGCACTTGTAGGTCATGAGCGCCGCCAGAGCCATGACCTCGTCCTCGTTCACGTTCAGCGCGTAGCGGATGCCGCCCTTGGTCGGCAGCCGGTGGTGGCTGTGTTCGGCGCGCCAGGCGTGGATGACTTCGATCGTGCCGTCATCCCGCCGCAGCGGGAAACTCATCCGATAGACCGAGTTCACCCACTTCACCTGCTCCAGCAGAGTGGGGTCGTGGTCCGTGTGCTTCGCCGCCTGGTCGAAGGCGGCGTTCACCTGATCGAAGAACGTCAGGTGTTGTGCGGCCTGCCCTGCTTCCGTTTCGACCGCAGCGACCGTCACTTCGGAATCCTCGTCATCGTCGTGTCCCTCCCTGGAGGTCAACGCTCTCCAGGGGCAACCTAATCCCAGCTACGGCACTCGTCAATCGGAATCTCCCAGTCGCCTCGCTTCAACTGCTGCTTCGGGATAGAAGTTGCTGCGGTCGGCGGCGACGAAGGCGTAGACGCGGATGCCGGCCAGGTGGGCGATGTCCAGCGCCAGGCTCGACGGCGCGCCGACCGCGGCAATCACGGGGATGCCGGCCACCGCCGCCTTCTGGACGATCTCGAAGCCGAGACGGCCGCTGACGGCGAGGATCGTGTCGTGCAGGGGTAACCGGTTCGCCCGCAACGCCTTGCCGATGACCTTGTCGACCGCGTTGTGGCGTCCGATGTCCTCGCGAAGCCACAGGAGTCCGGGCCCTCCTTCGGCGACCTCGAACAGGGCCGCGGCATGGACGCCGCCGGTGTCGCCGAAGAGGCGCTGGCCTTCCTGCATCGCCGCGGGCAGCGACTGGACCAGGAGACGTTCCCGGTCCGGCTCCAGGTCGAGCGGGCGGATCGCCGGCAGCCGCACCCACAGGTCCTCCAGCGAGGGCTTGCCGCAGACTCCGCAGGCGCTGGTGACGCGGAAGGCGCGTTCCCGTTTCATGGTCTCGGCGCGGCGGTTCGTCGCCCGTCGCCCCCCTGCCGAGAGCCGGACATCGACGATCGAGCCGGGGACGGCCGGTTCGCCGCCTGGCGCCGGCGCCTCGTCGAGCCGCGGCGCTCCGTCCACGGTCACGTCCTCGACGTCGGCAGCCTCCTCGATCATCCCTTCGGCGTGGAGGTAGCCGAGCGCGAGGTCCCTCTCCGCGCCGGGGCTGCGCATCGTCACGACGACGGCCTCGCCGTCGACCCGGATCTCCAGCGGTTCCTCGACCGCCACCACGTCGGGTCCGACGTCGCCCGGGCGCTCGACCAGTGCGCTGCGCTCCGCTGCCGTCTCGGGTCCGGACGCCTTCACGCGTCGGCTTCCGTTCGTTCGACCCGTACGCGGACGCCGTACTCCGGCTCGCCGGAGTCGGGGTCCAGGGACCAGGGCAGCAGCTCCATGCATTCGGGCCAGTGCGCTTCGACGTTGCCGGCCTTGATCGGCCCGAAACGCGCGACGAACTCGACCCGCGACACCGGCGACGAGACGGCGACCCGTTGGCCGGCGCGGATGCCGCGCGCCCGGCCATCCTCCGCGTTCATCAGCAGGTCGGAGCGCTCGAGGCCGGTCAGAGGGTCCCGTACGGCGTGGACCATCGAGTTGAACTGCCGCCCGCGGCGGGTGGAGAGGAAGAGCTCGCCGTCGAGCGGCTCCCGATCCGCCGGCGGTTCGACCGCATGGAACCTCGCTCGGCCCGATGGTGTGGCGAAGCGCCCGTCCTCGAACAGTTGGGGACCGCCCCACTGGAACTGGTCGCCCTTTCGTTTCAGATTCTCGATCCCGGCGTAGCGCGGCACGGTAGCCGCGATCTCGGTCCGAATGGCCCCGGTGCTGCCGAAGCCGAGGACGCCGGGAGGATCGGGACGAGCCCGGGAGACGACCTCGCACAGCACCTCCCACTCGGGCCGGCACTCGTCGAGCGTTCGGCTTTCGGCGCCATCGTGGCGAATCGAGGGCGAGAACACGATGCGCCGCTCGGTCGTCGTCTCGGTCACGCCGCCGGGGATCTCGTAGCGTGTCGTGGCCGGCAGCAGCAGCACGGTGTCGCTCGGTTCGACCAGCATCGCGGTGTTCAGCACGACATCCTGGTGAATGCGAAGCGCGGGTCGATGCAGGGCCCTCTTCTGGCGTTCGGGTTCCGGCGCCGTTTCGAGGAAGTTGCCGCCGACGATCCACCAGGCGTCGATCGCCGCGGCGGCCGCCGCCTCGATCTGCCCGGTGGCTGCCAGGCCGGGGCCGCGTGGCGGCTCGAAGCCCCAGGCGTCCGCCCAGCGGTCGAGGGTCTCCGTGTCCGACTCCGGGGCGCAGCCGACCTCTGCGCCTCCCTGCACTCCGGAGTGGCCTCGAATCGGCACCAGGCCGGCCCCCGCCTTGCCCGGAAGCCCGCGCATCAGGCCCAGGTTGGCGAGCGCCAGGACGGTGTCGACGCCGTGGCGGTGCTGGGTCAGCCCCATCGACCAGACCAGGATCGTCTTCGGCCTGGAGCAGAGAAGCCCGGCGAAGCGCTCCATCTCGGCGCGGGGAACGCCGCTGGATTGCTCGATCGCTTCCCAGGAGGTGTCGCGGAGCGCCGCCTCGACGTCCGCGAAGCCCTCGGTGGAGCGTTCGACGAAGTCGCGAGCGACGCCGTCCGGAAGGTCGAGCAGCGCCTTCATCGTGCCGTTCAGGAAGGCGAGGTCGCCGCCGGTGTCAACCGCGTACCAGTGTTCGGCGAGGTCGGTACCGAACAGGGCGCTCGATGCCACCGACGGCACCCAGTAGCGGTCGAGGCCCGGCTCCCGGTATGGGTTCACGACCGCGATCTCGGTGCCACGGCGGCGCGCGAAGTGAAGGTACTTGATCGTGACCGGCTGGTTGTTCGGAACGTTGGAGCCGAAGAACACGATCAGCTCCGCGTCCAGCCAGTCGCGGTAGGAGTTCGTGGCGGCGCCGACTCCCAGCGCACGCCTGAGCGCTATGGTCGATGCGGCATGGCAAAGGCGCGCGGCGGTGTCGACGTGTGGGGTGCCGAGGAAGCGTGCCGCCTTCTGCGCGACGTAGTAGGTCTCGTTCGGGATGCCGCGCGAGGTCAGGAAGAAGGCTGCTCTGGTGGGGTCGCGTTCGCGAACCTCGGCGAGGCGGGAAGCGGCGAGGTCAACGGCCTCGGGCCACCCGACGCGACGGAACCCGGGCTCGCCGGCGCGCCGGACCATCGGGTGCGCCAGCCGCCCGAGGGCTCGCAGCTCCGTTGAACCCCTGGCCGTCAGTGCGCCGGCGTCGGCGAGGACGGCGGGATCGAGCGCCGGCATCGTGTTCAGGCGCAACAGGTCGAGCCGGACCATGCAGAGGTGCACCCCGTCCAGCGTCCAGTCGCGCAGCCCCGACGTTCCCAGCGCGCAGCCGTCGCATACGCCGTCCCGAAGGATGCGCCACGCATAGCCGGCTTCGTCGCGGTTCCGCCAGGCCACCCTGGCCATTTCCAGGTAGTGGCGCGGCTTGGTTTGCCCCAGGCCGAAGGGCGTCTTCAAGCTGGGGCCCACCACTCGATCATAGAAGAGGGAACGTTAGAGTGTCGGCGGTGCGGATCTCCCGAGTCGTCGTCGTCCTGACATTGGCGGTCGTGCCGGCCGCGGCGCTGGCGCAGAGCGGGCAGGCGGAAATCACCCCTGCCTTCGAGCCCGTGGACTTTGCCGTCGCGGTCGATCCGCGGGCCGACGGCTGGGACACGGAGGCGCTCAGTGAACAGGCTGAGGCCCAGCTCAAGCGCGTCGCCGGGTGGCTTGCGGAGGTGGCCGCTGGCGGTGCCGATGCCGTGCCGTCCGGCGACGTGGCGTCGGTCGTGGATCAGGCCTTCGAGTCGCCGGGCTTCGTGCCGGGCGAACTGACCGCGCGCTACCAGGGGCCGGCCTTCACCGTCGAGAGCGGGAGCGCGAGTGGCGCGGATGGCGGCTACCGCGGCGCCGAGGGCTTCGGGCGCGCCCTCGGCGACCTGGCCGGGCGTCTGGCCGGCGACCGGCCGCCGCGGGCGGACTTCAAGCTGTACTCGATCGATGTCGGGTCGGAGGGGTTCACGACGCTGGCCTACTTCGAGGCGGCTGCGGGTGCGGGCGGCGGCTTCAGACAGGTGAACTCGGTCTGGTCGACCGTCTGGCGGTTGCCGGCGGGCGGCGCCGGCGAGCCGTTGCTGCTGCGGGTCGATGTGGCCGACTACGAGGAGGCCTCGACTCCCCAAGGCCCCCTCTTCGTCGACGTCACCGAGGCCGCGGTCGGCCACAACCCGAGCTACGGGGAGCAACTGCTTCAGCCGCCGGACGCCTGGCTCAACCGGATCACCAAGGCGTCTGGCTACAACAAGACCGGCTGGCAGGGGGTCTCGGTCGCGGATGTCAACGGCGACGGCCTGGACGACCTCTTCCTGCCCGAGCAGGGCGGCCTGCCGAACCGGCTCTACGTGCAGAACCGGGAAGGCACGTTCGACGACCGTTCGGCCGAAGCGGCGGTCGACTTCCTGGAGCGGGCCCTGGCCGGGCTGTTCGTCGATCTCGACAACGACGGCGATCCGGACCTGGTGCTGTCCAGCCGCCCGGCCGTGCTGGTCCTCGAGAACGACGGCAGCGGCGGCTTCGCCCGCGTCCGCCACATCGCCGGCGACATACCCGACAGCAACTCCCTCTCGGCGGCCGACTACGACAACGACGGCGACCTCGACCTCTACGTCTGCGCCTACCGTCGCGCTTACGACGAGCGCGGAGTCGCGAGCCCGGTGCCGTACCACGACGCGAACAACGGCGGCCGGAACGTGCTGCTCCGCAACGACGGCGGCTTCCGCTTCGTCGACGCGACGGCCGGGGCGGGGCTCGACGAGAACAACCGCCGCTTCAGCCTGGCCGCGTCCTGGGAGGACGTCGACGGCGACGGCGACCAGGACCTCTACGTGGCGAACGACTACGGCCGCAACAACCTGTACCGCAATGACGGCGGCCGCTTCGTCGACGTGGCCGGGGAAGCCGGCGTCGAGGACATCTCCTCCGGCATGTCCGTGAGCTGGGCCGACTACAACCGGGACGGGCGAATGGATGTCTACGTCGGCAACATGTTCTCCGCCGCCGGCAACCGGATCACGTACCAGCGGAAGTTCGAGCGCGACCGGCAGCGGGCGGGGCCGCTGGCGCAGGTGCAGCGGATGGCGCGCGGCAACTCTCTCTTCGCGGGCGCGGAGGGCGGCGGCTTCCTCGACCGCAGCGTCGATGCGAACGTGACGATGGGTCGCTGGTCCTGGTCGTCAGTCTTCGCGGACATCAACAACGACGGCTGGGAAGATCTGGTGGTCGCCAACGGCAACCTGACCCAGACGCTCCCCGACGACCTGTGAAGCTTCTTCTGGCGGCAGGTCGTGCCGCGTGCGCCGAGTTCTCCCGATGACCGCTCGCTGGAGCCCTATCTCGAATCCCTGCGCGCGCTCCACGAACGGCTCGACGAGGGCCTCTCCTTCAGCGGCAACGAGCGGAACTGCGTCTTTCTGAACCCGGGCGAAGCTGGCGGCGCCTTCGCCAACGCGTCGGCGGTGAGCGGCCTGGACTTCCCGGACGACGGGCGAGGCCTGGCGTTCCTCGACCTGGAGGGCGACGGCGACCTGGATGTGGCGATCAGCAACCGGACCGCGCCACGGCTGCGGCTGATGCGGAACGAGTTGCCGGCCGGCCGGCGCTTCGTGGCGCTGCATCTGGAGGGAGACGGCGCCGGCACGAACCGGGACGCGGTTGGCGCCCGGGTCGAGCTGGCGACGACGGACGGCGTGTTGCGGCGCTCGGTGCGGGCGGGCGAGGGTTTCCTCTCGCAGTCCAGCCGCTGGCTGCACTTCGGCCTCGGCGACGGTGAGCCGACCGGGATGGCGACGGTCCACTGGCCGGGCGGCGGCAGCGAGACTTTCCTGGGTGTTGCGGCCGGGAGCCGCTATCGGATCGTCCAGGGCAGCGGTCGAGCCGCGCCCGAGCCGGCGCCGACTCGCGGCAGGACGCTCGAAGCGGGCGATCAGCGGCCGCCTGCGCCGAGCACCGGTTCCCGGGTCGTACTGGCGCCTCGACCGCCGGCGCCATCGTTCACGCTGCGTCCGTTTGGCGGCGGCGGAGCGGCTGCCGTGCGGGCCGAACGCGGCCGTCCGCTGCTCCTCAACATCTGGGCGAGCTGGTGCGTCCCCTGCCGCTTCGAGCTGCAGGATCTGGCGGACGAAGCGGATGCCCTCCGCGCCGCGGGCCTGGAGATCGCGGCGCTGTCGACGGACGGCATGGGCGACGTGCCGACCACGACCGAAGAGGCGGCGCGGAGCTTCATGGACGAGATCGATTTTCCGTTCCGTCACGGGATGGCGACCGAGGAGACCCTCGACAAGGTCGAGATCGTCAAGAGGTCCCTGTTCGACCGGCGCTTCCCGCTCTCGCTGCCGTTCTCCATGCTGATCGACGGCGAGGGCCGGGTTGCCGCCCTCTACCGCGGCGGCGTCACCGCCGCCGATCTGCTCGCCGACCTCGAACTGCTGGAGGCGCGGGATGCCGATCTGCGCGCGGCGTCGGCGCCGTTTCCCGGCCGCTGGTTCACCGAACCGCCCGGCGAGGTGTCGCTCGCCAGCTACGCGCGCTGGTACGAGGAGGGGTTTCCCGAGGAGTCCGTGGCGTTGCTGCGGCGTTCGGCCGAGGTCGAGCAGGCGCGCCTCGACGACAGTGGCGCGGCGTCGTTCGAACGCCAGGGGGCGCGGGACCGGCTGTTCAAGTCGCTCCAGCGTCTGACGGTGCTCGAAGGCCGGCGCGGGGACGATGAGGCCGCGGCCCGGTATGCCCGCGCCGCCTTCGACCTCGAACCCGACGATCCGGCCGCGCGGGCCGCCTGGCAGAACGCTCTCCTCGATGCCGGCGACACCGGCTCGGTGCGGGCGCAGGCCGAGGCCGCGCTCGCCGCCGACCCGGGCGACGTGGCGGCCCGGGTGCGTCTTGCCGAGCTGCTCGACGGGGAGGGCCGCACGGACGAGGCCGTGCGGGAACTCGGCCGCGCGGTCGAGCAGAGCCCGCGGGATGTGGAGCTGCGGTATCTCTACGGCCAGTTGCTCGCCAAGGCGGAGCGCCTGCGGGAGGCGATGGAGCAGTTCGCGGCGGTCGTCACTCTCGATCCGCGCCACGTTGAAGCGCACCGGATCCTGGCCGAAGCCGCCGTCCGCAGCGACGAACTCGGCGCCGCCTGGGGACACTACCGGGCGATCCTCGAAGTCGAGCCTCGGGACACGGAGGCGCTCTACGGAGCGGCCCGGATCGCGGCCGCCGCTGGCCGTCTGGAGGAGGCGATCGAGAACTACCGGGCACTGCTCTCGCACGACCCCGAACACGCCGCGGGCCGCCACGAACTTGGACTGACCCTGATCCGCAGTGGTCCGGCCGGCGCCGCCGAGGGCGCGGAGCATCTTCGCCGCGCCTACGTCGAGGACCGTAACCTCCTGGCGCGGGGCAACGACATCGCCTGGACGCTGGCGACCCATCCGGACGCCGGCCGGCGCGACGGTCAGCTCGCTCTCCTGATCGCCCTCGAACTGAACGCGGTCGCCGGCGGCGCCGAGCCCGCCCTGCTCGAGACCCTGGCAGCCGCCCAGGCCGAGACCGGCGACTTCGAAACGGCGGCGCGGACGGTGGAGTCTGCGCTCGAGATCGTCGGCGATCCGCGGAACACCTCGCCCGACCGGGAGCAGTTGCTCGAGCTGCTGAGCCGCAGGCTAGAGCAGTACCGGCAGGGCATCCCGTTGCGAGGCGGTCGGTAGCCGGCTATCGAAAATCGTGGCTCGGGATCCGCTCCAGGCGGTCGATGGGCCAGAACCTGTCCGCCTTGACGGATAGCGAGCCGTCCTTCTTCTGCAGGACGCCCTCGACGATCAGGCCGGAGGAGGAGACGATCGTGCGGCGGTGCTTCTTGAGCTGGTCCGGCATGACGACGGCCTGGCTCATGCCGGTCTCGTCCTCCAGGGTCAGGAACAACAGGCCGCGGGCGGTGCCGGGGCGCTGGCGGACGATGACGGAGCCGGCGGTGCGTACGCGTCGCCCGGCGGGCGACTCGGGGAGCCTGGCGGCGGGAACGACGCGGCGGCGCTCGAGCGCGCGGCGGTAGTACTCCATCGGGTGGGGGCCGGTGGTGATCGAGGCGACGGCGAAGTCGGCGGCGGTTTCTTCCATCGGCGTCATCTCGTCGAGCGGTGAAGGGGTGGCCGTGGTGAGATCGGTGAACAGGGGACCCTTCGGCTTCTCGACCTGGGCCGCCTGCCACAGCGCGGCGCGCCGCCCGCGCCCCGGCAACGCGCCGATGGACGCCAGCGCAACGAGTTCGTTCCGGCGCAGGCGGCAGCGCTCGGCGAGGTCCTCGATGCTCGCAAAGCGCCGCACCGCCTGCTCGGCCTCGATCCGTTCCGCCGCCTCCCGCCGCATCCCCTTGACGTAGCGCAGCCCGAGGCGGATCGCGCCCGCCGGGGGCGGTTCGCCGGGTCGCTCCGCCTCGTCGTCATCCGCCGGCCGGTCCTGCCAGCGGCACCTCACACCCGACTCGTTCACGTCGATCGGCAGCACGACGCTGCCCGCCCGCTGCGCCTCGCGGACCAGGGTCGCCGGGTGGTAGAAGCCCATCGGCCAGGCGTTCAGGAGCGACAGGAAGAAGGCGGTCGGGTGGTGGCGCTTGAGCCAGGCGCTGGCGTAGG
Organism: Thermoanaerobaculia bacterium; assembly: GCA_022822365.1. Classification (GTDB taxonomy): domain Bacteria; phylum Acidobacteriota; class Thermoanaerobaculia; order Multivoradales; family Multivoraceae; genus Multivorans. Next base: position 96,446 of record JAJEBV010000008.1, on the reverse strand, counting down.
CGATCAGGGCGAAACTTGCCGAGTGCGACTCGGGGAAGCCGTAGAGGGCGAACGAGGTGATCGCCTTGACGATCTGTTCCTGGGCTTCGCCCTCGATACCGCGTTCGTTCATCCCGGAGCGGAGCCTCTGCTCGATCTCGTGCATGCGCTCGACGGAGCGCTTGAAGCCCATCGCCCGGCGCAGGTCCTCCGCCTCGCCGCCGGAGAAACCGGCCGCGACCATCGCGACCTTGAGGATCTGCTCCTGGAAGATCGGCACGCCGAGGGTGCGGCGCAGGATCGGCTCGAGCAGCGGGTGGGGGTAGGTGACTTCCTCGCGGCCGACCCGGCGCTCGAAGAAGGGATGCGCGATGCCGCCGACGATCGGGCCGGGGCGGATGATCGCGATCTGGATCACCAGGTCGTAGAACCTGTACGGCTTGTGGCGCGGCAGGGACGCCATCTGCGCCCGGCTCTCGATCTGGAAGACGCCGACCGTGTCGGCGCGGCAGATCATCTCGTAGGTCGCCGGGTCGTCGGGCGGCAGGTGGGCGAGGTCGACCTCCTTGCCCTCGTGACGGCGGATCAGGGGCACGGCCTCCTCCAGCGCGTTCAGCATGCCGAGGCCGAGCAGGTCGACCTTGATCAGCCCCAGGTCGGCGCAGTCGTCCTTGTCCCACTGGACGATGACCCGGTTCTCCATCGCTGCCGGTTCGAGCGGCACGATCTCGTCGAGCCGGCCGGCGCAGAGCACCATGCCGCCCGAGTGCTGGCCCAGGTGGCGGGGGTGGTTCTGGAGTTGCCGCCACAGGCGGACGAAGATCTGGATGCGCCGGTCGCGGGGATCGAACCCGAGTTCCGTCAGCTCCTCGTCCATCTGCTTGCTGTCGCCGCGGGAGAGGTCGTAATGCCAGTGGCCGAGGCCCTTGGCCAGGCGGTCGACCTGGGACTTCGAGCAGCCCAGCGCCTTGGCCGCTTCGCGCGCGGCCATGCGGTCGCGGTAGGTGATCACATTCGCGGTCATCGCCGCGCCGTGCCGGCCGTAGCGCCCGTAGACGTACTGGATCACCTTCTCGCGCTGGTCGCCGGACGGCAGGTCGAGGTCGATGTCCGGCCATTCGCCGCGTTCCTCGGACAGGAAGCGCTCGAACAGGAGGTCCATCTTCACCGGATCGACCGCGGTGATCGACAGGGCGTAGCAGACGGCCGAGTTGGCGGCCGAGCCGCGGCCCTGGGCGAGGATCCGCTGCTCCTTGCAGAAGCGGACGATGTCCCAGACGATCAGGAAGTATCCGGCGAGGTCGAGCTTCCCGATCAGTGCGAGCTCCTTCTCGAGTTGCGCTCCGGCCCTGGCGGTCAGCGGCCGGAAGCGTTCCCGGGCTCCCTGCCAGGTCAGTTCGCGGAGATGGGAGATCGGCGTCTCGCCTTCGGGCACCGGGTAGTCCGGGAAGCGGTAGCCGAGGTCGGCGAGGGTGAAGTCGAGTTCCTCGGCGAGTTCGTGCGCGGCGTGAACGGCACCTGGAAGATCGGCGAACAGGCGGTGCATCTCCTCAGGCGCCCTCAGGCGGCGCTGGCGCTCGCGAGCGAGCCGGGCGCCGGCGTCGTCGACCGTCACGTGGTGCCGGATCGCGGTCATCAGGTCGTGGAGGGGCTTGTCGGCGGCCGTGGCGTAACGCACGCCGCCCGTGGCGACGACCGGCACGCGAAGGCCGTCCGCCAGCCGGACCAGGGCCTGGTTGCGGTGCTCTTCGGCACGGATGCCGTGGCGCGAGAGTTCCACGTGCAGGCGGCCGGGGAAGACGGTGTGCAGGCGTTCGAGTTGCCCTCGGGCCTCCTCCAGCCCTTCCCGCGCCAGCGCTCGTCCGACCGGATCGGCTTCGGCGCCGGCCAGGCAGTGGAGGCCGGCCGCGTGCTCCTCGAGCAGCGACCAGTCGATCCGGGCCTCGCCCTTGGGGTGGTTGAGCGCGCCGGCGGTCAACAGGCGGCAGAGGTTGCGGTAGCCCTGCCGGTTGCGCACCAGCAGGTTGACGCGGGTCTCCTGGTCGTCCAGGGTCGGCCGCTCCTCGCGCTGTCGCGACACCGCGGACGCCTGCGGCCGGTCGATCACCGCCTCGGCGCCGACCAGGGCGCGGATCCCCGCCTCGCGCGCCGCCTTGTAGAAGCGCGGCGCGCCGGAGACGCCGTTGCGGTCGAGCAGGGCGACCGCCGGCAGCCCCAGCGCTGCCGCCCGCGCCACCAGGTCCTCGGGCTGCGACGAGCCGCGCAGGAAGGAGAAGGACGACGCGGCGTGGAGTTCGGCGTAGGGCGGCGGCCGGAGCCGGCGCTTGGGCGGAGTCTGAAACTGGCGCCGGCGCAGTTGCTCCTTGACCGCGCCCGGTGCGGCGTAGCCGGGGTTCGGCTCGCCGCGAGCGTCGAGCAGGTCGTTGCCGCCGCGGTCGCCGTAGCCGCTGCCCTTGCGCACGGAGCCGGAGAGCCCCATGTTGCGGGCCGGCACGTCGACCTTGGGTTTGGGGGAACTGTCCCGGGCCATCCAGTAAGCGTAAATCAGGCGGTAACGGAAGGCAAGATAGTGGAAACACATCTGCCCAGGCTGTGGCAACATGGAAGGTGAACCCGGTACAGCGTGTTCACCAGATTCACGCCGTTGAGCAACAGGAGATGCGAAAGTGACGAAGTATCTGATCGAGGCGAACTACACCCACAACGGCGTCCAGGGCCTGATCCAGGAAGGCGGCAGCGGCCGCCGGAAGGCGCTCAGCGAGACCGTGGAGGGCGCAGGCGGCACGCTGGAGGCCATCTACTACGCGTTCGGTGGCGCCGACCTGCTCATGATCGTCGACCTTCCGGACAACGAGGCCGCGGCCTCGGTCTCGCTGACCCTGAACGCTGGCGGCGGCATCAAGGTGGCGACGCGCGTCCTGATGACGCCGGAGGAGGTCGACGGCGCGGTCGCAAAGAGCGTGCCCTACCGCGCGCCTGGCGCTTGAAACCCGAGCTGGTGCAATCCCTGGACGGTCAGGGCGCCCGCAGCGGTTGACGAGCCTGGTAGAGCGCGAGGCGATCGAGCCGCTGCGGCGAGTTGCCGCCAGCGGCCTGCCGTTCCGCCTCCAGCGCCCGCTGCTGCCAGGTGACGGCATCGTCGAACCGTCCGGCTTCGGCCATCGCCATGGCCAGCGTCTCCAGGTGGTCGAGCGCCGGCTGTTCGTCGACGACGGATTGAGCCAGCTCAACCGCTCGGGCGCCGTCGCGCACGGCGTCGTCGGGGCTCACCGCGAGTAGTCGCGCCAGCAGGTGGCGGGTGGCGACGTCGCCGGGGAAACGTCCCAACGTCTCGTCGAGAGTTCGGCGCGCCTCCGCGTAGCGGCCACTCTCGAAGTGCATGAGTCCGAGATTGAACCGCGCCTGCAGATCGTCCGGCGCCAGCGCGACCAGGGCCTGCAAGTGGACGGCGGCTTCTTCCGTCCTGCCGGCGCCGACCAGCACGGCCGAGAGCATCCGTCGCGCCTCGACCATGCCGGGGTCCAGGGCGACGATCTGCTCGAGTTCCTGGATGGCCCCGGCCGAGTTGCCGGAGGCGGCCCGCATCTGCGCCCGTTGCAGGCGCCAGGGCAGGTTGTCCGGCATGAGGTCGGCCGCCCGCTCCAGGTGGGCGGCCGCCTCCGCGCGGCGCCCTTCCCGAGCGAGGAACATCGCCAGAGCGAAGTGCGCTCCGGGGTGCTCGGGATTGAGCGCGATGGCCCGGCGAAGGTGCCGTTCGCCGCGCCCGGAATCGCCCAGAACGAGCAATGAGCCGGCCAGGCGGAAGTGAGCCTCCTCGTCCGTCTCGTTCGCTGCGAGGATCTCCTCGTAGAGCGTGACCGCCCGCTCGTGGTCGCCTTCTGCGGCGGCGGCGACTGCGCGGTCGAGCGGCAGCGTCACGTCCTCTTCGAGCGGTCTCAGCCGTTCGAGTAGCGGGTCGTACATCGGGATCAGGACGTCCTGGTTCAGCCGCCAAGCCTCTGCGGCCCGGTCGGCGTCTCCCAGGGCACGGTAGGCGAGCCCGACGTGGTGATTCGCCTCGCTGCCGTCGGGCTGCGACGCGGCGACTTCCTGGAAGATCTGGAGCGCCTTCGCCGGGTCGCCTCGTTCGAGGGCGATGTAGCCCATCCCGACGCGGGCCGTCGCGCTCTCGGGATAGGCGGCGATGGCCGCCTCGTAGGCGGCTTCGGCGGCGTCGACATGGCCTGCCGCGACGTGGAGTTCGGCCAGGCGGATCAGTGTCGGCGGGTCGTCCGGCCGGATGGCCAACGCCTCTTCCGCGCTTGTGCGCGCCGCCTCCAGGTCGCCGAGTGCGATGTGGAGCAACAGCTTGAAGTAAGCCCACTGGAAGTCCGTGGGCGCCAGTTCCCGGAGTTGCTCCAGGCACGCCGCCGCCGCTTCATGAAGCTCGTAGTGCAGATAGCGCGCGCAGAGATCGCCGAACGTGTTCGCCGCCAACTGCGCCTGCATGGGTTCCGCGGCGTGGTCAAGGGCGTTCGCGGTCAACGCCCGATAGTCCCGGAGCCGTTGCGCGTCGACGGCGGGTAACTGGGAGAGGTCCGGCTCCGGCACCTGGCTCAGGTCGAGTGTTTCCTTGACCCGGCGGATCTCCAGCAGCTCGGCGAAGTCCTGGGCGGTGGCGGTGTGGTTGACTGCGAGAAGTCCGGCGATTGCGATCGCGAGCTTCATGGTGGAGCAGACTATCGCCGGTGCTGCGCGCCGGTCATGGAATCATCGCGGCCATGGACCGCGAAGCTCTCGACCGCGCCCGGCGCAAGGCGGAGGCCATCGGCATCTCGAACGTCGAGCGGCACATCTTCCTCTGCTGCGACCAGACGAAGCCGAAGTGCTGCGACCGGGAGTTGTCGCTCGAGTCCTGGGACTACCTCAAGAGGCGCCTGGTCGAACTGGGTCTCACCGAGTCGGGCGTGGTGATGAGGACGAAGGCGAACTGCCTGCGCATCTGCGACGCCGGCCCGGTAGCCGTCGTCTACCCGGAGGGCGTCTGGTACTGGGGCTGCACTCCGGAGGTCCTGGAACGGGTGATCCAGGAGCACCTGATCGGCGGCCGGGTGGTGGCGGAGCAGGTGATTGCGGGCCAAGCGCCCCGGCCCGTTCCGCCGGCCGATTGAGGTGTGTTATGGCTGCCGTAGCTGCCCCTCAGTCGTAGACCCCGTCCGCGAACCACCGTTCCGACGTCCGGTCCCGATAGATCCGGCACACAGCGCCGCTTCGCAGTTCCACGTCCCAGTAGTCCCGCAGCGCCGGGGCTTTCCGCCACCAGCCTTCCTCGATCTCCCAGGGGCCGGCGGCGGTGCGGACGGAGCCCTCGATGCGGACGTGTTGCTCCTCGGTGGGCAGGGGGTTGATCTGTAGCGGTGCGGGGCAAGGCGCGGTGCTGTCCGTCTGTTCGCTCTCCGCCGTCAGCACCTCGACCTCGACCGGGGGCCGCAGGGTGCGTACCGCCAGCATGCCGCGGCCCGGCCTCGGTTCGAGCCTTATCCGCGGCGGCGGGGGCGGGTCGAAGTCGGCCAGTCGGAAACGCTCCGGCAGGTGGCCGCTCCGGGTGCGCGGCGAGCCGACGCGGTTCGGGCCGAGCAGGGCGAGCAGCCGCGCGGTGACGGCGGCCAGGCGGTCGGGCGACAGGGCGGCCGGCCCGAGCAGGCTGAGCTGCGCCTGGCGCGGAACGTCGGGATGGGCGAGCAGTTGCATCGACGTGATCGGCGCTCGCGGCGGCTCGGCCTCCAGGTGAAGGCGGACCAGGGACAGCAATGTCCGCGCCTCGCGGGTGGGCGCCGGCAGCTCGATCGCCAGTTCGTGGAGACCCTCGGGTTCGAGCTTGAGCGCCAGTTCGAGCCGCTTGCAGCCCATGCCCCGGGCGTCGAGCCGGGAGGCGACCCGCTCCACCGCGCCGCGGGCGACGAACAGGAACGGCTCCAGGTTGTCGATCGGCCACTCCAGGGTCTGCGACTCGCGGAAGGTGGGCGCCGGGGGGAGGGGGGTGAGCGGCTCCGGGTCGAAGCCACGGGCGGCGGCATGGAGCGCCGCTCCGCGCTCGCCGAGACGGCTGTGCACTTCGGCTGCCGGCAGGCCGGCCAGGTCGCCGACCGTGCGCAGTCCCCAGAGCTTCAGCGTGTGGAGGATCTCCGGGTCGTCGCCGTCCTCCGCCGAGGCGGGGCCGCGACCGTTGCCCTCGAACAGGGACTTGAGCGGCAACGGCGCCAGGAACCGTGCCTCGCCGCGGGGCGCTACGACGTTCGGCGACCGCGGCAGGGCGGCCGCGGCCCGCGCCGCGAGCTTGCTGCCGGCGATGCCGACCCGGCCGGGGAGGCCGGCGGCGTCCATGTCCCGCATGATCGACTGGCCGAGGCTGTGCTCGTCGTTGTCGGCGCCTGGGGGTAGCAACGAGTTGGCGGCGTTTCGATCCCGGCCGCGTCCCCTGGTGCCGTTCCCCGCACATGCCGGGCTGATGCCGGCCAGGTCGAGATAGGCCACGCCTTCGCCGCCGTCCTCGACCCGGGGCGAGAAGGCGCTCGCGATCTCGAGCAGCACTTCCTGCGCGGTGTGCTCGCGTTCCGGGTCGCGGACGCGGTCGACCAGGCCGGACTCGATGTTGCGCGCCTGGGCCACGGTCAGCCCCGGCCGCACCCCGGCTCGCCGCGCCAGCCGGGAAGCGGCGACGATCCGTGCCGAAGGCCCCTCATGGACCACGACCGCCTCGCGGGCGAGTTCCGGCGCTCCCCGCAGGTAGGCGGCAAGCGGAAACAACGCCGCCTTCAGGCAAGCGATGCGTACCTTCCTCCTAGCCGGCACGCCTCAGAACCTCGACCGGCGTATCGGCGCGGCGGCGCGCCGCCCGTGGAAACGGCACTCCGGGCAGGGGGCGCCGCAGGCTGCCGGTGAGCACACGCAGTTCGATGTCGGCCGCGGCGCCCGGCCGTTCACCCCGCGACTTGGCGAGTTCGAGCCGGGTTCTGAGCCCGTCGAGCAAGCGCGGGCTTCCCGGTGCGGCCTGCGCCCAGAGGGCGCGGACCGGCGACGTTCGCGATCCGAGATCGAGAACCTTCTGCGGCGCCGTGCCGCCGGCGCGGTACGGCGTCGCGACCAGCAGCGCCGCCTGGTGGTCCTCCGCTGTCCGCCGCAGCCGGAGCCACGCCGACTCCTTGCCGCGGCCGCCGGGAACCGGCGGCAGACCGAGGTCGAGCACGACCAGGGGAAAGCCGCCGCCGATCAGCACCTCGGCGCTGCCAAGCGCCTGCTTCAGTCGCTCAGGCCGTGCCCAGAGCAACCGTTCGAGGTCGACCCCGGTACGCGCCGCCGCCTGCGGATCGAAGTGGTCCCCCAGATCGACCAGCGCCGCCGATTCCCCGCTCTCGGTGGCCCCGGCCAGCAGTTCCAGAACCAGGGAGAAGCGGCCGCTGCTGCGGGGACCGACCAGCTCGATCGTCTGCCCGCGACGGATGCCGCCGTCCAGCAGGCGGTCGACGTCCGCGAGCCGCGTGGCGAACACGTCGGCTTCTACTTCCTGGATTCCGATCGGGTCGTCGCCGCTAACCAGATCCCGCCCACGCCGGATCTGGCGCACGAGCGAGCGTGGCCACTGCGGGTCGGTGAGAGCTGCGGGCAGGGAAGTCACGGCGCCGTGAAGCGGAAACGAGAGAGAAGATGTGGAAGTGGGAAGAGACCATCTTAGCGCAACTAAGGCGTAAACTGGAAGCTCACCTGTTGTGGCGTTGCCGCCGCAGGTAGCGAGCCAGAATGGCCGCTGCAAGCCCCTTGATAAGACTTGAGGGCGAACTTTGAATAGGAGGAACCCTTATTCAAAGTTCCTGCGCAAGCGCGTCAGCGCAGCCGCTGGAGGAACCACCAGTGGTGGCCCTCGGGATCCCGGGCGCCGTAGCTCCGGTCGACCCAGTAGCCCTCGCCGTAGTCCTGAGTTGCCGGCTCGACCGTGATCTCGGCGCCGGCCGCCCGCGCCCGCTCACAGTGCGCGTCGACGTCGTCGACATACACGGCCAGGGACTGCGTGTTCGCGCCGCCGACCGTCCGCGGCGACTGCTGGTAGGCCCGATCCGGCTGCAGGCCGGTCTGCCCGACCATGATGAGTCCGCCGTCCATGACGAGCTGCGAATGGACGATGCGCCCCTGCTCGTCCTCGACCCGCTCCTGCACCTCGAACCCGAAGGCGCGGACCAGCCAGTCGATCGCTACCGCCGCGTCGTCGTAGAAGACGGATGACGAGATTCTCGGCCAGCCTTCAGGTGGTTTCTTCATGGGGTTCTCCCGTTGGTGTCCTGGTCAAGGCGAGTCGAGTCGTAGCTCGCCGTTGCGCAGGACGAGAAAGCGGTCGGCGAGTTCGCCAAGCGAACCGGCTTCGTGGGTTGCAACGAGCGCCAGGCCGCCGGCCTCTCGGAGCGCTTCGAGCCACCCGTGGATACGGCCTCGCCAGTGTTCGTCCATCGCGTCGAGCGGCTCGTCCAGGATCACCGTTCGCGGTGTCCCAACCCACGCGGCCGCCAGCAGGACGCGACGGCGCTGACCGCGAGACAGCTCCCGCACGGAGAGCTCCGCCTCGGCCTCGAGGTCCGTTTCGGCCAGGACCTCGTCGACTTGCTCCATCGGCTGCGATCTCAGGCGGCAGACGAGGCGCAGAACCTCGCGTACCGTCGCGAACGGAGTGACGTCCGGTTCCTGGGGAACGAACGCCAGGTCGGAACGGGCTCGGACCTCTCGTCGCCACAGGTCGGAACCGTTCACGAACACTGTTCCGGCATCCGGTTTCTCCACTCCGGCCGCCAGCTTGAGCAAGGTCGACTTGCCGGCGCCGTTCTCACCGGAGAGCAGGGTCACGCCGCTCGCGACCTCGAGGTTGAGATCGCTGAAGATGCGAGAGCGGTCGTCCCAGGCGAAGGCGACACTCTCCATTCGCAGGCTCCGCCTCACGATTCGGCCTCGCGGGCGCCGTCGAATCGACGTTCCAGGTAGAGCCCCACCTTGAGCGACTGTTCGCGTCTCGCGGAGGCTTCCAGGAAGAGCGGCGAAGCGAGCGCCAGGGCAAGCCCGATCACCGGCTGCAGGGCCGTGAGCAGTGCGGCCAGCAGCGTCTCTATGTACGTCCACGTTCCGAGTTTCGTGAGCCCCCGGAGCGAGTTCCTCATCCTTCCCGGCAGCCGGACCGCCAGAAAGACCAGGAGCGCGAGGACGGACAGGCCGCTCGAGGCGCGCAGGTAGAGAACCGGGATCAACAGGGGGCTTGCGACCAGCAACAGCAGGACAGCGTCGGCGGCGACTCGCTGTCTCGCGGACCAGGGGAGCGAACGAGACCAGGCCCAGGGCGGCCGGCGCGCGTTCAACAGCGTCGCTGTGCCGAGAACCGTCGCCGCGATGGCGAGCGACGTACCCAGGCGCAACACGAGTTCGGACTGGTCCGGCGTGAAGTCGTTGTTGTGGAGCGCCAGCCCGGTCGGCGCCGCGAACAGGACCGCCGGCAGGTGAGCAAGCGCGATCCACAGTCCGAGCGCTCGCAGGGAAAGGACGAGTTGGCCTGTCGGCAAGCGCCGGCCGAGCGGTCGCAGGGACGATGGAGCGACCGGGACGCGGACTGTGCGGGGCGACCAGCGTCCGGACTGGAAGTACGCGAGGGCGAAGATTGCCGTGGCGGCCACCAGACCTGGAGATGAGGCGCTCGCCGCCAGCGGCACGGCCACGGCAGCGCAGGCGCGAACCCGTCTCGGTGCAGGCGTCCACGCACCCGCGGCGCCAAGGGCTACGAGAGGCAAGGCGAGCAGGGCTCGTGGCGAAGCCGGCTCACCCAGCAGGGTTGCTCCGATCCAGAGCAGAATCCAGAGAACAGCCAGATGAGGAAGCGTCGATGCGACGCCGAGGACTCCCGCGCCCCAGCGGGTCCGCAGGTCGACGGGCAGATGAAGATGCCAGCCTCGCTGCGTCGGCGCCAGACGTCGTGCCGCAGCGGCAGCGGCCAGAACTGCCCAGAGCGCGAAGCCGAGCCGGGATGCCGAGAACGCCTCGGGCGTGGCGATACCGGCCGCCAGACCTTCGAACAGAAGCGCGCGCGCCTGCGGTGGCTGTAGAGCCACCAGCACCAACAGGAGGACGAGTTGGAAGGCCGCCAGGCCGAGGGTGACGCGGATGGAGGAAGCGAGATGAAAGCGGAAGCTGGCTCCCAATCCGGCCGCTGTCATTCCATCGCGCACTTCCTCGAGAGGTTAGCGCGCCCGAGGGGCGTAACTCCTTAGGTGCTGGCGCTACGCGGCGCGCGTTGAGTTCCGTTCCCGGGCGACTGCTGCCTCCAGATGCGGCGCCGGACGCCACAGACCTGGCTTCGACGGCTTCGGTTGACGTCGGCGACGATCGCCTTATGGAACCACGTCACCCCAGTTGGGCGCTGCCGCGGATTCGCCTTCGCCGGCCGCCCATTCGATCGCGTCGCCGACCCAGGCCTGGAACATCTCGTGGTCCCAGACGTCTTCGCGGTGGCCCATCGCGTTGTGGAAGATGCGGCCTTCGCCGAGTTCGCGGCACCAGACGATGGGGTAGGGGGCGATGTCGTAGACCTCCTGCTTCCCTCGTTCTTCGCCGGGATCCAGCAGGGCGAGGACGTGCAGGTCGTCCTTGGCGAAGTTCTTGTACAGGTACCACTCGTCCATGATCTTCCAGCCGTCCTCGACGCTTCTCATCGTCGGGTGGCCGGCGTCGGCGACACGGACGATGCCGGGGAACTGGGCGCCGTGATGGGTGAACTCGCCGCCTATCATGCCGATGTAGGGGGTCACCTCGTCTCCCTCGCCGTGGAAGGTGTCGGTCGCGGGGTGGAAGCCGACGAAGCCGCCGCCGGCTTCGATCCAGGCGATCAGGTCGGAGACGCCGTCGGCGCTCATCGGGGGATTGCCGTCGCCGCGGAAGAAGCCCTCGCCGGTGCCGCCGCGCTGTGTGAGGTCGCCGGTTGTGTAGAACATGACGACATCGAAGTTGGCGAGCTGGGTGGCGTTGATCAGGCCGGCGTCCTTCGTGGACGTGACGGCGAAGCCCCGGTCCGCCGCGATTTCGGTCAGCACGGTGTCGACGTGGCTGGGCCGGGCGTCCTGCCGCGTGATCGCCGAGTGCTGGAAGCCGGAGGACTTGCTCAGGAACAGGACGCGGACGGGGTCGTTGGCTTGGTCTTCGGAGGCGAGGGTGGGGGCGGCGGCCGCCAGGAGAAGTGTGAGGGCGAGGACGATTGGGGCGAAGCGGCGAAGTTGGATCATTGGTAAAAGCTACCACCGTGCAGGCTCGCCGCTTCGCGGCATCGCGCTTGATGCGGGTCAGAGGACCCGCGCACCCAGAGCTACGGCGTCGGGCGGCGGGAATCTCTACGCAGATGATGGCCCATCACTGCGGGCGGCCGGCGGGGGCGCCGGCGGACCCAGTGGGTGCCTGGCTAGAACTTCGAGATGACGGTCTCGCCGAACTGGGCGAGCTTGTCCGGCGGCATCGGCGGGACGATGACGCGGGAGACGCCGAGCTCGGCCATCCTCGCGACGTGATCGGGCGGTCCGCCGTTGGCGGTGATCTCGATCGCGTCCGGGTCGCGGCCCGCCGCCTCGGCGCTGGCGCGCATGACGCCGAGCAGGTGCTTCAGCTTGTCGACGTCGCCGAGGGCGGGGAAGAAGCCGTCGCCCAGCTCGCCGGCCCGCCGCGCGGCGCGGTCGGAGTGGCCGCCGACGACGATCGGCACGGAGCCCTGCGTCGGTTGCGGCCGGCTGTAGCAGTCGGAGAAGGAGACGAACTCACCGTCGTGGCTGGGGCAGTCCTCGGTCCACAACGCCCGGAAGGCCCGAATGTAGTCGTCGAGACGGCGTCCGCGTCCGGCGAAGGGCACGCCGAGGGCGTTGAACTCCTCCTCCAGCCAGCCGACGCCGACGCCCAGGACGGCCCGGCCGCCCGAGAGCTTGTCGAGCGTGGCGACGGCCTTGGCCGTGACCAGGGGATTGCGCTGGGGGACGATCAGGATGCCGGTCGCCAGCTTGATGCTCTTCGTCGCCGCGGCCACGTAGGATAGCCAGATGAGCGGGTCGGGGATGTCGAAGTCCTCGCGCCCGCCGGGCATCCTGCCGCTCTCGTCGTAGGGGTATTGGGAGGCGTAGCCGCGCGGGACGACGACGTGCTCCACGGTCCATAGCGAGTCGAAGCCGGCGGCCTCGGCTGCCTGAGCCAGGGCCGCGGCCGGAGGGCCGTCGACGAACGGGCCGGTGTTGGCGAACATGATGCCGAACTTCATCTCTTCTCCTCGCCTTTCGCGTGCTGGGGATTCCTCGGGCGTTGGCGCGCGGGACTGTAGCAGCGGCGAGCGCCGCCGTTCGCAGTGTCGCCCGGGGCCCGTTCGGTGAGCATGCGCCGGGCGCTCGACGCGGTTGCGCGCTGGACGATCCGGTCGCCCTGGAGGGCAATCGGATGGGCGGTCGTGCCGGCGCTCGCCTTGGCGGCGCTGCTGCCGGCGACGCCGGTCGATCTCACCTTCATGGGGGTGATGAACCGCGACAACGAACACGTCGGCCGCTACTTCGAGATGTCCGAGCGGTACGAGCTCGGCGGCCTGCTCCTGGTTCTGCTCGAGGGTGAGGAGGGGCAACTCGACGAGGCCGTCGACCGCGCGATCGAGGCCGCGCAGGCCTTGCCGTCGGTCGCCGCGGCCCGGCGCCCGCTGCCGATCGAATGGCTCGCGGACCAGGCGCCGTGGCTCGTCGAACGGCCTCTGTTCGACCGTTGGCTCGCCCTCGCCGAGCAGCCGGGCGACGCGGAGAACGCGGCGGAGTTCCTGGCCTCCGCGCTGGCGCTGCGCGCTTCCGTGGCCAGTGTGCCCGGCGCCCGACTGGTCGAGATCAAGATGGCGACGGACCCCCTGGCGGAGGAGGTGGGCCAGAGCGCTTTCTTCGAACTCGAGGCGGCGGTCGAGCGTGCGCTCTCCGGCTCCGGGGTGACGGTCGGCTTCTCGGGCCTGCCGGCGCTGTCGGCCGGTGACCAGGAGCAGACCCTGGGCGCGATCAGGCGCCTGACGCCGATCAGCCTCGTGCTCGTGCTGCTTCTCTTCCGGATCGTCGAGAAGCGACCGGGCGGCGCGCTGTCGGTGGCCGCGGTGCTGGTGCTCTCGATCGGCGCCGCCCTGGGCGCCGTCGGTCTCCTGACCGGGAAGCTGACGGTCATGGAGACGTTCTTCGGCGTCACCGTCTTCGGTCTCGGCATCGACTTCGCCGTCCACCTGTTCGTGCGCCAGAGGGAGGAACTGGCTCATGGCCGTTCGTTCGAACAGGCGCTTCGGCGGACTCTGTCGGGCGCCGGTCGCGGCGTCGTCGCCGGCTGCGTCACGACGGCGGGGGCCTTTCTCATCGCGGCGACCGCGCCCGACCCGGTGGCGCTGCATCTCGGCCTGTCGGGCGGCCTGGGCCTCCTGTTCTGTCTGCCGCTGACGCTGCTCATCCTGCCGTCGGTGTGGGTGCTGCGCCAGCGGCGGCACCGCCGCCGACTCGAAACCGCGGCCGCGGCCCCGGCCGCGCGTGCGACGCCGGTCCGCGTTCCCGGCCTCCCGTCCGTGGTGCGGTGGGCAACGGAGCGGCCGGTGCGCTGCCTGGCGGTGAGCGGTGTCCTGCTGGCCGTGGCCCTCGCAGGCCTGCCGCGGCTGCAGGTCGAGACGAGGCTGGAGCGGATCATGAATCGCGGCGTGCCCGCGATCGCCATGGTCGACCGGATCCAGGAGGTTCTGGGCACGAACGGCGCGCCGTGGATCCTGACCGCCGGGAGTCTCGAGGAGGCCCGGGAGTTCGCTGCCCGGCTGGACGATCATCCGCTGTTCAGCGGGACGGTCAGCCTCGGCACGATCCTGCCGCCCGACCTGGCCGAGCGGGCCGCGGCGCTGGACCGGTTGTTCGGCGGCCCCGAGGGCCGGACGACCGCGGCCGTCGCCGGGTTGGGAGATCCCAGGGCGCTGGCGGTGGAAGCGCTCCGTCGAGCCGCGGCGGCCGGCCCGCCCGATGTCGACTCGCTGCCGCCCGGCCTGCGCGAGAAGTTCAACGCGCCCACGGGGGAGTTTCTCGTCTACGCCTACGCCACGGACTCCAAGGCGGACGGCGCGCTGGCCCGCCGCCAGCGGGAAGTCGTGCAGGCGATCGACCCCAGGGCCAGCGGGCTGCTGGCGGTGGTCGAAGGGATGATGATCGGCGACCGGCCCTGGATCCCGTGGATCGCCCTTTCGATCCTGGGATTCGTTCTGCTCGTGCTCTGCGTCGACTTTCGGCGGCCCGGCTCGGTCCTGCTGGCGGTGCTGCCGGTGCTGGCCGCCGTGCCGTTCACGCTGGGCGCGCTGTGCTGGATCGGCATTCCCTTCAACGTGATGACCTGGCTCGTGCTGCCGCTGATCTTCGGGCTCGGTATCGACGACGGCATCCACGTCGTCCACCGGTTCCTGGACGATCCGGCTCAGCCGATTCGCCTGGCTGCCCTGTCGGTGGGGCGGGCGATCGCGATGACGACGCTGACCACGACGGCGAGCTTCTCGATCCTGCTGTTCACGGACCACCCGGGCCTGGAGACGATGGCGGCGGTCATGCTGATCGGCCTGCCGGCGTGCCTGCTGGCGTCGGTGACGGTACTGCCGGCTGCGGGCGTTCTGCTGCTCGGAAGGCGGTAGCCTCGTCGGCCCGATGCCCGAACCGCGAATCGTCTCCCTGATCGCCAGCGCCACGGAGATCGTCTGCGCTCTCGGCTTCGAGGAGTCCATGGTCGGCAGATCGCACGAATGCGACTTCCCGCCGTCGGTGGAGAAGCTTCCGGTGTGCTCGTCCTCGAAGGTGGACGTCGACGGCTCGAGCCGGGCCATCGACGACCAGGTGCGCGCGATCGTCGCGGACGCCTTGTCCGTCTACCGGGTGGACGCGGCGTTGCTGGACGACCTCGCGCCGACCCTCATCATCACGCAGACGCAATGCGAGGTGTGCGCGGTCAGCCTGAAGGACGTGGAGCAGGCCGTGTGCGAGCTCGTGGCTTCGGAGCCGAAGATCGTCTCGCTCGAGCCGATGGACCTCGGCGACGTGTTCACGGACATCCGCGCAGTCGCCGCGGCGCTCGGACGCCCCGAGCGGGCGGAACGGCTGAACGCCGGGTTGACGGCGCGCCTTGACGCGATCCGCGAGCGCTCCGGCGCGCTTGGCGAGCGGCCCGTGGTCGCCTGCATCGAGTGGATCGACCCGCTGATGCACGCCGAGAACTGGGTGCCGGAACTGGTCGAGATCGCCGGCGGCAGGGTCATGCTCGGCGAGGCGGGCAGGCACTCCGGCTACTTCGAGTTCGATCGGATGGTCGAGGCCGACCCCGACGTCATCGCGGTCATGCCCTGCGGCTTCGACATTCCCCGCACGGCGGCCGACATGTCGCCGCTGGTCGCGCAGCCGGGCTGGTCGGAACTCTCGGCGGTGCGGAACGACCGCGTGTTCCTGACCGACGGCAACCAGTACTTCAACCGGCCCGGCCCGCGGGTCGTCGAGTCGGCGGAGATTCTGGCCGAACTGCTGCATCCGGAGGTCTTCGACTTCGGCCATCGCGGGTCCGGCTGGACGGAGTGGGTTGGCTGATCCTGGACTTGAGCGGCCCTCGCGGCGGTCGCTCTGGTACACGGATGCGGCCGCTCTCTGGTGCGTTCTCGGGTACGCGGCCCTGGCGTGGCTCGCGCGGCAGACCGGCGAGCCCGACCTGCGGGCGTTCTTTCTCCTCGTCGCCTGGACCGGCCTCCCGGTCTTCGGTCTGTTCCTCCACTTTCGGAGGACGGGGGAGCCCTTCCCGGTCGGTCGACTGCTGTTCTGGGCGGTCGGCTTCCGGCTTTGCGGATTGGTCGGCGGCCCGTTCTACGAGGACGACTTCTACCGCTACCTGTGGGACGGCTACCGGTTCGCCACGGCGGGCACGCCGTACGGCGCCGCGCCGGAGGAGTTCTTCGTCGATCCGGCGGTGCCGGCGGTCTTGCAGGGTGTCCTCGACGGCGTGAACTACCCGGAGCTGCCGACGATCTACGCGCCGGTCACGCAGTTCGTCTTCCTCGTCGCGTACTGGATCAAGCCGGCGAGCGTCGCCGTGCTGCAGGCGATCCTGATCGCGGTCGACCTGGCCGCCGTCGCCCTGCTGGTCCGGCTGGCGCCCGCGCGCAACGTCCTCCTCTACGCCTGGTGCCCGCTGGTCGTCAAGGAGATCGCCTTCAGCGCCCACCCGGACGGGGTCGGCGTGTGTTTCCTGCTGGGCGCCATCGTGCTCGCGGGGTACCGGGTTGGCGGGTCCTCGCGCCCAACGCGTACGGGTTCCGACGACCGGCCGCGGGCGGCGGAACGGAACCGCCGATTCTGGCCGGCGGCGGCTCTTCTTGGGCTGGCCGTGGCGACGAAGACCTTTGCCGTGGTCCTGGCGCCCCTCGTTCTGGTCCGTGCGCGGCCGAAGCACTGGGCGCTGTTTGTCGGCACGGCGGCAGCGGTCTACCTGCCGTTCGTCGTCATGGGAGGCACGGATCTGCTGTCGCTCAGGGTCTTCGCGCGCGACTGGGAGTTCAACTCGGCCGTGTTCGCGTTGCTCAAGACGGTGGTTGCGCCGCCCGAGGCGCGCATCGTCGTCGGGGTGATCTTCGCCGCCTTCTGGTGCTGGTACTGCTTTCGCCGAGCCCGCGGCAGGGAAGGGGGAATCCCCCGCGGCGACTGGCTGTTCGGTGTCCTGCTGCTGCTGTCGCCGGTGATCAACCCCTGGTACCTGCTCTGGTTGCTTCCCTTCGCAGTAGTGTTTCCGAGTATCTGGGCGTGGACGGCGTCGGCCGCGGTCCTTCTCAGTTACGTCACGGGACTGAACATCCCCGACTACACGTTGCAACCGTACGAACAGCCGCTGTGGGTCAGAGGACTGGAGTTCGGTCTGATCGGCCTGGCGCTCGCTCTCGACTTCAGTGCGCGGAGATGGAGAGAGCTTCGAAAGGACATGGCATGACGAATCGCAAGTGGATGGGCCTTGCTGGAGCTGTTGTCCTGGCGGTGGCCTGCGGCGCTCCGGAATCGATAGACATTGGCGGTTGGGACATCAGCGACGAAACGAGCACCGCGACGATCGATCACGGTCCCTGGCAGGAGATTCTGGACGGCTATGTCCGAACCGACGATTCGGGCGTCAACCTCTTCGACTACGCGGGGATTTCGGACAACGCCGGCGACACGGCGAAGCTGAGCGCCTACATCGACTACCTGGAGGGGCAGGATCCGCTGGCCTACTCGCGCGCCGAGCAGATGGCCTTCTGGATCAACCTCTACAACGCCGTCACGGTCCAGGTCGTCCTGTCGGAGTACCCCGTCGATTCGATCAAGGAGATTCACGAGGGCGTCATCCCGAACACCGGCCCGTGGCAGGACCCGCACGCGAAGGTGAACGGACGGGACCTCAGCCTGGACGACATCGAGCACGGCATCCTGCGGCCGCTATGGCGTGACCAGCGGATCCACTACGCGGTGAACTGCGCCGCGTACGGCTGCCCCCACTTGTTGGCCACAGCGTTCACCGCCGCCAACACGGAGGAGTTGCTGGAGCAGGGCGCGCGCGACTACGTGAACAACCCGCGCGGCGTCGACTTCGTCGACGAGGACTTCATCGTCATCTCGAGCATCTACGACTGGTACACCGAGGACTTCGGCAACACGGAGGAGTCGGTGGTAGCCCACCTCATCGACTACGCGGACGAGAACCTCGCCGCACGTCTCGAGGGATTCGAGGGGTCGATCGACTACGAGTACGACTGGAGTCTGAACGAGCCCTGAGCCGTGCGGACAAGTCGGAAACCGGCGCTTCGCGCCGGATGCCGGCGTGGGCGCCGGCGCACCCAGTAGTCCGCCTCGCTCAGTACGTGTCGAAGTTGAAGCCGAGCGAGATGCTGAACACGTCCGAGACCGCTGTGTTGCGGCCGCCGACGACCGACCCGTAGGTGAAGGCCAGGGAATCGACGGCGATCGCACCAGGCGTCTCGCCGCTCCTGAGGGCGATACTGACCGTGCCGGTGACGAGCTCGATGTCTTCCTGGAGTTCCGGGAAGCGGGCGGGAGAGAACGGCGGTACGCCGATGTCAAGCCCGGAGGACTCCGCGTCGTTCATCCGGTAGCCGACATTCAGCCCGACGCGGCTGCCGAGGGTTGTTCCGGCGGACAGGTTGAGGAAGACGTCGGCCGGCACGTTGCTGCTGCGGTTCCGGTAGCCGACCTCGCCCAGGAGGGAGACCCGGTCGCCGACGAGTTTGCCGGCGATGAAGGACAGCTCCGCGCCGTCCCCGCCGTCACCCAACGAACTGATGTAGCCGGTCGTGTAGTCGCCGGCGACGATCACGCCAAGCCGCAGGGCGGTGCTCGCCCCGCTGCCCGTCAGTTCGTCCGACATGCGCCAGACGATGCCGGCCGAGACATCGACGAGGCCGCTCAGGTTCTCCTTCGGCGGGAAGGGCGGGTTGGGCCCGGCCGGGAAGGTGCTTTCCGCCGTGCCGACCTGGAAGTCGAGTGCCCAGGCGTCGGCGAGACCGTAGCGGCCGTTCACCCACAGGGTCTGCTGCTCCAGGTTGTTGCCGCCGCCGGGGGTGGGCCGCTTCTCTGTCTGCCGGTAGAACTCCGTCGCTTCCTGCGAGACGTAGGAGATGGTGATGTCGCCAGCGCCGGGAGCGGGAAGCCAGGGCGAACTCTGGGCCGCAACGGGGGCCGCGGCGAAGCTTGTGCCTACTGCGGCGGCGAGGAGGGAAGCGCGAACGGTGGACGCAGTCGTCCCGCTGATTCTCAAGGTCACGTGAGCGTCTCCGTTGCTACAGCTTGTAGCGGCGAGTCAGATAGAAGTGGACAAGCTCCTGCTCGTCCGGCTTGCCGTCGCAGGCGGCGGCGCCGGCGCCGGGGCATAGGACGGCGACGTGTTCGTCGTCCGGGGTGCCGGGTTTCTCCGTCTCGTCGCGGGCTTCCAGGCTGTTCTTGAGGCTCTGCGCCCGGTCGCGGTCGAGGTCGCGCTTGTTGAGCGGACAGGATGCGCAGACGAGTTTCTCGAAGGTGAGCGCCTTGCCCAGGGTGTAGGCGTCGCGGGGATTCATGCCCTTGCCGGCCGCGATGGAACCGGAGGCGAAAAGGGCCGTCGACACGAGGGCCGTTGCCAGGGCGGATGCCAAAAGCCCGATCAGGAACCGCTTCATTGTTGGATCGTTCTCCCTGGTTTCGTGTAGAGGCTCCTGAGAGCCGCCGGTCGAGTGGGCTCACGGTAACACGGGAGGAGGGCGTCGTGGCAAGCCAGCCTCGGGCCGTGGCTGTAACACCCTGACTCTTCGGTTCGCCTGTGCCACAATCGCCGGCTCTCACGGCATCGCACACCGACAGATCGGCAAGGGGCGGCAGGCATGATCCAGACAGGCGAGTTCAGGGGCTTCGAGGTGTCCATGGAGGATCCCGGGATCCTCGTGGTGACCTTCAACCGGCCGGACCGGCTCAACGGCATGGACGCGCCGATGAAACGGGACCTGCTGGAGACGCTCACCCAGGCCGCGATGGAGGACTCGGTGCGGGTCGTGCTCTTTGCCGGCAGCGGCCGGGCGTTCTCGGCCGGTGACGATATCAGCGGCCAGGACAAGGGCCGCCGCGGCGAGGCGCTGGTGCCGGACATCCACCGCGGCCACGACAACGTGCTCGGCACGATCAACGGCCTGCGCAAGATCTCCCAGCCCATCAACACGGCGATCCGCGGCATGGACAAGCTGACGGTCGCGGCGATGAACGGCGTCGCGGTGCAGACCGGTTTCTCGCTGGCGCTGAGTTGCGATTTCCGGATCGCTTCTACGGCGGCCCGCATGGGCAGCGGCACGCTGCGCTTCGGGCTGCTCCCGGACGAAGGCGGCCAGTACCTGCTGCTGCAGATGATGGGGTTGCCGAAGACGATGGACTTCCTGATGCGGAGCAGGCTCGTTGGCGCGGCAGAGGCGCTCGAACTCGGCCTAGTGCACGAGGTCGTTGAGCCCGACGCCCTGATGTCGCGGGCCATGGACCTCGCCCGGGAGCTCGCCAACGGCCCCCAGGTGGCGATGCGGCTGCTGAAGCGCAGCCTCTACAACGCCGCGGACCAGACCTGGGAGCAGTCGCTCGAGGACATCGCGGCCCGGACGCCGATGGCCGACCATCACCCGGACTCCCGGGAGGGCGTCGCGGCGTTCCGCGAGAAGCGGAAGCCCAGCTTCAACGCCTGGCTGGAGGAGTGACCGACCGACCGGACGGTAGGTGGTATTCTGCCGTGCTCGACAGGTCCCAAGTACACCAGCAACCATCCAAGCCAGGGAGCTTCTCCATGACTGAAGCCGTCATCGTTTCCACCGCCCGCACGCCGATCGGCAAGGCCTATCGCGGCGCGTTCAACAACCTCGAATCGCCGACCATGGGCGCGGCGGCGATTGCGGCCGCGGTCGAACGCGCGGGTGTCGAGCCGGGCGAGGTCGACGACGTCGTCATGGGCTGCGCCATGCAACAGGGCACCCAGGGCAACAACGTCGCCCGGCAGTGCGCGATTCGGGCCGGCATGCCGGTCGAGGTGGCGGGGATGACGATGGACCGGCAGTGTTCGTCGGGCCTGATGGCGATCGCCACCGCCGCCAAGCAGGTGGTGATCGACGGGGCGCCGGTCGTGGTGGCCGGCGGCATCGACTCGATCAGCCTGGTGCAGAACGACAAGATGAACCACTTCCGTGTTCCCGATCCCTGGATCAAGGAGAACAAGCCGGATCTCCACCTGCCCATGATCGACACCGCGGAAGTCGTGGCGAAGCGCTACAACGTCAGCCGCGAGCAGCAGGACGAGTACGGCCTGCAGAGCCAGCAGCGGACCGCCGCCGGCCAGGAGGCGGGCGCCTTCGACGACGAGATCATCACGATGAAGGCGACGAAGATGATCCTCGACAAGGCGACCGGCGACATCAGCTTCGGCGAGGTCGAGCTGAGCCAGGACGAGGGCAACCGGCCCACCACGACGATCGAGGGCCTGGCCGGATTGAAGCCGGTGCGCGAGAACGGCACGATCACGGCCGGCAACGCGAGCCAGCTCTCCGACGGCGCGTCCGCCTGCGTCGTGATGGACTCGAAGCTGGCCGAGCAGCGGGGCCTGGAACCCCTGGGCATCTACAAGGGCATGGCGGTGGCCGGCTGCGAGCCGGACGAGATGGGCATCGGCCCCGTCTTTGCCGTGCCGAAGCTGCTCGAGCGCCACGGCCTGACGGTCGACGACATCGACCTCTGGGAGCTCAACGAGGCCTTCGCGGTCCAGGTCATCTACTGCCGCGACCGGCTGGGCATCCCGAACGAGAAGCTGAACGTGAACGGCGGCGCGATCTCGATCGGCCACCCGTACGGCATGAGCGGCGCGCGCCTGGTCGGCCACGCGCTGATCGAAGGCAAGCGCCGCGGCGCGAAGAACGTCGTCGTCACGATGTGCATCGGCGGCGGCATGGGCGCCGCGGGGCTGTTCGAGGTGGCGTGAGGCTCGGCTGCGGCGGACGGAGCGGGTTCGGGCGGCGGCGCCATTTCGCCGTCGCCGCCCTTGCCGTCCTCGCCGCGCTTGTCGCGGCTACCGCGCCGGCCACCGCGCAGACCGAGTTCCACTTCCAGTTCGGCGAACTGCTGAACCCGTTCTCCGCTCAGGAGGAAGAGAGCTTCGTCCTGACCCTGCAGCAGGCGACGCAATGGAAGTACGGCGACAGCTTCTTCTTCATCGACTACCTCGACGACAGGGGCCGCGACGGCTTCAACGAACGGGACTTCTACGCCGAGTGGTACCCGACGTTGAGCCTGGGCAAGATGACCGGGAAGACGGTCGGAGGCGGCCCGCTGGCCGATGTCGGCTTCATCGCCGGGCTGAACGCGGCGGGTGACGCGAAGGTCGTCAAGTACCTGCCGGGTCTGCGACTCGCCTGGAAGGCGCCCGGGTTCATCTTCCTGAACACGGACCTGATGCTGTACCTCGACGGCAGCAGCGGGGTCGGCGCCGGCGGCGCTCCGAAGACCGACGACAGTTGGACGTTCGACGTCAACTGGCTGTACCTGTTCGACGTCGGCGGTCAGAGCTTCCAGATCACCGGCCACGCCGAGTACATCGGCAGCGTGACGAACGAGTTCGGAACGACCTACGCCGGCACCATCCTGGCCCAGCCGCAGTTCCGCTGGGACGCGGGCAAGGCGTTCGGCGGCGACGCCGGCAAGCTGTTCGCGGGCATCGAGTACCAGTACTGGAGCAACAAGCTCGGCACGGACGAAGACGAGAGCGCCGTCCAGTTGCTGCTGGCCTGGCAGTTGTAGGCGCCGCCTAGGTCGGATCCCAGGTGAACACGTCGGTCGTCCGGTCGAGGTCGTGGAACGACCCGGCCAGGGCCGGCATGCCGTGCTCGGCGATCGTCTCCGGGGACCAGCCGTCGCCGTTGTGGACCGAGCGGACCGGCCGGGGCTGGCTCATCAGGAAGATCTCGTTCTTTCGCACCGCGAAGATCTGGCCGCTGACGTCCTTCGCCCCGTCGCTCAGCAGGTAGACGGCGAGCGGCGCGACCAGGGCCGGGGTCATTTCCTTCATCTTTGCGACGCGGGCGGCCTGGGCCGGGTTGGCGGTCGGGATCGTGCCGATCAGCCGCGACCAGGCGAACGGGGCGATGCAGTTCGAGCGCACCTCGAAGCGCTGCATGTCGAGCGCCAGGGACTTCGACAGGCCGACGATGCCGAGCTTGGCCGCGGCGTAGTTCGCCTGGCCGAAGTTGCCGATCAGGCCCGAGGTCGAGGTCATGTGGACGAAGGCGCCGCCGATCTGCTTGCGGTAGTGGGGGGCGGCGGCCCGCGCCATGTTGAAGCTGCCCTTGAGATGCACGGAGATCACCGCGTCCCAGTCGCTCTCGGTCATCTTGTGGAAGATGCCGTCGCGCAGGATGCCGGCGTTGTTCACGACGCCGTCGATCTGGCCGAACTCGTCCAGCGCCTGTTCGACGATCCGTCCGGCGCCGTCGTGGTCGGCGACGCTCTCGTAGTTCGCGGCGGCGCGGCCGCCGGCAGCCTGGATCTCGGAGGCGACGGCCTGGGCTGGCGTCTGGTCGCCGCCGTCGCCGCGTTCGGACCCGCCGAGGTCGTTGACGACGACCGAAGCGCCGTGGGAAGCGGCGAGGAGCGCGATGTCGCGGCCGATGCCGCGGCCCGCACCGGTGACGACGATCACCTTCTCGTGCAGCATGCGAGTGTTCATTTCGGAGAGCCTCCAGTCTCAGGCCGCGGCAATGGCGGCGATGGTTCGGCAGCCGTCGACGTACTCCTGGACGTCGACGTACTCGTCCACGGTGTGAGGGTTGTGCTGGCCGGCGCCCAGGGTCACCGTGGGCAGGCCCTTGGCGTTCAGGTAGTTCGCGTCGAGCCCGCCGTTGGCGACGAGGTACTCGGCTTCCACGCCGAGAACCGCGCGGACCCTTTCCGCGGCGAGCTGCACGGGCGGTGAGTCCCTCGGCATCTCGAACGCCTCGTAGTCGGTTTCGGCCCGGAAGTCGACGCGGCCGCACTGGCCGCCGGAGCTCGTGACGCTCCGGGCGGCCTGCTGGAATGCGTCGCGCCAGGCGGCCGTGATCCGCGCCAGGAACGCCTTGTCGTGGCTCCGCGACTCGCCGGAGACGAAGACGTGGTCCGTGACCTGGTTGCTCGCCTCGCCACCGGCCATCCGGCCGATGTTCGAGGTGCCGCTGCCGGCCGGCAACTCGATCTTGCCGAAGAAGCCCCGGGCGGCCACGTCGGCCACCGCGCGGGAGGCGATCAGCGCCGCGGAGACCCCGTGCTCGGGATGAACGCCCGCGTGCGAAGACTTGCCGTGGATGTCGACCTGCCAGCGGTCGGCCCCGGTCGCGCCGATGATCACCACGTGCGGCGCGCCGGAGTCGATGTTGAAGCCCATCTCCGGGTTCCCGAGGCGCTCCAACTCCACGGTTCGCGCGCCCCACAGGCCGACCTCCTCGCCGACCGTCATCAGCACCGTGGTGGGCGGATGCGGCACTTCCTGCTCGAGCAGGGTCTCGACCATCGTCACGAGGGCGCCGATCGAGGTCCGGTTGTCGCCGCCGAGCGCCGTGTCGCCCTCGGCCTCGATCCGCCCGTTTCGCCGCACCGGCACCGCGCCCCGGCAGAGCGGCACCGTGTCCATGTGCCCCATGAACAGCCGTCGCGGCCCGGGCCTCGTGCCCGGCAGGTCGACGATCAGGTTGCCGACTTCGTAGTCGCCGGGAATCCGCTCGTTCGCGTCGTCGTGGCCGATCCAGGACGGCTCGCAGCCCGCGGCGAGGAGCTTCTCACGCACGGCCGCCGCGACCTTGCCCTCGCGGCCGCTCAGGCCCTCGATGGCGAGCAGGTCCATCAGGTGGTCGAGGGCGCGGGCTTCGTCGATCTGCGGTGGGGTCATGGGTGGTCTCGGGTTGGTCGGTTTGGCGGAAACCTCAGGCAGGCCTGTTCTCCGGTTACGAGGCCGGTTCGTCGAACGGCAGGGAGCGCTCGGCAGGCGACCATTGGCGAAGGAGGGAGTCTGCCTCGGCTTCGATGTCGGGGTCGGGAGCACTTGACGGCAGGAACTCGGCCGAGATGGTCGTTGCGTCTTTCACGATCTCGTCCCGATCCCTGGAGAGAATCGCGCGCAGATCGATCCGCTGGAGCAGTTTCTTGGTCACCACCCGCTTCGCATCGACGAAGACGAGCGATCTGAGGAGGTTCCTGGCGGGTTCGCTGCGGAGAGTCGCTGCGACGATGGCCGCTTGCTCGGCGTTGGTACATGGCAGGAAGTACGAGGTGTCGTCACAGAGAACCGGCTGGCCGTCCATGGGAGGCAGAACCCGGAAGCGCGGTTCCTTCCAGAGGCTGCACACGGCCACCTTCCATGGGCTGAACGTGTATGGGCCGATGCCGAACATCGAAAACTCCGGTCGAGATCGATACACCGACGACTTGCGCCGGGCGAAATGGTCTTCGTGGTGTCGCAGGTACTTCCAGAGCTTTGGTGCCATCCTGTGCAGGACTCGCGGATTCTCACCAAGAGATCGCTGTGTGACGATGACGCGTCTGCTGGGCTCGCGGCCTCGGTAGATATCTGATCCTTTCGTCAGAGGAAATGACCAGTCATTTTCGACATCAACCGGTTCGGCAAGTCCGTTCTGCCAAAGGCCGCCCTCGTTGCGTTTCAATTCGAGGATCTTCGAGGCGTCGTGCTTGATTCCCTGGCGCCACTCGATCGGCGACCGACCGTCGAAGAACCGCGACCTCCGGTGAGAAGCAACATCGGCCACGAGGCCGCCGTCGACGATGCCCATCGTCGTGACAGGAGCGGGAGCGGTGAAGGACTCGTAGACCTTGCAGTCGTAGCGGCCGCCAACGCCATCCAGACGGATCATGAACAGGCCCGCGTCGGCTGCGACGCCGAATGACCGCTGGGCGTCGAAGCGCCACAGGGTTGATTCCGCTATCGGAAGTCGAAGGCGGCGGGCGAGCAGGAGGACTCGCCGCGCCACGGAGGTCTTGCAGAGCATGGCTACGGTAGGAGACTGTTCCCGCAGTTCGGTCAGCAGTCGCATCCAGATGTACTCGGCTACGTCGAAGTTCGAGTCGCCCGTCAGTGCGTCGATGCCCCGCACGGATCGGACGTTGGAGCGCTGTGGAACGTGCCCGGAATCCATGGCGCCCAACTCGGCAAGCGTGATCCAGGGCGGGTTCCCGAGTACGAGAAGGGGCCCCGACGTGCGCCAGGGAAGAGCGCCCAGGTCGTAGCTGAAGATGTCGCCGGTCCGGACCTGCCAGTCGATGCCCGCAGGGGGATGCTCGCGGAGCGTTTCGCGGGCCTCTTCGACGTACCGGGGCTGGATCTCGATGCCGAACATCTCCAGAGGACTGCCGAGTTGCTCGGCTGCGGCGCGAAGGAAGGAGCCCTTGCCGCAGGTCGGCTCAAGAAGCCGGGCTGGGCGGTTGCCGGCCGCCCGCAGAACACCAGTGGCCGCCAGCGCCAGGTCCGGCGGCGTCTGGAAGTCTCCGAGTTCCTTCTTCAGTCTCGCACGAGCCGGCCCGGCTGGGTTGCCGTGGACCTTAGCGGAGGAGATCGTGGACACCGGCCACCTCCCCGGCGTTCCGTATGGCATGTCCATACTGGAGCCGCCACTGCAGCGCGTTGCTGACCGTGATGTAGCCCTGTTGCGGCGGACGGGCGAGAATGCGTTCCGCGAGTGATCGGCGGCCGGTGTCGTCGAGCGGGAGATTGCGCTCCTCGAGGAACGCAGCAAGGTCTTCGAGATTGCCTTCGCGTTCGAGTATGCCGCGGATTCCCGCCGTGGTCTGGTAGTCGGCCGTACGCTCGCTTTCGACGAAGACGACGTGGCGGACGTCGATGCGCGCAGTTCGCGTCTGGTTGATGTCGGTCTTCTCGTAGACGAAAACGAGCAGGTGGTAACCGAGTCCGAAGACCTTCTGCGAAGCGTCCCGAAACGGGCAGGATGATTGCGGTTGCGACAGGAATGTCGCCTTGAGATCCACGTTGAGATCGGGGAAGTCGATGCCCCGTGCCGCGCTGCCGGCCTCGAACGCGTAGCTCTCGGCCAGGAACTCGTTGAAACTCGACTCGATCCAGGTGCCTAGGGCCTTGCCGTCGGTCGTGCCGAAGAGTTCGGCTACAGGCCGTTGGTTGAGCGACTCGGCGAAGGCTGCCGCTTCCGTGCGTAGGGTGCCGACGGTCAGGGGCTCTACCGAACTCATCGCGTTTGGGCCGTGACTTGGTCGCGTCTTTCGTGGCGTCCCAGGATGCGGCACTCGAGATCGACTGAGGGCCGGTGTGACGGCGGCGATGGTAGCACCGGGATCGGTGGGCCGTTGCTGCAGAAACGGCGGGTCCCGATGGCCGTTCGGCGCTGCTAGAGGGCGGAGCCGCAGCTTGCAGGGCGTAGACTCCTCCCAATGCGCGTCAGCCGCCGAATCTGCGCTTTGACCGGCTCGTCAGCGAGACCATGACCCCGGCTCAACTGCTCGACCTCATCGGCGACGGCGAGGACTCGCTCGTCGAGTTCGCGCGCGACGAGGTCTCGAACTACGACCTGGCTAGGTCGCTCGTGGCGTTCCTCAATCTCGAGGGGGGCTCGGTCCTGCTCGGCGTCGAGGACGACGGCACGGTCGTCGGCGTGGCGCGGGAGCGTCTCGAAGAGTGGGTAAGCGAGCTGTGCCGGGCCAAGATCGAGCCGCCGATCGTGCCGCTGCTCTCCTGGGTGCGGGACGTTGAGCCTGGTCGCGACGTGCTCGTGGTGCGGGTGACCCAGGGGCCGGACAAACCGTACGGGCGCGTTCATCACGGGCGACGCACCTACTACGTTCGGGTCGGGAGTAC
This sequence comes from Thermoanaerobaculia bacterium, assembly GCA_022822365.1. Classification (GTDB taxonomy): domain Bacteria; phylum Acidobacteriota; class Thermoanaerobaculia; order Multivoradales; family Multivoraceae; genus Multivorans. The sequence continues at coordinate 69,023 of JAJEBV010000008.1, read as the reverse complement.
GAACCGGGAGGCAAGCAGGGAGGAGGTCGAGCGGATGTTCCAGGCTTCCGGCCGCTTGCACTACGGCCTGAAGCCTGCGCTCGGCGCGAGTTTCGACACGCTCGATCTGCGGCGGCTGCGGGACTACTTCGAGCGCGTTCTCGGTGGTTCGGCGCCACCGCGCGACGATGAGGAGGCATGGGAGAGGCTCCTGCGCAACGTCGACTTGATGACGGACGCGAGCGGAACGTCCGTGGCGACGGTGGATGGCGTCTTGCTGTTCGCCTGTGCGCCGAACCGGCACGTGCCGCAGGCCGGTGTTCGGGCGATCTGCTATCCGGGCTCGGAACCCGACTACGCCACGCGCGCCGACGAGGACCTGCACGGACCGATGGTTCCGCTGGCCGGCGCCGACGGCCCCCTGATCGGGCTCGGCCTGGTCGACGCGGCCTGGGACTTCGTGCGTCGAAACACCACGCCGAGCGCGCATCTCGAGGGCATGCGGCGGGTCGACCGGTGGGAGTATCCGGAGGATGTGGTCCGGGAAGTCGTCGCCAACGCGCTGGTCCATCGCGACTACAGCATCGCGGGGACCGACATCATGTTGACCATCTACTCGGATCGCCTCGAAGTGCAGAGCCCGGGACGGTTGCCGAACACCGTGACGGTCGACGGGATGAAGTCCGGCGTCCGCTACGCCCGGAACCAGACGCTGGTCAACGTGATGCGGGATTACGGCTACGTGGATGCCCGAGGCATGGGGGTGCGCAACAAGGTCATTCCCGGCATGCGCGCGCACAACGGCACGGAGCCTGACCTGATCGAGGAAGAGCACCGCTTCACGGTGCGGCTCTGGAGGGAGGCGAAGCCTTCGTGACTCTCAGGGAACACAGCCCTCTCGTTCCGGTCTGCCTGGCTCTTGTCCTCGGCGGTTGCGCACCACCGGAAACGGAGATGACGGAAGCCTCGGACCGCCCCCCCAACTTCGTCATCGTCTTCGCCGACGACCTGGGCTGGGGCGACCTCGGCAGCTACGGCGCGCCCGTGATCCGCACGCCGCACCTCGATCGGATGGCGGCCGAAGGCCAGCGCTGGACGAACTTCTACGTGACCGCCTCGGTCTGCTCGCCGAGCCGGGCGGGCCTGCTGACCGGGCGGTTGCCGGTGCGAAACGGGCTCTACGGCGACGAGGTGCGGGTGCTGTTCCCGGACTTCGTGGGCGGGATTCAGGATGAGGAGATCACGCTCGCCGAGGCGCTCCGCGACCTCGGTTACGCCACCGGCATGTTCGGCAAGTGGCATCTGGGCGACCGGCCGCGGTACCTGCCGACCCGGCACGGCTTCGACTACTGGTTCGGCATTCCCTACTCGAACGACATGATGTCGACGCTCCCGCGCGAGGAGCGTCGCGCCGCGTTCGTGGATCCGAAGATCGAGTACTGGGACGTGCCGCTCATCCGCTCGGAGCGCGACGAGGCCGGAGAGATCGTCACGGAGACGCTGGAGCAGCCGGCGGACCAGACGACGATCACGAAGCGCTACGCCGAGGAGGCGGTCGATTTCATCCGGACGCACCGGGACGAGCCGTTCCTCGTCTACGTGCCGCACAGCATGCCCCACGTGCCGCTGTTCCGGGCGCCGGACTTCGAGGGCCACAGCGGCGCGGGGCTCTACGGCGACGTGATCGAGGAGATCGACTGGAGCGTGGGCCGGATCCTCGACACGCTGGAGGAGGAGGGGCTGGCGGAGAACACGCTCGTCTTCTTCAGCAGCGACAACGGCCCGTGGACAGCCTTCCGCACCCAGGGCGGCCTGGCGGGACCGCTCCGTGAAGGCAAGGGGATGACCTGGGAGGGCGGCATGCGGGTGCCGGGGCTGTTCTGGTGGCCCGGGACGATCGCTCCCGACATCGTCACGGACGAGATGGGGTCGACGAGCGACCTCCTCGCCACCTTCCTCTCGCTCTCCGGCGGCGCACTTCCGGACGACCGGCCGATGGACAGTCTCGATCTCGCGCCGGTCCTTCGCGGTGACGGGGAGGGGCCGCGCGACGAGATGCCGTTCTACCGCGGCAGCGAGCTCTACGCCTACCGGGTCGGGAACTTCAAGGCGCACTTCATCACGCAGGGTGCGTACGGTCTGGCGGGCGAGCGAACGGAGCACGACCCGCCGCTGCTCTACGACCTGGCGCTCGACCCCGGCGAGCAATGGGACATCGCGGCGGACCGGCCCGGGGTTCTGGCGGACGTCACATCGCGCGCCATGCAGCACCGGGCCGGCGTCGCCGTGGCGCCGTCGGAGTTCGACCGCCGCACGGGCGACTAGTACTCAGGAGCCGTCCGGGTTTCTTCCTTCGTCGTCCGTCGTCTGCTTCAGCCCGGTCGCGAGTCTCCGCAGCCGTTCGACGCGTTGCTGCCAGAGCAGGGCTTCACGTGCAACTTCCCTGGCCGCCCGCATGCCGCGGAGCCACCAGCCGAAGATGGCGCCGACCAGCCCCGCGGCGACCACCCAGATCCAGATCTCGAACAGGACGTACAGCATGCGGATTCTGCTTCAGGGACGGTGGAACACGCGGAACTCGACCCCTCGACTTCCGCTCCCGCCGTCCTCGTCGTTCGGGCTGTCGCTGCCATAGCCGAAGGCCAGCAGGCGGTCGGGATGAACGCTCGCGGAAAGGACTTCGCGGATGGACTCGGCCTGCGCGATGCTGAGCCGCCGGTCATCCTCCGGATCGCTGCCGACATCCGTGTGGACGAGGATCTCGATCCGGGTATCCGAGAACGCGTCCAGCAGCTCGCCGATTCCGGCAATGGCGGTCCGGGCGTCCTCGGTGAGTGCATCGCTACGACCCTGGAACGCGATCGGCTGCTCCCGCAGCAGGCGGCGGATCCGGTTCTGGGCGACCCTGTTCACTCCGACGGGAGCGACCGCGATTTCGTTGGCGATCGTCCAGCCGGTTTCGGCCGTTGCGGCAATCGCGCGCACGTCGAACTCCAGGCGGTCGCGCATGCCTTCGCTCGATGTGTGGCCGGTCAGGGTCAACGTCCCGTCCTCGAGCTTCAGGCCGGCTCCTCCGTGCACCTGCCGCAGGAGCTGAATCAGCCTCGGGAGGGTCGGGATCCAGGGCGGTTCGGTCACGGCGTCGTCGACTCCCGTTTCGTCGATCACGTTGCCCTGACCCATGACCGCCGCCGCCGCGTCGAACAGCTCCTGCCGGCTTTCGGGGGTCGGCAGGCGTCCGGCCAGCAGCCAGATGTCGCCGTCAAGGCCGAACTCGAAGCTCGGCTCGACCGCCATCACGAGGCGGTTGTCAACGCTTCGCACTCCCGGCTCGCCCGCCGCGCGTCGCGCCGCCTCGAGCCCGATCTCCGCGAAGGCGATCGTGCCGTGGAGCGTGATGGCGCGGCCGTCCGCTTCGATGCGGAGACCGCGCACGCCGACGTCCGCGAGCGTCGCGGTCGTTCGCGTCTCGATCGCCCCCTCGATGCGGGGGAGTTCCAGCGCGAAGCAGACGGCCCCCAGCACCAGTAGCAGGGCCACGCCCATCAGGATGACGCTCGGTTCTCTCATCGTCTCGTCATGGTCGGCGCCACGGCCGGCCGCCTAGCTGGAAGTGTGATCGGCGACGATCAGCCACTGTTCTCCGTGCCGCTCCACGAGCAACGTGAACAGACCGGTCGGCTCGTCGGATTCCCGCGTCAGGCGGAAGCGGCCGAAGACCATGGCGGCGTGCTCGGAGAGCACCCGGACGTCCAGGTCCTCGAAGGCCAGCGACCCCATCGCGGCGCGGTCGGGGTAGGTCTCGCGGTAACGCTCCAGCGTGTGCCTCCAGCCGCGGCGAACCTCGCTGCCCGAAGTGAAGCGCAGCTCCTCGCTCCGCAGGTAGCCCGCCATGAAGCCCTCGATGTCGCCGTCGTTCCAGGCCTCCACCTGCGCGTCGAGCACCTCCAGCACCGCCGCGGCAACCGTCTGCGGGTCGAACACGGGTGGCGGTTCTTCGAGTTGGGGCGGTTCGCAGGAAACCAGCATTGCGCCGGCCGCGAGCCAGGCAAGAGCGGAGGCTGCGACTCCGCTCCTCACGAGTCCGACCTTCATTGGGCGAGGCTCTCCACCTCGACGTCGCGGAGCTCGATCTGCGAGACGAGAGGCAGTTCCTCCTCGACGTACGCCGGTGTGATGTCGTCGACGGTCAGTCCTCCGTCCGGCGTGTTCAGGCCGTAGTTGTCCGCGTCGTAGAACAGCAGGCCGCCGATGCGGCGGTAGTTCCGGAGGGTGCGGAAACGGAGTCCGGTGCCGGCGCTGTAGTCGTAGGCGAACTGCTCGAGCCGGGCGGTCTCCGGGTCGAACCAGTAGACGTAGGCGCTGTCGGCGCCGTCGCTGGAACCGGCCTGGAAGGTCACGCGGACCCGCTGCAGTTGCCGTCCGTTCCATTCCTCCAGCCCCTGGTCTTCCTTGAAGGTGCCGGGGTCGTTCAGCTTGTAGGGCAGGAAGAGGAAGTACATGCGCTGGTTGACGTAGCTCTCCGCGCGCACCTGCTCGCTCTCGTCCATGTCCATCGGTTCGCCGCCTTCGGTCACCTCGAGTGCTCTGTTGTCGCGGCGGTACTCGCGCTCGTCGTCCCCGGCGGACGCCCGGATGACGTACTCGAAGCGGTCGCCTTCGATCGTCGAGTCGACGTCGAAGCTGCCGGAGCGCGACGCCACCGTCAGCCTGACCCGCGAATGCTCGAACAACTCTCCCCCGTGATGCTCGATCGCCCGGTCGACGATGTCCAGCCGGTCCGACGTGCCGGCCGGCGCGACCGGCCGGGGCTCGGACACCGGCTCCGCGCCGGCGCATGCGAGGAGGAAAGCGCCCGCGGCGGCGACGGCGAGCCACGCGCCGACGGTTCCGTGCAGGGTTCCAGGTTGCAACATGGATTCCATGTTAGCGCCGCTGGTAGTCTCGGCCGCTCACTCTGAAACAGCGCCTGGAGGCCAAAGCGAATGACCGAGTACGAACTCATCAAGTACGACGTGGACGATCCGATCGCCACGATCACCCTGAACCGGCCGGAGCAGTTGAACGCGATCACCGGCAGCATGATGGCCGAGATGAAGCACGCGATGGCGGCCGCCGAGAGCGACGAGCGCGTCGTCGGCATCGTCCTGACTGGTGCCGGCCGCGGCTTCTGCGCCGGCGCGGACATGCAGGGCCTCCAGGCCACCAGTCGCGGCGAGCGCGGCAGCGGCGGCGGAAACGACTTCGAGGACGCGCAGGCCGGCGCGATCGAGGAGATGGGCGAAGACAACTTCGGCGTCACCTTCAACTACCTGATGGCGGTGCGCAAGCCGATCGTCGCCGCGATCAACGGCCCCTGCGCGGGTCTCGGCTTCGCCATCGCGATGCTCTGCGACATCCGTCTCGCATCGGACCGGGCGGTCTTCACGTCTGCGTTCGTGAACCGCGGCCTGATCGCCGAGCACGGGCTGAGCTGGATTCTGCCCCGCGTGGCGGGCCCGGCCAACGCGCTCGACATTCTCTGGACGGGCCGCAAGTTCTACGGTCCGGAAGCGGCCCAGATGGGCGTCGTCAACCGCTCCGTGCCGCACGACCGGGTCGTGCCCGAGGCCGAGAACTACGTCCGGGCGCTCGCCGAGCGCTCCGCGCCGATGTCGCTCAAGGTGATCAAGCAGCAGGTCTACCGTCACCTGATGATGGACACCGGCGATGCGCTCCGTGAGTCGAACGAGCTGATGGCCGAGAGCCTCCAGCGCGGTGACTTCAAGGAAGGCGTCGCCTCCTTCGTCGAGCGCCGGCCGCCGAAGTTCCAGCGCATCACGAGCTAGAGCAGGGCGCGAGCCGCCTTGTAGACCTCCGCGTCGGACGGCTGCGGATCGCCGCGGAGTACTCGCGCCGATGCTTCCGACGCCCAGTCGAGGATCGCACCGGCGTTCGCGGTTGCCTCTCCGGGGGGAGCCTTCAGAACGGCCAGTGGGCCTCCCGGGGTCGGTTCGATCCTCGCCGACTCGACCGGCCAGTCCATCACCGCCAGCAACCGTCGCGCCTGAACCAGCCAGGCGGCCGCCGTTTCTTCGGCAGTCGCGTCTCCCGTCGTCTCCAGGAGGAGCCGGCTCTCAGTCGACGCGGTCCCGCCTTTCCTTGAGTTCGCGGAAGGTCGTGAGCACCAGGCCCTCGTCCTCGATCGCCTGCTGGACGCGGGGGTCGAGCATCGCCAGCATGTCGCCCTTGCGGGTGGGGCCGGAAGTCGAGATGTACTTGAAGTTCTCGCTCGGATCGGTCGAGTGCAGGATGACCATCGTGACGCCGGGGCGCAGGTCGCGCAGGGCCTGGACGTAGCGCTCGACCTTGTATTCGGTCAGTTCCTCGTCCGTTGCGTCCGCGCCGCTCTCCGGGACCCAGCCGTAGCTCAGGTTGTGGAGGTCGTCGAGGACGGGCAGGCCGCCGTCCCAGATCCGTTCGCCGAGTTCGGTCGCGCGGCCGAGCCCCGGTGGGGTGTCCCGTCCCTGGGCTTCGTACTGGGCTTCGAGGATTTCGTTGTGGCCGCCGGGGAACATGAGCGGGATGCCCTCGTCGATCCCGACCTCGATGTAGCGCTCGAGGAAGTCCATCGTGGCGAACAGCGTGCCCATGTGGGAGTCCAGGTGGGTCGGCTCGAAGCCCATCGTGCGGGCGCGGCGGATCTGTTCGCGGACCTCCGCTTCCACCTCGTCGGGGCTTGCGTGGGCGACGACTTCCGCGACGCTCGACCACAGGGCGCCCTCCGCGTCGACCAGGCCGGGCGCCGCTTCGCGGCCCACGAGCGGCCCCCAGCGGTAGTCGTCCCATTCGGCGGTCAGCGTCAGGTGGAGGCCGGCGTCGATGCCCGGGTTCTCCTCCAGGGCCCGCACGAGTTCGGGCACCCAGGGGCAGGGCATCATGACGCTCATCGAGTTGGCGGCGCCCTCCAGGATCGAGCGGAGGGCGCCGACGTTCGAGTCGTGCGACATGCCGGCGTCGTCGACGTGCAGGATGACGGCGCGGGTACCGGCCGGGAAGCCGAGTTTCTCGGCGTAGGTCTGCGCCTCGGCCTGGCAGCCCGCGACGAGGACCGAGGCGAGGCAGAGGGTGATGACGACGGCGGCGGTCCGGAAGATCTTCCTCATGGCGGTTTTCCTCCTGAGTGTCATGAATCGGCCAGCCGGTCGACGCCGTCGAACCCTTCGAAGCCGGCGACGCTGTCGACCTCGAGGCCGAGGATCGCGGCCAGAGTGGGCGCCATGTCGACCGTGTTCGCCCGTTCCTCGACCACGCGGCCGGCGCCGCCCGGGAGGCGGAAAATCAGCGGCACGTGCGTGTCGTAGTGGTAGGGCGACCCGTGGCTGGCGACGATCACGGAGATGGGCACGGGCAACACGTTCGGTTCGGGAATCGCGATCAGGTCCGGCCCCCGGTCGTCGCGATGGCTGTTCAGGTAGAGCTCGTGGAGCGGTTTGGCCGGGTCGAGATCGGCGGCCCGGACGACCTCGACGATCAGTGGGCAGGCGGACATCACGTCGATGATCTCGTCCTCGACCGCCGCCTTGTCGATGCCGGCCGCCGAGATCGCCTCCCGGTCCAGGTAGAAGGTCGACGTCAGGAGCTTCGCGTCGCCGAACCGCTTCTCGATGCGTGTTTGCAGGCGCTGCAGGCAGAGGGTCTGTTCGGTGCCGAAACGGCCGCCGTCGCCGCCGTCGCGCACCACGAGTTCGGGGACTTCGCCGACACCGTGGTCGCCGGAGAACGCGACGACCACGTTCTCCATGCCGATCCGCTCATCGACGAAGTCGAGGAGCTTGCCGATCGAGCGATCGAGCCGGAGGATCGTGTCCAGGGTCTCGGGGGCGTTCGGGCCGTAGCCGTGGCCCACCGTGTCGAGGGCCGAGAAGCTGACCGCGAGCAGGTCGGGAACCTCGTCGGCGCCCAGATCCTCCGCTTCGATCAGAACCTCGGCGAAGGCCTCGAGGTAGTCGTCGACGAAGGGCGACCGGTAGATGTCGCCGTAGAACGCGTCGCGCTCGACGGTGAAGCCGCCGACCGCGTGGGGGAACGTGTCGATGACGGGGCCGCGGTCGAGCGGTTCGATGTCGTAGGCGGACGTGTGGTCGAGGGGGAGGAGGGGGTTCCAGGCGTTGGCGAAGTTGCTGCCCAGGCGGTCCTCGTCGTTGAAGGCTTCGACCCAACCGGGCTGGGACTCCTCGTCGCCGTAGTAGGTCGAGGTGACGAAGCCGCCGGTGGAGCGGCTGTACCACCAGGCGCCGTCCGCGTGGTGTCCGCCCATGAGGATCGCCGCGCGGTCCTTGGCGCTGGCGGCGTACACCTTTGCCTCCGGGTATGCGGCCTTCAACAGGTCGCCGAGAGCCGGTACGAGGAGGTTGCGCGGCGAGAGGCCGTGGTCCGGGTCGGCGCAGCAATAGACGTCCTCGCCGCGTTCACGGTCGAACCAGGAGTTGCTGACGATTCCGTTGTTCTTCGGGAACGCGCCTGTGGAGAGCGTGGCGTGGCCGGGCGCTGTCTCGGTGTTTGCGTGGAAGTGATGGGTGTCGGTGAAGACGACGCCCTCGCGGAGCAGCCGCCCCAGCCCGTGGTTCAGAAGGGCGTCGAAGCGCTCCAGGTAGTCGCCGCGCATCTGGTCGACGACGATGATCAGGACGAGTCGCGGCGTCCCGTCGGGGACGGCCGCAACGGCGGTTTCTTCGCCGGTCGCTGCGGCTTCGGGAGCGTCCGCGGGAGCGCCACAGGCCAGGGCGAACAACAGCGCGGCCAGCGCGGGCAACAATGCGAGCTTCTTCATGTCTGGAGCGCCTTCAGGGGATGACGGCCATCGACGTGGCCCATGAACGGGGGATGGATGCCGTAACCGATCAGTTCCTGGATCGTCACGGACAGATTCGATACCTCGCCGGCAGGTACTCCCAGAATGAAGTTCTCCTGCTGGCGGGCCCAGGCCGGGCAGTACTGGATCGTGAGCCCGAGCCGCGAACCGGCCGAGCGGTTCTCGCCGCCGCCGTGGAAGAGGGTGCCGAGGAAGATGAGCAGGGACCCGGCCGGCATGATGACCGGCGCGGCTTCCGGCTCGTCGGGCCGCTCGCCGTTCCAGCGATGACTGCCGGGCACGATGCGGGTGGCGCCGTTGTCCTCCGTGAAGTCGTCGAGCGCCCAGATCGTGCTGACGCCGAGCGCCTTTCTGGGCCGCGGCAGCGGATAGAACGAGTCGTCGTGGTGGAGGTTCTGCGCCACCTCGCCCGGGTGGATCAGGATGGCATGGGCCACCGAGAGCAGGAAGCCGGGTCCGAGCGTCGCCTCGCAGGCCGCCATCACCGCGGGGTGCGCGACCAGGGCATCGAACAGCCGCGACTTCGCGAGCAGGCCGTAGACCCGTTGCGTGTTGTGACCCTCGAACGGGTTGCGGCCGAACAGGTGGCGCTCGAAGTGGGGTTGGAGCACGCCACGCAGCGCCGTCTGCTGCTCGCGGTCGAGCACGCCTTCCAGGATGACGTAGCCGTTCTCTTCGAGCTGTTCAAGGTGGTCCACGGACGATGAGACTATCCTCCGCTGGCTGCATGAAGGTCTTCGACGCTGGCCGGACGGCCGAACTGCTGCCCTGGGGGGCTCTGGTAGATGCACTCGAAGCGGGCTTCCGCGACGGCTGCGAGATGCCGGTACGCCATCAGCACGGCGTCGAGGCGCCGGCAGGCGATCCCGAGGCGACGCTGCTCCTGATGCCCGCATGGACGGTCGGCGGCTACCTCGGCGTCAAGGTGGCGTCCGTGTTCCCCGGCAATTCCTCCCGCGGGCTGGGCGCCGTCCAGGCCAGCTTCATCCTGGCCTCCGGCGAGACGGGCGAGCCGCTGGCCCTGATCGACGGCCTCGAACTGACGCTGCGGCGGACGGCGGCGGCGTCGGCTCTGGCTGCGCGGTTCCTGGCGCGGCCGGATTCCCGTCGGCTGCTCGTCGTCGGCACGGGCAACCTGGCGCCCCACCTGGCCGGGGCTCACGCGGCCGTGAACCCGGACCTCGAGATCGAGTTCTGGGGGCGGCGGCCTGAGCGGGCTCTCGCGGCGTCCCGTTCGCCGTTGCTCGAGGGGCTCGTGACGGGGACGGCGACCGACCTGGAGGCGTCGGTCCGCGGCGCCGACATCGTGAGCACCGGCACCCTGGCCACGAAACCCCTGATCTTCGGCGACTGGCTCCGGCCCGGCCTGCATGTCGACCTGGTCGGCGGCTTCACGCCGGGGATGCGCGAGGCGGACGACGAGGCCGTGCGACGTTCGACCGTCTTCGTCGACACTCGGGACGACGCCCTGGTCGAGGCCGGTGATCTCACACAGCCGATCGAGTCCGGCGCACTGAGGGCCGAAGACGTCGCGGCCGACTTCTACGACCTTTGCCGCGGAGGGCACGGCGGCCGCCGCGATGCTTCCGAGATCACGCTGTTCAAGTCGGTCGGCGCCGCGCTCGAGGACCTGTTCGCCGCCATCCTGCTGTGGGAGCGGAGTGGTGGCTGATCTGCGGGCTAGACTCGCTTGCCTATGCCCAAGGTACCTGCCGCCGTCCTTCTCGTGGCCGCTCTCGCGGTGACTTCCTGCAACGCCCCCGCGGCCAGCCCCGGCGATCCGCCGCTGGCCGAGGCCCGTCCTCACGAGCTCGAGACGCACGGCGACGTGCGGGTCGACGAGTACTACTGGCTGCGTGAGCGCGAGAACCCGGAGGTGATCTCCTATCTCGAGGCCGAGAACGCCTACGTCGACGCCGCGCTGGGGCACACCGAGGCGCTCCAGGAGCGCGTGTTCTCGGAGATTCGCAGCCGGGTCGTCGAGGACGATGCGTCGGTTCCCTATCGCGACGGCGACTACTGGTACTACACCCGCTACGAGCAGGGGAAGCAGTACCCGATCCACTGTCGCCGGCCCGCGGACGGCGACACGTTCGGCGGCGACCCGGATCCCGAGGCGGAGGAAGTGCTGGTCGACGTCAACGAGGTCGCCGAGGGCAAGGAGTACACCGCGGTCCGTCCGTCCGTCAGTCCGGACCACCGGATCCTGGCGTACGGTGTCGATGACGTCGGGCGCCGCTTCTACACCGTTCGCTTCAAGGACCTGGAGACCGGCGAGACTCTCCCGGACGAGATCCCCGACGTGACCGCGAATCTGGTCTGGGCCGCCGACAGCGCGACCCTGTTCTACGTCCGGCAGGATCCCGACACGCTCCGCGCCTACCAGGTGTACCGGCACCGCCTCGGCTCCGGTGCCGCCGACGAACTGGTCTACGAGGAGCCGGACGAGACGTTCAGCGTGTTCCTCGGGCGGAGCCAGTCGCGCAAGTACCTGATGGCGACCTCGAGCCATACGCTGCGCACCGAGGTGCGTGTCCTGCGGGCGGACGATCCCGGCGGCGACTTCGCCGTCTTCGAGCCGCGGGGAGAACGCCACGAGTACAGCGTCGATCACCTGGGGGACCGCTTCTGGGTGCGCACGAACGACGGCGCGCCGAACTTCCGGCTCATGTCGACCGCCGAGAACGCCACCGGCCGCGCCGCCTGGCGCGAGGAGTTGCCGCACCGCGACGACGTGCTCTTCGAAGGCTTCGAGCTGTTCGACCGCTTCCTCGTGCTGGCCGAGCGCCGCGACGGCCTGGAGCAGCTCCGGATCGAGCCGATGGGGGGCGACGGACCGGACGGGCACGACCTGGACTTCGGCGAGCCGACCTACTCGTCCGGCCTCGGCGTCAACCCGGACCCGTCCTCCGGGACGCTTCGCTACGTCTACCAGTCCCTGACCACGCCGCGGTCCGTGTTCGACTACGACCCGGCGACGCGCGAGAGGACCCTGCGCAAGCAGGACCAGGTGCTGGGTGGCTTCGATTCCGCCAACTACCGGAGCGAACGGCTGTGGGCGACCGCGGGCGACGGCACCCGGGTGCCGGTGTCCCTCGTCTACCGGCCCGACCTGCGGCCGGAAGAGGGCGGCAGTCCGCTGCTGCTCTACGGTTACGGTTCCTACGGCGCGAGCATGGACGCGTCGTTCAGCTCGCCGCTTCTGAGCCTGATCGACCGCGGCTTCGTCTACGCGATCGCCCACATCCGCGGCGGCGAGGAGATGGGCCGCTCCTGGTACGAGAACGGCAAGCTCCTTCACAAGAAGAACACATTCACCGACTTCATCGCCGCCGCCGAGCATCTCGCGGCCGAGGGCTACGCCGATCCCGACCGGATCTACGCGATGGGCGGCAGCGCCGGCGGCCTGCTGGTGGGCGCGGTGTTCACGATGCGGCCCGACCTCTGGGACGGCGTCGTGGCCCGGGTGCCCTTCGTCGACGTCGTGACCACGATGCTCGACGCGAGCATCCCGCTCACGACCTTCGAGTGGGACGAGTGGGGTGATCCGAGGGTACGCGAGTACTACGACTACATGCTCTCCTACTCGCCCTACGACAACGTGGAGGCGCGCGACTACCCCCACCTGCTCGTCACGACCGGCCTGCACGACTCGCAGGTCCAGTACTGGGAGCCGGCGAAGTGGGTGGCGCGGCTGCGGGCCAACAAGACGGACGACAACCTCCTGCTGCTCGAGACGAACATGGGCGCCGGCCACGGCGGCGCTTCCGGACGCTACGACCGCTACCGCGAGACGGCCCTGGTCTACGCGTTTCTGCTCGACCTGGCCGGTCTCGGCGATTCCTGAGTCGAGACGGGGCGGGAGGCGAACGTCGACGCATTGAGAGCGCAGGCGGCGGAGATCTGAGGGCAACGGGAAGATGGCGATCGACTTCAGCGACCGGCGGGAGAAGCTCAAGCGGCAGCAGGCCGGGAGCCTGCGCTTCGTGCGGGTCGTCGTGCGTATCGCGCTCCTCTTCGCGATCGGGGCGCTGGCCGTGCTGCAGGGCTTCTCGCCGGCCTCCTGGCTGCTCCTGGGCCTGCTCCTCGTCTGGGGAGCGTCCATGCCGTTCCTGCTGCGCGGCATCCTGCGGCGGGTACGGGCGCTCGACCATCTGGAGAGGTGGCAGCAGTTGGCCCTCATCTGGACCGCGGCGCTCATCCTGATCGGCGGCTTTGCCGTGTTGGCGCGGTTCGTTCTGCTTCCTTCGGCGCCCGGCTGATTCGTGAGCGAGCCGGAAGGGAACGCGGAGTCCCGCAAACTGGTGCTGTTCGTCTGTACCGGCAACGCGGCCCGTTCCCAGATGGCGGAAGGGCTGCTCCGGCGCCGCTTCGGCGACCGCTACCGGGCCCGGTCCGCGGGCACGCGGCCGGCGGGCCTCGACCCCCTTGCCGTGGAGGCGATGGCGGAGATCGGAATCGACATCGCCGGACAGCGCTCCAAGTCGGTTGAGGAGTGTCTCGCGGACGAGAGCGCGGTCGACATCGCGGTCACGGTCTGCGATCACGCGCGGGCGAACTGCCCCTACGTGCCGGCACTGGAGCGGCTCCACCGGCAGTTCGAGGATCCGGCGGCCGTCCAGGATCCGGAAGCGCGCGCCAGGGCGTTCCGCGAGGTCCGCGACCAGATAGAGACGTGGATCGAAGTCGAGTTCGGCGAGAGCTGACTGGATGGACTTCACCCTCACCGGACAGCAGCGGGCGCTGTGCGAGGGAATCGCGCGCACCTGCGCCGGCTTCGACGACGAATACTGGCTCGAAGTCGACAACGAAGTGCGGTTCCCTGGTGAGTTCCACCGCGCCATGGCCGAGTGCGGCGCACTCGGTATCGCGATGCCGGAGGCGTACGGCGGTTCCGGTCTGGGCGTCACGGAGGCGGCTCTGGTGATGCACGAGGTGGCCCGTGCCGGCGGCGGCATGAGTGCGGCGTCGGCGATCCACATCAACATCTTCGGTCCGCATCCGATCGTCGTCTTCGGGACGGAAGAGCAGCGACAGAGGTTCCTGCCGGAACTGATCGAAGGCCGGGCGAAGACCTGTTTCGCGGTCACCGAGCCCGACGCGGGCCTGGAAACGACGGCGATCACGACCCGCGCCGAGCGGCAGGCGGACGGCGGCTACATCGTCCATGGCCGCAAGATCTGGACCACGACCGCCCAGGAGGCCGACCGGATCATGCTCCTGGCGCGCACGACGCCCAGGGCCGAGACCGGGAAGGCGACCAAGGGACTGTCGCTGTTCTACACGACGCTCGACCGGTCGAAGGTCGAGGTCCGGCGGATCCCGAAGATGGGTCGGGCCGCCGTGGACTCGAACGAGCTGTTCATCGACGGCCTCGAGATACCGGCCGAAGATCGGATCGGCGAAGAGGGACGGGGCTTCGAGTACATCCTGCACAGCCTGAACCCGGAGCGGATCCTGATCGGCATCGAGGCGGTCGGCGTGGGCCGCAACGCGCTGGAGCGGGCAGCGGACTACGCCCGCGAGCGCAGGGTCTTCGGGCGGCCGATCGGCCAGAACCAGTCGATCCAGCATCCGCTGGCGGAGTGCTGGATGGAGCTGGAGGCCGCATTCCTGATGGCGATGCAGGCGGCCTCGCTCTACGACCGCGACGAACCCTGCGGCCACTATGCGAACGCCGCGAAGTACCTCGGCGCCGAAGCCGGCTTCAAGGCCTGCACCCAGGCCGTCATGACCCACGGCGGCATGGGCTACGCGAAGGAGTTTCACGTCGAGCGGCTGATGCGGGAAGTCATGATCCCGCGACTCGCCCCGGTGAGCCCGCAGCTCATCCTCTGCCACATCGCCGAGAAGGTGCTGGGCCTGCCGAAGAGCTACTGACCGGATGCCGGCCAGAAGGCCGGCGCACCGACACCGGCACCACGAGCTCCGCCAGGAGTTCGGCCGCCGTCTTCCGCAGGCCCGGATGCCAGGCGTTCGGAGCGATTTCGACCAACGGCTCCAGCACGAAGAGCCGCCGGTGCATGCGGGGATGCGGCACGGCCAGGCCGGACTGGTCGATGATGGCGGGGCCGAACAGCAGCAGATCGAGATCGATGGTCCTCGGGCCGCCGACGCCGCCGGTCCGGTCGCGACCGAGGGCGGCCTCGATCTCCAGCAGGGCCGCGAGCAATCCGCGGGCGTCGAGCCCGGTCTCGAGCGCGGCCGCGGCGTTCCGGAACTCCGGGTCGGTGGCCGCGACCCCGCGCTCGGGCACGGCCTCGGTGCGAAGAAAGCGCGACACCGCGGTCACCTCCGCGATGTCGCGCAGGCGATCGACGGCCGCGCGCAGGTGCGTGTTCCGGGGCCGCAGGTTGGATCCCAGAGCGATGAAGGCTCGCGTACGGGTCACGGCCGCCAGTCGATCTCCGCGCCGACTTCGGCGACGCCGAGCTCGCGGGCCGCGCCCGGCTTGGAGACGCGCACGCGAAGCGACTCGATCCGTTTCGGACCCGCCGTGCCGCCGGTCCTCGAGCCGGCGTCGGTGGTGATCGCGGCCGCGATGCGTTCGGCCAGCGTCTCCACCAGACGGTACTCGTCCCTGGCCGCGACGGCCTGGGCGCGTGCGGCAAGTTCCGCGTAGTCCACCGTCGTGTCCAGGTTGTCGCGTGCGCCCAGGCCGGCCGGCGCCAGGGACACTTCGACATCCACCAGCAGGTCCTGCGGCTCGGCGCGCTCCTTCGCCGTCACGCCGACGCGGCAGCGGCAGGGGATGCCGCGGGCCAGAACCCGCCGCCGTGGCGCCGCCGCCCGGCGATACCGGCGCAGGGCGGCGATGCTCTCCGCCAGTTGCCGGTGCTCCCGCACGTCGTGGACCCGCAGCACATCGGCGGCATCGAGGGCGGCGGCCCAGGCGTTGACCGAGAGAGTCCCGGCCAGCCGCTCCTCGACCGGAAGGCCGCCGAGCAGCCGGTCGAGGAAGGACTTGCGAGATACGCCCAGCACCACCGGTGCGGCGAGATCCCGGAGCGCGTGGAGGTTCGCCAGCAGCTCGAGATTGTGCTCCAGCGTCTTTCCGAAGCCGATCCCGGGATCCACGAGCACATGGACGCCGAGCCTGCGGCCGGCGGTCACGCGGGCAGAGAGGTAGTCGCGGATCTCGGTTACGACGTCGTCGTAGCGCGGCGCGTGCTGCATCGTCCGGGGCTCGCCCCGCATGTGCATCGCGATGACCGGCGCGCCGTGGCGGGCCGCCACTTCCAGCATTGCCTCGCCGGCGCCCGAGACGTCGTTGATCATCGAGGCGCCGGCGGCGAGCGCGTGGTCGGCCGCCTCCGGCTTCGCCGTGTCGACACTCAGCGGCACGCCGAGGTCGAGCCCGGTGATGCCCTCGATCACCGGCAACAGGCGCTCGAGTTCGTCGGTCAGCTCGACGGGCGCAGCGCCCGGGCGGGTGCTCTCCGCGCCGACGTCGATCAGGTCGGCGCCCTCCGCCGCCATCCGCCGCGCGTGCTCGATCGCCCGGTCCGGCGTCTCGTACAGGCCTCCGTCCGAGAAGCTGTCCGGCGTCACGTTCAGGACGCCCATGACCAGGGGGCGCTCGTCGAAGGCCAGAGTGTGCGTGCCGCAGGCCACGTCCATCGGCGCAGTCTAAAGGGACCCGGCCGGGCTGCTAGCGTCGCCGGATGGGTTGGCGAGGCGGTGCACGACGGTTGACCGTCGTCGTTGCCGCTGTCCACTCATTCGCTTTCCTCCCCTGCCTGGCCGCTGCCCCGGAGGACTGCGGATTCAGCTTCTCCGAGGTGGCCGCCGAAACGGGACTCCGCTTCGTCCACGACGCGGGCGCGGCCGGCGGGCTGCACCTGCCCGAGACGATGGGCGCCGGAGTCGCCTGGATCGACTTCGACGGCGACGGCTGGCTCGATCTCTACCTGGTGCAGTCGGGGCCGTTTCCGCCGGACGACGGCGAGGTTTCGGCCGACCGCCTGTTTCGGAACCTCGGACCGGACGACGCCGGGGAGCTCCGCTTCGCACCGGCCGGCGCCGGTGACCTGGCGCGCGGCTACGGCCAGGGCGTGGTGGCCGCCGACGTCGACGGCGACCGCGACATCGACCTGCTCGTCTCCCGTTACGGCCCCACGGTCATCCTGCGCAACGACGGCGTCGGTCGCTTCGCCGCGGCCGAGCGGCTGGCGGCGGCCGCGCCGGAGGGAGGGGCGGACGAGTTTCCCTGGGGCTCCTCGATGGCGCTGGCCGACGCGGACGGGGACGGCGATCTCGACCTCCACGTCAGCCGCTACCTCGACTACGACCCGGACCACGGCCTGGACTGCCGCCGGGAGGGACCCGAATCGCCGCCCGAGGTGTGCGATCCGTCCCTGTTCACGGGCCAGCACGACCGCTTCTACACGAACGATGGCGACGGAGGCTTCGAGGACGCGACGGCCGCCGCCGGCCTTGCCGGCGCCGACGGCAAGGGTCTGGGCGTCCTGTTCACCGACCTCGACGCGGACGGCCGGCCGGATCTCTACGTCGCGAACGACCTGACGCTGAACCTCCTGTTCAGGAACCGGGGCGACGGCACGTTCGAGGACCTGTCCCTGCTCTCGGGCGCCGCCGTCAACCGCAACGGCCGGCCGGAGGCGGGCATGGGCCTGGCCGTGGCCGACTTCGACCTCGACGGCGACCCGGACCTGGCCGTGACCAACTTCGACGTGGAGACGAACACGCTGTACCGGAACGCCGGGCCGGGGCCGGGCCTGCTGTTCGAGGACGTCTCGGCCACTACCGGTTTCGGACAGCCGTCCTTCAACCTGCTGGGCTTCGGGATCGTCGCCGAGGACTTCGACCGCGACGGCGCGCTCGACGTGTACGTCGCGAACGGCCACATCTTCGCGTCGCCGCGGCGCGACAACACGGAGCACCGGCAGCGGAACCTGCTGCTGCGCGGCCGCTCCGGCGACGCGGCGGGCGGTTTCTCCGAGGTGCGCTGCGTCTGGACCGACGGAGATCCCCTGGTGAGCCGCGGGGCCGCCATCGCGGACTACGACAACGACGGCGACGCCGACCTTGCGGTCACCGCGAACGGCGGTCCGGCCCGCCTGTGGCGGAATGACACGACCGGGCCGGCTGGCACGACGTGGCTGGGCCTCGAACTGCGCGGCCGGTCTCCGAACACGCAGGCGGTGGGCGCGGTGGCGACCCTGTCCGGCGAAACCGGTACGCCACCGGCACGACGCTGGACGATCCGCGGCGACAGCTACCAGTCGTCGAGCGGCCACCGCCTGCGCTGGGCCGTCCCGGCGGCGGCCGGCCGGCGGCAACTCGACCTCCGCTGGCCCTCGGGCGCCCGCACCCGGATCGTCGATCCTCCAGCCGGCGCCTACCTCGTCGTAGAGGAACGCCCGTGAAGCACGGCGGTGCTCTGGCGCTCCTGCTCGTCGCCTCAACCGCGGCCGCTGCCACCTCCCCGCCCCTCGAACCCGCCCGTTTCACCCTCGACAACGGGATGACCTTCCTGGTCGTCGAACGCCCGGACCGGCCGCTCGTTGCCGCCGTCTGGGGGGTGAGCGCCGGCTCCGCGTCGGACCCGCCCGGCCGCCGCGGCCTTGCCCACGTCGTCGAACATCTCCTGTACGCCGGCAGCCGGACGATCGGCACCCGCGACTGGGAGAAGGAAGCGCCCTTGCTCCGGCGCTGGGAGCGGCTGTACGAACAGTCGGTCCGCCGCGGCGCGGCCGTGTCTGGCCTGGACCGCGTGGAGCAGCGGCTGGCAGCCGTTCAGCGGCCGGGCGCCTACTCCGGCGTCTACACCCGGGCGGGCGCGCTCGGGATCGACGCGGTCACCCGCCACGACTCGACCACGTTCCAGACGCTGGTGCCGAAGGAGAAGGTCGAGCTCTGGTTCTGGATGGAGGCCGACCGCCTGCTCGAGCCCGTGTTCCGGGGCTTCCGGCGGGAACTGGCAGTGGTCGAGCAGGAGCGCCGCCAGCGCATCGATTCGACTCCCGCCGGGACCTGGTTCGAGCTGTTCGACGCCGCCTACTGGGGCGCCGGGCACCCCTACGCCCACTCGCCGGGCGGTGAGCGCCTCGAGGTCGCGCGGCTCCTGCCGGCGGCCGCGCGTTCCCACTTCGAGACCCACTACCGCCCCGACCGCCTCGTCGCGGTGCTGGTCGGAGACCTGTCGCCGGAGCGCGCCCGCGCCCTGGCGGAACGCTACTTCGGCCGGCTCGGTGGCGGTGGCCGCGCGCGTGGGGGAGGGGCCGGCGACGCGGAGAGCGCGGAGAAGGTGGAGGAGGTTGCGGGGCCGGCGCTTGAATCCCTGGAAGGCCTCTGCGCCTGCCGCAGCCAGGTGGAGATCCGCTATCCCACGGTGCCATTCGAGGCCGGCGGCGACGCGGTCGCGCTGGACGTCCTGGCCGGTCTCCTGAACAGTCGGTCCGGCCGGCTCTATCGGGACCTGGTCGTGGGCGAGGGCCGGGTCGCCTTCGCGGCGTCGGCGGAGCACGTGTCGCGCAGGCTCGGCGGCTACTTCGCGGTGCGGATCGAGGCGGGCGACGCGGTCGATCTTGAAGAGTTGATCCCGGCCTGGGACCGGCTCCTCGGCCGGTTGCGCACGGCCCGGGCCGGTGATGCCGAACTCGAGCGGGTGCGCCGGCAGCTCCTGACGGATTCCTGGCGCCAGCTCGAACAGGACGCGGGGTTGGCGCATCGCCTGGCGGCGGCTGAGGCTCTCGGCGGCTGGCGGCAGTTGACGGAGTGGCTGGACGCCGCGGCCGTGGTTTCGGCCGACGACCTGGCGCGGGTGATCGACCGCTATCTCCGGCCGGCCGACCGGGCCGTCCTCTCGCTGACCCGGACGGGGAACTCCGGACGGTGAGCCGGCTGCTCGCGCTCGCCCTTCTCGCGGCGGCGACGCCGCCGCTCACCGCGCCCCTTCCGGCGCAGGCGATTCCGGAACGGCCGGAGGAACTGCGCTTTGCTCCGTCGACGTTCGAGCCGCCGCCGGTCGACGGGCTGCGCTTCGAACTCGGGAACGGCCTGCCGGTCTTCGTCGTGCCCGACCGCAGCCTGCCGCTCGTGGACGTCGTGCTGGCGCTTCCGGCTGGAGACCGGAACGAGGGGCCGGGCGAGGACGGACTGGCCTCGATGACGGCGGCGATGGCGCGGCGCGGCGGCGCCGGCGACCTCGGTACCGAGCAACTCGACGACGCGATCGACGCCCTGGGCGCTCGCATCGAGGCGAGCAGTTCCTGGAGCCGTACCGTCCTGGTGCTCGACTCCGGTTCGGAGTCGCTCGACCGGGGCCTGGAGCTGCTGGCGTCGATCCTGTTCGAGCCGCGGTTCGACGAAGCGCGGCTGGAACAGGCGAAGGACAACCTCCGCGTCAGCCTGCTGGCGGAGGCCGACGACCCGCGGGCGGTGCTGGACCGCGAGTGGCTGCGTCTCGTGCATGGCCCCGACTCGAAGCGCAGCCGACGGCTGACGGAGGCGTCCGTGGCGGCGTTCGAGCCGGGCGTGTTGGCGCGGTTCCACCGGCGGCACTGGCGGCCCGAGGGGACGGTGATCGCCGTCTCGGGCGACGTGGAGACCGAGTCCCTCGTAGCGCGCCTCGACGAGCTGTTCGGCGGCTGGGATGCCTCCGTTTCCGAGGCCGCCGGGGAGGAGACGGACCAGGCGGGCCGGCCGGGCGGCGGCTCTCCTGGCGACGAAGAGAGTGAGGCGTCTCCAGACGTCGCCGCCGCGTCGCCGGGTTGGAGGACGATCGACCGCAGGGGACCGCAGGCGGCGATCGCGATCGGCCACCGCGGCGCGGTCTTCGACACCTGGGACGACCCCGATCGCTGGGCCCTCATGCTGCTGACCGAGATCCTCGACGGCCCCGGCGCAGTGTCCCGGCTGCGTTCACGGCTGCAGCTCGAAGAGGGACTCACCTACCGGGTGCTCACCTGGTTCGACCTGGACGTCGTTCGGGCCGCATCGGTCTCGGCGGGGCGCCAGGGCGGGGGAGAGTTCCGCGTCTTCCTCGAGACCGCCCCCGAGTCGGCGGCCACGGCCGCCGCCGCGGTGCTCGAGGAACTCCGCCGGCTGCGGCGTGAGGAGGTCCCGGAGAACGAGATCGCCACAGCCAGGCAGTCGCTTCTCGCCCGCCTGCCGCTGCTGTTCGACCGCGCCGAGACCATCGCCGGCCGCTACGCGGAGGACGAGCTGCTCGGCCGCCCCCACGCGTACTGGGCGATGTACCGCGAGCGGCTGCTCTCGGTCACCGCGGCCGACATCCGGAGGGCGGCGCAGCGCTTCATCGACCCAGAGGGGGTGGCGGTGGTCGTCGTGGGCGACTCGGCCCCCTCAGTAGATCCCGGTGTCCGGGTAGAACGCGTACCAGCCGAACCAGAACGCGACGTGGCCGGGGACTCGGGGCAGCAGGTCGCCGCCGGCATCGGGCGCCAGTCCCTCCTCCGTTAGCCGCCACGCAGTTCCGTCCTCGGCGCGAAGCTGCCGGATCGGCGTCACACCCGGCAGGAGGAATTCGCGGCCGTCGCGCTCGTAGGCGCGCACCGCGCCGCTGGCGTCGTCGCCGAGGAGCACGATCTCGACGCCTCCGACAGTGTCATGGACCAGGCGCTCCTCCAGGAGCGCCTCGAGCGGGTACGCCTTCGCCTCGCCGTTGATCCGCAGGGCGTAGATCCGCGCGTTCCGCTCCAGGGCGTCGCTTTGCCGCCACACCGCGAACTCGACGCCGGTCCGCGCCTCGTCGGCGGCGCCCTCGATGTAGCGGTAGCCGGTGCGCTGGGCCACGGCCGGATCGGGGCGCATGATCATCGTGTCCGGATGGCGTTGCCGCCAGGCGTCCCAGCGGGTCAGCGTCATCGGCAGCATCGTGAGCCGCGCGCCCTCGTCGGCTCGCTCGCCGACCACCGCCTCGCCGGTCAGGTTGCTCCACAGGCTGAGCGTGGCGCGGTCGAACATCAGCTTGTTCGAGCGGTAGAGCAACCCCGAAGTGCCGAACAGCATGCGGGTTCCGTTTGCGTCCTCTGCGAGGTACAGGATCCCGGATCCGCAGAGGGTGCAGAACGAGAGGGTGATCGGCCGGCCGCCGACCGTGTCGTTCAGCAGTTCGTGCCAGCTCAGGACCTTGACCGGGTAGGCGCGATGCTCGCCGCCCAGGCTGACGCCGAACACGGTGTCGGTGTCGCGCATGAAGCGGGCGTCGTCGGCGGGGACGGACTCGGGGTTGTCGATCGTGGGGATCCCGTCGAGTGGAACGCCGCCCCACTGCACCTCGCGCAGCCGGAGTCGAATGGTTGCGTCCGGGCTCAGGATGCGCCGGTAGGCGCGGTCGATGCGCGAGAACAGTTCTCCCTTCCAGGCGGTGTAGCCGGCCGGCGCTTCGAGGTCTTCGCGGCTTCCCACGTACTCGAACCAGGCCCGGTAGCGGCTGCCGAACTGCTTGCCGGAGAGTTCCTCGAGGGTCTGCCGGAGTTCGGGACGCGCCTCGTTCGGCGAGAAGAAGTACGCGTCGACCAGGGGGATGAGGACGGCCTCGTCCGCCCTGGCGAGCGACTTGGCGGCCCGTTTCCGCGCCTTCGGCTTGCCCGACATGAGGCGTCGCAGGCGGTCGTAGAAGGCCGGCTCGGACCGCGTCTCCGCAGAGGGCAGGTCCGCGAGGCGGAGCGTCGGATCGTCCTGCTCGCTGAGTTGGTTGCTCTGCGCGGAGAGTTCGGCGGTGCCCAGGAGGGCCAGGCCGACGAAGACAGCCGTCAGGCGGAGCATGAGGTTCGGGGACACGAGGGGAGCCTCCCCGGCAGTATTATCCATGGGGTGTCCAACGTGGGGGCTGCCGCCGGGGCTTCCGGCGCCAGGGTTTCGTCACGGCGCCCGTCAGCGGCGTCAGTGGCGGTCATGGCCCTGTCGGTTCTCGGACAGTTGCCGGTCGCCTCCGAGGAGGCCCCGGAGGTCGTGCTCGCCGGGTTCGAGGTGGCGCCCGCGGCGCCCGGTCCCGAGACCCTGTGCCGGCTGGTCGCGACGGTCGAGAACAACGGTGATCGCGCCGTTTACAGCTTCGGTTTCGACGTCGAGCTGAACGGCCGGGCGCTGCCGGTCTACGAGCAGCAACTCTTCCTGCAGGTGATCGAGCCGGGCGAGTCGGAGGAAGTGGCGCTCTACAACTTCTGGACGTCCGAGCAGGGGCGACCCGCGCCAGCCGACGGCAAGCTGGAAGTCGTCGTGCGGCTACGCGCGGCGCGCTGGGTCGACGTGACGGAGATCGAAGAGGACGGTGAGACGGTCGAGGTGTGGACGCCGGTCGGCGACGTGGCCGGCCTGCCGCAGGCCGCGAGCCGGACCCTCCAACTGAAGTGAGCCGCGGCGCGGCCATCGCGTTCGCCTGCGCCGGCGCGCTTCTCGGCTGCGCGGGCCCGCCGGCCCCGGACGGCGCGCGCGCGACCGGCGCGGCGCGTCCGAACATCGTCCTGATCTCGATCGACACGCTGCGTTCGGACCGGTTGCCCGCCTACGGCTACGACGGCGTCGAGACCCCCGCGATCGACCGCCTGGCCGCCGATGGCGTGCTGTTCGAGCGGGCCTACACGCACGTCAACGTCACCCTGCCGTCGCACGTCAGCGTGTTCACCGGGCTGCTGCCGCCGGAACACGGCGTGCGGGACAACTCGGGCTTCCGGCTGGACGAGGGGATCCCGACGCTGGCCGGGACGCTGCGCGCGGAGGGTTACGCCACCGGCGGTTTTGTTTCCTCCTACGTCCTCCGCGCCGGAACCGGCGTGGAACGCGGCTTCGACGTCTACGACGACGGCGTCCGGTTCGAGACCGGCCGCGATTTCGGCGAGCTGCAGCGGCCGGGCCTGGAGACGCTGGACGCGGCCTCGCGCTGGCTCGGCGACGTCGGGGACTCTCCGTTCTTCCTGTTCCTCCACCTGTACGAACCGCATGCTCCCTACAACCCGCCGCCGCCTTTCGCGGACCGTTACGACGATCCCTACGACGGCGAGGTCGCCGCCGCCGACGCGGTGGTCGGCGAACTCGTCCGCCGGCTCGAACAGCGAGGCCTCTACCGGGACGCGCTGGTCATCCTCCTCTCCGATCACGGCGAGGGCCTGATGGACCACGGCGAGATGGACCACCTGATCCTCGTCTACCGGGAAGTGCTCCAGGTGCCGCTGATCGTCAAGCTGCCGGGCGGCGAGCGGGCCGGCGAGCGGGTCGCCGCCAACGCCCAGCTCGGCGACGTGGCGCCGACGGTCCACTCGCTCCTCGGACTGGAGCGGCCGGCCGGCCTTTCCGGCGCCGATCTGCTTGGCCTCGGCGCGGAGGCGCCGGACGCCGCGCCCCGGCAGATCGTCTCCGAGAGCGTCTATCCCCGCATTCACTTCGGCTGGAGCGATCTCGGTTCGGTCGTCGAAGGGGACCTCCACTTCATCGAGTCGCCCGAACCGGAGCTGTTCCGCCTGTCCGAGGATCCGGGCGAGCGGAACAACGTGATCCAGGAGGAGCGCGCGGCGGCGCGCCGCCTGCGCGCGGCGCTCGAAGCGATCGACCGGTCGCTCGCCTCGCCTGCGGAGGAGGATCCGGAGACCCGGCGGCGACTCGAATCGCTCGGCTATCTATCAGGCGCCGCCGGTGCCGCGGACGGTCCGCTGCCCGACCCGAAGAGCCGGATCGGCGTGGTCGAGGACCTGGCGCGAGCCGTCCGCCTCGGCGCGGAAGGCGATCTGGCCGGTTCCGAGGCGGCGCTGCGCTCGGTACTGGAGACCGAGCCGCAACTCGTCCTGGCATGGCACGAACTGGCAGAGATCCTGGAGCGCCGCGGCCGTCCCGCGGCCGCGCTCGATGCCTACCGCCGGGCCTTCGAGGTGTCCGGCGGAGATGCCGCGGCGTCCGGGATCAAGGTCGCCGAACTGCTGCTGCGAGCGGGCCGGGTCGCGGAGGCGCGGGAGCACGCCCTGGCGGTCGCCGACCGTTCGCCGCTAGTTCCCCAGCTCCTCGCTGAGGCCGCCCTGGCCGAGGGAGACCTGGCGGCGGCGGCGCGGCATCTGGAGCGGGCCCTGGCCGGGCGGGGGCCTCGGATCGCGCCCCTTGTCGTCCGAACGAGCCTGTTGAACGCGCAGGGCCGCTTCGAGGAGGCGCTGGCCCAGAGCGACGAGGCGCTGGCCGAGTTCGGCGACCGCCGCGACCGTTCCGTCCTCGCGCGTCTCTATCTCCATCGCGGGACGGCGTTCGGAGCGCTCTCGCGGCCGGTGGAGGCGCAGGCGTCGCACCGGGAGGCGATCGCTCTCGACCGCGGCCTGCTCGGCGCCTACTCGTCGCTCGCCTTCCTGCTGGCGATCGAAGGACGCGCCGCCGAGGCCGGCAGGACGCTCCAGGAGATGGTCACCGTCAACCCGGCGCCGGCCGCCTACGTGGAGGCCGTGCGCGCCCTGCGCGCGATGCGCGACGACCGTTCCGCCGAGGCCGTGCTCGCGGAAGCCTTGCGCCGCTGGCCGGACAGCGACGAACTCCGCTCCCTGCCGGGTGCGGCAGCAAAGCGGTAGGCTCTCCCCATGACCATTGCGGACTCGCCCGCGACCCCTCGCTCGATCAACCCGCTGGCCGCCGTTCTCCTGGCGCTCGCGGCCTCGCTGCCCGTGGCCGCCCAGCCCGGCGACACCCGCGCGCCCTCGGGGCCCGGCTTCGTCGAGGTCGTCAACGTCGAGGTCGTCAACGTCGACGTCTACGTCACGGACGCCGACGGCAAGCCGGTGCTGGGGCTTGGCCCGGACGACTTCGAGCTCAGGATCGACGGGCGGCCCGTCCCGATCAGCAACTTCTACGCGGTGGAGCAGGAGGAGGATGAACTCCTCATTCGCCGCGGCGGCGAACTGAAGGCGGAGCCGCTGTTGCCGCCGCCCGACGATCCGCTGGAACACGAAACGACCGCGCGGCGACCGGTGACCCTGCCGCCGGAGCAGGCGCTCCACGTCGTCTTCTACATCGACAACCTGAACCTGACGCCGCCCAACCGCAACCGGGTGATGCGCGAGTTGCGGGCATTCATCCGGGAACACCTGAGGCCTGAAGACCGGATCATGCTCGCGAGCTTCGACCGCTACCTGAACCTGCACATGCCGTTCACGAACGACAGGGACCAGGTGCGGCGGGCGCTGCTGGAACTCGAGGAGTTCACCGGCCAGCGGGTGCACCGGAACAGCGAGCGCCGCGACCTGTTCGAGACGGTCAACGACGTGAACACGGAGCTCGAGAACCGGACCAACAGCGAACGCTTGATCGAGGCGGCGCGGCAAGGCGGTCTGGTCGGCGGCAGCGCGGTCCTGGCCCGCGAGCAGTTGATCAACTATGCGGGCTCGGTGCGCAACGAGACGAACATGGCGATCGACGGCCTGATGCGGCTGGTCGAGAACCTGTCGGCCGCTCCGGGACGCAAGGCGATCGTCTACGTCGCCGACGGCATCCCGATGATCGCCGGCGAGGACATCTTCTACTTCCTGCACGGCGTGTGGGAACAGGCGGTCTCGCTGATCGAGATGACCGAGTACGACATGTCGCGTCGGTTCCAGCAGCTTGCCGCGTCGGCGAACGCGAACCGGGTCAGCTTCTACACGATCGACGCGCGCGGGCTGACCGTCTACTCACAGGGCACGGTCGACAGTCAGGTCGCCGGGCTGCCGGGCCAGATGGCCCAGATCGACACGATCCTGCGGACGAACCTCCAGAGCCCCCTGCAGTTGATGGCGGAGGAGACGGGCGGCCGGGCGATCATCAACGCGAACCGCGTGATGCCGGAACTGCTCCAGGTCGCCGCCGACTTCCGGAACTACTACGCCCTGGGGTACATGCCGGACCTGGCCGGTGAGGGCGCCTACCACCGGATCGAAGTGACCTGGAAGAACAAGCCCCGCGGCGCCGAGGTCCGCTACCGCAAGGGCTACCGGGACAAGACGCTGGAGTCGCGGATGATCGAGGGGACCCTGTCGGCCCTTCACCTGAACATGCTGGAGAATCCGCTGGGCGCCCGGCTTCACAACCTGCCGCCGAAGCGGCGTCCGGACGGCAACTACGACGTGCCCCTGGTCATCGAAGTGGCCTGGGAGGACCTGACGCTCATCCCGCGCGACGGTGTCCACCACGGCCGCATTCAGCTCTGGATGGCGGCGCGGGACGAGAAGGACCACGCGACCGAACCGCAGCGGACGGAACTCAACATCGCCGTGCCGGCCGACCGCCTGGCCGAGATCGAGGGCGGCACCTGGCGCTACGGCCTGGAGCTCACGATGGAGGGCGGCTACCACGACCTGGGCATCGGCCTGCGAGACGACATCGGCGGACGCCAGTCTTTCCTCAGGGGCGGAGTCGACGTTCGCTGAGTCCTGGTGGGCCGGCGCCTGCCCGGCGCTATAGTGATTCCATGACTGTTTCTCACCTGGGTCGAGCCGGGGGATCCCCCGGCCGGACCGTTCTTCGACAGCGGCGGCTCCTGCCGCTCTGTCTCTTCCTGCTGTTGCCGGGCGCGAGCGTCCAGGCGCAGCGTCTGCTGGACCTTGGCCCCGTCATGGTGGAACCGGCCGTGGCGGAACCGGGTGTCGTGCCCTACGCGATCGACCTCGACATCGACCTCATCCGATCCGCCCCGCAGCGCCTGGAGGTGCCGTCGCCGGACGGCCGGCTGCTGGTCGCCGAACTGAGCGTCTATGAGGACCGCGGCGACGGCGACGCGATGTGGGCCGGCCGGGTCGCCGGTTCGGACTACGAGAGCATCGTGTTCACCGTCGCGAACGATCACCTGGTGGGCCACTTCGGCGTTCCGGGCGGCGCGAAGTACCGGATCTCGGCGCGGCCCGACGGACGGGGCCGGATCGAGGACATGTCGACGATGGACCGGAAGCCGGAGGAGGAGTACTGCCCCGGCGGCCTGGTCCCGGATCGGCCGTCGCCTGCCGTCGCGATCGAGGCGCAGCACAGCCACGAGCCGGAGCGGGTCGTCCAGGCGTCGAACCACAACCACCTCGACATGCTGATCCTCTACAGCGACGCGGCCCGCAGGCGCTACGAGGCCCGCGACGGCTCGGTGGACGCCCCCGTGCAGGCGTCGATCGACTACCTGAACCTGGTGTTCCGCAACGGGGAACTGGATCTGGTCGCACGGCTGGTGCATCACGAGCAGGCGCCGGCTTCGCTCAACACTCAGGGTGCGGGCACGAATGTACTTGGCCGGTTCCGCCAGAATCAGGAGATCCGGGATCTGCGCGTCGAACACAATGCGGATCTGGCCCATCTGTTTGTGACGGCAGGATCGGGGGCGACGGAAGAGGTCACCGACGTTTGCGGCATCGCCTGGCTGCTCCTGAAGGGCGATACGGCGGCGTCGTTTTCGCCGAGGGGCTACGGCTTGACGGTGATGCAGGGCTGCGGCGACGAGACCTTCGCCCACGAGGTCGGCCACAACCTGGGAGGGCTGCACGATCCACCGAATGCCGGGGGGTGCTTCGAAGACGCGGATTGCCGGAACAACGAAGCAATCGCCCCCTACGCTTTTGGCCACACCTGGTTCAGTCCGTCGCCTCCGAATCCGCCGCACAAGGACACGATCATGAGTTACGGCAGCGGCGAGGTGGAACCGTGGTTCTCCACCGTGCGGGTTCAGCCGCGAATCGACGGCCACTCGGTGACGCTCGGGATCGCCGGCGAGCGGGAGAACGAGCGGGCGATTCGTGAGTACACGGTGCCCATTGCGCCTCATTACAGCGACTCGCTGCGTGGAGGTCCGGGTCCGGATCCGGACCCGGACCCGGAACCGCCGCCTCCGCCGCCGGGAGCCGGACCGACAGCGCCTGGAAGCCTGACTCTTACGAAGACCGGCTCAACGAGCGTCCGTCTGAACTGGGTTGACCGGTCGGACAACGAGACTGGTTTCGAGGTCCAGATCCGCCAGGCTGGCGGTGGCTGGAGGACGCACTCGACCCACCCAGCGAATACCGCGACGGCCGATGTGACGGCGTTGACTCCTGGCGAGCGCTACGACTTCCGCGTGCGGGCGTTCAATGATCGTGGCCGTTCCGCCAGCAACACGGTGACCATCGTGCTGTCGTCGGCGGAGTACACGGATTGCGAACTGGGCGAGCCGCTGATCACCTTCGAGCACGGCTACACGGTGAGTATGTGCGTCGAGTACCTCGAGCGCGGCGTGGGGCCGCTCAGGAAGGAGAGGGCGAAGGACTACGGCCTGGATTCCAAAGAGTCGGGCATCCTGTACTTCTTCGACCAGGACAACGCGGAAGTGCTGGTCAAGGTGCTGGACGCCTGCGTGATCAGCGACTACTTCTGGGTGTACGTCGCTCCCGTCACGACGCTGGCCTTCAATCTGCGGATCGACGAAGTCGGGACCGACAGATTCTGGGAGCACAGGAACCCGCGCGGCGGAGGCGATGCCGCAACTGCGAGTGCGTTGAAGCACTTTCCCTGTGATCCGGACGCAGCATTCGTTGCCGGAACCGTGGCTTCGGGGGATCAAGGCGTCGTGACGGCTGGACACCCGCGGGACGGCGTGGACCTGGTGGATGCCGGCTTCCGGCCGGCTTCCATTCAGCATGCGCTGACCGCGGGAGAGAGGTCTGACTGCGAACCTCAGCCGGTCGCAACCATGAAGGGTGGCTACGAAGTCGCCATGTGCGTCGAGTTCCTGAAGGACGGCGAACCGTCAAGCACCCCGGTCAAGGACTACGGCTTGGAATCCGAGCAGTCGGCCATCCTCTACTTCTTCAACGAGAACAACGCCGAAGTGCTGATCAAGGTGCTGGAACCGCCCGCCGGAAACTGCGGCAGGTGGGTGTTCGTCGCGCCGGTGACGGACCTGGCGTTCAACATCGAGGTCCGTCCGCCGGATGGCGGATCGCCGTGGACCTACGGCAACCCCTTAGGGCAGACCGCGGCGGCGGTGAGTGACCTGAAGGCGTTCTGCGGTCCGTAGCAGCAGCCAGCCGGAGCCGGCCGGAAGGCCGGCGCACCGACACCCGCCTCGGCGCGAATCTCGGGCGTCTACAGCACCCGGATCGGCGTTGACGACGAGTGCTGCCCGTTCGCCGAGTCGGTCACGGTGACGGTCAAGGTGTAGTCGCCGGGTTCGAGCCTGTTCCCGGCGACGAACTTCCCGTTCAGCCGGGACAGCGCGCCGCTCGCCTGGTTCGCGTCGAGGACGACCTCGCCGCCGCCGTCGACCATCTGCCCGTTCGTGCCGAAGACCTGGGCGCGGACGGAGACGGCGCCGGCCGCGAGGTTCATGCCGACGAGGCTGATCTGCGCCTCACCGCCGCGGGCCACCTCCGGGCGGGCGGCCGGGATGAACGGTGCGCCTTCCAGCAGGAAGGGGAAGGCCACGTCCTGCCGCTGATCGGACGGATCCTCGCGCAGCAGCAGCCACTTGGTGGGCGGTTCCGGGAACAGGGGCGGCTGGAGCACCGGGCTGTCGCCGGGCACGTTCAGGACGGCCGTCGAGAGCGCCCGGCGCCCGGTGACGTCGTTGCGGAGCAGCACCCGCACCGAGTAGACGCCCGGGTCGAGGTCGAAGTGGCCCCAGTACTTGATCCCGCTCTGGCGGATCGCGGCGCCGGCTTCGGCCAGACCCAGTCCCATGCGGGTCGAGAAGAAGTCGCGCACGACGCCGTTCTCGTCCAGCGCGTAGGCGTAGATCTCCAGCGGAAGGACGTCGCCGGTCAACCCCGCTAGCAGGTCCTCGCCGCGGGCGGTGATCAGGACGGGCGCGTAGGGTTTGCCGTTGTCGGCCGGGAAGCCGGCGGCCAGGACCGAGGCCTCGATGTCGCCGGTCTCGACGCCGCCCATGACGGCCTGGGCCGAGTCGAGCGCTCGTTCGAACGGGCTCGTCTGCTCGTAGGCCCTGGGCGGGAAGTAACCCGGTCGATGGACGACCCGGGTGCCCCGTGGAGCGTCCTTCAGGCGAACCCGGAGGCGGCGGAACTTGCCGTCCGCCTTGAGGTCGTTCGGCTGGAAGGCCAGCAGGTAGGTGACGCTGTTGCGCTCCAGCATCTCGGACATCGCATCGCCGAGGTTCGTGAAGTTCGAAAACATCTCGCCGCCCGTGTCCTTCGCCATCTGGAGCAGGGAACCCCGTCTGCTCTGTGACTCGCCCGCGATCTGGCCGCTGACGTCGACCCCCTGGATCGAGCAGTTCGCCTCGCGGAACATGCGGAGCATGCGCTCCATCGCGCTCTGGGCGGAGGAGTCGCCGAAGGTGGCTTGCTGATCCACCTCCTGAGTCTGGCCCCGCAACACGGCCTCGTTGTCGGCCAGCAGAGCGGCCTGATCCTCGTTGGTCAAACCCTGATTGCCGTAGAGCACCCTCGTCGGCATGCCTTCGGACAGGAACACGACGTGCTTGCGGCCCTCGATCGTGGCCATCCAGTTCGCGAGCTCGCCCATGCCCTGCGTCATCGCGGCGATCTTGCTGGCTTCGTTGCCGCGTTCGGCCTGCTCCTGGAGGTTCTGAAGCTCGCGCCGCGTCTCGGCGAGCATCGCGCCGGCGTCGATGCCCGCGGCGGTTTGGGCTCCGCCAGCCAGGTCGTTGCCCTCCGCCAGCGCGCCTCCGATGTCCGCGACGACCAGACCGAGCGGATCGCGGACGACCGCGTCGCCTACCTGGACCTGCCCCAGGGAACGGATCGCCTGCCGGAGCTGGCTGCGGTCGGAGGTGAAGCCGAGCACCAGGCGGGGTCGGGTGTCGAAGACGGCGACCGCGACCAGGTCGGTCGGGTGAAGGGAGGTCAGCACGAGGTCGGCCGCCGCCTGCTGGGCACGGCCGACCGAGTCGGGAGTCGTGTAGAACAGGTCGAAGAACAGAAGGAAGTGCCGGCGGGCGGCCACCGGAACCTGCGGCTGCGTGGGCTTGCCCTCGACGAGTGAGAGGTCGACGAACTCGAAGCCGGTGATCTCGACCTTCCGGCGGCCGTCGAGGAGCTCGAAGTCGTCCCGGGTGAGGCCGCGCAATGGCGCGCCGCCGCTGACGACCTGAACCGGCACCTCGACCACGGTCACCGTGGTCGTGTCGCTGAACTGGGTTTGCGCCTGACGCCGGCGGTTACGCTGGGCGTCGGCGTCCGCCGCGGCCAGCAGGATGGCGGCAATGCAACTCGCCGCGGCGGCCACGCGGACGAGCCGGGTTCGCGTGGACGGGGTAACGGGGTGCGTATGGTCGCTCATGCTAAGGCTCCTTGGTCGTGAGCGAGCAGTCGGCCTGGCGACGGCGAAGGGGCTCCAGGGCCGGGCCGCTCAATTCAGGACTCTAAGCGGGATCGAGTTGAACGGTCGTGTCCGGGTCGCCGGATCGGTCACAGTGACCCTCAGAGTGTAGTCGCCCGCCGGAAGGTCGACCGGATCGAAGGCGGCGACCAGCTTGTCGAGGCCGGGGATTCCCGTCACGGTCCGTTCGCGCAGGCTCAGGGCGCCGCCCTCCATCCGTTCGCCGTCAGCGTCGAGAACGGTGGCCTGGAGGGACAGGTCGCCCTCGCCCAGGTTGTAGCCCACGAGGCAGATCTCGGTCTCGTCCTCGCCTCCTTCGGCAAGGAGCGGTACCGCCGACGGCACGTATGGCTCGCCGTTCACCGTGAACGGGTACACGGTGGTCCTGGCGTACTGATCCTGCGGTTGTTCCCGCACCAGGAACCAGCTTCCCGGCTCTTCGTGGAAGAAGGGAGGCAGCAGGGTCGGCTCACCGCTCTCGAAAGGCGGGACGTGCAGGGCCAGGGTCTCGACGCCGGTGGCGCCGGTGATCGCGTTGCGGGCGAGAACCCGGAGCAGATACTCCCCCGGCTCGAGATCCAGGCTGCCGTAGTACTTGAGGCCCGTGTTCGCGAAGGTGTCCTGGCGGCCGTTCAGGTCGAGGGTCACGACCCGGCTGAAGAAGTCCCGCATTTCCGACTTGTCGTCGGTGACGTAGGCATAGATCTCGACCGGGAGGCGGGGCGATTCGTGGCCTTCGAGCAGGCTGCCGCCATCGATCTCCACGATGACCGGTATGTAGGCCTGGTTGGGACCGGCCCGGAACGCGGCGGCGAGGACATCCATCGTCAGGTCGTCGCGCTCGGCTGCCGCAGCGATCAGGTCGGAGGCGAGCAGCCGCTTCTCCATCGGGTGCAGGTCGCCGTAGGGCCGGGGCGTGTAGTAGCCCATCCGGTGAGAGAGCTGGGCGCCCTTCGGGGCCCGGGCCCGCACGCGCAGGCGATGATGATCGCCGGCCTCGCCCGGATCGGTGGGCTGGAAGGAGAGCAGGTAGGTCACGGTGGAGGACTCGAGCACCTCCTGCAGTTCGGCGCCGAAGTCGTTCGCGTCTTCGTGCAGCCGGCCGCCGGTATCGTTGGCCAGGTAGAAGAGGGCGTCGCGGCCCACGACGCGAACGCGGTCCTCCTCGCGCGAGTCGGCCCGCAGGCCGGAGATGTCGACCGTGTGGATCACCGTGTTGGCGCGCTTGAATTCCCTCAGCATCTGGTGGACCTGGGTCTGGAGCTGGGTGTTGCCGAAGCGCTGGTCCGAGTCGACCTGGGCGATCTGGCCGCGTTCGACCAGGGCGGTCTCCTGCCGCATCTCCTCGTCGAAGTGGTCCGGCTGGCGGCCGAACAGGAGCCGGCCGTCGAAGCCCTCCGAGAACAGGACGAGGTGCTTGCGGCCCTCGACCGAGGACAGGATGCGCGCCATCTGGCGCAGCGTCTCCGCCCAGCGCGAGATCTGGCCCCGCGCGAAGTTCCGCTCCGACTTCGCCATCTCCCGGCCGATCACCTGGAGGTAGCTGCTCATGCTGCGCTCCATCTCGGTGATCCCCGCGTTCACGCCGCCGACGTCGAGGGCCGAGGTCAGTTCCGGCGACGGCCCCGGCGTGTCGATCAGAAAGCCCAGCGGATCCTCGGTCGCCAGCCTGAGGAGTCTTGGATTCCCGAGGGTCGTGATTGCCCGCGCGAGTTGGGCCCGGTCGGGCGTGAAGGTGATCAGCAGTTGCGGCCCGGACTCCACGGAGTGGATGCCGACCGCCGCCAGGTCCGTCGGGTGCATCTGCTCCAGGACGAAAGCGTGGGCCGCCCGCTGAGCCTTGGCGATCGAGGTCGGCGCGGAGTAGGAGAGGTCGAACAGGAAGAGGAAGTGCCGCCGTGCCGCGGGCGGGATGCCGTAGTCCGTCTCGATGACCCGCCGGTCGTCGGGTGAGATCTGGTCGAGATCGATGACCCGGAAGCCCGTGATCGGCTGTGGCTTTCCCTCGTCAAGGATCTGGAAATCGTCCTGAGTGAGCCCCCGGACGGCTTCGCCGTCGCGCGCTACGACGTTGACGGGGACCTGCACCTCGAAGACGGACTCGCGTCCCTCGAACTGGCGGAGGTCGGCGGGGTCGGGGTCCTGGGGAATCGCGGCGGACGACGCGATCAGTAGTGCCGCCAGGGTCGCGGCGGCGGCCAGCCGCCCTCGCAGGAACGCCCGCCTCGCGATCTCAGGCTTGCCGGCGTCTGACATGAGCGAGTTCAAGGCTAGCACCCCTTCCGGTCCCTGGCCGGCGCCCGTTACTGCGGTCCCCGCTCTATCATCGCGGCGTACTTCCGCGCTTCCTCGTGCGTCGCGTCCAGGCGCAGCGCGCGCTCGACGTGGTGCTTCGCCTCGCGCATCTGACCGGTCGCCAGGTAAACGCGCGCCAGGCCGACGTGGACTTCGGGCAGCTCGGAATCAGCCGCCAGCGCCCGCCGCATGTAGTCGAGCGCGGTCGCCGCATCGCCGGCGGCGAGCGCCGCGTCGCCGCGGTAGACGTAGAAGAACGGGCTCGCCCGGTTCATTGCTTCCAGCGTGTCGAGCAGTTCGGCCGCGCGGTCGTGGCGGCCCTGGATCTGGTAGGCGCGGACCAGGTTCGTCAGCAGGGGGACGTTCTCGGGATGAAGTTCCAGGCCCTGTTCGTAGGCCGCCACGGCGTCGCCGGTTCTTCCGGTTCGCAGCAGCACCAGGCCGTGGTTGTTGATCGCCTTGTCGAAGTCGGGCGCCAGCCGGACCGCGATGCCGAGCCAGCGTTTGGCGGTCTCCAGGTCGTCCGCCATCAGCGCCTCGGCGCCGAGGTTGTTGTAGTAGTGGCCTGCCGCCGCCAGGTCGCTGATCGGCTGGAAGCTGCGGTAGGACTTCGGACGGTAGGGCAGGAAGTCGTAGGTGGCCATGTTGCCGTCGACGTACATGCCGGCGACGATATGGCCGCGGCTGACGACGACGCCGTTGTGGTAGTTCCAGCGCTGGTAGTCCTCGACCTCGACGAAGAAGGGGTTCAGGCGCCGTTCGCGTCCCGCCGCCACGAACAGGTTGGTGAAAGAGAGGCAGTTGCCCCTGGCGCTGCTGAAGGTCTCTGCCGCGGTGCGGGTGGGCGTGAGCTCGTACTCCAGGTCCAGCCAGCCGAAGATGAAGTCGAGGACTTCGTCGCGGCGCCGGGTCTCGCTGCCGGCGGGACTCACGCGCTCGTCGATGACGGTACGCAGCTCATCGGTGACGGCGAACGGCACGACGACCTGTTCCCGCCAGCCGCCGCCGAGGCGCCGCTCGAACTCGGCTGCCAGCGGCTGGGAGCCGTCGAAGGGCACGTACGCCGTGCAGGACGCGACGGACGCGCCGAGGACGAACGCCAGGGAGGAGAGCAGGCGCGACCGGATCGGGGCGGCTGTTGTGGCGACGGACTTCATGGCATATGGACAACTACGTTCGTCTGCTATACGATTCCCGCACTCGACAGGTTAGTCCGGGTCAGGCACGCGTCACGCCGCATCGGCGGTGGATGCTGGTTCACCGTCAAGTGCGATGTCGAATCTAGCGCGCCTCAGCCCGGTTCCTCGTTGGACGGTACCGGCGGACAGCGGTCAGATAGCGGCCCAAAGGCCGACACGTACGTAAGCAGCGAGTCAGCGGGACCTGGCGGGTTATTCAAGAGAATGGACGTGAACCGTTTTTCTGGATGCGCATGCGACGGTGGTAGCGCCAATTTGGCGTCGCTTGGCTTCCGCCTGCCTCCAAGCCGTTCAGGGATGCGGGTTTTCGCGTACCGCGGCGGGTGCCCGGCCTCCGGCCGTTCTGGCACGTGCCTTGCGGTAGGCTTGTCACGATTGGTGAGCCGATTCGGCTCGTTCCAAACTGCGGAGGGCAGTACAGCGTCAAGCTAGGGCGCCCAACCTCTCCGTACAACTCACCTTGGAGGGAGTATTGAACGTTATGAGCAGACGCACCGTTTCGACGTTCGGCGTCATCCTTTGTCTGCTCGTCGGGGGGACGGCCTTCGGGCAGTCCGCGACGGGCAATCTGTACGGCACCGTGACCGACGAGTCCGGCGCTCCGTTGCCGGGCGTGAGCGTCACGGTAGCCGGCATCGGCGCGGACCGCACGCAGTTCACGGACGCCACGGGCGGGTTCCGGTTCCTGGGTCTCGACCCCGGCGGCTACACGGTCAAGGCGGAGCTCGACGGCTTCGGCGGCCTGGAGTACCCGGACGTCGCTATCCGGCTGGGCCAGAACACGAGCTTGCCGCTGACCCTGACGGCGGCGCTCGAGGAGACGATCACCGTCACCTCCGAGAGTCCGCTCCTCGACGAGCGGCAGATTACGGCTGGCACGAACGTCAGCCAGGTCGAGCTTGAGAAGATCCCGACTGCGCGCGACCCCTGGGCGATTCTCTCGCAGACCCCGGGCGTCATCGTCGACCGGGTCAACGTCGGCGGTAACGAGTCCGGCCAGCAGGCCAACTTCCGCGCCGCGGGCGTGGCCTCATCTCAGAACGACTTCCAGATGGACGGTTCCGAGATCACGGACATGCGCGCCACGGGCGCTTCGCCGACCTACTACGACTTCGATCAGTTCGCCGAGATGTCCTTCACGACCGGCGGCACCGACGTGACGAAGAACAGTTCCGGCGTCCAGGTCAACCTGGTCACCAAGCGGGGCACCAACGAGTTCCGCGGCTCGGCGCGCTTCTACAACACGGCGGGCAGCGGTTACTTCGGCGGCGCCCTGAAGGGGTCGCAGCCGAACATCGACGGCGAGCTCTACAAGTCGAACGGCCAGACTTCGCTGGCCGGCGCCCGCGTCCGCAAGATCGAGGACTTCGGCTTCGAGGCCGGCGGCGCGGCGATCCAGGACCGCCTCTGGTTCTGGGGAAGCTGGGGCCAGAACGACATCGGCCAGAACGCGGCTTCCGGGCAGGCGGACGACACCCTGCTGGAGAACACGGTGATCAAGGCGAACGGCCAGATCAACGACTCCAACTCGATCGTCGGCTCCTACAACAACGGCGACAAGCTGAAGTTCGGGCGCGGCGCCGGCACCACCCGGCCGCCGGCGACGACCTGGAACCAGCGCGGCCCCTCGGCGCAGTACCGCCTCGAGGATCAGCACGTGGCTTCGGCGAACCTGTTCTTCACCGGCACCTACATGCATGGCGACTTCGGCTTCGGCCTGTTCGCCCTCAGCAACCGGTCCGACCAGAACGGTCTCCACCCGGATGCTCCGGACCCGCAGCGGAACGATGGCATCTGGGCCATGAACTACCTGTCCGGCGGCACGTCGTCGCCGAACGACCTGTACAAGGTGGACGGCACGTACTTCTTCACCAGCGGCGCCAGCGCCACGCACGAGCTTCGGTTCGGAGGCCGGTACCGCACCTACGAGAACGCGTCCGTTTTCCGTTGGGGCCCCCGCCAGACCTGGCACCGGCTCGATCGGGAATGGACGTACTACACGCGTGACGATGTCGGGGAGCTCACTGCCGAGTACACCGGGCTGTGGGTCCAGGACACGATCTCGCTCGGTCAGATGACGATCAACGCGGGCCTCCGCTACGACGATCAGACCGGCGAGAACGGCCAGTACGATCTGCCGGCGCATCCGACCCGCCCCGATCTGATTCCGGGCGTCACCTATCCGGGCGGCACCGCGGGCTTCAACTGGGACTCCATCTTCCCCCGGCTGGGCTTCACCTATGCCCTCGGTGAGGAGCGCGACACGTTGGTGCGGGCAAGCTATTCGCAGTTCGCCAATCAGTTGCCAACGAACAGCGTGACCCGCCTGTCGCCGCTCGGCTACTCGTATGCTCTGGCCGACTCGGTGACGGGCGACCTGATCTTCACGAACGTCGATCCCGACGATCCGATCAGGGTGTGGAACTCGGTGGATTCCGGCCTCAAGACGCCCTCGGTCACCGAGATCCTCGCGGGCGTCGAGCATTCCTTCCTTCCGGAACTCGTCGTCGGCTTCCAGGTCACGGCTCGATCCGTCGACGATCTGACCGAGGCCTGGTCCTACGTCACTGACGCCGACGGCAACCGCCGCCTGGTCCAGGGTAGCGACTTCCAGATGGCTGGCACTATCACCGGGTCGCTTCCTCGCGGCGCCGGCAGCTACCGCGCCGGCTACTACGACTGGGCCGACGGTGTTCGACCCCATGTCGGGAGTCACCTGACGAACGGCGTACGTTCCCGCGACTACCTCGGCTACAGCGTGACGATGACGAAGCGGCTCGCCAATCGCTGGATGGCCCGCGGCTTCATCCAGGTCGGCGAGGCCGAGTGGAACGTGCCGAACTCGCACTACAACCGCGCCTCCCGCACCGACGGCCGGGGCGGCGGCAACGTGGACGGCCAGCTCTACATGACGGCTTCCAGCGGCTCCGGCAAGGGCCAGCGCTACCTGCAGTCGTCCTGGACGTACAACCTGAACGGGATGTACCAGGTGGCGCCGGACCGCGGCTGGGGCTTCAATGTCTCGGCCAACGTGACGGGCCGCGAGGGCAGTCCGCTCGCGTACTACCGCAACGTGGCCCTCGCCACGGGCAGTGCCAACGTGAATCTGATTCCGGACTTCGACGCCCTTCGGCTCGATGACGTTCAGGTGATCGACTTCCGGGTCGAGAAGGAATTCTCGCTGTCCGGTCCGGTCAACCTGACCTTCGGTATCGACATCTTCAACCTGACGAACCAGGGCACCGGGCTGTCCTACAACGACCGGGTTGGGGTTTCGAGCGCGGGTAACCTCGCGGACAACATCGCTCCGCGGATTTACCGCCTCGGCGTTCGCCTGAACTGGCGCTAGGCGGGCAAGGCAGTCGGGGGCGGAACGGCTAGCGCCTTTCGCCTCCGGCCTTGGCCTTCTGCTTTGAACGACCGCCGCCTCCGGGCCTGCCCGGGGGCGGCGGTTTTCCTTTGGGGCGGGTCTAGTAGCATCGCTGCGGGATCAGCGTTTTTCGGCACGTTGGGGGGAACTGATGAGCTATCGCATCCGGATTGCCGCGGTGGGCATTGCGGGACTCCTGCTGGCAACTC
The DNA here is from genome assembly GCA_022822365.1 of Thermoanaerobaculia bacterium. Classification (GTDB taxonomy): domain Bacteria; phylum Acidobacteriota; class Thermoanaerobaculia; order Multivoradales; family Multivoraceae; genus Multivorans. The sequence goes on along the minus strand of JAJEBV010000008.1, from coordinate 29,876 downwards.
TCCTGTTCGCTCTGGGCTGGGGGGGCGGGGGGCGCCTCAGCGGCACGGTCGAGGACTCCGAGGGCAACGCCATCGAAGGCGCGAGCGTCAAACTGACCCTGGACGGCGCCGGTCCGGAGGAGGTCGCGACGAACCGCCGCGGACGTTGGGTACGGGCCGGCCTCAGGAGCGGCGAGTGGGTCGTGCTGGTTTCCAAGGCTGGTTTCGTTCCGACGGAGCACGCGGTTTCGCTCAACGAGTACGCCACCGGCGGAGATCGTCCAGTGCTGAAGACCGAGCTGGAGCCGGCGGAAGCCGGGGCGGCCGGGGCGGCCGCCCTGACCGACGACCCCGCTTCCCAGGCGGCCCGAGCGCTCCTGGAACAGGGCAACGGCCTGCTCGCCGTCGAGGACTTCGAGGGCGCGATCGCGGTCTTCAGCGAGGCCCTGCCGTCGTTGCCGGACGGGGCGAAGGCCTCGGTTCTGGTGATCATCGCGCAGAGTCATGTGCGCCTGGAGCGTGACGACGAGGCGATCGAGAACCTGGAGAAGGCGCTTGTCCTGGCGCCGGAGAACGTGGAGGCGCTTCGGCTGATCAGCCGCCGGCTGACCGCTCTCGGCCGATCCGAGGAGGCGCAGCAGTACCTGGCGCGGCTGCCGGAGGACCTGCGGGCCGACCCGGAGACTCTCCTGCATGAGGGCGTCGATCTCTACAACCAGAACGACTTCGAAGGTGCGGTCGAGAAGCTGACCGCGGCGATCGAAGGGGAGCCCGAGTGGGCCGACGCCTACTACTACCGCGGCCTGGCCAGAATGGCGGCGAGCCAGAACGAGGCTGCCGCCGCGGACTTTCGCAAGCTGCTCGAACTCGCGCCGGACGGCGAAAGAGCCGAGGAGGCGAAGCAGTTCGCGGAGTACCTGGAATCGCTCTGAGACGGTTCCGGGCCCTGCTGCTGGCCGCGCTCGCGGTCGCGGCGTGCGAACCGGCTGCCGATGAGAGTTCGCCGGAGGCGGTCCGCGAGACGGCTTCCTGGCCGTCGGCGCCTGCTGCGGGTTTCGCTCGGGACGTCGTTCTGATCACGATCGACACCCTGCGGGCCGACGCGACGGGTTTCGGAGGCAACGCGGCCGCGCCGACTCCGCACCTCGACCGGCTGGCGGCGGAAGGTTGGGTGTTCGAGCGCGCCCACGCCCACAACGTGATGACGCTGCCGTCTCACGCGAACCTGCTGACGGGTCAGTTGCCGTACCAGCACGGAGTGCGCGACAACGCCGGGTTCGTCCTGCCGGAGACCGTCCCGACCGCCGCCGAGGCGTTCCTGGACGCCGGTTTCCGCACGGGCGCCGTGGTGGCCGCCTTCCCGCTGGACGCGCGCTACGGGCTCGACCGGGGCTTCGAGTTCTACGACGATTCCTACCCGGAGGGCTCGACGGTTGGCTTCGCGGTCGCCGAACGCGGCGGCGGCGAAGTGGTGGCGGCTGCGTCCGCCTGGTGGCGCCGCCACGAGGGTGAACGGCGCTTCCTGTGGGCCCACTTCTACGAGCCCCACGCGCCGTACGAGCCGCCGGAGCCGTTCGCCTCACGGTTCCCGGGCGAGCCTTACCTGGGCGAGGTCGCGGCCGCCGACGACCATGTCGGCCGTCTGCTCGCGGAGGTGGCGCCGGCGGGCTCGGGGGGCGGCGTGCTGGTCGTCGTGACGTCCGACCACGGCGAGGCGCTCGGTGAGCACGGCGAGGAGACGCACGGCCTGTTCGCCTATGACGAGACGCTGCAGGTGCCCCTCGTGTTGTGGGCGGAGGAGCTGGCGCCGGCGCGGCACGACCACGCCGTGCGCCACATCGACGTTTTGCCGACCATGCTGGAGGCGGCGGGCGTGGATGCGGAGGCGCTACCGGAGATGACTGGGCGCAGCCTGTGGACCGCGCCCGCGGACGGCCGGTCCACCTACTTCGAGGCGTTGCAGGCGAACCTTCAGCGCGGGTGGGCGCCTCTCCGCGGCGTGATCGCCGAGGCCCCGGAGGCGGCCGGCGAGGGCGACCGCCGGCTCCTGAAGTACGTTTCGCTGCCGGAGGCCGAGCTCTACGACCTGAACGCCGATCCTGCCGAGGCGAGGAACCTGCACGGCGCCGAGTCCGACGTCGCGTCGCGGCTCGCGGCCCTGTTGCCGGAGGAGTCAGAGTGGCCGCCGGCGGTCGGCGCGGTGAGCGAGGAGGAGCGGCGCGCTCTCGAGAGCCTTGGCTATCTCGGTTCTTCCGGCGGCGCGACCCTCCCCGAGAGCTACGGTCCGGAGGACGACCCGAAGCGGCTGGTGGATGTCGACCAGGCGATCCAGGCCTGGTCGGAGGCGTTCCAGGCAGGACGCCATGGGGAGGCGGAGGGCCTGGCCCGCGGGGTGATCGAGCGCCGGCCCGAAATGGGCCTCGGCTACAGGATCCTGGCCCAGGCGCTGCTCGAACAGGGCAAGGTGGAGGAAGCGCTGGGCGTCATGATCGACGCCGAGCGGCGCCGGCTCGTGTCGGCTTCGCTGCACCGTCAACTGGCGCTGACGCTGTCCGAGGTCGGCCGGGCGGCGGACGCGGTCCGGCTGATGGAGCGCTACGCGGACTCCGGCGATCCCGAGGCGCTGAACGTGTTCGGGCTCGTTCTCGCCGAGGCCGGAATGACGGTCCGCGCCCGTGAGGTCCTGGAGCGGTCGCTCGAGATCGACGGGCGGAATCCGGTGGCGCGGCAGAACCTGGCGCTGGCGGCGCTTCACGCCGGCGACTGGCCGGCTTCCGAGATCGAGGCCCGTGAAGCGCTGGCGCTCAATTCGCAGTTACCGCTCGCCTGGAACTACCTCGGCATGTCCCTGGCCAATCAGGGTCGGGTCGACGAGGCGTTGGAGGCCTGGCAGAGCTCGGTCGAGGTCGGTCCCGGCGACCTGGACGTGCTCTTCAACCTGGCCACGGTAGCGGCCCGTTCCGGCCGGCGGGAGATCGCCCGCCCGGCGCTCGAGAGGTTCATTCGGGAGGCGTCGGTGCCCGGCCTGCGCGAGCGGCGCGCGGCCGACCTCCAGACGGTACGGGCCCTGCTGCAGGGACTGTAGTCGCGCCTAGCGCGGCGGAGCGTCGCGCGCGTCCCGCTGGTCGCGGTCGTAGAGCGCCTGGTACCTCTCCATCTGCGCCCCGGCCTCTTCGGTTCGCCCGAGCTGTCGCAGGACCTGGGCGAGGCCGTAGACCGCCTCGCTGTGTTCCGGCGCCAGCGCCGTCGCCCGGCGGTAGGCGGCCTCCGCCCGTTGCAGCAGCTCCCCGGCTCGACCTGGCTCCGCACCGGCGGCGCCTTCCCAGGCCCGGGCGAGCTCCAGCAACTGCTCGGCATCGGGCTCCGCCAGCGAGGTGGAACGCTCGAGCGACTCCGTAGCCTCCAGGTACTCGCCGCGCCAGAGCAGGATGCCGCCGAGCAGACGGTGGGGCGCGGAATCGGCCGGCCGCAGCGCCGTGGCCTCCCGGGCATGGAGCAGCGATTCTTCGGGGCGGTTGTTCTCCCACAGCGCGGAAGCCAGGGCGATCCGGGCTCCTGCGTTCGTCGGATCAAGCTCGACGGCGCGGCGGAGCGGCTCCTCCGCGGCGCGGAAGCTGCGCTCGAGAAGGAGAGCCTCCCCAAGGCGGGCCCAGGCGCCCGGATTCTCCGGATCGAGTTCGACGGAACTGCGAAGACGATCGATTTCCGATCCGCCGTCGCTTCCCGTCGCGGGAGTTTCGTTCAGTAACTGGTCGAGATGCCGTTGCGCCAGAGGATCATCGGGCCGCAGTTCGAGGACTCTTCGAAGGTGGCGGGCCGCTTCGTCGTTGCGCCCCTGGCTCATCAGCAGGACGGCGAAGTCGGAGAGCGCGGCAACGTGCCGCGGGGAGACGGTCAGCGCCTGCCGGAACATCTCTTCGGCCTCGCCCGGTTCCTGTATCGCCATCAGGACGGCGCCGCGCTGGTAGAGCCCGTCCGCGTTCGTCGGGGCCATGTCGAGCGCCCGCTCCACGGCCGCCAGCGCTTCCTCGCGGCGGCCGGCGTGCAGAAGCACGGAGGAGGCGGCGATCGCGGGTCTCGGATCGTCCGGCGCCAGCCGGCCCTCCCGGGCGAGGTCCTCCAGGGCTCCGTCCGCGTCGCCGCTGCCGGCGCGTTGAAGCGCCAGCCGTACGGCGTGACCGGTCGGATCGTCGAGGTTTCGCTGGTCCGCGTCGCCCGGCGCGGTCAGGATGGTCGAACCGGCCGCGAGGTCCTGGTAGCGGCGGATCGCCGTCTCCGCCTCCTCCGTCCGGCCGAGTGCCGACAGTGCCTGTCCCAGCATCTGGAACGTCTCGGCCAGGTTCGGGTCGAGGTCGGCCGCAAGCCGGAGGAACGGGAGCGCGCGATCCGGCTCCCCGGCGGCGTGCAGGAAGCGCCCGTAGTCGTAGGTTAGTTCACGCGCCAGCGCCGTCGGTGCGTCGCCCGGCGGCGGGGCGGTCACCAGCGGTTCGACGAAGGGGCCCAGAGCGGCGATCGCTTCCCCGGTTCGGCCGGCCTGGTAGTAGGCCCGGGCCAGCCGGCCGACCAGTTCCGGATCCTCGGGCGCCAGGCGCTCCAGTTGTTCGATGGCCCCTTCCGCTTCGCCGACGAGCAGGTAGGCCTCGGCCAGTGTGCTTCGAATGCTCGGTTCGAGGACCGGTGGCGGCTCCTCGGCAAGCGGCCGCAGTTCAGCGAGGGCGCCCCAGGGGTCGTCTCGCAGGAGGAGAATCCGACCGCGCAGGAGCCTTGACCGCGGATCGGTCGGGTCGAGGCCCTCGAGCAGTTCCTCCGCCTCGGCCGGGCGCTGCAACTCGACGGCGCCGGAGGCCGCGGCCAGTCGGGCGTCCTGGTCGTTCGGATTGGCCTCGGCCCAGGAGCGCAGGTACTCGTAGGCGTCGCCGGCGCGACCCAGGCGTCCGATCATCATGCCCAGGGCGCGCAGCGCCGGCGACAGCGGCTCGACCTCGATCGAGCGCTGGTAGTAGGAGGCGGCGTTCTGGAGGCGTCCCAACGCTTCCGCCGCGCGGCCGGCGTTGAACAGGGCCGCGGGATCGGGCGGGTCGCCGTCGGCGAGGGGCGTCAGGACGGCGAGCGCCCGTTCCGCGTTCCCCGTCTCGAGCAGAAGCGCTCCGAGGGCGGCGAAGGCGATCCCGGGTGCGCCGGGCTGCTCGACCAGTTCGTCGAGGGCGGCGATCGCTCCCGCGGTGTCTCCCTGCTCGACGAGTGCCATCGCTTCGCCCAGAGCGGGCGGGATTTCCTGGGCCTCCACAGCACTCGCGGCGATCAAGCCGGACAGGGCGAGCGCGGCGAGTCGTTTGCCTGAGGCCCTCATCGTTGGGGATGCTAGCCCCAAAGTCAGCGGACGACGCGGATCCTGGCGTCGGACGGCAGGCCGGTCAGCCGCAGGGTCGCGGCGCCGGGCCACAGAACGTCGAGACTCACGGCCGCGCCGGCCTCTTCCAGCGCCGCGGCGCCGTCGCCGAACGGCACGCCGAAGGACTGGGTCAGGGAGTTCCGCGACAGGTACGAGGAACCGGCGCGGACCTCCCGGCGCTGCGTTCCCGTCTCCGTGCCCAGCTCCAGCACGGCGCCGATTCCGCGCCGGTTCGCGCTCTCGCGGTCGAACAGATCGACGCGGAGACTGCCGCCCAGGCGGTCGCTCTCGTTCGCGTACACCTCGGCGGGGCCGTTGCAGTTCGCGATGGCGAGGTCCAGGTCGCCGTCCAGGTCCAGGTCGGCGGTTGCCAGACCCCGGCTGACGCCGGCGGCGGAGAGGCCGGCGCCGGGCGCCGGCTGGAAGCGGCCGTCGAGGTTCTCGAGGATCTGGTTGGGCTGCGCGTACGTCTCGCGGGGACCCTGCGCGTGCTCGGAGATGTCGTGCAGGACGTGGCCGTTGGCGATTGCCAGGTCCAGGTCGCCGTCCAGGTCGAAGTCGGCGAGGTCGACGCCGAAGCCGACGTACGGTTGCGAAGGCTCGGCGATCCCGGCGGCGAAGCGCCGGTCGAGGAACACGCCGTCGCCGCGGTTCGAGTAGAGAGCGTTCGTTTGCCGGTCGAGATGGGTCACGACGAGGTCGTCGAAGCCGTTCGCGTCGATGTCGCCGACGGCGATGCCCATGCCGGCCTCGGGCTGACCGCGGTGGGAGAGGGCGGTGCCGGCGAGCAGCGCGTCGTCGACGAAGCGAAGAGCACCGTTCGCGGTCCGGTTCAGGAAGTGGAAGTTGGCGTCCATGTCGTTGGCCACGTAGATGTCTGGCCGGCGGTCGCCGTCGAGATCGGTGATGACGACGCCCAGGCCGGCGCCGCGCGCGCCCTCGATTCCGCTGGCGGCCGTCGCGTCGGTGAAGGTCGCGCCCCCCTGCTCGGCGAACTCGTTGCGGTAGAGGCGGTCCTGAAGGTCCTCGTAGACGTCCGGATGGCAGTAGCTCCGGCGGCCAGCGTCCTCCACGCCGCAGACCCTGTTGTTGTCGTAGTCGAAGTCGACGTAGTTCGTCACGTAGAGGTCCAGGTCGCCGTCGAGGTCGACATCGCCGAAAGCGGCGGAGGCGCTCCAGGACGGGTCGGCGGCGGCGCCATCGACGGGCACCGGGCTGAAGCTGCCGTCGCCGTCGTTGAGCCACAGACGGTTCGGGCCGAAGGCAGTCAGGTAGAGGTCGGGGTCTCCGTCGCCGTCGACGTCGCCGGCCACGGCCCCCATGCCGTAGCTGTCGAGGTGCAGACCGGAGGTCTCGGTGACGTCCGTGAACCTGCCGCCGTCGTTGCGCAGCAGGGTCGTCGTGCCCGGTTCGCCGCCGTAGGGCGCGGGTTGGCCGCTGTCCACGAACAGGAGGTCGTCGTCGCCGTCGCCGTCGTAGTCGAAGGCGACGACACCGCCGCCCAGGGTTTCGATCATGAAGAAGTCGCCGCCGGCGCCGTTGCGGTGACGGAAGTGGACACCCCAGGCGTCGCCCGCGTCGACGAAGCGGATTCCGCCGCCCGCCGCCGGCTGCTGGGCGGGAACGGCGAGCGCCGCTCCGAGAACGATCAGGGCTGGAACCACGGCTCGCGGACCGGCTCGCCGGCCAGGTAGGACTCGAGACGCCGCCGCTGGCCGTCGGTGGGCACTCCGCCCTGACGCTCGACTTCGGCGATGAGCTGGCTCTGGAGCGCCGCGGCGCGGTCGAACTCGCCGACTTCGGCCAGGGCCATGGCGACCGTTTCCGCGTGCTCCATGGTCGGCCGGTCGCTCATCAGGCGTTGCGCGATGGCGAGCGCCTCGCGACCGTTTCGGACCTGAGCATCCGGGCTGGCGGCGAGGAGGCGAGCCAGCAGGGTGTCGAGGTGCTCGGCGGCTGCCGCCGCGGCGTCGCCGGAGCTGGCGACCGCGCGCCGCGCGCTCGCCAGCGCTCCCCGCGCCGCCGCGTAGCGGCGGGCGAGGATGAGGGCCATCGCGCGGTCCCGATGCCACGCGGAGTTGGACGGGTCCTGAACGAGCGCCCGGGCGAAGCGGCCCGCCGCTTCCGCGAAGCGCTCCTGCCGTCCGAGCAGGCGGCCCAGCAGGACGTGAGCCTCGGCGAAGTCCGGGTCCAGTTCCAGGGCTGCGCGCAGGTGCGACTCGGCTTCCGCGGCGTCGTCGCCGGCAGGAGGTATACCAGCAGTTTCCGTGGCCTTCGCTTCCAGTAGAGCCGCCAGACGGTAGTGGGCCTCCGACCGCTCCCGGGGAGCCCCCGGCGCGGCTTCCAGAACCCGGTTCAGAGCTTCCCGGGCCGCTTCCGCGTTGCCTTCGGCCTGCCGGGCCGCGCCGAGGGCGAGCTGGGCCGCCGGCAGGGCGGCGTCGACCGCCAGGACGGCGGTGAGAACCTCGACCGCTTCGTCCGTCCTGCCGAGACGGGCCAGCGCGTCGCCCCACCGCGTCCTGGCGTCCAGGTCGTCCGGGTCGATCTCCGTTGCCCGCCGGAAATGGCGTTCGGCCTCCTCCATGTCATTCCGTTCGGCCAGCATCAGCGCCAGGTTGAAGCGGGGTTCCCGGTACTCGGGGTCGAGGGCGATCGCCTCCCGCAGGCGTTCCTCGGCGGCCGGCTTGTCTCCGAGGTCGATGAGAGCCATGGCGACGTTGAAGAGGGTCTCGGGGTCGTCCGGCAAGGCGCGGAGCGCCGCTTCAAACGCCGCGAGGGCGAGCGCCGGCTCACCGGTGCGCATCGCCTCGGCGCCGCGCGCGAAGATGGCCCTGCGGCTCACATTGAGCGCCTGCATCGCCGAGTAGAGCGGATCGGCGTAGCTGATCGGGATTTGCCTGTTCCGCGCCAGGTGATCCGCCGCCTCTTCCCGGCGTCCGAGACGCCTCAGGGCGAGCCCGATCCGGTGGTGGATGGCGGAGCCCTCGGGCTGTCCGGCGAGCGCCTTCGTGAAGTGCTCGATCGCTCGCTCGAAGCTGCCGGCCTCGAACTCCACACGACCGAGACCGGCAAGGGCCGCCGAGTTGTCGGGGTCGAGTTCGAGGACGCGGCGGCATTCCTCCGCTGCCTCCTCGAGGCGGCCAAGGTCCAGCAAAGCGTAGGCGCGACGCGTCCTCGCAGCGAGATCGTCGGGCGCGAGTCCGAGAACGCGGTCGAGCGCCGCGACGGTGGCTTCGTCGTTACCGTCGTACGTGTTGGCGATAGCGCGGTAGTAGGGCCACCGGGCATCGGTCGGGTCGAGCGCTTCGGCGTTGCTCAGCGCGGTTCGCGCGATCCGCCAGAAGTCGTAGACGAGGTAGAGCTGGCCCATGTGCCCGAAGGTGGCCGCGAGCTGAAGGCGATCCGTTCCTGGCGCCTCGAGCAGACGGTCGAGCACATCGCGGGCGGCTCGCAGTTGTTCCTGGACGGGTAGCTCGTAGTCGTCGGTACGCGGCCGGTCGAGCGGCTGGAGCTGTGGTTGGGCGTTGCCCGCTCCAGGTGCGAGCACGAGGGCGGCGGCAAGGGCAGCGACGACGACTCCCGTGGCGGTGGGCCCGTCGCGCCTGGGACAGCGGGTCGCCCGCTTCGGGGTCATGGCGTTGCGTCCGCCGTCGCCGGCGAGCCTTCGCCCCGTACGAGGGTGACGTAGCTGCCGGAGTCTGCGATCTGGAAGGTTTCGGTGGCGCCGTCGGGCCAGCGTGCGATCAGTGTCGGGGGTGTGCCCGTCGGGGCGGCGACGATCACCCGCGGATCGTTGGCCGAGGCGTAGGAACCGTCCGTGTGAAACCGGCGCCAGGTCCGGGCCGCGCCTGCGTCCAGGACTCCCAGCCAGGCGCCCAGGGCGCGGCGGCCGAGCGCCGCCTCTCCGGCAGGCGGCAGTCGGAGTTCGACGCCCACCCAATCGCGGGCGTCCGGCTCACCCTCGTTGATCAGCAGGCAAACCGGTCCGCCGTTGTTGACGACCACCAGGTCCGGGTCGCCGTCGTTGTCCAGGTCGCCCCGGGCGACGCCGCGGCCGACCTCGGACACGGCCGGTCGCTCGAAGCCCGGGACTTCTTCGAAGCGGCCGTTCCCGAAGCCGCGAAAGAGCTGGTTGGGCTGCTTCAGAGGGTGAGGATCACCGGCCCGGAGTTGCTCCTCGATCCGCTTGACGGCGCCGTTGGCCACGTAGATGTCGAGTTCCCCGTCGAGGTCGTAGTCCAGGGCGGCGGCGCCGAAGCCGGTGTAGACGAAGCTTGCCTGCCCGAGGCCGCTGCGGCGGGTGCGATCGTCCCAGAGTCCGTCTCCTTCGTTGAGGTAGAGCGTGTTCGTCTGGTGCTGGAGGTGGGTCATGAAGAGGTCCACGAGACCGTCGCCGTTGAAGTCCTCGGCGAGCACCCCCATGCTCGCCTCGGGCTGTCCTTCGGCGTCCACGGCCGCGCCGGCCAGGACCGCGTCGTCCAGGAGGGACGCGCCGCTCCCGTTCAGCAGCAGGGCGTTCGGGCTCTGGTCGTTGGCGACGTAGATGTCCGTCGTGCCGTCGCCGTCCAGGTCGGCCGCCACCGTGCCCAGGGTCGGGCGCTTGAGGTCGCCGATCCCGAGGCGAAACGTCCAGTCCTCGAAGACGCCGCCGCCCCGGTTTCGCAGGACCCGGTTCGCTTCGTCGCGATACGCCTTCGGGCCGCAGTAGTCGCGAAGCCCCTGTGGCGAGCTGCAGGTCTTGTGGATCGCGACCCGGAACTCGACGTAGTTGCCCACGAAGAGATCGAGCAGTCCGTCGGCGTCGAGATCAAAGAAGCTGGCGGCGGCGCTCCAGCGGGGATCCGCGGTGTTGCTGCCGTCAGTGATGTTCGTGAAGCGGATCGAGCCGGGCTCGGAGTCGTTGCGCCAGAGCTCGTTGGGTCCGAGGTTCAGGATGTAGAGATCCGGGTCGCCGTCGTTGTCGATGTCGCCGACGGTGACGCCCATCCCGTAGCCGCGGGCGTCGAGGCCGCTCTCCTCCGTGATGTCCGTGAAGCGGAGTTCGCCGGTGTCCAGGTCGTTGCGGTACAGGCGGTCGCGGGGGGCGTCCGCGCCGCCGCCGGCTGCGGCCGAGTCGCCGTCCGGCGCGAGCCGGTGACCCTGGCCCAGGTAGAGGTCCAGATCCCCGTCGCCGTCCGCGTCGAACAACGCCGCGCCACCGCCCATGTTCTCGGCGAAGTAGAGCTCGCCGGTCATGCCGTTGTCGTGGACGAAGTCCACGCCCAGTTCGGAGGCCCGGTCCACGAAGAGGGGCGCTCCTTCCTCGGCAGCGACCGACCCAGCGATTACGGCCGCTGCCAGGGTGAGCGTGAGCGCCGGGCCTGGGGCGTTCCGGAACACCGGCACCTGTCAGACCAACGCCACCGGCGCCGCCGTCCGTGGGGCCCCGACGCGGGCTGTTCGCCCGTAGCCCAGGTTGTGGAGCACGTCCTCGGTCGTGTGCCCGGGCACGACGTCGCAGACGAAGCCGCCGTCCTCGCCGTCGTCGATCAGGAGTTCGGTCGCCTCGGGCAGGACGCAGTGCTTGCTGCCGCGCACGCCGCCGAGCATCTCCTGATAGGCGCCGACGGAGAAGAAGCCCACGTACAGCGGCGTTTCGTCGAGTTCAGCCGCGGCAACCTGCGGAAGGAAGAGCGGCACGACGCTGCCGCGGGGAGGATAGACGTCGTCCCGGTCACAGGTGATGCCGCCGAGGCGGACGCGGCGGAAGGGACGGTCGAGGTGGTTGAGCGGCAGGCAGATGAAGTGCTCGCCCAGCGCCCACGTGTCCGGGAACGAGGTCATGATCGAACCGTCGATGAGATACCAGGGAGGTCCGGCCTCGTTCGCCTTGACCGCGATGACCCCGAACAGATGCGCCGCGTGCTCGGACACGGTGTAGCGGCCGAACTCGCCGATCAGCGCCGGTGGTCTCGTGCCGCGGCGGGCGCAGACCGCGAGCGTCTTTTCCAGCAGGAGGCGCGCGAAGCGGTCGTAGTCGAAGCCGTCGTCCAGGGTGGTTCGGCCGGGCACGCCGCCGCCGAAGTCGAAGTAGCGGAGGTGGGGATGGTTGCGGCCGAGGCGGGCGAAGAGGTCGAGGCCCGGCTCGAGGGCGGCGACGAAATCGTCCTCGTCGTAGCCGGCGGACCCGAACATCGCGTGCAGCAGGACGAAGCGCGAGCCGGGGGTCCGGTCGATCTCCGCCGCGAGGTGTTTCACGCCGGCTGCATCGATGCCGAAGCGCGAATCCCGGTCGCCGGCGCCGTCGGCCTCCCGCGGCCGCCTGAAGCGGATGCCGAAATCGAACTCGACGCCGCGGTCGGCGAAACTCCCGAGTTCCGAGGCGTCCTCGAGGATCGGCATCACCCGCGGATGTTCCCGCCGGAGCGCCAGCAGGTTCCGTGCGTAGGCGCTGCCCGGTCCCTTGAAACCGTTGGCGAGCACCATCCGATCTTCCGGTAGCAGGCCGGCCCGGATCATGCGGCGGGCGATCTCCACGTCGACGTCGGACGACATCTCGTGGTGGGCGCCGCCAGTCAGGGTCGAACGGACGATCTCCTCCGCCGTGTTGGCCTTCGAGGCGAAGGCGAAGTGGAACGGAGCCGGGTAGCCGAGCTCCTCGATCGCGTGGCGAAAGCAACGGCTCATCGCCGCCACCTGGGCGCGGATATTCGGCAGGAAGGCGATCTCCAGCGGGCTGGGCATGGCGTCGTCGGGCAAACCGGCGGCGGGAGATCGGCCGCCCTCGAAGAACGCGGCGAGTTCCAGGCCGTGTGCCTGCAGCCTGCCTCTGCTCGCCTCGAGAAAGGCGTTGAACCGGTAGCCCTCGGGTACCGGCGCCGGGGACTGCCAACCGATCCTGCAGGCGACGGAAGGCGGCGCGTGAGTAGAGTCCATGGCGTCCCCTGGGACCATTCTAGCCGTCGGTGAACCGTATCCTTGACGTATGGCGGAGGCGCTCAGACATCGGGCCGCGGAGATCTTCCTGAAGGGCGTCGCGGCGGCCGATCCGGCGGCGTCGACCGCTTCGGCGATTCGCGGACTCGACCTGCGAGCCAAGGCGGGTGGCCGGGTCGCGGTGCTGGCGGTTGGGAAGGCGGCCTTCGGGATGACCCGAGCCGCGATCGAGGTGCTTGGCGACCACGTACGGTCGGCCGACGTGTTGGTCGTTACTCACGACGAGGCGAAGCGCCTTGGCCACTTCGATGCTCTGCGATCCGGACACCCGCTGCCGGACGAACGCGGTCAGGCCGCGGCGAGAGAGGTTGAAGGGCGCGCCGCGGAGCTCGATGCCGGCGACCTGGCCCTGGTCCTGATCTCGGGCGGCGCCTCCGCACTCCTGCCGGCGCCGGCGCCCGGTGTTCTGCTGGAAGGCAAGCTCGAGGCGACCCGCCAGCTGCTCCGTAGCGGCGCCACGATCCATGAGCTGAACGCCGTGCGCAAGCACCTGTCGACGACGAAGGGTGGCGGGTTGCTGCGCCAGTTGCGCCCGGCGCGGGTCGTGACGTTGGCCCTGTCGGACGTGATCGACGACGACCCCTCCGTGATCGGCAGCGGTCCGACGGCGCCCGATCCTTCGACGTTCGAAGACGCCCTCGGCGTGCTGGTCCGTCGTGGAGTAGCCGAAACGTGCCCGACGCCGGTACGCGAGCGGCTGGAGGCGGGCGCTCGCGGCGAACTGGAAGAGACGCCGAAGCCGGGCGATCCCGTTTTCGACGGAACGACCTACCGCATTGTCGGCGGCAACCGGACCAGCGTCCGGGCGATGGGCGCGGCCTGCGGCGCCGAAGTCGATCCTGAACCGCTTGAAGGCGAGGCGCGCGAAGTTGGCGCCGTGCTGGCAAGGCGCTTCGCTTCGAAGCCGCGGAACGCGTACGTTGCCGGAGGCGAAACCACGGTCAGGGTGCGCGGCGCCGGCAAGGGCGGCCGCAGCCAGGAGCTGGCCCTCGCCTTTGCACTGGAAGCGACGAAGGGCCCGCTCGCGGACCGCTCCGACTGGGTCTTCCTCGCCGCCGGCACGGATGGCCGCGACGGCCCCACGGACGCCGCCGGCGGCATCGTCGACGCGGCGACGGTCACGCGCATCCGGACGGCCGGCGTCGACCCGGTTGCCGCGATGGAGGAGAACGACTCCTACGGCGCCCTCGACGCGGCCGGCGCGTTGCTTCGAACCGGCGCGACGGGCACGAATGTTGCAGATGTCGTCGTCTTCCTGCCGAAGACATAGAGTGCGCGGGGCCGAGGGTACGGAGTTCTCGGGCGACGCTCGCCCGTGGGGGGATCAGGTAGTGAGGAGCAAGAGCATGGCGACGCGAATTGGTGCGGGGTTTGCCAGCCTTGGGCTGGCGCTGGTGGTCGCGGCGCCCCTGGGCGGCATCATCTACGTAGACCCGGGCGACGCGGTGATGGTGGACCGGACGTCGATCATCGTCTTCGGCGAGGTGCGGTCCGTCATGGCGGCGCCCGGAGCGCGGCACCCGTCCACCGACGCGGTCTTCGAGGTTGCGCAGGTGCTGAAGGGAAGTGTCCCGGGCGGCACGATCCTGGTCCGGCAATTCGGTGGAATGAGCGAGGACGGCGTGTACTCGGGCATCCACGGACTGCCGATGATGGCGCCGGGCGACCGGATGCTGCTCTTTCTCGAGGAGATCCCGGATGCGCGGGACGCGCTCGTATACCGCACGGTCGAGTTGTCGCTGGGCATGTTCTTCGAGGTGCCGTCGGCCGCGGGCAGCCTGCTTGTGCGTGAGGCCGCCCTTCATGAGGAGGTGCCTGCTTCAGCGAACGGGACAGAGTCCGAGTCGCGGAGCCAGCGGCCCCGGGGAAGCGGGAGCTTTCGCCGCTGGATCAGCGACCGGGCGCGCGGCGTGGAGCGGGAGGCGGACTACTTCGCGGCCGCGCCGGCCGACGGGCCGGTCTCGGTGGTTTCGCCCTACCGGTTGCTCGTCTCATCTTCCAGTTGCCAGGCGCCGAATCTCCCTATCCGATGGCGGCAGTTCGACCGGGGACGCAGCGTCGGCTTCACGATCCAGGCCGACGGACAGCCCGGCATCCCGGGCGGTGGAATCGCCGAGGTAGCGCGCGCGATGCGGGCCTGGAACGCAGATCCCGAGAGCACCGTTCAACTGGTGAATCTGGGCACCACGAACAAGAAGGCCGAGGTCGCCCAGCCGGACGAGGTCAACTCGATTCTCTTCGAGGATCCGCATGATGTGATTCCGGGCTACTTCCAGGCCAGTACGGGTGGCATTCTGGCCGTCGCCCTGACCCGCTTTCGCTGTGCCGAGGAGAACCGCCACAGGATTCCGGGCAACCAGGCGCACGACGCCCTTCCGATCCTGGAGGCGGACATCCTGACCCAGGATGGCTACGGCCGGAGTTGGGCGGCGCTGAGCCTCAATGCCAGCAAGGTGCACGAGCACGTCATGGCGCACGAGTTGGGCCACACACTGGGTCTTGCCCATTCCTGCGCCCAGGGATTCAGCGACACGTGCAGCGCGCTGACCGGCGACTCCCTGATGAAGGCGACCGCCAGCGGCAGGCACATCTACAGGGGCGGTCTGCCGAACGCCGACGATCTGGCCGCGGTCCGGTTTCTCTACCCGGCGCACAGCGGTCCCGCCAGCCCTTCCGATCTGACCGCGAAGGCGGTCGATCAGCACAGTCTGGAACTCGCCTGGCAGGACAACTCGAACGACGAGGCGGCGTTCGACATCTTCGAACGATCGATCAACGAGACGGAGTTCACGCTGATCGCCAGTACCGGCGGCAACACGACATCGTTTGTCGTCGAAGGCCTTCCTCCCGCGACCTACCGCGCCTATCGAGTGGCGGCGCGCAACGCTGGCGGACGTTCTTCCTCCACCAGCGAGGCCAGCGCCGTCACCCTCGGCGAGACGGGCGCATGCGTCGAGGATGGCCAGACCCTGTGTCTGAACGAAGGCAGGTTCCAGGTGACCGCGGAGTGGACCACCGCGGACGGCGCCACGGGGGTTGGCGGCTCGACGCCTCTGACGGAGGACACGGGCGCCTTCTGGTTCTTCAATCCGTCCAACGTCGAGATGGTCGTCAAGCTCCTCGACGGCTGCGGTCTGAACCAGCATTTCTGGGTCTTCGCCGGCGGCCTGACCGACACGGAGGTCCGATTGACTGTGGTCGATACGGAGACCGGCATCGCGGGGACCTGGTTCAACCCCGAGGGGACGCTCCTGTCGCCCGTACAGGACAACGAAGCGTTCGAGACGTGCGAGTCCGATGAGACCGTGGCGACGGTTGGCGCGGCGACGGCGAGGGCTTCGCGTCGCCTCGCGCGGCGATTCGACCCCGACCGCGAGGTTCAACTGGCCCTGGAGCGGTTCCGGGCCACCAGTGCTGAACAGCCCCAGTCGGCTCCGGGCGAGTGCAAGGCCGACGACCGGACCCTGTGCCTCGAGAACGGCCGCTTTCGCGTGCGTCTGGATTGGGAGACGAGGGACGAGGAGACCGGCGCCGGCACTGGCCTGCCGCTCAGCGGCGATACCGGGCTGTTCTGGTTCTTCGAGCCCGACAACATCGAGATCGTCATCAAGGTGCTCGACGGCTGCGCGGTGAACGGCCACCGCTGGGTCTTCGCCGGGGGACTCACCGACGTGGCGGTCGAGATGACCGTCGTCGATGTCCAGACGGGCGCCACGCGGAACTACTTCAACCGCGTGGGAAGCCCGTTCCGTCCCATCAAGGACACGGAGTTCTTCTCGTGTTCCGCGACGGACGATCACGCAGACACGCGTGTCGGGGCGACGGACGTCCCCCTCGAACGCTCGCGGGCAGGCCACCTGGGCACAGGTGACAGCGATTTCTTTGTCTTCCGAGTGCCGCGCTCGGGCCGGGTGCAGCTCCGCACCACGGGCTCGACCGACACCGAGGGCGCGTTGATGAACGCCGCCGGGACCGTTCTGGCCAGCGACTCGGATTCCGGCGCCGAGAACAACTTCCGCATCGCCGAACGGGTGGGGCCGGGAACCTACTACGTCCGTGTCACGGGCAAGAACGGTGAAGCGACCGGCGCCTATGAGTTGCACACGGGGTTCTCGGCGACGACCGTTATCTCCAAGCGGGACCGCGACGCTCTGATCGCGCTCTACCGGGCCACCGACGGCCCGAACTGGACCAACCAGGAGAACTGGCTCAGCAACCGTCCGCCGGACGAGTGGTACGGCGTGACCACCAACTCCGCCGGGCGCGTAACCTGGCTTGAGCTGAGCGCCAACGGCCTGAAGGGCAGCTTGCCGGCGGCGATCGGCGATCTGGACCGACTCCTGGTCCTGTTCCTCGACGGGAACGAGTTGACCGGACCGATTCCGCCTGAGATAGGCAACTTCCGCGACCTCGTCTTTCTGGTCCTGTCGTCGAACGAGTTCAGCGGCGAGATACCGTCCGAATTGGCGAGTCTCCGTGACCTGAGTTTTCTCTATCTGCACTTCAACCAACTGACCGGCGAGATTCCCCCGGCCCTGGGGCGTCTGTCCAACCTTGCCTTCCTGCGGCTGGACTACAACGAGTTGACCGGTGGACTTCCCGCCTCGTTCCGCAACCTGAACGGGCTCGCCTTCCTGGGGGTGCGGGACAATCAGTTGACCGGTTCGATTCCCGCGTGGCTGGGAGAATTGACGGGACTGAGTTGGCTTTGGCTCGGCGAAAACGGGTTCTCGGGCGGCATACCGGCGGCCCTGGGGAACCTGACTGACCTGGTGTCATTGCGTCTCTGGTCAAACGACCTGACCGGTCCGGTGCCGCCGGAGATCGGTCGCCTCACGGCGTTGGAGGACCTGTACATCCACGGTACGGACCTCTCGGGCACGCTGCCCGACGAGCTTCTCGAGATTGGTGGACTCGAGTTCTTCTGGTTCCACCAGAGTGAGCTGTGCGCTCCGGCAACCGCCGAGTTCGACGAGTGGCTCGAGGCAATCGAGGACTGGCGGGGCGACCGCTGCAACTAGCGAGGCGCCGGGTCAACCGGCCGGGTTCCCGACCTGGAACGCGTCCAGGCCCGGGTAGCGGGCGCGATCGCCGAGCTGTTCCTCGATACGCAGCAACCGGTTGTACTTCGCCACGCGGTCGCTGCGGGCGGGGGCGCCGGTCTTGATCTGGCCGGTGTTCCAGGCGACGGCGAGGTCGGCGATCGTCGTGTCCTCCGTCTCGCCCGAGCGGTGGCTCATGACGACGCCCCAGCCGGCGGCGCGGCTGCGCTCGACGGCGGCCGCGCTCTCTGTCAGTGAGCCGATCTGGTTCACCTTGCACAGCAGCGCGTTGCAGGCGCGCTCTTCGATCGCCCGGTCGATCCGGTCGATGTTCGTGACGAGCAGGTCGTCGCCGACGATCTGGACGGTGCGGCCCAGTCGCTCGGAGAGCTCGCGCCAGCCGGCCCAGTCGTCCTCGGCGAGGCCGTCCTCGATGCTGATGATCGGGTATCTGGCACACCAGTCGGCCCAGAGGTCGACCAGTTCGCCGCTCTCCACTTCGCGGCCTTCGATCGGCAGGCTGTAGCGGCCGGTGGCCTCGTCGTAGAGCTCGCTCGTCGCCGGGTCGAGAGCGATCCGGACGTCCTCGCCGGGACGGCGTCTGGCGGCCTCGATCGCTTCGAGGATGACTTCGATCGCCCGCTCGTTGCCGCCGAGCGCGGGCGCGAAGCCGCCCTCGTCGCCGACGGCGACCGAGAAGCCGCGATCGTGGAGGATCGCGCGCAGCCGTTGGTAGATCTCGACGCCCCAGCGCAGGCCCTCGGCGAAGGAAGAGGCGCCGGTCGGCATGACCATGAACTCCTGGAAGTCGGTCGAACCGGCGGCATGCTGGCCGCCGTTCAGGATGTTCAGCATCGGCACCGGCAGGGTACGGGCATCGTCGCCGCCGAGCGAGGCGTAGAGCGGCAGGCCGCGCGCGGTCGCCGTGGCGTGCGCGGCGGCCAGGCTGACCCCGAGTACCGCGTTGGCGCCGAGGCGGCCCTTGTTCGGCGTGCCGTCGACTTCGAGCAGGACGCGGTCGAGTCCGCTCTGTTCGGCGGCGTCGAGGCCGCGGACGGCGCCGGCGATCTCGCCGTTCACATGGCCGACCGCGAGGGTCGTTCCCTTGCCGCCGTAGCGCCCGGCATCGCCGTCGCGCAATTCGACCGCTTCGTGACGGCCGGTGCTCGCGCCGCTGGGGACGATGGCGCGGCCGCGGACGGCGCCTTCGAGCGTCACTTCGACTTCGACAGTCGGGTTGCCGCGGCTGTCGAGCACCTCGCGGCCGACGACGGAGGAGATGATGGTGGAGTTCGTCGTCACGGGTGACGGTGGAGCCTACGACACGGCGACGTACGGCGTCGACGCCGCAGTAAGATGCGCCGGTCCAACCTGAGGGGATTGCGAATGTCGAGTCTCGATCCGAGGATCGCCCGAGGTTTCTGCGTCCTTCTGGTCGCCGTCGGGAGTGCGGCGCCGGCCGCGGCGCAACATGGCACGCAGGGCGGCGAGTGGCGGCACTTCGGCGGTGACAGCGGCTCCACGCGGTACGCGCCCCTGGACCAGATCGACCGGGCGAACTTCCCGGAATTGGAGGTCGCCTGGCGCTGGGAGTCGGCCGATGTCCTGCTGAAAGACATGACCGACAAGACGCCGGGGCCGTACCGGAGCATGCCGCTGATGATCGACGGCGTCGTCTACATCGCGACGAACCTGGGCCAGGTCGCGGCGCTCGATCCGGCGACCGGCGAGGAGCTCTGGCGGCACGACCCGAGGGACTGGGAGATCGATCAGCGAGGTTCGCTGGTTCAGATCCGCGGCATCGAGTCATGGACCGACGGCGAGGCGGAGCGGGTCCTGATCGCCACCCGCGGCGGACGCCTGGTGTCGATCGACACGGAGACCGGCAAGCCGGATCCCGAGTTCGGCGAGGAGGGCGTCGTCGACCTGATGCAGGGCCTGCTGCCGGGGCGGGCGAACCGAAACATGAACTGGACGGCGCCGGTGACCGTCGTGGCCGACACGATCGTGGTCGGCGGCACGGTCTTCGACTTTCCGCTCCGCAACAACAACCCGCCCGGGGACGTGCGCGGTTTCGACATCCGGACCGGCAAGCTGAAGTGGACGTTCCACGCCGTGCCGCGCGAGGGCGAGCCCTACCTCGAGACCTGGGAGAACGAGTCCTGGCGGAAGATGGGGAACACGAACGTCTGGTCGATGATGAGCGCCGACCAGGAACTCGGCTATGTCTACCTGCCGTTCGGGACGCCGACCAACGACTACTACGGCGGCGACCGGCACGGCGACAACGTCTACGCCGAGTCGATCGTCTGTCTCGATGCCCGCACGGGCGAGGTCGTCTGGCACTTCCAGACGATCCATCACGGCGTCTGGGACTACGACCTGGCTTCGGCCCCGAACCTGATCGACATTGTGGTCGACGGCAGGGAGATCAAGGCGGTGGCGGTCGTCTCCAAGGTCGCGATGACCTACGTGTTCGACCGGGCCACCGGAGAACCCGTCTGGCCGATCGTCGAGGCGCCGGTGGACTACCACTCGCGGATTCCGGGCGAGAAGCTGTCGCGCACCCAGCCTTTCACGACGCGGCCGCCGCCGTTCGAGACCCTCGGCATCGATTACGACGACCTGATCGACTTCACGCCCGAGCTTCGGGCCGAGGCGCTCAGGGTGATCCGCGACTACGTGATCGGCCCGGTCTTCACGCCGCCGATCATCCACGGCGAAGACGGCAAGCGCGCCTACGTCCAGAACCCGGGACCCGGCGGCGGCGCGAACTGGACCGGCGCTTCGTTCGACCCGGAGACGAACATCCTCTACGTGCCCTCGCTGACGCGGCCGGGCGCGATCTCCCTGTCGGCGCCCGACCCCGCGCGCTCCGACTGGCGCTACTCGATCAACCGCCGTCCCACACCGAAGGTCCAGGGCCTGCCCCTGCTCAAGCCGCCCTACCGCCGGATCACCGCGTTCGACATGAACCGCGGCGAGATGCTGTGGCAGGTTCCGCTGGGGGAGGGGCCACGCGATCACCCCGCGATCAGGCACCTGAACCTCGGCCGGCTCGGCACGCCGCCCCAGGACGGCGTCGTCACGGAAGGCGGCGTCCTGGTGACGAAGACGCTCGTCATCTCGATCGAACCGATCGTCGACGAGCTCGGC
This sequence comes from Thermoanaerobaculia bacterium, assembly GCA_022822365.1. Classification (GTDB taxonomy): domain Bacteria; phylum Acidobacteriota; class Thermoanaerobaculia; order Multivoradales; family Multivoraceae; genus Multivorans. The sequence continues at coordinate 9,332 of JAJEBV010000008.1, read as the reverse complement.
GATCGTTCAGCCGACGGCAGCTATCTTGTCGCCTTCGACAAGGCGACCGGCGAACTCCTGGCCCAGCTCGAAGTCGACCGCAGCCTCCACGGCGGTCCGATGACCTACATGCACGAAGGCCGTCAGGTCATCCTGGTCGCCGGCGGCGGCGAACGCCCCGGTCCGGGCCGCTCCATCGCATCGACCGCCATCGCCGACGCGCCGCCTCCACCTCCCCGCCCGCCCCCTCGGAAGTCCGAACTCCTCGCCTTCGCGCTGCCCGAATAGCACTTGCTCTGGGTGCGCGGGTCCTCTGACCCGCCTCCGGGAGATGGTCGCCGGCTTTGCCGGCGGCGACTTTGACGCCGCCTTCGGCGGCAGCGGGTCAGAAGACCCGCGCACCCAGAGAGCCGGCTGCAGCTACGCCCTTAGTCCGGGCAGCGGGCCGACGAGGTCGATGTAGTCGCCGCGTTGACCGTAGGCGTGCCTGAGGCCGACGTGGTTGACGTCGAGGCCCATGGCGCGGGCGATGCTGACCAGGAGGTGCTGGTGAGGGACGCCGGCGAACTGTGTGAGGCCGCCGGGTGCCACCTGGTTCGGGACGCGCATCTGGGCCGGGGTCTCGTGGGGCCAGTACAGGTAGCGGCCGGTGTCGAAGGCCCAGGAGCCGCCGATGAGGACGGGGCAGTAGTTGCGGTAGCCGTGCCAGCCGTCGCCGAGCTCGGAGCCCCAGACGATCAGCGTGTTGTCCATCAGCGAACCGCCGCCGGCGTCCGGGATCGACTCCAGGGTGCTGACGAGACGGGCGACCTGCTGGCCGTGGTAGGCCGCGTAGTTCGTCATCGCGTCGTGCTTGCGGACATCCTCGTGGATGTAGTGGGCGATGCCCTTGTGCACCTTGTCGCTGATGTGGTCGGCGCCGAACTCCGCGGTCGGCATCTCGCCCAGGGAGAAGGAGACGACCCGCGTGATGTCGCAACTGAAGGCGGCGGCGATGATGTCGGCGAAAGCGTCGAACTGGAGGTCGTAGCGGTCGAAGGAGGCGGCGGGTTGTGGCGGCGCGTCGCAGGAGAGGGTCGCCAGGCCCTCGAGTCGGTGGCCGAGCCGGTCGACCAGGCCGAAGTGTGACTCGAGCCGGGCGCGGTCGTTCGCGTCGAAGCGGGCGGCGACCGCCTGGTACTCCTGGTAGGCGAAGTCCAGGGTGCTGCGCCGGTAGGCACCGACCGTGTCGCCGGAGGATGCCGGTCCGAAGACGCGGTTCCAGGCTCGCAGCGGCGTGTTCTCGGCCGGGAGCCGCACGCCGCCGCTGTTGTAGCTGATCGGCCGGCCGGCTTCGAGCGCGGCGTCGACCGAGACCTCCAGCGACGGCATCCGGTCGGCCCGGGCCACGTGCGCGGCGACGAGCTGGTCGAGTGAGGGCGAGATGGAACGGGTGTCGCGGCCGGCGAAGTCCGCGTTGTCGCCGGTCCAGGCGTGGACCCAGCCGCGGTCGTGCCGGTTGCCGCCACCGTCGAGCTCCGCGGTGGCCAGCGACAGGCCGTCCAGGGCGAGGATGCGGCGGCGGTGCTCGTAGAGCGGCGCCAGGGGCCGGCTGAATGCCGTCTCCGGGAGCTGCTCCAGGTCGACCGACCAGGGCTCGCTCTCGGAGACGCCGTCCGGGCGCATCTTCCAGGTGGCGTAGGGCCAGCCGTGGCAGTGGCTGATCAGGATCAGTCGCCGGACCTGGGCGGGGCTCTGGGCCAGCGCGCGCAGGGCGCCGCCCGGCCAGCCGGCACCGAGCGCCGTGAGCCCTCCGAGTTGCAGCAGGTGGCGTCTCGAGATCATCCGTCGGCTCCCAAGCCTAGCCCCGGTCCGGGTGTGCGGAACAGGTCGCTGGTCGCGATGTTGACGAGGAGTTCCCTGACCGAGTCGTTCTCGCGGAAACGCTCCCGGATCGCTTCGAGCCCGGAAGCGTTGCGGTCCAGCCGGCTGCCGAGCGCGTAGCGCGTCCAGTGCAGAGCGTAGCAGTCCCGCACCCGGCGGCTCGCGGCCAGCTCGTGCGCGAACTCGACGCCGTCGGTGAAGTTGAGTTCCTCGGCGCCGGGGAGCCGGAGCGAGCCGCTCGCGTCGACCGGCTGTCCGTTGTCCTCGGCTCGCCAGGCGCCCATCGCGTCATAGTGCTCGAACGCGAAACCGGCCGGGTTGATCCGGCGGTGGCACGAGTTGCATTCGCCGGGTTTGGTGGCGGCGGCGGTCCGCTCGCGATTCGTGCTCTCGACGCCGAGCGCGTCGGGCGGCAGCGCGCTCTCGACGCCTTCGATCGGATCGCCCATCTCCATGCAGGCGATGCGCTCCAGGATGCGGACGCCGCGGGGTATCGGGCCGGGTTGCACCGCGTAGGCGCCGATCGCCAGCACCGACGGCAGGGTCAGCACGCCGGCCCGCTGCACCGGGTCCAGCACGACTGGATCGAGCCTGAGCGGCTTCTTGCGTCCGACCGAGGCGGTGACGTACTCGATCTGCCGGGTGACCGCGGCGCGCCCTTCGTCCGGGGTCGCTGCCGCGCCGTAGATCGGCGCGGTGTTTCGCGACATGTAGCCGTGGTTGCCGGTCATGAGCTCCGTGAACGTGCCCTCGCGATCGAAGATCGCCTCCTCGACGAACAGCTCGGTCTCGAGCTTCATTGAGTGCCGGATCGGTCCCAGGATCGCCGGCCATTTCGTGTCGTCGTCGCGCGCGGTCCTCAGGTGAGGACGGAGGCCGAACCGCGGGCCGAAGGCGCGGCGCGCGGGCGCGATCAGGAGAACCTGCTCGGTACCGAGCCACTGGTGGTGGAAGTGGACGACGGCGGGCCGGGCCTTCGGGTCGTCGAGCAGGCGCCGGGCCTGCCGCTCGACGCCTTCCGCGGTCTCGAGTTCGCCGGCGCCGGCCGCCCGGAACAGCTCTTCGTCCGGCATGGAGTCCCAGAGGAAGTAGGAGAGCCGCGTGGCGAGCTGCCAGGGGTCCAGCTCATCGGCGTTGTGCGCGCCGGGCGCCAGCTTGAAGTGGAAGGCGGGTGCCTGCAGGATGCCGGCGACAGCGAGCGCCACCGCCTCGTCGATCGGTTCAGCGGCGAGCTGCGCCTGCCAGAACGCTTCGATCCGGGTTCGCTCTCCGTCGCGCAGCGGCCGGCGATACGCCCGCTCGGCGAAGCGGAGGATGCTCGTCGCGGCGCAGGCCTCGCGCTCGGCGGCGGGGAGGTCGGACCACCCCGGGCAGTTGAAGAACGTCGGCGAGAGCAGGGCGTAGGAGCCGAAGTGCATCCCGGCGAGGTGGAGTTCCTCGACCTGGTAGGAGGACGGACTCTGGCCCTGCGCGATGCCCTCGAAGCCGTCGGCGCCGGGCTCGGCCGGGAAAGGCCACGGCCACGGGTCGGGCGGCGGTGGCGGCGAGAACACGCCCTTGCTGGCGGTGCGCCGCGGGCTGATCCGGTCGGCGACGGGGGCCCGTTTCGGCCATCGCTCCCCGTCTCTGGGGAAGCCGAGCAGATCGGCGACCGTGTTGTTGTACTCGGTCGGCGTGAGCGCCAGGGGCGCCGTCTGGTGCGTTTCGGCCGCTTCAGGCGGCGCAGCCCCAGCGGACTGTGCGAAGCCTGCGGCGCAGAAGAGCAGCAGGATCGTTCTGGGATCGAGCTTCATGGCGGATGGCGTGGGCCGGGGACCCCGGTCCAAGACGAACTTGTAACACTGTATCAGCAGAGCGGAGCCGGCCTGGCGGCCGGCGCGTACTGTAGGTCGCCTTCGGCGGCGGCGGGTCAGAAGACCCGCGCACCCAGCTAGTCGGCGTCTCGCCCGGCGCCCGATGTTCGCAGGATGAAGGCGTCGAGCGTCTCCTTCCACTGCGGCAGCAGGGACTGCTCCACGTACATCATGTGCCCGGCGGCGAAGTCCTCGCGGTGGATGTTGGCCCGGAGTTCCGGCGGCAGGCCCATGTGGTCCATCGTCCAGACGGCCGCGAAGTAGGGCGTGGCCAGGTCGTACAGGCCGTTGATCAGGAGCACTTCGAGCGCCGGATTCCGGCGCATGGCGGCGGCCAGGTCGGGGGCGACGTTCGGGGTACCGTCGCCGCGCGAGAAGCGGCCCGCGTTCACCCGCCCCCAGTTCCAGTCGCGGACGGCGCCGCTCGGAATGTACTCGCGGTCGCCGTCGTAGCCGAGCTCGCTGCGCAGGTAGCTGTTGAAGGCCGAGGTGTAGGCCGAGCTGATCGCCGTGGACTGCGGATCGTGGGAAGGCCGGGCCCCCAGCGTGTCCCCGGCCGGTCCGGTGAAGCGCGCGTCCAGGCGGCCGACGATCTTGCCTTCGTCGCGCAGCAGCTCGGCTTCGAAGGCCGGGGCGCTCACCCGCAGGTCCGACTTGTCGATGAAGTCGCGCGAGAGCCCGGTGTAGCGGTGCAGCCGGTCGATCACGCGGGCGCGGGTGTCCGCGTCGAGCGTGCTGCCTCGAAGCAGCGCGGTGGCGTACTCGGTGAGCGCCCATTCCTCGACCTCGGCCATCAGTGTCTCGAGATCCGCCGGGGTCTTCTCCGGCAGCGCGTCCAGGTAGCGGGCGGCCACGGTGTAGGACGGCAGGTTGACGATGTAGGGGAGATCGTCGCCGGGCGCGAACTGGATCGTGTTGAACTGCAGGATCGAGGAGACGAGGACGATGCCGTTCAGGTCGATGTTCGCCCGCTGCAGGTGGCTGGCGAGCACTGCCGATCGGGTCGTGCCGTAGCTCTCGCCGAGCAGGTAGCGGGGCGAGTTCCAGCGGTCGTGCACGCTGAGGAAGCGCCGGATGAACTGGGCCAGCGACTTCGCGTCCTCGTCGATGCCCCAGTAGTCGGAGCCCGGCGTCTCGCCCAGGGTGTGACTGAAGCCGGTGCCGATCGGATCGACCATGACGATGTCGGCGATGTCGAGGATCGTCCAGGCGTTGTCCTCGAGCGGGTAGGGCGGCGCTCCCTGCGGGCCGACGTCGGGGGTCACGACGCGTCGCGGCCCCATGATTCCCATGTGCAGCCAGAACGACGCGGAGCCGGGACCCCCGTTGTAGGAGAAGACCAGGGGACGCTCCTGGGGCGCCGCGCCGTTCGTCCGGAAGTACGCCGTGTACCAGAGTTGCGCGGCCGGGGCGCCGTCGTCGTTGTCGAGCTGGAGACCGGTGACGACGGCGTCGTACTCGACTGTCTCGCCGCCGACTTCGATCGAGCGGCTGGTTTCCCAGCGTCCGGGCGGAGCGGACGGCTTGGCGGCCTGCGACGCGCCGTCGCCTTCCTCCGCGCGGGCCGGGGCCGTCGCGGTCAGGGCGGCGACGCAGATGAGGGCGAGGGCCGGTCCGGCCGCGGCGAGCAAGGGGCGGAGGGAGAAGTTCATCGCGCTATTGTAGACAGCAAGCTACGGCAGACGTCGCCGGTAGTCGGCGGACCGCGAGAGGGAGGTTCCATGAGACACGCTCTTCGACTGACGATTCGTACCGCGGTTGCCGCGGCCGCCGTGTGTGCGGCGGGTTCGCTGTCGGCCCAGGACTGGACCACGACGACCGATACCCACCGCTTCATGGAGGTCCGGAACGGCATCTGGCTGACCCAGACCACGGCGCAGGTGTTCAACAGCAACGCGCTCGTGATCGTCAACGAAGAGGACGTGATTCTCGTGGATTCCCACGTGACGCCGTCCAAGGCCCGCGACCTGATCGCCTCGATTCCGGCGATCACCGACAAGCCGGTAACGGCGCTGATCAACTCCCATTTCCACTGGGATCACGCCCACGGCAACCAGGAGTTCGCGGACATCCCGATCATCGGCCACGAGTTCACGCGAATGAAGATGGCGACGGCGCCGCTGGAGGAGCCGACCTACGTCCAGGGCACCACGGGCAACGCGGCGACGCTGGAACGGCTCGCCGGGGAGATCGAAGCGGCCGAGGACGAGGAGGAGCGCGCGCGGCTCGAGGCCTTCCGCTCGATGTTCGCCGCTCACGCCGCGGACTTCGACGAGATCGACCCGTTGCCGCCGGACGTGACGATGAACGAGAAGATGACCTTGTTCCGCGGCAGCCGGGAGATTCAGATCGTCTTCGTCGGCCGCGCCCACAGCGGCGGCGATGTCGTCGTCTACTTCCCGCAGGACAAGCTGGTCTTCACCGGCGACATCCTGTTCGGCGGACCGTCTTTCATGGGCGACGGCTACGTCGACGAGTGGGCCGAGACGCTGGAGAACCTGAAGGCCCTGGACTTCGACATCGTGGTTCCCGGGCACGGCCCGCCGTTGACCGACCTGAGTGCGATTGAGAAGTCGCAGGAGTACTACAACGTCCTCTGGGAGCGGACGGCGGAGAAGCATGCGGCGGGCGTGCCGGCCGAGGAGGTGTCCGGCGCGCTCGACCTGTCCGCCACGGCGTTTCCGCAGCGGCAGCCCTCCGAGGTGGAGGTGCGGCGGATGTACCACCGCATGGAGAACCCGGACTGACCCGCCGCCCCTCCCGCTTCCTGCCGCGCACCCGCGACGGCTGGATCGCCACGGTCGCCTTCGCGGCGGTCTTCCTGCTGGCGGTGCCGCCGGTGACGCACACGCTGCTGAACCGGATCGAGCCGAGCGCCCTCGGCGTTCCGTTCCTCTACCTGGCCCTGTTCGCCGTCTACGTCGTCCTGATCGCGGTGCTGATCTGGGCCTACCGCCGCGGCGTGTGACGCGGTTTCTTTCGTCCGTCTTCTCTCGCGCCTGAGGACCGTCAGTGGAAACCTGGGTCGTCGCGACGAGTCTGATCAGCGTCTACCTGCTGATCACGTTGGGCGTCGCCGTCGTCGCGAACCGTCACATGACGGTCGACATGGAGGACTTCCTCCTCTGCGGGCGGCGCACCGGCTTCATCGTCCTCTACTTGACCGTCGTCGCCACCTACCACTCGGCCTTCGCCTTTCTCGGTTCCGGCGGCTTCTTCTTCACCCACGGCATCGGCTTCTGGTCGGCCGGCGCCTGGACCCTCCTGGTCGGGGCCGCCACCTACGTCATCGGGACGCGCATCTGGGCGCTGGGCAAGGCGTTCGGCTACATCACGCCGGCCGACCTGCTCGCCGACTTCTACGAGTCCGAGGCGGTGCGCGTCGCGGTCGCGCTCGTCTCCGTCCTCTTCACGATCCTCTACATCCAGGTCCAGGCGCTCGCTCTCGGCTACATCATGGACGTGGCGACCGACGGCCGCGTCCCGTTCGAGATCGGCGTGCTGATCATGCTGACGGTCGCCGTCGTCCACCTGATGGTCGGCGGCCTGCGCGCGGTCTACTGGACGGACGTGTTCCAGGGCGCCTGGATGTACGTCGCCATCTGGGCCGGCGCGCTCGTCCTCTCGTTCGAACTCTTCGGCGGCCCGGTCGAGCTCTGGCAGCGGGTGACGAGCGAGCGGCCGGACATGCTGACCCTGCCCGGGCCCGAGGGGTTCTTCACGCCCGGCATGTGGGTCGGCATGGTGCTTACCCTGTCGTTCGGGATCATCTTCCAGCCCCACATGATGATCCGCTACTACACGGCGGTCGACGGCAGGACGCTCAAGCTGCTGGGCGCCACGACGCCGATCTACCTGATGACCCTGTACATCCCGGCCGCCCTGGTCGGGTTGGGCGGAGCGCTCGTCATGCCGGAGCTCGAGAGCGCGGACCGCGTTTTCCCGGAGCTTCTCTTCCAGTACGCGCCGGCGTGGCTCACCGGGATCATCCTCGCCGGCGCCGCGGCCGCCGCCATGTCCACGCTCGACTCCATCCTCCACGCGAACATGACCGTGCTCACTCGCGACGTGTATCAGCGCTACGTCGCACGGGGAAAGAGTCAGGCGCACTACGTGTTCGTCGGCCGCGCGATCGTCTTCGTGCTCCTGGGGGTCGCCTTCGCGCTCTCGATCACGGAGAGCGACCTGCTGGTGGCGATCGTCACGTTGTCCGGCGCCGGAGCGCTGCAGCTCATGCCGGCGATCGTCGGGGTCTGCTTTCCCGGCCGCCGCTCGCTGAGCCGCGCCGGGGTCCTCGCGGGTCTCGGCGCGGGTCTCCTGACCCTGGCCCTGACGCTGCCGCTCAACCTGGGGTTCGCGCTGCCCTGGGGAGCCCATCCTCTGGGGATGCACGGCGGGCTCTGGGGGCTGTTGGTGAACACGCTCCTGGCGGTGGCCGTTTCCGCCTTCACGCCCGGCCCATCCCGAGAGACGGTGAACCGGGTCCACGGAGAAGTCGAGCGCTTCGTCTACGGCGGAGAGTAGCTCGGGCGGTAGACGATAGCCGCGCGACTGTGCGATTCTCCGCAGTCCGATGAAGCGGATCGGCATCAGCACCGGCGGCGGCGACGCGCCTGGCCTCAACGCGGTCATCCGGGCGGTGACCCTGGCCTCGATCCGCCGCGGCTGGGAGGTCGTCGGCCTCCTGCGCGGCTACGGCGCCTTCTTCGACCCCAGCCAGATCCGGATCCTCGACCGTCCCGCCGTCCGCGGGACGACCCACCTCGGCGGTACGATCCTCGGCACCCGCAGCGGCGCGAATCCGTTCGAGCGCCGGGTCGAGCAGGACGACGGTTCGGTCGTCGTGGAAGACCTCACGGAGGAAGCGATCGCCGGTTTCCATCGCCTCGGTCTGGACGCGCTCGTGGCGGTCGGCGGCGACGGTTCCATGCGGCTTGCGCTCAAGTTGCACCGGCACGGCATCCCTGTCGTCGGCGTTCCGAAGACGATCGACAACGACCTGGCCGGCACCAACGTCACGTTCGGCTTCCACACCGCGGTCGACGTCGCGACCGCCGCGATCGAACGGCTGCACTCGACCGCCGAGGCGCACGACCGGATCTTCGTGGTCGAGCTCATGGGCCGCTACGCCGGCTGGATCGCTCTCTTCGCGGGAGTGGCGGCGACGGCCCAGGTCATTCTGATCCCCGAGATTCCCTACGACATGGACGAGGTGTGCGATCACCTGATGGCGCGCGAGAAGCGGGGGCGGCACTGGGCGGTCGTGGTGGCCGCGGAAGGCGCGCGCCCGGTGGGCGGCGACTTCACCTGGTCGAAGCGGACGGGGGCTGGCGACGGTGAGCGTCTCGGCGGCGTCGCCGAGCGGGTGGCGGCAGAGATTCACGAACGCACCGGCAAGGAGACGCGCACCGTCACCCTGGGCCATCTCCAGCGCGGCGGCCAGCCGATTCCCTACGACCGCCTGATCGCGCTCCGCTTCGGCGCCGCCGCCGTGCGCCAGATCGAGGAGGGGGAGTTCGGCGTCATGGTGTCGCTCGATCCGCCGACCGTCCGCGCCGTGCCGCTCGAACTCGCGGTCAGCCGCATGAAGAGCGTCCCGCTCGAAGCCGACGTCGTCGCCACCGCCCGCGACCTCGG
>JAJEBV010000007.1 GCA_022822365.1 Thermoanaerobaculia bacterium | reverse complement strand
GTACGTCATCGCTCGGCTCGGCTCGGCTCGGCTCGGCTCGGCTCGGCTCGGCTCGGCTCGGCTCGGCTCGGCTCGGCTCGGCTCGGCTCGGCTCGGCTCGGCTCGGCTCGGCTCGGCTCGGCTCCATATCAAACCTGGCCGTCGGCGGGCGTAAAGGGGGAGCTCCCGCCCGCGGGCTGAAGGCCTGTTGAAGTGTAAGCGCTACCTTCCGCGCCCCGGCAGAATGAGACTCGTTTGCCATGAACAACCTCCCGGCTCCGGTCGCCAACCACTGTGCATGCCAACAATGAGGCCCCGAGTTTATCGCTGATTCGCGAGCGTCCAGGCCGAACCTGTCCGCGAGCTTCTGGGGGCTGAGTGTCATGCGTGTGGGGAGGGCGAGAATGCGTTCCGCTGTTGGGTCGCCAAGGATGATGGCAGGAAAGCTCCGTTTCACCGCGAACCTCGGCCAGGACCATGGCGGTCGGGCGATAGGCTCCGGCGGAACCACCGGAAGGGAGAGCGGGTGCGGATGAACAGGCGTATGGGCGACATGGTCCGGCTGGTTGTGGCGTTCTTCGCCCTGGGGGCGCTCGGTGTGCCGGCCGGCGGACAGGATGGCGGCGCCATGGTCGAGTGGCCCGCCTTCGGCGGCGGGCCGGACAACGCGAAGTACTCGGCACTCGAGCAGATCGACCGGTCGAACTTCCGGGACCTGCGGATCGCCTGGGAGTGGGAATCGCCGTCGACTGCCGTCGCCGAAGCGAACCCGTCGGTAAAGCCGGGCCAGTTCAAGCCGGTCCCGATCATGGTGGACGGCGTGCTGTACGTCGCCACGGAAGTCGCTCAGGCCGCGGCCATCGACGCCGCCACCGGCGAAACGCTGTGGACGTACGACCCAGAGTCCTGGCGGGCCGGCCGGCCGGCGAACATCGGTTTCCAGCATCGCGGCGTCGCCGCCTGGCGCGGTTCGGTCGAACGGGATGGCCGCAGTCGCGACGAAACGCGGATCTTCCTGCCCACCCACGACCGGCGACTGATCGCGATCGACGGTGTGACCGGCGAACCGATCGGCGGTTTCGGCGACGGCGGCCAGGTCGACCTGCTGGCGGAACGGGGCGAGGCGGACTTCGGACGCCGGGTCAACCCGCGAGCGATCACCCACAGCTCGCCGCCGGCGGTCGTCGGCGACACGGTCGTGGTCGGTTCCGTGGTCAGCGACGGTGCGATCCGTCAGGCGGCGCCGCCGGGACACATCCGCGGCTACGACGTGCGCACCGGGGAGATGAAGTGGATCTTCCACACGATTCCGCAGGAGGGCGAGTACGGCGTCGACACCTGGGAGAACGACTCCTGGAAGTACAGCGGCAACACGAACGTCTGGAACATGATGACCGTCGACGAGGAACTCGGCTACGTCTACCTGCCGGTATCGACGCCGACGAACGACTTCTACGGCGGCCACCGCCTCGGCGACAACCTGTTCGCGGAGAGCATCGTCTGCCTCGACGCCGACTCCGGCGAGCGGGTGTGGCACTTCCAGGCCGTCCATCACGGGCTCTGGGACTACGACTTCCCGACCCCGCCGCAACTCGTCGACATCACGGTGGACGGCCGGGAGATCAAGGCGCTGGCGCAGGTCTCGAAGCAGGCGTTCACCTACGTCTTCGACCGGGTGACCGGGGAAGAAGTGTGGCCGATCGAGGAGCGCCCGGTGCCGGAGTCCGACGTCCCGGGGGAACGGGCGGCGCCGACCCAGCCGTTTCCGACGAAGCCGCCGGCCTTCGACCGCCAGGGCGTCAGCGAGGACGACCTGATCGACCTGACGCCGGAACTGCTGTCCGAGGCGAAGGAGATCGCTTCGGGCTTCCGGATGGGGCCGCTCTTCACGCCGCCGAGCGTGGGCGCCGGCACGCTGATGCTGCCGAGCGCCGGCGGCGGCGCCAACTGGCCGGGCGCGGCGGTCGATCCGGAGACGGGCGTGCTCTACGTGCCGTCGTCGACGTCGATCAGCGTCCATCCACTGAGCAAGCCCGACCCGGCGCGCTCCAACCTGAACTATGTCGGCTCCTTCTTCGCCCCGTCCGGCAGTCCGCAGGGGCTGCCCCTGGTCAAGCCGCCCTGGGGGCGGGTGACCGCGATCGACCTGAACACCGGGGAGCACCTCTGGATGACGCCGAACGGCCACGGTCCGAAGGACCATCCGGCGCTCGCCGGCCTCGACCTGCCGCTGCTGGGTGGCGGCCGGGGGGCGCCGATGCTCACGAAGACGTTGCTCTTCGTCACCCAGAGCCAGGGGCGGGGAGAGGACAACTCGCCACGGATCAACGTCTTCGACAAGCAGACCGGGGAGCTGCTCGGCCATGTGCCGCTGCCGGACACGGCCCATGGGAATCCGATCACGTACATGGTCGGCGGGCGCCAGTACATCGTCGTGGCGCTCGGCGGCGGCTCGTTCTTTGCCGATATCGGCGAACTCGCTGAAGATGCCGGCCTTGACCTCAGCGACGAGCAGATCGCGGCGATTGCGGCCCGGAAGACGACGCCGAGGCTGGTCGCGTTCGCGTTGCCGTGACGGTAGCCGGCAGAGCCACAGCGATGATCGACGCCGACGTTCACATCCCGAACCCGCGCCTCCGCGACCTCTACCCCCTGCTGCCGGAGCACTGGGTGGAGCACTTCAACAACACGGTGGACAAGGGCGCCTCCCAGGAGTACTACCCGCCGCGCTCGCCCGTCGCCGGCCGTCGCGGCGGCCTGGCGGAACTCCGCGAGGCCGTCTTCGAACAGGGCGGCGCCGAGTTGGCGATCTCGAGCTGCCTCTACGCGGTCGACAGCGTTCACAATCCGGACGTCGCTGCCGCGCTCGCGGCCGCCACGAACGACTGGCAGTCCCGGGAGTGGCTGGAACAGGAACCGCGGCTCCGCGGTTCGGTCGTCGCGCCGATCCAGTTGCCGGCCGCCGCGGCCGAGGAGATCGAGCGCTGCGCCGACCAGCCCGGTTTCGTCCAGGTCCTGATACCCGTGCGCACCGAGCACCCGCTCGGAAGCCGGCTCTACCACCCGCTCTGGAAGACGATCGAGCAGAGCGGCCTGGTCGCGGCGATCCACTTCGGCGGCGCCCCCGTCATGCCGCCGACGCCCACCGGCTGGCCGTCCTTCTTCCTGGAGGAGTACACGGCGATGGCGCAGGTGTTCGCGACCCAGCTCACGAGCATGATCGTCGAAGGGGTGTTCGACGCGTGCCCCGATCTGCGGGTCGTGTTCCTGGAATCCGGCTTCACCTGGATTCCGTCCCATCTCTGGAGGATGGACAAGGAATGGCGGAATCTGCGGCGGCTCGTGCCCTGGGTCCGCCGCCCGCCCTCCGACTACTTTCGCGAGCACGTCCGGGTCGGCATCCAGCCGCTCGACGCGCCGCCCGATCCGGCGCACCTGAGCGAGGTCGTCGACCAGCTCGGCTCGGAGGACCTGCTGCTGTACGCCAGCGACTATCCCCACGTCCACGCCTGCGACGCGGGCGATCTGCTGCTACGGGTGCTGCCGGAGTCGCTTGGGCGTAAGATCAGTTCGGAGAACGCGCGCAGCTTCTACCGTCTGCCGGAAGGAGGGTAGCCATGACCGTCACCCTGATCGAGTCGTCCACGGAGGCCTCGGCGCTTCCCACCGCGGTGGCGCCCAAGCGCCCGCCGATCATCGACTGCGACTTCCACAACGAACTCGACTCGATCAAGGACCTCTACCCGTACCTGTCGAAGCGCTGGCGCAACCACCTCGAAACGTTCGGCATCCGCCATCCGAACAGCGGCTACTACCCGCGCTTCATGGATCATCGCGAGGAGGCGCGGCCGCCGTCCGGGCGCACCCCTGGTTCGGAAGTCGGCTTCGCGCGGGAGGACTTCCTCGATCCCTACAACGTCGAATACGCGATCCTGAATCCGCTGTCTCCGGTGAGTTCGGCGCTCGACCTGGAACTCGGCGCGGCGCTCGCGAGGGCCGCGAACGACTGGCAGATCGCGGAGTGGCTCGATCCCGAGCCGCGGCTGCGGGCCTCGGTCGTCGTCACCCCGCAGGACCCGGTCGCCGCGGCGGCGGAGATTCGGCGCTGCGGCGCCGACGGCCGCTTCGCCCAGGTGCTGTTCATGGGCCGGTTGCAGGAACCGATGGGCCGCCGGAGGTTCTGGCCGATCTACGAAGCCTGCGTCGAGACGGGCATGCACGTCGCCTCGCACGCCTTCGGCGCCTACGGCCACCCGATCACCGGCGCCGGCCATGCCTCGTACTACATCGAGGACCACACCAGCCCGCCCCAGGCGGTGCAGGCGAACATCACGAGCATGGTGGTGGAGGGCGTCTTCGACCGCTTCCCGAGCCTGCGGATGATCTCCGTCGAGAACGGCTTCGCCTGGCTGCCGCCCCTGATCTGGCGCCTCGACTCCGCCTGGAGCCTGCTGCGCGACGAGGCGCCGCACCTCGAGCGCCTGCCGTCGGAAGTCATCTCGGAGCACGTTTACGTGACGACCCAGCCGATCGAGGAGCCGCCGCGGCGCCAGGACTTCCTGAACCTGATCGAGCACTTCGGCGAACTGGCGAGCCACATCCTGATCGCCAGCGACTACCCGCACTGGGACGGGGACAACCCCGACGTCGTGCTGCCGTCGGGGCTCGACGAGGAACTCGTCAAGGGCATTCAGTGCGAGAACGCCCGGGCTCTGTACGGCCTCTAGGAGTGAGAGCGGGGACTGGGTGCGCCGGCCTTCTGGCCGGCATCCGGCGCGAAGCGCCGGCCTCCGGGAGCGTGTTCCCCGCATGAAGTACGTCGTCGCCGAGGCGTCCGAGATCGAATCGGGCGGCCGCAAGATCGTCTCCGTCGCCGGCCGTTCGATCGGCGTCTTCAACCTGGACGGCGAGTTCTTCGCGCTCCGCAATCGCTGCCCGCACCAAGGCGGGAAGCTCTGCGAGGGCAAGCTCTGGGGCGTCATCCGTTCCGACCTTCCCGGCGATTTCGAGTACCGCCCCAGCCGCGAGATCCTCTGCTGCCCCTGGCACGGCTGGGAGTTCCACGTCCGCACCGGCCAGTCCTGGTGCGCTCCCGAGCGTCTGCGCGTGCGCCGCTATGAAGTCGAGACCGTCGCCGGCGAGGAGATCGCCGAGGCCGCCGGTGCCGAGGCGGCACCGGTGGACGATCCCGACGCCCCGGCCCCGGGGATGGTCAAGGGTCCGTACACGGCCGAGACGTACCCGGTCAGCCGCGAGGGCGAGTACCTGGTCGTCGAGATTCCGGGCTAGCCAAGCCGCTACGTCTGCGGCCGCAGGTCGAACGCCACGGCTTCTCGGTCGTTCCTCACCAGGAGGATGCCCTCGGCGATGGCCGGGTTGTTCCAGGTGCGGCCCGAGACGGCGGGCAGGGCGGCGATCTCCTGGTGGCTTTCGGGCGTCGCGCGCACCAGGACGAGCTGGCCCCGTTCCGTGGTGATGACGAGGTGGCCGGAGGCGATGAGAAGCTGGCCGTGGCCGTAGCGGCCGCCCTTCCACATCCGGTCGCCGTTCTCGGCGTCGACGCAGGCGAGGATACCGTTGTCGAGGCCGTACACGTAGCCGTCGTGGAACACGGAAGTCGAGAAGGTGTTCTTCATCCGGTTGTTGAACCAGAGTTCGCGAACCTCTGCGGTGTCCGCTTCGAGGTCGGCTTCCACTTCGAGCACGGCGGCGCCGTGGCCGTAGCCGGACGACACGAAGAGGCGGTTCGGCGCCACCTGTAACGGTTGCGCGGCGTTGATGCCGTTCATCGTCGCCCAGGGTCGGCTCCAGTACGTTCCGCTGCCGTCGGGGCTCAGGGAGATCACCTGGTCGGCGCCGATCAGGACGATCTGGGAAAGACCGTCCAGGGTAAAGACCGCGGGCGCGGTGTAGGCGCCCTGGGCGTCGAGAGCCCGCCAGCGAATCGCGCCGGTCTCGAGCTCGTAGGCGATGACGGCCCCGTTCGGGCCGCCGGGCGCGGTGAGGACCGCGCCATCCAGAATCGCCGGCGACGCCGCCATGCCCCAGGTCAGGTTCGCGGCGCCCGAGTCCTCGAGGATGTTCGTGCGCCAAACAGCGGTGCCGGTCGTGGCGTCGAGTGCGTGCAGTTCGCCGGTCGCGCCGAGCGCGACCAGCGTGTCGCCGTACAGGGCTGGTGTGGCGCGCGGCCCATCGCCGCCCATGCTCTCCTCGAAACGGGCGTTCCAGCTCGCGCTCCAGCGCTCCACGCCGCTCAACAGATCGTAGGCGGCGACGACCTCCTGCTCCCGGCGCTGCTCGATCGTGTAGGCGAGGCCGTCGCCGACGACGAAGGATGCGTAGCCGCCGCCGACCGGAATGCGCCACAGTTCAGACGGACCCTCGTCTGGCCAGGCAGTGTTGATCGGTTCCGGATAGCGGCCGTCCATGTGGAGTCCGCGGTAGTAGGGCCAGGAATCGGCAGCCTGCTCGTCGTCGGCGGGTTGCGGCTCGGCCGGGGCTTCGGCGACGGTCGGCGCATCGGTCTGATCCCGATGGGCCTCCAGCGCCCGGTAGTGCCGATCCTCGTCGTGGAAGTCCAATTGCGGCCAGAGGCCGCCCGTGATCTGGAGGTGCATTCCCGTCGTCAGGTTCAGCACCAGCGCAAGACCGGCGAGAGCGGCCACCGTGATGCCGGTCCACTTCAGGAAGCCGAGGAAGCGGCTCTTCTTGCGGGTCTTCGTCATGTCGATCGCATCCTATTCGGTGTCGTCCATGTCCCTGCCGAGGGTGTATCGAGCGTGTCGCGGATGGGGCGACCCGCGCCATTCGGTACGCTCCGTTGCCGCCGTGAAGGCCCCCGCCGTCCATCTTCGCTTTTCGCCTTCGGTTCTGCCGGAGGCGGCGGAGAACCTCCGGTCGGAAGTCCGCCACCTGCTGGAAGATACGCGCGCCAGGGGTGTGTGGTTAGCGGAGGGACTGTCCTGGTGGGGCCGCAACCCGGAACTCAGCCGCGCACTCGGCGAGGCCGGCTTCATCGGCATGACGTGGCCGGGACGCTACGGCGGTGCCGAACGAAGCCAGCTCGAACGGTACGTCGTGACCGAGGAGCTGCTCGCGGCGGGTGCGCCGGCGGCGTTTCACTGGTTTGCCGACCGTCAGATCGGTCCGAGCATCCTTCGCTACGGCTCGGAGGCTCAGAAACGGCGCTTCCTGCCGCCGATCGCCCGCGGCGAGCTCTCGTTCGCGGTCGGCATGAGCGAGCCGGACTCGGGCTCGGACCTTGCCTCCATTCGCATGCGCGCCGAACGAGTCGACGGCGGCTGGCGTCTCAACGGATCGAAGATCTGGACGTCCTACGCGCACGTCGCGGAGTACTGCGTTGCCCTCGTCCGGACGGAGCCGAAGTCGGACAAGCGCCACGCCGGCATGAGCCAGGTCATCATCGATCTGAAGAACGCGAACGGGATCACGGTGCGGCCGATCATCGACCTGCCGGGTCGCCACGACTTCAACGAGGTCTTCTTCGAGGACACGTTCGTGCCGGACGACTACCTGTTGGGCAACCCGGGTGACGGTTGGTCGCAGGTGACGTCCGAACTCGCCTACGAGCGCAGTGGGCCGGAGCGGTTCCTGACGAACTTCCATCTGCTGCGGGCACTGGTCGATGCGTTGGATGGGAGCGCGTCGCCGGCGGCGCAGCGCGAGGTCGGGCTGCTTGTCAGCCGGCTCTGGGCGCTGCGCGCGGCCTCCATTTCCGTGGCGTCCGCGCTCGAGGCCGGCGAAACGCCGAACGTCGAGTCGGCGCTGGTCAAGGATCTGGGAACGAACTTCCAGCAGGAAGTACCGGAGATCGTGCGCCGCCTCGTGGCCGCCGAGGAGATCGATGACCGGAACCTGCTCGACGTCCTGCGCCAGGTCGTTCTGGCCGCGCCGTCCTACACGATCCAGGGCGGCGCGACCGAGATTCTCCGCGGCATCGTGGCTCGCGGGCTGAGGCTGCGGTGAGCGGGCTGCGCGCACTCCTGCTCGATACGACGAACCGGCTGTTCGAGGCGGCAACGGAGGACGACGTGTTCGAAGGCGTCGAGGCGGGCCGCTTCCCGGCCGATCATTGGCGGGCGATCGAGGAGAACGGCTTGGCCGACGTTCTGCTGCCCGAGGCGGCGGGAGGCGCCGGCGTCGACTTCGGGGACGCGATGGCGGTGGCGCGGGCGGCGGGGGCGTTCGCCCTGCCGCTGCCCCTGGTGGAGACGATCATCGGTCGTCGGCTGCTTGCCGATGCGGGACTCGAGCCTCCGGCGGGGCCGCTGGGTCTGCTGACAGCGGCTCCCGCGACGGACGTGGCGTGGCCGGACGAGATCGCGGCACTGGTCGTGGCAGATCAACCGGACAGCGTCGGGTGGGTGGCTGCCGTCGACGTCGACTTGGAGGCGGGGACGAGCAGCGCCGGCGAACCGGTGGGGCGTCTCTGCCGGCGCCCGGCGATCCCGGCCGATCAGTCGGGCAGGCCGGGCTCTGGTCCGAGCGCCTCCGAACTCATGGCCACGGCCCGCACCGCGATGATCGCCGGCGCGATGGAGCGGATACTCGACCTGACGATCGAGCACGTGCAGGGCCGGGTTCAGTTCGGCAGGCCGCTGGCGCGCTTCCAGGCCGTTCAGCAGATGGTCGCCGTGATGGCGAGTCACGCCGCCGTGGTCGGCGTCGCTTCCGATACGGCGATCGCGGCCATCGAAGCAGCCACGGAAGGAGGCTCCAGCGGGGCCGGCTTCAAGGCCGCCTGCGCCAAGGCGCGCGCCAGCGAGGCCTGCTACGAAGTCACCCGAATCGCGCACCAGCTGCACGGTGCAATCGGCTACACACGCGAACACGATCTGCAGCGCTTCACCCGGCGGCTATGGACCTGGCGCGACGCCGACGGCGACGAAGGCTATTGGCAGGGGAAGGTCGGTTCCATGGCGGTCGAAGCCGGCGGCAACGGTCTTTGGCCGTTGCTGGCCGGTGCGTAGCACCGCCGGGCGATAGGCTCCCGCCGATCCCCCAACCCAGGCTGCCAGATGGCCTTCGTCTGGATCGCCAAGGCGGACGGTACGGTGGCGCTCATCGCCCGCGCGGGCGTTGCAGCCTGACTTCGACACATTCCCGTAAAGGAGCATCAATGACGACTCGACTTTCCGCCCTCGCCCTGCTGCTCCTCCTGGTTGCCGCACCGCCTCTTGCCGCGAACGACACCGGCCGCGACTGCCGCGGCCTGGTCGCCCTGACCGACCTTGACCACGCGGTCGAGCCGGGGTTCCGGGTGCCCGCCGCGGAAAGAGTGCCGGCCCATTGCCGCGTGCGCGGCGTCGTCAACCGGGCGATCCGCTTCGAGGTCACCCTGCCCGACGACTGGAACGGCCGGATGATGTTCAGCACAGTCGGCGGCGCGGCGGGCTTCATCGGCGACACGACGAGCCTGCTCGGCCGCGGCTTCGCGATGGCTTCGACCGATACCGGCCACGAGGGCCAGGACCGCGACTACGTGCGGCAGCCCGAGGCCCTGCTCGACTACGCCTACCGCGGCGTCCATCTTGCGACCGGGGCCGCCAAGCGGGTGATCCAACACTACTACGGCCGGGAGATCGACTACTCCTACGTCAAGGGCTGCTCGAACGGCGGCCGCGCGGCGATGCTGGAAGCGACCCGCTTTCCGGACGACTACGACGGCGTCCTGGCCGGGGCGCCGGCTTTCCGCTTCCAGGAGTTCGTGCCCTGGATGATCGGCGGGGCGCGCCTGCAGGCGAAGCATCCCCTGACCGCGGAGTCGTTTCAGTTGCTGGGCAAGGCCTCCCGCGAAGCCTGCGACACGCTGGACGGTGTCGAGGACGGTGTGATCGACGATCCGACGAAGTGCACCGCCGACGTCTTCGACCTGAACGCGCTGCAATGCCCGCCGGACTCGACGAAGAACTGCCTCACCGCGGGCCAGCTCCAGACCGCTCGCTACATGTACGAAGACGTCGTCGACGCGGACGGCAATGTCCTTTCGCCCGGCGTGCCGCCCGGCTCCGAGGACGCTGGCGACTGGGCGACCTGGATGCTGCCGACCGCCCGGCGCGGAGCGCCCGACCAGTCCCTGATCGACGGCATGGACGTGCTGCTCGAGGCCCTGATGCGCTTCGAGCCGGACTTCGATGTCGAGGCGTTCGACCCGGTCGCCGACCGTGAGCTCCTCACCGCCGTGACGGCGCCGCTCGACGTCCTGACGGCGGACCTCTCGGCGTTCCGGGAACGCGGCGGCAAGCTGCTGATGTACCAGGGCTGGAACGACTACCCGCTACGCCCGCAACGGGCGATCGACTACCTGCACGCGGTGGAGAAGGAGAACGGCGGCGCGGAAGCCGCGGCGGACTTCTACCGGATGTTCATGGTCCCCGGCATGATCCACTGCGCCCGCGGCCCCGGCGCCTGGGTCGCCGACTACGTCGACCCGCTGGTGGCATGGACGGAGAAAGGGATCGCTCCCGACCGCATCGAGGCGAGCCGCCCGGGACCGGAACCGGAGTTCACGCGCCCGCTCTGTGCGTACCCGAAGGCGGCGAAGTACAACGGCGAAGGCGACGTGAACGACGCCGCGAACTGGAGCTGCAGGTAGCCGGCGTCACCTGGCGGACTGAGGAGAGGAGTTCGACATGGAAACGCGACAGAGGACCATCTACGCGTCGCCGGTCGCAACGGCTCTCGTGCTGGCCCTTGCCATGATGGGTTGCGCTTCCGCCCCGGACCCGGCTGAAGAACCGCCCGCCCCGCCCAACGTCATCATCGTCCTCGCCGACGACCTGGGGTACGGCGACATCGGCGCCAACGGATCGACCGTCATCTTGACGCCGCACATCGACGAGCTGGCCGCGAACGGTGTCCGGCTGACCGACGGCTATGTCTCGGCGGCGGTTTGCAGTCCGATGCGGGCCGGGGTCTTCACGGGCCGCTACCAGAACCGCTTCGGCTACGAGTACAACCCGACCGCGAACTACGTGCGGAACGCCGACGCCGAACTGGGATTGCCCGAGGACGAGACGACGCTGGGCGACATGATGCGGGAGGCCGGCTACGTCACCGGGCTGGTGGGGAAGTGGCACCTCGGGTTCCGCGAGCAGTACCACCCGCTGAGGCGCGGTTTCGACGAGTTCTTCGGCCATCTGGGGGGCGGCTCGAGCTACGTCGATCCCAACGATCCGGACGCCCATCGCTGGCCGGGCAGCGAGCCCGCCGCGACCGAGCCGGACACGACCGGGTGGGTGCCGGTCGTCGGCGACCGCGGCGATGGCCCGCGCGCGATCATGGACGGCTACGAAGTCGTGGAAGTCGACGAGTACCTGACCGACGTGTTCGCGGACCGCGCCGTCAGTTTCATCGAGCGTCACGCGGACGAGCCGTTCTTCCTCATGCTGGCGCCGAACGCGCCTCACACGCCGATCCAGGCCACGAGCAAGTACGTCGACCGCTACGCGCACATCGAGGAGCCAGGGGCCCGGATCTACGCCGCCATGGTGTCGTCGGTCGACGACATGGTGGGGCGGGTCACCGCGACGCTGCGCGAGCACGGGCTGGAAGAGAACACGCTCGTCGTCTTCATCTCCGACAACGGCTGCATCAACTACATGCCCGCCGTCATCTGCACGAACTCGCCGCTCTCCGGCGGCAAGCGCTATCACCTGGACGGCGGCATCCGCGTGCCGTACCTGGTCAAGTGGCCGGCCGGTCTTCCCCGTGGCGAGGTCTACAGCCGGCCCGCGAGCGTCCTCGACCTGTACGCGACGATGGCCGCGGCGGCCGGGTCGGACGCGGGCACCGAGGACAGCGTGAACCTCCTGCCGTACCTGCGCGGCGAGATCGAGGAACCGCCGCACGAGTACCTCTTCTGGCGGTCCCTGCCCAACGCGGCCGTCCGCTCGGGCAAGTGGAAGCTGTGGAGGGTCGACCTGACGGACCAGGACCCGGCTTCCGTGCTCGGCCTCGGCGGTCGCCTGCTGCCGGAGGAGGACTATCCGCCGGTGTCGGCGCACGGCCAGATCACCGTGCTGCACGACCTGGAGGCGGACATCGGCGAGCGGGAGAACGTCGCCGACCAGCATCCCGAGGTCGTCGAACGCCTGGAAGCCGCGCTGGCGGCCTGGGAGGCAGGCTTGGCCGAGCCGATGTGGATCAGCAAGCGGTCGACGCTCGCCGAACTGCACGGAGAGGCGATCCAGCTCTACTTCTGACGACCGCCGCTATCATCCCGACGCTCAACACCGTCTCAGAGGGACCCGGATCGACAGAGGACAGACCATGCACGACATCGCAATCCGCAACGGCCGCATCATCGATGGGACCGGCGCCCCCGAGTTTCGGGGCGACATCGCCATCGACGGCTCGGCGATCACCGGTGTCAACGGCGGCGTCGGCAAGGCGCGCCGCGAGATCGATGCCGAAGGCAAGCTGGTCGTCCCTGGCTGGATCGACATCCACACCCATTTCGACGCGCAGGTGTCCTGGGATCCGTACCTGACGCCGTCCTGCTGGAACGGCGTGACGACGATCGTCATGGGCAACTGCGGCGTCGGCTTCGCGCCGGTCAAGCCGAAGGACCGGGACTGGCTGCTAGACCTGATGGACGCGGTCGAGGACATCCCGGCGATCGCGATGTCCGCCGGCATGGAGTGGAAATGGGAGACGTTCCCCGAGTACCTCGACGCGATCGACGGCAAGCCGCGGATCATGGACGTGATCACGCAGGTGCCGCACTGCGCGCTTCGCACCTACGTGATGGGCGAGCGCGGCGCCGAGGACGTTCAGCCGACGGACGAGGAGCTGGCGGAGATGTCCCGCCTGGTGCGGGAGAGCGTGCGCGCCGGCGCCTTCGGCGTCTCGTCCAACCGGCTGCTGGCCCATCGCACGAAGGAAGGCGAGATGATCCCGGGCACCTTCGCCCGTTACCCGGAACTCGAGGCGATCGCGGACGGCATGAGCGAGGCCGGCGGGGGCGTGTTCCAGTTCGTCGGGCCGTTCGAGCGGGAGTGGTTGCTCGGCCTCGGCCACAAGGACGGGATCACGGTGACCTATCTCTCGGGCGAGGCGGCGCAGGAGACGTTGACCGCACTCGAAGCGCGCCGGTACAAGGGGATCCGCGTGTTTCCGCAGATCCGCGGCCGCGGCACGACAGTGCTGATGAACCTGGAGGGATCGCTTCACCCCTACGTCCTGAACTACGCCTACCGGGAGCTCGTCGGTGGCCTGCCGATGCCGGAACGGCTCGAGCGGATGCGCGACCCGGAGGTGCGGGCGAAGATTCTCGCCAGCGACTGGGACATGACGAACGACGCGCGCCGCAACAGCCCCGAGGACGTGGACCATCCGTTCCTGGTCGACGCGACGCCCGGCAGCCTGCTGCCGGGGCTGCTGGAGCTGATGCACTCGCAGCCGGAGGCGGTCTACGTGCTTGGCGATCCGCCGAACTACGAGCCGGACGAGGAGGCGAGCGTCGCCACGTACGCGAAGCGTCATGGTCTCACCGGTCCGGAGGCCTTCTACGACCTGCTCACCGAGGGCGACGGCAGCACGCTGCTCCTGTTCTACCTCGATGGCTACTCGAAGAAGAACTTCGACTACATGGCCGGCCTGATGCGCCATCCGCTGACCTGCAACGGCCTGAGCGACGCCGGCGCTCACGTCGGCGCGGTCAGCGACGCGCACATGCCGAGCTGGAACCTCGCTTTCTGGGGACGCGACCGCACCCGCGGCGAGCGGATCGAGCTCGAGACGATCGTCCACAAGCAGACCGGCGCCAACGCCGCCCTCTACGGCCTGACGGACCGCGGCGTCCTGGAGGCCGGCAAGCGCGCCGACATCAGCGTGATCGACTTCGACCGCCTGTCGTCAGAGGCGCCGTACCTCGTCTACGACCTGCCCGAGAACGCGAAGCGCTACATGCAGAGGCCGCAGGGCTACGACGCGACGATCTGCGCCGGCGAGGTCGTCCTCGAGAACGACGAGGTCACCGGCGCCTTGCCCGGACGGCTCGTGCGAAGCCGGCCGGCTTCGCCGTAGCGGCGTCGGTTGCACCCGCCTGCGGCGTGGTCCGGAGGGGGAGGGTCCCATCGGCCCCTCGCGCTCTCTGGGTTCGGGGGAAGTCGGCGCTCGCTTCGGTCGGCTGCGTTTCGCGTCGGCGTTGGTTGATGAGGCGTTGGTGGGCGTCACTTGCCTTTAGCCCGCTGGGACCCTCCCCCTCCGGACCACGCCGCGGCTGGCCGTCGTCGGTATGTCGGTGCGCCGGCCTTCTGGCCGGCATTCCGGGAGCCGCGGAGCGGCGAGGCTGGCCTACGGCTTCGGGGTGTACTTCTCGCCAGCCTCGACGGCTACGGGCAGGCGATTTCGTGGCGTGGCCAGAGGGCAGGTGGCGTACTCGCTGAAGACGCAGGGCGGGTTGTAGGCCTTGTTGAAGTCGAGGATGGTGGTGCCCTCGGCGGTGGGCAAGTCGGCGGCGAGGTAGCGGCCGGCCGGGTAGGTCGTGTCGCCGCTTGTCGCATCGGCGAAGACGATGAAGAACTCGTCGTCGGAGCGGTAGGCCTCTAGCGAGAGAGCCTGTCCATGAGCTTCGAACTCGAGAGTGCCCGGGACGGTGGGTTCCCAGCCTAGACCCTCGACGACGGTGGCGACCCGGATCTTGCGGGGCTCGGCATAGGGCTCGAAGCGGGCCTCGATCCGCCAGTCGAGATCTGCGGCGTAGGTCTCGATGCCGGCGAACGACGTGACGGCGGGGTGATCGTAGTCGCGCAGCCGAACGCCGAGCCGGTCCATCCGCCGGATCACGGTCCACGCCAGCGAGCCGGACGTGAGGAGGGTGGCCTCTTTCTCCTGATCGTCGACGAGGAGAGTCTCGGTGACCGGTGATTCACCGAGGAAGACGTCGGCTCCCGGTTCGGTCCTGAAGGTCACCGTGCCGTTGTCGACCAGGAACTCGCCGAGCTTCGGCGCCGAGCCGGCGGGCGCGACCAGGTCGTTGTCAGCCGAGGCGCCGAAGCTGTTGGGGCCCTCTTCGAGCCAGTAGAGGCCGGCCAGGTTCAACCAGCCATCGGGGCCCTTGAGAGTGGCCACGCGCTGGCCCCGCCACTCCGCCAGCTCATGTTCGTAGCTGTCTTGTGCCGACACCTGGGCGGTGGCCGTCAGCGGGAAGATCGCCGTGATGGCGAAGGCTGATCGCACGATTCGATGCGGCTTCACGATCCACACTCCGGTGAGCATCCTATGGCCGGGCCCGGCCTGCGGCTTCCACCAACGCTGTTACACTCGCGCCCGTCACGTAGCAGCACACGTAGCAGCAAGATCTGATCTTCAGCCCGGGAGTTGGAGATGCGCCACGCACGACTGAATCTCAGACATCGCCAGCAGGCGATTCGGGTGGTCCATGTGTGCGTGTGCTGGCTCCTCGCGGCCGCTGGATTCGCGTTCGCCGGCCCTCCAGTGGCGACGGCGGCCGCTCCGGCCTTCGACGCCGACGCGCCGCACCGCGTCCTCATCTCAAGCCACTGCCTCGGCTGCCACAACGGCCGGCTGAAGACCGCCGGCCTGGAACTCGACACCCTGGTCGATCAGCACGAGGGCCTGGATCGTGCGACCTGGGAGAAGGTGGCCCGCAAGCTGCGCGCCCGGCAGATGCCGCCGGCGGGCCGGCGTCGTCCGGACGAGAGCGCGTACCGGGAGGCGCTCTCTTCGCTCGAAGGCGAGCTGGACCGGATCGCCGCCGAGGCGCCCGACCCGGGCCGGACGGAGACGTTCCGCCGGCTGAACCGCACCGAGTACCACAACGCGGTCCGGGACCTGCTGGCGCTGGAGGTCGACGTCGCCTCGCTGCTGCCGGCCGACTCGGCGAGCTACGGCTTCGACAACGTGACTGTCGGCGACCTCTCGCCGACGCTGCTCGAACGCTACGTCGGCGCGGCGGAGAAGATCAGCCGGCTCGCCGTGGGCCGGGTCGCCGAGCCGACCGGCGTCACTTTCCGGACGGATCCCGATCTGACCCAGGAGAAGCACGTCGAAGGCCTGCCGATCGGCACGCGCGGCGGCCTGGTCGCGACCTGGAACTTCCCGGCCGACGGGGTCTACGAATTCTCGATCCGGCTGGCACGTGACCGCAACGAGCACGTCGAGGGCCTGAGGGAGCCGCACGATCTGGAACTCCTGATCGACCGCGAGCACATCGAGACGTTCATCGTCGCGCCGCCGGACTTGATGAGCGACGTGGCGCTGAATTACCAGCCGTCCCAGGACGATGTCGACGATCACCTGGTCATCCGCGTGCCGGTAAGCGCCGGGCCGCACGACGTCGGCGTCACCTTCCCGGCCCGTCCTTGGGTGCTGCTCGAGACGGCGCGGCAGCCGTACGAGTCGCACTTCAACTACTACCGCCACCCGCGGGTGCAGCCGGCGATCTTCTCCGTCTCGATCGTCGGGCCATATCTGCCCCTCGGCGCCGGCGACACGCCGAGCCGCGACCGCATCTTCGTCTGCCAGCCTGAGACGGCCGCGGACGAGGACGGCTGCGCTGGGAAGATCCTCGCGAACGTGATGCGCCGCGCCTACCGCCGGCCGGTGACCGACGAAGACGTACGTGGACCCTTCGCGCTCTACGAGCAGGCGAAGGCGGAGGACGGGTTCGAGGCGGGCGTCGAGATGGCGCTGGCGGCGGTCCTGGTCAGCCCCGAGTTCCTGTTCCGGATCGAACGGGAACCCGCCGGCGTCGAGCCCGGCGCGGCGTACCGGATCAACGACCTGGAACTCGCGTCGCGGCTCGCCTTCTTCCTGTGGAGCAGCATTCCGGACGACGAGCTGCTGGACCTCGCGTCGGCCGGCCGACTGAGCGCGCCGGGGGAGCTGGACCGGCAGGTCGACCGGATGCTCGCGGACCCGAGGGCGGAGAACCTGGTCACGAACTTCGCTGCCCAGTGGCTCCACCTGCGCAATCTCGACGGCGTCACCCCCGACAAGCGCCTGTTCCCGGATTTCGACGACAACCTCCGGCAGGCCATGCGCCGCGAGACGGAACTGTTCGTCGGCAGCATCCTGCGGGAGGACCGGAGCGCGCTCGATCTCGTGCGGGCCGACTACACGTTCCTCAACGAGCGGCTGGCCAAGCACTACGGCATTCCGCACGTCTACGGCAGCCGCTTCCGCCGCGTCGAACTCGCCGACGACAGCGTCCGCGGCGGGTTGCTGCGCCACGGCAGCATCCTGACCGTGACGTCCTTCGCCACCCGCACGTCCCCGGTCGTGCGCGGCAACTGGGTGCTGGGCAACCTGCTTGGCGTGCCGCCGCCGCCCCCGCCGCCGGACGTGCCCGATCTGCCGGAAGCGAAGATCGTCGCCAGGGAACTGCCGATGCGGGAACGCCTGTCGGCCCATCGCGACAACCCGGCGTGCTCGGGCTGCCACCGCCTGATGGACCCGGTCGGCTTCGCGCTGGAGAACTACGACGCGATCGGCCGCTGGCGGACGGTCGACGCGGGCTTCCCGATCGACGCTTCCGGCGAACTGTGGGACGGCACCGCCCTGGGCGGCGTCAGGGAACTCGAGTCGGCGATGCTGGCCCGTCCCGAGCTGTTCCTGACTACCCTGACCGAGAAGCTCCTGGTGTTCGGCACCGGCCGCGGCGTGACCGCGACCGACGCGCCGGCCGTGCGTGCGATTCTGCGCCGCGCCGAGGCCGACGACTACCGCCTGTCGTCCCTGATCCAGGCCGTCGTCGCCAGCGACCCCTTCCAGATGAGGAGAGCATCGTCATGATCCTGACCAAGAAGTCGCTCCCGCGGCGGACCTTCCTGCGCGGCATGGGGGCGGCGATCGCCCTGCCTCTGCTCGACGCGATGGTGCCGTCGATGACCGCCTGGGCGAAGACGGCGGCCAAACCGGTGCGGCGCCTGGGCTTTGTCTATATCCCGATGGGCTCCGACATCACGCGCTGGCGGCCGGCCGGCGGCAGCGGGGTGCTCGGTGAACTCTCGCCGTCGCTCAGTCCGCTGGAGGGCTTCAGGAAGCAGATCTCGGTGATCAGCAACCTGGAACTGAAGAACGCGTATCCCGGGACCCACGCCACGTCGAACGCCGCCTTCCTGAGCGCGGCGAAGGCGAAGTGGACGGAGAGCACGGACTACTACCT
>JAJEBV010000002.1 GCA_022822365.1 Thermoanaerobaculia bacterium | reverse complement strand
TGTAGACGCCGGGTTCGTCGGCGGTCTGGGCCGCCGCCGGGGAGAACCCGAACGCCAGCGCGGCCACCACCGCCGCGGCGACGGCCGCAGGCCTCCCGAAGGGTCGGTTCACGGTTCGAGCCAGCGTGCCAGCCATCCCAGCACCTCCTCGTGCCACTGAACACTGTTCGCCGGATTGAGCACCCAGTGGTTCTCGTCCGGGTAGTAGAGCAACCGGGCGGGTACGCCGCGGCGCTTCAACGCCGTGAAGGCGGCCAGCCCCTGGGTTTCCGGCACGCGGAAGTCGAGCGCGCCGTGGACCACCAGCATCGGGGTTTGCCAGCGGTCCACCAGCGTCGCCGGGTTGTGGCGTTCGTAGCCGTCCGCGTTGGCGAAGTAGCTCCCGAGGTGGTCCCATTCGACGAACCACAGCTCCTCCGTCGTGTAGTACATCGACCGCAGGTCGAAGACTCCGTCGTGGTTCACCAGGCAACGGAACCGCTCCGGCCAGGCGCCCGCGATCCAGTTCACCATGTAGCCGCCGTACGACGCGCCCAGCGCGCAGACCCGGTCGCCGTCCAGGAACGGGTAGCGGTCGAGCGCCGCGGCGAGTCCCTTCTGCAGGTCCTCCAGCGGCTTGCCGCCCCAGTCGCCGCGAATCGAGTCGGTGAAGTCCTGCCCGTACCCGACCGAACCGTGGAAGTCGATCATCACCGCGGCGTAGCCCGCGCCGGCGTAGGCCTGCGGGTTCCAGCGGTAGTGGAAGCTGTTGCCGAAGGAGCCCTGCGGCCCGCCGTGGATCAGGAAGGCGACCGGATAGCGGCGGTCCGGGTCGAAGTCGACCGGCCGCACCAGGTAGCCGTGTACCGTCTCTCCGTTCCAGCCGGCGAACGTGAACTGTTCGTAGCTCCCGACGCGAGCCGCCGCCCGCTGCTCCGCGTTGATCGCGGTGAGCGGCTGACGGCCGCTGCCGTCCGGCGCGCTCACGTAGAGCTCGGACGGACCGGCCAGGTCGTTGTGCAGCGTCACGAGGCGGTCCTCCGACACCGCCAGACCGGCGATCGAGCCCTCGTCGTGCAGCCGGGTCACCTCACCACCGGCCACGTCGACGGCGAACAGGTTCCGCTGGCCCACGTCGGCGGCGGTGACGAACAGCGTCCCGCCGTCGGCCGAGAAGGCGAGACCCGACACGGAACGGTCCCAGTCGGCGGTCAGCGCCCGCTCGTCCTCGAGGCGCGACCCGTCGAGGCGAGCCAGCCGGACGTGGAACCGGTCCGACTCGTAGCCCGAACGCTCCATCGCCATCCAGGCCAGGGTGTCGCCGTCCGGCGACAGCACCGGGTGGCTGTCCCAGGCCGGGTTCGAGGCGGTCAGGTTGACCGCAGGAGTGCTCCCGTCCGCCGGCGCCAGGTAGAGATCGAAGTTCGTCGACAGGGCTTCCTCCGTGCCGCCGAGCCGCGAGGCGAAGATGACCGCGTCTCCGCCGGAAGCGAACGCGATCTCCTCCGCGCCGCCAAAGGGCTTCGGCGGCGCGTCCTGGTCGAGCCCCGGCATCAGGTCGACCGGTTCTCCGGCGGCAACCCCCGAGTCGTCGAGTTCCAGGACGAAGACGTGCGACCGCCGGCCGTCCTTCCAGACATCCCAGTGGCGCACGAAGAGGTCGTCGTAGCCGACGCCCGTCGTCTTTCCGGACGCCCGCTCCTCGAGCCGTTCGGCGGTGCAGGCGAGGCTCTCGCAGGCGACGAAGACGTCCATCGTCAGGGCGATCCTGCGACCATCCGGCGACACGACGAGGTTCCCCGCGTCGAGCGGAAGGTCGGTCACCTGGTGCGGTTCGCCACCGGCGACGGGCAGGCGCCACACCTGCGAACTGCCGGAGCGCGTCGACAGGAAGAACAGCCCCCTGCCGTCCGGCGCCCAGCGGGGATGGAAGTCGGCCGCCTCGTTCGTGGTGAGCCGGCGGGGTTCCGAGCCGTCGAAGGGCGCGATCCAGATGTCCGTCCGCCCGCGGTTGGCCGCCAGATCCGTTGTCCGGACCGTGAAGGCAACCGCCGACCCGTCCGGCGCCATCTGCGGGTCGGAGAGCCGTTCCATCGCCAGCATGTCGTGGACCGAGAACGGATGAGTCTCCTGCGCCGGAAGCGCCCCGGCGGCAAGAACGAGCGGAACGACGAGAGCTGCAGGCGAGAGTCGGCGCATGGCTGAAGCGGACGCTATCGCACGGATCCGGGGCTGGCGGGTGCTAGAGTGCCTTCCGGTGCGACCTTCATGAGAGTTCTCATCCTCCTCGTCTCGACGCTTCTGAGTTCCGCCGTGGCGGCCCAGCCGAACCGGCTCACGTCGGCCCGGCTGGACGGCGATGTCCTGCGGCTGGACGTCTCCCGGAATCCACAGGCCGTTCGGCACTTCCCCCTGTCAAGCCCGCCGCGCGTCGTGATCGACATCTTCGGAGTCGACCAGTCGGCCGCCGAGATGCCGCAACCACCACAGGGCAGTCCGGCCTTCGAAGTGCGGACCGGGGAGCATGCCGACTTCCTGCGCGTGGTCGTCGACCTGCGAGCGGCCTTGTCGTCCTACCAGGTACGCCAGTCGGAAGGGCTCGTCGAGGTCGGTCTCGGCTCCGGCACCCTGCCGGCATCGGCAACCGGCGTTCTGATCGGGGAGTCGCCGGATCCCGGATCACCGTCGGCGCCTCGCGCCGCCGCCGCGCCGGTCGTCGACGTCGCCGTCGAGGCCGCGCCAGCCGGACAGCCGGCGGTGGCGATCTCTCCCGTGTCGCCGGCGCCGACCGGCAGCGAACTGCAGAACCTCGACGACCTGACGACGGACGAACTGCTTGCCCTGATCGACGCGGAACTCGCCGCGGCGGGGCTCGATCAGCAGCAGACCGCGGAAGAGCTGATCGAGCAGGTCGAAGCCGAGCTCGCCCGCCCCGTCAGCCCGACGACCCCCGAAGCGCCGGGCCAACCGGAAGAGCGGGCGCCCGTCGAGGAAGGCGACCCCGCGGATCGACCGCCGTTCCGCTTCGTCGACGAAGACGACCCGCCCGGGTCGTAGTCAACACCAGAAGCACCAGTGGTAGGGCGGCCGGAAGTAGGTGATCAGCCGGCCGCAGACGATGACGCCGACCCAGCAGGCCAGGGAGATCGCCGCCGCGGCCCGGGCGCCCGGCGGTGCAGGCGCCCCCGCCGCGGCCGCCCGCACCGGCCGGAACGCGAAGCGGTAGAACACCAGGATGTTCAGGCCGGCGATCGCCATCAGCGACAGCTTGACCTGGAACGCCGGGTTGTAGAGATACTGGTTCGGAGCGCTGACCACGAACAGGAAGCCCGTGCAGAGGTTGAGGGCGTAGCCGCCGACGCCCCAGGGCACCAGCCGGTGCAGCGCGTCCATCGGTACGCCCCGGGCGATCCCGAGCAGGCGCAGGTCCCAGAGGCCGATGCAACCGATCAGCAGGGAGAGGCCCAGGAAGTGGAGAGACTCCACCGTCGGCCAGCCCCAGGACGTGTGCATGAAGCTGTAGATGCCGCTCTTCTGGCCGATCGAGTACAGCAGGTCTTCCATCGCCTCGCCCGTTTCCGTCTCAGTACAGCAGGTGCGAGGCCAGCATGACCTTCGCGGTGTAGGCAAGGAAGCGGCCGGAAGTGATCACGGCGACCCAGAGCATGAGCGATACCGCCGCAAGTACCTTCTCCTTCCTGGGCGCCGGCGCCGCGTCGTGGCGTGAGTCCCCCAGCACACCGCGCATCAGCGCTCTCATGATCCAGAGCGCCGCGACGATCGCCGCCAGCTTGAAGTAGAAGACGGGGTTGGTCAGCGCCTTTGCTGGGTACGCCAGCAGCAGCGCGAGTCCCGACAACGTGACCACAACGAGGCTCGCCCACAGCACCGGCAGGTAGCGCCGCATCAACGACCGGGGCACGCCCGGCGCGACACCGAGGATGCGGAGGTCCGTCACTACGTGAACACCGGCCACGAAGGCCATCCCGATCGAATGGAAAACGAGGCTCGAGAAGAACGCCCCACCCGACTCCCGCATCCAGGTCGACGGGCGTGTCTCCTCGAGCCAGATCAGAAAGTCGATCACCCTCGCAGTCCGCGCGTTCCGCTACCGGCGCTGCTCTTCGATCCAGGCGGGGGTCAAGTCTTCGAACTTCCCGAGCCTGCTATGGCTTCTGCTCTTCGATCCAGGAGTTGATCAGCTCTTCCAGGATGTCGAGCGGTACGGAGCCATTGGCGAGCACCGCATCGTGGAAGTGGCGGACATCGAAGTCCGCGCCGAGCGCCTCCTCGGCCCTTGCCCGCAACTCGCGGATCTTCAGTTCGCCGATCTTGTAGGCGAGGGCCTGGCCCGGCCAACTGATGTAGCGGTCCGTTTCGGTCGTGACCTCGTGCAGCGAGAGCGCCGTGTTCTCGGCCAGGTAGTCGAGCATCTGCTGGCGCGTCCAGCCCAGGGCGTGTACTCCGGTGTCGACGACAAGCCGGCAGGCCCGCCAGATCTCGTAGGTCAGGCGGCCGAAGTTGCTGTACGGATCCTCGTAGATGCCCGCCTCGAGCCCGAGGTACTCGGCGTAAAGCGCCCACCCCTCACCGAAGGCCGAGAGGTAGTCGTGGCGGCGGAACTCGGGGACCGCGTCCATCTCGGCCGCGAGCGCGGTCTGGAGATGATGCCCCGGCACCGCCTCGTGCAGGGTCAGCGCCGCCAGCGGGTAGAGGGGCCGGCTCGGGAGGTTGTAGGTGTTGACCCAGTAGATGCCCGGCTGCGTGCTGTTGTACGGGGCGGACACGTAGCGGCCGGCGGTGTACTTCGGCGCCATGTGGTCCGGGACCGGCTCGACCGTGTAGGGAACCCGCGGCAGGGTCGCGAACAGGGACGGCAGCTTGCCGTCCATCGTCTTGGCGATCCAGGCGGCGCGCTCCAGCAACTCCTGCGCGGTCTTCGGGTAGAAGCGCGGATCGCTGCGCAGGAAGTCGAGGAACTCGGCGTAGGAACCCTCGAAGCCGGTCTCGCGGATCACTTCCGCCATCTCGGCCCGGATCCGCGCTACCTCGCTGAGGCCGATCTCGTGCACCTCCTGGGGCGTCACGTCGAGGGTGGTGAACCACCGCACCTGGTCCGCGTAGTACGCCTGGCCGTCCGGCAGGTCGGAGGCGCCGATGGTCTCCCGGGCCCCCGGCAGATACTCGCCGACGAAGAAGTCGTAGAAACCCTGGTAGGCCGGCACGACCGCGTCGGTTATCGCGGCCTCGGCATCGGTCAGGATCCGCTCGAGGTCCATCTCTCCCACCGACGCCGGCACCTCCTCGAACGGCGCCCAGAAGGCGCTGTCCTGCGGCTCGTCGACGATGTGGGCTGAGATCGTGTCCTCGTAGCCCTCAAGCGTCACCCGCGGCAGCGTGAAGCCGCGCTCGATCCCCGCGCGCATGTGGCCCTGCTGCTGCTCGAAGTAGGCCGGGATCGCCCGCATCCTGGCGATGTAGTCGTCGTAGTGGTCCGCGGTCCGGAACGGCATCGGCCGGTGCATGCGGGCGAACCCCATGTGGAAACCGGAGTCCGCGTTGAGCGGCATCTCGTAGCCACCGAACTCGAAGCCCTGCACGCTGCTCCGAAGCTGGCGCTCGAACATCCGGGCGTTGATCCGGTCCGCCGCGCTGAGCCCGGAGACGTCGATTTCCTCGAGGCGCCTCAGCACGTCGCGGCGCCGTTCCACCCGGCGCTCGATCGCCTCGAGGCTCATGTCCGCCAGTTCGTCGTTCCGGCTGTGATCGCCGACGCTCGTTGCGAATTGCGGGCTCTCGACGAGCCTGGCCGCCCAGTCCTCGTCGAACAGGGCGTAGAGCTCGTCGCGGGCGTCGGGAGCCGGCGCGCAGGCGGCCAGCGCGGCCAGCGCAACCAGCGCCACCGGCATGAGCAACGCGGAGGCCATCCGTTCCAGTCGCATTCTGCTCATCGCCGCGTTCCTGCTCATGGAAGGGGCAACCCTATCGAAGCGCCGTGGACGGGTGCGGCCGATTGCCGGCTGTTACGATCCTCGACCGCGCGTGAAAAAACTGTCCGCCCTTCTGCTCGCAATCGTCGCGGCCGGCGTCTCCGCGACGGACGCCTCCACGCTTGAGCTTCGCCGCGGCGACCGGCTCTGCCTGGTGGGCAACACGTTCGCCGAGCGATTCCAGCTCTTCGGCTACTTCGAAAGCGGACTGCTTGCCGCCTTCCCCGATCTGGAACTGTCGGTACGCAACCTCGCCTGGTCGGCCGACGAAGCGGCGCTCAGGCCACGCCCGCTGGACTTCGGCGCGGTCGACCGCCACCTCGAGGCGCAGAGAGCGGACGTCGTCCTGCTGTTCTACGGCGCCAACGAGTCGTTCGCCGGCAACGAAGGTCTGCCGGCGTTCAGGAACGACCTCGGGAGGCTGCTCCGCCATGTCTCGAAGCAGCTCTACAACGGCTCCGAGCCGGCGCGTATCGCCCTCGTTTCGCCGATACCGCAGCAGGCGCTGCCCTCCGGCCGCGGGCTCGGCCCGAAGGCGGTCGAACGCCGCAACGCCGACCTGCGGGCCTACGCCGAGGCGGCCGAGGCCGTCGCGGCCGAGAACGCCGTGCCGTTCCTCGACATCTTCGACGGCGTCGCGGCCGCCTTCGCCGACGCGCCGTCGCCGTTGACCGTCAACGGCCTGCATCTGAACGAGGCCGGCTACTGGCACGCCTCCCGGGTGCTGCTCGAGGCGCTCGGCGCTTCGCCGCCGGCGACGGTCGCAGCCTCGGCCGGGGGCGTCGCGGGACTCGAGATCCGCCCGCCGGTTCTGCCACCGGGACCCGACGGGAATCCGGACCGCCTCCGGATCAGCGTCCGCGACCTGGCGCCCGGCTACTACGCCCTGCGGCGCGGCGACCGCACCCTGGCCTCCGCCAGCGACGCAGACTGGGCGAAGGGACTCGACATTCAGGCGACGCCGGCCATCACGGCTCTGGTGGAGGCCGGCGACGGCCTGCGCCGCGTCGTGCTGCGCAAGAGCCGGTTGTTCTTCGACCGCTACCGCGCCGTGAACGGCTACTACATCTACGGCGGGCGCAAGGAACCCTTCGGCGTCCACTCGTTTCCGCCCGAGATGGTCCGCTTCGACGAGCTCGTCGGCGGACTCGACGACGAGGCCCGCGACCTGGCGCGCCCGGCCGAAACCTGGCGACTGGAAAGGGTCGACCGATGAACCGCGCTCCCCTCCTCGCACTCCTGGCGACGGCTCTCGCAGCCGGACCGGCGATCGCCCAGGAGGTCGCCGACGAGGAACCGAATCGCGGCGGCGAAGCCAGGTACGAAGCCCGCGACCCGGCGTACGCCCTGGAGCACCTCCACCCCGCCGAGGGCTACGAGGTCTCGCTGTTCGCGTCCGAGCAGGACTTCCCGATCGGCAACCCGGTCGCCCTCGCCTTCGACTCCCGCGGCCGGCTGTGGGTGGCGACCATGCCCTCCTACCCTCAGAGACTCCCGGACGAGGAGCCCGACGACAAGATCATCATCCTCGAGGACCGCGACGGCGACGGCCGGGCCGATCACCACACCGTGTTCGCCAGCGGCCTCCACGTACCGACCGGCTTTGAACTCGGCGACGGCGGCGTCTACGTGGCCCAGCAGCCGAACCTGATGTTCATCCAGGACACCGACGGCGACGACGTGGCCGACCGTTACGAAGTCATCCTGCACGGCTTCGGCACCGAGGACAGCCACCACTCGATTTCCGCCTTCACCTGGGGACCCGGCGGCGCGCTCTACTTCCAGGAGGGCGTGTTCCACCACAGCCAGGTCGAGACACCCCACGGCCCGGTGCGGCTGGTCGACGCCGGCGTGTTCCGCTACAAGCCGAACCGCTTCCACCTCGAGGTCTTCGTCTCCTACCCGTTCGCCAATCCCTGGGGCCACATCTTCGACCGCTGGGGTCAGAACTTCATCGCCGACGCCTCCGGCGGCTCGAACTACTTCGGCGCCCCGATCACCGGCAACGCGCCCTACCCGACGAAGCGGCGGCGGATGAAGGTGTTCACGTCGATCGTCCGGCCCACCTCCGGCTGCGAGATCGTGAGTTCCCGCCACTTCCCCGACGAGGCGCAGGGCAACTTCCTGATCAACAACACGATCGGCTTCCAGGGCATCAAGCAGCACCGGGTGATCGAGGAGGACTCGGGCTTCACCTCCGAGGAGGTCGAGCCTCTCCTCTACTCGACCGACATCAACTTCCGGCCCGTCGATCTCCAGTTCGCCCCGGACGGCTCGCTCTACGTCGTCGACTGGTTCAACCCGCTGATCGGCCACATGCAGTACTCGCTCCGGGACGAACGCCGCGACCACGACCACGGCCGGATCTGGCGCGTGCGGCACAGCTCGCGGCCGCTGCTCGAGCCGCCCGAGATCGCCGGCGCCTCGACGCCGGCGCTCGTCCGGCTGCTGGAGAGCTACGAGGACCGCACCCGCTACCGTGTCCGCCGCGAACTCCGGGAACGGCCGCGCGACGAAGTGCTCGCCGCGGTCGAGGCGTGGCTGGACGATGTCGACGCGCGCCAACGCGCCGCCGGCGACGACGCGAACGTCTCCGAGCTGGAGCACCACCGCCTGGAAGCCCTGTGGCTCCACCAGAACCTGAACGTCGTCGAACCGGAACTGCTCGGCCGCATGCTCGACTCGCCCGAACCGCGGGCACGCGCCGCGGCGACCCGGGTCGCCCGCTTCTGGCGGCGCGAACTGGACGATCCCCTGTCGATCCTGGCCACCCAGACCGAAGACTCCTTCCCGCGGACCCGCCTGGAAGCCCTGCTCGGTCTGAGCTACCTGGAATCGGAGCCGGCGGCGCTGGCGGCCCTCAAGACGCTGGACCAGCAGACCGACTACTACCTCGACTACGTCCTCGGCGAGACGGTCGACACCCTGGAGGACTTCTGGCTGCCGGCGCTCGAGTCGGACCGCGAGCCGCCGCTGCTCGATACTCTGGCGCCGGCGGAAGCCGGCTACCTGCTGAGCCGCCTGTCGACCCGGAAGCTCGAGCGCCTGCCCGCCCACTCCCTGGTCGACCGCGCCGTGCTACGCCGTGCCGACGCCAACGTCGAGCGTCAGCGCCAGGCGCTCACGAGCCTGACCAGCGGCGAGCGTGACAGCCGTTTCATCCGGGAAACGCCGGCCATGCTTCTGGCCGGCGAGCTGGCCGAACTGGACCAGGATCGGTCCGCCGACCCGGAACGATTCGACCGGATCGCCCTGCTCCTGATGGAACAGGACGCAGCCTCCCTGCTTGCCGCCCGCAGCGAGTTCGAAGGGCTGGCCGGGAACGGCGTCCAGCGACGCACACGGAGCGCCGCCATCGGCGCCCTGATCGCGGCCACCGGCGACCCGTCGCCGGGCAACGTCCTGCCCCGCCGGCCGACCGACGACCAGTTGATCGACTGGCTGCGCGCCATAGACCACCTGCCTGCGACGCTCCGGGCGGAGGCCTACACTGACGTCTCTTCCCTGTTCGACAACCGCCGCGGACGCAACCGGAGCGTCCTCGACGCGGCGGTCCGGACGCTCGCCGGCATCACCCGGGACGCCGGCCGCAGTTTTCGGAGACTGGCCGATCTTGTCTCCGATCCAGCGATAGGGCTGGCGGCGCTCGAAGGCCTCGGCCAACTGACCGCCGAGGCCTCCGACGCCTGGCCCGCGGCCGGCGACGAGGACGCGCTCGCCGGGCCGATCCTGACCGCCCTCCGCGACACGCCACCCCGCGAACTGACCTCGCCGCGCTACCGGCGCATCCACGACCTGGGCCTGCGCCTCGCCGACCGGCAGATCGATCGCAGCGGCGGCGAGGGCGGCGGCGACCTCCGGGAAGAGATCGTCAACCTCGGCGCCGCGATCGTCACGCTTCGACCCGTCCCCCACCAGATGCTGTTCGACCTCGAGGAGTTCACGGTGCGCGCCGGCGGGCCGGTCGAGATCACCTTCGAGAACATCGACGTGATGCCCCACAACGTCGTCGTCACGAGGCCCGGGGCGCTCGAAGAGGTCGGCCGCGCCGCCGACGCGGAGGCGGAGCGCAACCCGGCCGGGGCCGAGGCCTCCGGCTACGTCCCGAAGACGCGCCTGGTCCTCTTCCGCACCGGCCTGGTCCAGCCGGGCGAAACGGAGGTTCTGAGCTTCAACGCCCCAACGGAACCCGGCCTCTATCCCTTTGTCTGCACCTTCCCCGGCCACTGGATCCTGATGAAGGGGACGATGCGGGTGGTCGAGCGGCTCGACGGCGCGGCGATCACCCGCTACGCCGCCCCCCGGCTCGCCCCGGACGTTCCACTGCGCGCCTTCGTCGCCGACTGGAAGTACGAGATGCTGGAGACCGACGTCGCTCCGCTCGAAGCCGCGCCGCCGGCAAGCGACGAGGAACTCGAGCGCGGCCGGCTGCTCTTCCTCGAGGCCGGCTGCGCGACCTGCCACCAGCTCGGCGGCACCGGCGGAGAGATCGGCCCGGCCCTCGACGACGTGGGCGAACGCCTCAGCGCGCTGGACACCCTGCGGCACATCCTGGAGCCCTCCGACGAGGTGGCCGAGGACTACCGCACGAGCCTGGTCGAGACCCGCGACGGCCGCTTCTACTCCGGTCTGCTGGTCGAATCGAACGACGAAGCAGTGCGCATCCGCTCGAACCCCCTGGACCCGAACCACATCGAGACGATTCCCCGCGAGGAGATCGAAAGTGTCGACGAGTCGTCTCTCTCGCCCATGCCGAGCGGCCTGCTCAGCACCCTCCAGCCGTCCGAGGTCCAGGACCTGATCCGCTACGTGCTCCACCCGCCGTGACCCGCACGCCGGCCGCCGCCATTCTGCTCGCCGCGGCGGCGACCGTGGCGCCGGCGGCCGGACAGCACGGCGCGATCGGCGGCGAGTGGCACGAGTACGGTGGCGACGCCGGCGGCACGAAGTACGCGCCGCTCGGCCAGATCCACCGGGGCAACGTCGGCGATCTGGCGATCCGCTGGCGCTGGGAGTCGCCCGACAACGCGATCGCGGACCCCGACGCCGGTCTCGACAACGTCGCCTTCGAGTCGACCCCGCTGATGAGGAACGGCGTCCTTTACACCAGCACCTCCTTCAGCCAGGCGGCCGCCATCGACGCCGCGACCGGCCGGCAGCTCTGGCTTTACGACCCGAGGAGCTACGAGTCGGGACGCCCTCCGAACAACGGCTTCCTCCACCGCGGGCTCGCCTGGTGGACGGACGGCGAGACGGAAACCGTGTACCTGGCAACCGGCGACGCCCGCCTGATCGCGCTCGATCCAGCGACCGGCACGCCCCGGCGGGGGTTCGGCAACCGCGGCACCGTGGACCTCACAGCCGGCATCCGCTCCCTGAGCGGCAGATCCGACCAGTACGGCCACACCTCGCCGCCGACCGTGGTCGGCGACGTGGTCGTCGTCGGCTCGTCGGTCATGGACTGGGCGCCGCAGCCGGAGTGGCCGCCCGGCGACGTCCGCGGCTACCACGCCCGCACCGGCCGACTCCTGTGGACCTTCCAGACCGTGCCGCGCCCCGGCCAGTTCGGTTACTCGACCTGGGAAGACGGCTCGGCCGAACGGGTCGGCGGGGCCAACGTCTGGGCGCCGATGACCGCCGACCTGGAGCTCGGCTACGTCTACCTGCCGGTGAGCGCCCCGTCGAACCACTTCTACGGCGGCCACCGCAAGGGCGACAACCTGTTCGCCAACAGCATCGTCTGCCTCGACGCGAGGACGGGCCGCCGCGTCTGGCACTACCAGATCGTCCACCACGACATCTGGGACTTCGACCTCCCGGCGCCGCCCAACCTGGTCGACATCACGGTCGGAGGGCGTGAGATCCCCGCCGTCGCGCAGGTCACCAAGCAGGGCTGGGTCTTCGTGTTCGACCGGCGGAACGGCAGGCCCGTGTGGCCGATCCACGAGGTACCGGTCCCGCAGTCGACCGTGCCCGGCGAGCGAACCGCTCTGACCCAGCCGCGGCCGACGAAACCGCCGCCCTTCGAC
Organism: Thermoanaerobaculia bacterium; assembly: GCA_022822365.1. Taxonomy (GTDB): domain Bacteria; phylum Acidobacteriota; class Thermoanaerobaculia; order Multivoradales; family Multivoraceae; genus Multivorans. The sequence continues at coordinate 37,631 of JAJEBV010000002.1, read as the reverse complement.
CGGCTGGGGATCACGCGGGAGGATCTCGGCGACGGCGCCGAGGAGGTGCTCGCCGACCTCGACTGGGGGCCGATCTACACCCCGCTCTCCACCCGTGGCGCCGTCATCTACCCGGGTCTCGGCGGCGGCGCGAACTGGGGCGGCGCCGCGGTCGATCCGACCCGCTCGCGGCTCTACGTCCCGGTCCAGGGGGTCGTTCCCTTCTGGATCCGCCTCTACCAGACCGCCGTCTCCGGCTACTACCTGTACGAATCGGGCATCCTGTGGGCCTCCGGCAACCGCTACCTGCTGAAGCCGCCCTGGGGGCACGTCGCGGCCTACGATCTCGACCGCGGCGAGATCCTCTGGCAGCGGGCCAACGACGGAGTGAACGGCTACGCCGGCACCTCGTCCCTGCTCGCCACCCAGGATCTGCTCTTCTACGCCAACCGGTCCCGGCCCTCGCTGACCGTCCTCGACCCGGCGAACGGCGACGTGCTCCGCACGATCCCGCTGCCGGCTGCAGCCTCGGGCGCCCCGATGAGCTACGCCGTGGACGGCCGCCAGTACCTCGTCGTCGCGGTCGGCGCCGGGTCCTTCGACGCCGAACTCGTCGCCCTTTCCCTGGCCTCGGACCTGCCGGAGCAGCATCCCGGCGCCCTGGGCTTCTCCCTGCCGTCCGTGACCGCCCGGGAGACGGACGGCGAGATCACGCTGAGCGTCGTCCGCGCCGGCGGCAGCGACGGGGCGGTCGCCGCCTCCGTGCGGACCGCCGGAGGCACCGCCACGGCGGGAGCCGACTACGAGCCGCTCGCCCGCACCCTCGCCTGGGCTCACGGCGATTCGGCCAGCCGGACGTTCACGCTCCGGCTGCTCGAGGACGGCGCCGGCGAGGGACCGGAGACGATCGAACTCGAGCTTCACGATCCACTGGGCGGCGCGGCCCTCGGCGAGCGCCGCATGGTGGTCACGGTCGAGGACGAGTCGGACGCTCCGACCGGGCCGATCGCGGAATGCGTCCCGGACGCGACCACGCTCTGCCTCAACGACGGCCGCTTCCGGGTCCGGGCCCGCTTCGCCACAGCCGCGGACGAGGACAGTGCCCCGGCAACCGGCACCCACCTGACCGGGGACACCGGCTACTTCACCTTCTTCGACCCGGAGAACATCGAGATCGTGCTGAAGGTCCTCGACGGCTGCGTCCTGAACGACCGGTACTGGCTCTACGCCACCGGCCTCACCGACGTCGAGGTCGAACTCGAAGTCGCCGACCCGGTGACCCAGCGGCGACGCGTCATCACGAATCCGCTGGGCGAGCTGTTTCAGCCGGTCGCCAACAACCAGGCGTTCGCCTGCGAGTAGAGCCGCGAACCGCTACGGCGGCCCCTCTGCTCGCAAGCGCTCGTACGCTTCCATCTGGACCCTCGCCTCGTCGCTGCGCCCCAGAGCCTCGAGCACCCGGGCATAGTTGAAACGGAGCGGCGCGTTGCCGTCGAGCCCGAGGCCGAGCGCCCGCCCCATCCGCTCGGCGGCCTCGGCGTGTCGGCCGGCCTCCGCGGCGATCATGCCGAGAAGGGCGTGGGCCTCGCCGAGATCGGGATCGAGCGCCAGGGCGCGTTGAAGCGCGGGCGCGGCGTCTTCGGCACGCCCACTCGTGTGCAGGAACATCCCCTCCAGGTAGTGGTGCTCGACCCGGTTCGGTTCAAGCCGCCTCGCCTCACGAGCACTGGCCGCCGCATCGGCGGCCCGACCCAGGGAGAACAGCACCTTGGCCCGCAGGGAGTGAACGTCCGCGGCACGCGGATCGTCCAGGCGTCCCGGCAGGCCCGCCAGGCGTTCGAGAGCGCCTTCGAGGTCGCCCGCCGCCGCCAGCCGTTGCGCCTCCGACAGGGCCGACACCGTCCCTGTGGAAGCCAGGCGCTCACTTTCCGCCGCGCGTTCCCGGTCCTCCTCGAGCGACCGGTAGCGGTCGAGCGCCGCCTGGGCGGCTTGCCGGTCTCCGGCGGCGGCAAGCGTCCGCCCGAGCCGGTAGACGACTTCCGGTTCCTCCGGCGCCAGTTCCCCGGCGACCCGCAGGTGTTCGAGCGCTTCCGGGTAGCGCCCTTCGGCCACGAGAAGATCCGCCGCTTCCAGACGCACGACGACCGCGTCGCCCACGCCAACGTCGAGAGCTCGCTGCAGATAGCCCAGGGCCTCCACGCGGCGGCCCGGATCGCGCGCCAGCGCCAAACCCCGGGCGAGGTCGAGGCCGGGACTCGTGACGTTCTCGGCCGCGGCCGCCGACACGGCCGCCAGCGCCTCCCCCGTCTGACCGTCCGCCAGCCGCAGGAGGGCCAGTTGCTCGTAGACGTCGGCGCTGCCTAGCCCCCGTGCCGCACCCTGCTCCAGCAGCCGGATCGCTTCGCCGGTACGGTCCAGGTCGCGAAGCAGCAGCGCCGGCGCCAGGTAGGCCGACGCGACGTCGCGGGCCGCCCCGCTACCGGCGGCTGCCGGACCATCCGGCTCAAGCTCTCGCGCCCGGGAGAACGCCGCCAGAGCATCGTCCGCGTGGCCAAGCGTCAGCAAGGCCCGAGCCAGCGCCAGGGCCGGCCCGAACTCCGAGGGCGCGCGCTCGACCGCCGCACGGGCCTGCGCCAGGGACTCGACCGGATCGCGCGCTGCCGATTCACCCTCACCGGGAACGGTCCATCCGGGTGCGACCGGCACGGCGGCGCCCACCAGGAGGGCGGCCACGAGGCTGCACCGCAGGATCGATGCGCGGCCGGGGCCGGACACGGAGCCCGCGACGGGTTTGGCGGCTGGCCCGGACACGGGCAGTCAGCGTAGCAGTCACTCCGCGGCGAAGAGGACCCTAAGCGCCGCGTCGAGCATCTCTCCACGAGGATCGAGAGCGACCAGCCGGCCCTCCCGGTCGAACAGCAGGGAGCGCGGCGGATACTCCACCTGGAAGCGCCTGGCTACGGCGCCGGCCGCGCCGAGCCCGTCGAAGAGGACAGGCCAGGTGATGCCCTGCCGCCGGCCGAAACTTCGCAGGTCGCGGCGCGAGGAGCGGTCCAGCGAGACGGACAGAATGACGAGTCCCCGGCCGGCGTGTGCCGCCCGTGCCCGCTCGATATGCCGAAAGTCGGCGAGGCAGGGAGCGCACCAAGTGGCCCAGAAGTCGAGCAGGACGGAGCGGCCCTCGAAGTCGGCGGCGGTCCAGGTCCGACCCTCGAGGTCCTGTACCTCAAGGTCGCCCCAGAGCCCTGCCAGGCGGGCTCCGGGCGCTTCCGGCGGTGCCGGCGCCTCCTCACTCGCCAGTCCCGTGCCCCCGTCCAACGCCCGGGCGGAAGGCGCTGCCGAAGCGCACACCAACGTCACCGACAGGATCAGGAGACCGGCCCGCGGCATCACAGGTCCAGCTTCAAACCGACGACGAAACTGCGCGGAAACCGCGGCCCGTAGACGTAACTCGGATCCCTGAACGGCCCGCGGTCGAGGTCCTGCTGGTACTCGTCGGTCAGGTTCCTGAGCGCAACGTTCGCGGTGAGCCGCCGATCGCCGCCAAGGGCGAACCGGCGAGACAGGCCGAGATCCCACGTCAGGAAGCTCGCGGTGACTTCCAGCCGGTCCTCGGCGATGAAACCCGCGTAGTGAGGCGCCAGCATCGAGCCGGTGTACCGGAGCCCCGCGAAGACGCTGAGTTCGCGCGGCAGCGGCCACTGGACGCTCGCCGTGCCGTACTCCCCGGGAGTCCGGAACATCGTCGTGCTGCCAAAGTCCGGCTCGGCTTTGCCGAACTCCGCCCGTTGCCAGGCGTAGCCGGCATCCACGCTCATCCCCCCGCGCCGGAGACCCCAACCGACCTCGACGCCGCGCACACGGGCGCGGCCGAAGTTCGTGCGCAGGAACTCGAACTCCGGAGTCACCGGGTCGTCGGCCTCCACGCTGTGAAACAGGTCGTCGATCCGCGTGTCGAAGACGGTCACGTCGAGCGCCATCGATGTGCGGCGGCCAACCTCCGGACGCCATTCCAGGCTCACCATCCGCGCAGCGGACGTCTCCTCGCGCAGTGCGGGATCGTCGCGAACGACCATCGCCTTGCCGCCCAGAAGGGCGATGTGAAGCTCCTCGTCGAACACCGCGGGAGGCAGGAAGCCGGCACTGTGGGAAACGCGCAGGGTCAGATCGCTTCGGGGCGTCCACATCAGTGCCGCCCGCGGCGAGACGATCGACCCGTCGACCGCGCTGTGCCGGTCCGCCCGCAGCCCGTAGAGCAAGGTCACGTGATCGCCGATCCGGCGGTCGTCCTGAACGAAGCCGGAGACGCTGCGGTAGGTCTCCCGGATCACGCGCCCATAGGCCGGTTGCCGGTCGTCGATCAGATCGTGCCCGGCCTGGACGCCGAAGCTCACGGTTCCCCGGTCGCCGCCGCGGTTGACGTGGGAGTCGAACACCCAGAGCGGGTTGCGGGTCGCACCGAACGCGCCGGGATCACCGCCCGCGCCGTAGTAGCTGGCCCGACTTGTGGCGGCATGCGACACGGAGGCGCGCCAGTCCCAGAGCGGCGAGACGGTGTGCAGCCAGGAAACCGAGGCGCCGCGACGCCTCGAATCCAACTGCTCGGCCACGTCGACGTGTTCGGGCGGCAGGTGCAGCCGGTCCCCGCCCCGACGGAACTCCGTTGTGTGGCTCGCCTCGGCCGCCAGCCGCGCCGAGCCGTCGAAGAAGAACTCGTGGTAGCGCGCACCGGCCGCATCGAGATCGCGGATCGATACGTCGCTGAACCCGTCGACGTCGACGTCGACGGGCGCGACCCGGTCCAACTGGCCATAAAACGTAACCGCCCGGTGCGAGCCCGGAGTCCAGTCCGCCACCAGGCTCCAGGACGGCGTCTCGGCGCGGCCCGCGGCGCCATTCATCCGCTCCGAGCGGGCCTCCGCTTCGATGTGGGTGTGGTCGGGATGATGAGGGATCAGGTTGATCACGCCGGCGACAGCGCCCGCGCCGTAGGCCGCCGACCCGCCGCCCCTGACCACCTCGATGCTGTCGATCAGGCGCGCCGGCAACTGCTCGATGCCGTAGACCATGGCCAGCGACGACAGCGTCGGCTGCCCGTCGACCAGGAGTTGCGAGTACGGTCCGTCAAGCCCGAGCAACCGGATCCGGGAGGAGTTGCAGCTCTGGCACGTCGACTCCACGCGCACCCCGCGGATCCATTCCACGGCATCGGCGAGGGTGCGCGCGGCCACACTCTCGATCCGGGAGCGCGGCACGGTCTGCATGTGAAGCGGCACGTCCGCGAGTCGCTTCCGGGTCCTCGTCGCGGTGACGACCATCTCTTCCCCGAACGCCGCGCGGAGCCGGATCTCCACCGCCATTGGTTGCTCGTCGCCGACAACGAGTTCGCGTTCGGCCAGGCCGTAGCCCTCCGCGTACACAACCAGCCGGTACCGGCCGGCGCCGACCGGATGCAGGCAGAAACCGCCGTCCTCGGATGTGATCACCGTCGTCGACGAGGAAGTCAACGTGACCGCGGCGCCTGCGACCGGCTGTCCAGCGGGCGAGAGGACCGTCCCCTGGATTCCCCTGTCCCCGGGACACGGAGTGGCCGCCGCAGCCGCGGCCTGGCCGAGCGCGGCCAGAACCAGCAAGCAGGCGGTCGACGCCCATCGAGCGCACCAGCCGGCGAATCCGCTCCCGCACCGCCTTTCCATAGCGGCGAACCTTAGTTTTCGTCTTATCGAAAAGTCAAACCGGGGCCACCCGAAACACCGCGCGGTTGCCGCCTGTCGTCGCCATCCCATCCTGCAGGAGGCAACCTCGCCGGCACGACGATCTGTTCCGGCTCGGCCAAGCCCACATCGCAACGAAGCAGGGCCTGTCGCCGTCCGGGACGATCTCGCCTCAGCCCGCAGACATCTTGAAGAAGCAGAGCTTGTTGCCGTCCAGATCCCGGACGTAGCCGCCGTAGAACGTGGGCACCCGCGTTCCCGGCGTGCCCTCGTCGGTGCCGCCCAGCTCGAGCGCCCTGGCGTGGAGCTGTTTGACCTGCTCCTCAGAGGCCGCGGCGATCGCCACCATGTTCCCGTTCCCTGGTACCTGCGGCTCCTCGTTGTAGGGAATGCAGATGGCGAGCATCGGCTGTCCGGGGGCGACGCCGTAACCCTTGATCCGACCCATGTCGAACATCGTCTTCGCGCCCAGCTCGCCGAGCAGGGCATCGTAGAAGGCCGTCGCCCGGTCCATGTCGTTCACGCCGATCGTGCAGTATCCCAGCATCGAGAGTGCTCCCTTGAAATCGCTACCGTCGCAACCAGCCGCGACGTGCGGAGCCGGAAGATAGCAGCCCGAAACGCGACCGGGCACCAGGCGCCCGCCACGAGTGGGGCGCTCAGCTTTCCTCGTCGCTTCCGATGTCCTCGATCAGGTCGGCGCGGCGCAGGTCGAGCTTCTCGCCGGTGAAGCTGTCCAGCTTGTAGACCCAGGATCCGTGGTAGTCGTTGAACTCCTGCATCTCCTCCGCCCGGTTCAGGATGTCCGCCTTCTCCTGGAGTTCCTCCTCGGGGGTGTCGCGCTCGATCTCCACCTGCTGCACCGTGTGGTAGCCGCCGATCCTGATGTAGCGGTCGTCCTCGCGCGCGGCGACCGCGACGGCGTAGCCGGAACCGTCTTCCAGCTCGTACCGGAACTCGCCGTCGAAGGTGAGATCGGCGACTTCCTCGTCGTCGGCGAGGTGGACCTCGGAGAACCGCAGGCGGGACAGGAAGTTCTTGACGCGGCCGACCTCGCTCGCCTTCTCACGCCGCCCGGACGGCACCCGCTCGAGTGCGAGGTCCGCGCCCTCTTCGCCGTCCTTGCTGAACGTGAAGTCGGGACCCTCGATGCGCACCACGTCCCCTGAGGTGACATCGACGATCTCCTTCTGCAGGAACTGATCGGCGGTGCTGTCGATCAGCACGGTCGCTTCGGTCAGGTAGATCGGGTTGTCCTCGCCGTCGAGCCGCCGCACGTAGTTTCCGCTGCCATCGGCGAACCGGTCGCCGACCCGTAGCCGGACCATGTCGCTGCCGGCCGCGTTCCTGAGAGCCACCTCGACCGTTTCCTCACCGGGCGGTTCGATCCCGAGTTCCACGGCCAGACTCTCGCCGGAGCCGACCTCCTTGGCCAGCTCGATGTCGAGCAGGTTGCGCACCAGGCGGTTCACTCCCTCGTTCCTGGCCCGGTAGTCGTGGACCTCCTCGACGACGTAGCGGTCGCCGTCCCGGGTCAGCGTCACCTGCTCACCGCCCTGGATTACCTCCACCTGCGCGATCTCGTCCGGGTTCAGGTTGGGCAGGAACTTCTGCCCGCTCTCGAAGCGCTCCGCGCGCGACACGCTGTTCCAGTAGCTGAAGGCGGAAAGCGCGAGCAGCACGGCCGCGGCGATCGCAAGTCGCTGGTTCATCTGATTCATGCCGGTGTGACTCCCTCGATCCTCAGCGCCGGCGGGCGCGATACAGGCCGACGAGCAGCACGACGATCGGCATCCAGCCGATCACCGCGAACCGCACCGCCGACTCTTCGCGCTCCAGCGCCTCGCGCCGACCCTTGCGAATGTCCCTGAGTTCGCGGTTCGCCTCCAGGATCCGCTCGTTCAACTCGTCGACCTCGTCCTGCAGCTGCCGCTCGAACAGGGCCGCGTTGCGTTGAGTGATCTCGCCCTGCTTCTCCCGCAGCTCCTCCTGGAAGCTCTCGATCTCCTCGCGAATCTGGCGCTCGCGGTCGAGCGTGTCGAGTTCCGCCTGAGCCTCGATCTCGTCGAACCGGAGGAAGGGCCGGCTCATGCCGCTCTTCGCGCGGACCGCCATCAAGTCCTGGGAGCCCAGCAGGTAGTCGATGCTGTTCAGGACGACCTTGTGGTTGTCGTTCTGGGCCTGGACGATGCCGAACGGGTTCTGCAGGAAGGCGATCTGATCGTGTACGAAGTCGACGTCCGCGAACACGACGACCGCCGCCTCTCCCCGCTCCTCGTCCGGCAGCGGATCGCGGTGGATGATCTCCACGTTGTCGGGCGGCGGCACCTCGATCTCCGGCGGCAGGTTCGGCGGCCGCACCGCCTCCCTGTCGGGGTAGTCCACGCCGTCCGGGAAGGCCGTCGGCAGCTTGCCGCGCACGACGTAGGCCAGGACCAGGGGCTCCTCGCCCGGCGTGAAGGCGTCGCGCAGCTTGGCGCCGTCGTTCAGGTCGGTGTAGGCGAGAGCATCGCCGCCGCCGAAGCCGGGCAGCACCTCAAGCGTGTTGCCGGCGGCCGTGGTCGAGATCAGGGGACGGCGCTCGATGTCTCCGGCCGCGTCGACGACCTCCGCGGCGCCCTCTTGGTCCTCGGCGGCGCCGGCGTCCGCGACCGCCTCGTCGCGACTCTCGCTTTCGCGCAGCACTCCGGACAGGAAGAAACGCAGCTCGGACAGGCCCCTCAGCATGGGGCTCTCCACATCCAGCACGTCTTCGTGCTGCGTCGAGTCGACCACCAGATCGATGATCACCGACTCGGACGCGCCGAACTGGCTCATCGGCCGCCGGGCCGCCAGTTCGAAGTCGGCCGCGAACTCGTTGTCCAGAAGCTCCAGCCCCCAGGCATCGAGCAACGGCTCAAGGTTCGAGGCCGGCTGGTACTGGAGCGCCGCCCAGGGTTGCTGCGGATTCTGCGGCGGCGTGTCGCCCAACGCGTAGGGATCGACGAAAACCAGCGTGTTGCCGCCGCCGGCCACCCACTGGTCGATCGCGAAGACGGTCTTGTCCGGCAGCGCCTTGGGGTGGATCACGACCAGGAGGTCGTACTCCTCGCGCGAGATCTCGTCGACATCGGCAGGAACCTGGGAGACGTCGTAGAGATCCTCCAGAACCTGGACGAGGATCCACTTCTGCGCGGGCGTCCGTCCCTGGGCGGCCAGCATCTGGGCCATCATCGGATCCTGGGCGCCGCCGAACACCTCGAGGCTCGAAAGGACCCCTACCCGCTGGCGCGTCGGCCAGAGCAGGCCGTGGATCTTCTTCGAGATCTCGTACTCGATGTTCTCCTGCTCCTGAGGCCACAGGAACTCGATCGTCTCCCGGCTGCCGGTCTGGGTCTCGAAGGCGAGGCCGAAGTAGAAGAGGTCGCCGTTCTGGTTGATCAGCTTGCCGTCGAGGCCGTCCTCGGCGGCCCGGTCGGCGGCGTCGCTGTCCGGAATCGGATCGATCGTCTCGACCTGGATCTTCCCCGCCGCGGCCCGCTCGTACTCGCCGAGCAGGCTCCGCAGGTAGCGCTCGTATCCAATGAAGTCCTTGACGAACTTCGGCAGCGTCTTGCCCGTCGTCTCGGAGAAGTAGAGCCGGATATCGAGCGGCTTGACCCCCTCCTCCTGCATACGGTCGAGGATGGCGTGACTGCCGTCCGTCAGCGAGTAGAGGTCGTCGCCGGTCAGGTCGACGCGGAAGCCCTCGAACCACTCGTTCGCGACGTGAATCGAGAGTACGGTCATCAGGCCAATCAGGGCCATCGTCAGCACCCGGCTCTGCTTAGTCCTCGGTTCGTCAGTCATCCGCCAACCCTCAGTTCGTCTTCGTCTGGCCGAGCACCAACATGCCGCAGACCAGCCAGCCGACTGTGAACAACACGAAGAACAGCAACGAGTTCAACTGCAACAGGCCCCGGGTCAGCGTCTCGAAGTGATCGAGCAGGCTCAGCGACGAGACGACCCGCTCGACGTACCCGCCGAACCACTTGCCCACGAACTCCTGGGTCTGCGGCACGCCGATCAGCAGGAAGCCGACCGACGCCGCCACGGCCAGGATGAACGCCACCACCTGGTTCTTCGACAGCGCCGAGAACAGGAGGCCGATCGCCAGCAGCACCCCGGCCGCCAGCAGGGTCGCCACGTAGCTCGCAAGGATCGCGCCCCAGTCCGGGTCGCCGAGCCGGGCCACCTGGAACACCGCCGGCCAGGTCAGGAACACGGACACGGCGAGGAAGGCCCAGCCGGCCAGGAACTTGCCGAGATAGGAACCCTCGAGCGTGATCGGCAGGGTGAGCAGCAGCTCGACCGTGCCGGATCGCCGCTCCTCCGCCCAGAGCCGCATCGCCACCGCGGGCACCAGCACGACGAAGATCCACGGGAGGTAGCTGAACAGCGCGTCGAGATTCGCCTCGCGCAGCTCCAGGAACCGGCCGAAGTCGCGAGACACCATGAGATAGCCGCTGGCAATCAGGAAGATGACGATGAAGATGTACCCCAGCGGCGAGGCGAAGTAGCCGTGGAACTCCCGGCGCAGCACCGCTCTCATGCCGGTGAACCGGCGTGCCAGATCGCTCATGCCGCCACTCCCCTGGTCACGTCGCGGAAGAGCTCGTCGAGCCGGCCTTCCCGCACCCTGACATCGGCGACCCGGTGCTCGCCGACCGCCGCCAGCACGTCGTTCAGGCGGTTCTGGCCGTCCCTGGGCTCCGCCTCGACCTCGCCGCCCGGCAACACGCGCGCGCCGGCGCACCAGTCGGCGGCCGACAGGGTCGCCGCCACGTCGGCCGCGTCGCCCTCGGTAACCCGGAATCGGACAGCGTTGTGGCCGGGCGCCCGGGCGACCAGCGCCTCCGGCGTCGAGTCGACCAGAATGCGGCCCTCGGACAGGATGACCGCGCGGTTGCACACCCGCTCGGCCTCGTCGAGGATGTGGGTCGAGAGGACGATGCAGCGATTGGCGGAAAGGCTGGAGATCAGGTCCTGGACCACCGCCTTCTGGTTCGGATCGAGGCCGTCCGTCGGCTCGTCCAGGATCAGCACGTCCGGATCGTGGATCAGCGCCTGCGCCAAGCCGACGCGGCGCTTGTAGCCCTTGGACAGGGTCTCGATCGTCTGGCCACGCACGCTCCGCAGGTGGGCCGTCTCGAGCACCCTGTCGATCGCCTCGTCCGCCGCCTCCAGCTCCCGCGCCTCGGCGATGAACCGCAGGAAAGCCTCCACGGTCATCTCCCCGTAGGCGGGAGCGTCCTCCGGCAGGTAGCCGATCCGCCGGCTGACGGCCAGGCGGTCAGCGGCGACATCGATGCCGGCGACCTCGATCGAACCCCGGTCCGGCTCCAGGAAACCGGTGATCATCTTCATCGCCGTCGTCTTGCCGGCGCCGTTCGGCCCCAGGAAGCCGAGCACGTCGCCGCGGCGCACCTGGAAGCTGATGCCGTCGACGGCACGGATGGCGCCGTAATGCTTGGTCAGGTCAGCGACGGAGATCAGGACCTCGCCAGACGTATCGGCCTCGGGAGGTGTGGCCTCGGGCGCTGCGGCCTCGGTCTCCGCCGCTACAGCGGGCGGGACGGAGTCGGGGTGGTCGGTTGCGGTCACTCTCGACGTTCTCCGTGAACAATGGACACCGGTTTTCGACGCAGGATCTCAGCACAACCCCGCAAGGGAGCGCAAGATTCCTGGCCAGGTCGCGAACTGACCTCGGACTGCCGGCCTACCAGGTATCCGGCGCCGAAGTCGAGTCGATCAGGCCGGAGAGGAAGATCGAGTTCAGGAACAGCCGGTTCGAGCCGTAGAAGTAGGCCCGGAAGTTCGGGTTGTCGAGAAGCTGAATCACGACGCCGCGGCCCATGCGGCTGGCCATGACGGCCGGCTTCCCGGCCAGGCGACGCTGGTTCTCCGGCGAAATCCAGCCGGAGAGGCGCGGCGGGTCCTGGTACAGGGCGACGTTCTCGAAGGGATCGGAGCTGGGCGGCAGGATCCACTCGCCGGTGCGGATCACCGCGAGGGCCGACCGCTTGTAGCCGTAGGCCAGCGGATGCGTCAGATCGAGTTCGGCGCCGACGATCGTGCCCGCCATGAGTTGCTCGGCTCGCTGGTTCCGGTAGTCGGCGTAGCGGTGGCGCTCCGCCGTCCCGGGGGCATCCGCGTCTTCAGAAGCACCCGCGTCGCCGCCGTCGCCAGCCGCATCCTCGGCTTCCGCCTCGCGGCCCAGGAGTTCGGCGCCTGCCCAGCGGCTGGCCGCGCCGATGGCCACGACCGCGCCGCCGCTCCGCACCCAGTTCCGGAGGCGATCGCGGACGTCTTCCCGCGGCGCCCCGCCGCCGAAGCCGCCAAGGGTCAGCACGACGTGCGTGTAGCGATCCAGGTCCACGCTGCCAAGCGCTCCGAGATCGACCAGGGACGCCTCTACGCCGAAGCGCTCGTCGAGCACGTGCCAGGCCTCGCCGACCCGGTACCCAGGAACGCCCCGGCCGGTGACGAGCAGGGGACGCGGCGCGACCAGGGGCCGCAGACTCGGACTGCCGATGTCGATCCCGGCGGCTGCCTGGCCGCTGATCAGGCGATGGACGTCAACGCCGTCCGCGGCCGCCGCCTCTGCGAACAGCGCCTCCAGCGCGACCCGGGCATTGGCGCCCGGCTCGCCGTCCCGGCCGACCGGCACGACGATCGCTCCCGGTTCGAAAGCCTGAGGGCCGTCGGGTGTCTCGGCGATGAACGAAGCCGTCGCGGCCCGGGCACGCACTCCCGCCCGCTGGAGACGGTTGAGGGTGCGGGCCGAGAAGTAGCCGTCCCAGGAGAAGGCGTAGGCGTAGGTCGACGTACCTCGGGGAGGCACGCCGAACGCGCCCGGCTCGATCGCGGCGTCGGTGACCGCCGTCCCCAGCAACTCCGGCCGGTAAGCGGCGCCCTCCAGGAGGTCGGACTCCGCGCCGAAGGCGAGCGGCAGGGTCCACGACGAAACGTCGTAGAACACGGAGTCGTTGAACTCGGTCACTGTCTCGAAAAGGGACCGGACGAGCGTCGACTGGGGCTGCGCCAGCGGCACCAGCCACGACGTACCAGGCCCGTAGACGCGGCCCGAGATCGCGATCTCACCGGTCGTCCCGTAGACCTCGACTTCGTGCCGCAGCAGCAGGTCGAGCATCCGGTGAGCGCGGCCGCGGTCGCCATCCACGTGGAACACCCAGGCGGCCGGACCGGACGCCTCCGCCGCGGCCAGAGCGCCGCGGAAGAAGTCGCGCTGGTGCTCCAGGAGTTCCAGACGCTTCGCCACGCCGCCTTCGACCATCGACAGGGACGCGAGCAACTGGTTCTTGATCCCGTACACGAACGCCAGTTCGCCGTTCGCCGTCTCGAGCCGGTGCCCCGCCGCCCTCGCCTGCTCGAACAGGAAACCGACCGCGCCGTGAGCGTCCGGGTAGGTCGAGCCCTTGCCGAGGTAGAAGTCGTCGAAACCCTCCTGGGTGTAGTAGAGCCGGCCCGCGCCGTCGAACACGGCGGCGTGATGGGCCGCGATCGCTTCCGTCAGCTCCACGTTGCGCTCGGGAATCAGCGGATTGCGCCGGCTCGGGACGCCCGGCTGAAAGAAGAACGTGGCGTCGGAGCCCATCTCGTGGAAATCGCCGACCAGGTTCGGCTGCCAGGCCTTCCAGGTCACCATCCGGTTCCGCGACTCGGGGTGCTGCAGCAGCAGCCAGTCCCGGTTCAGGTCGAACCAGTAGTGGTTCGTGCGGCCGCCCGGCCACGGCTCGCGGTGTTCCCGGTGCGCGGGATCGGCGTTCAGCACCATGCCCCGGTTCGTGTTTGCCCAGTGCGCGAAGCGGCCGATCCCGTCCGGATTCAGGCTCGGATCGAGCAGGATGACGGCCTGCTCCAATTGCTCGGCGACCACGTCGGAGAGCGACGCGGCCAGGTGGTAGGCGACCAGCATCGAAGCGTTCGCGCCGCTCGGCTCGTTGCCGTGGATGCTGTAGCCGAGCCAGATGACGACGGGCAGATCGTCGAGTTCCGCCAGGGGTTCCCGGGGATCAACGAGGCCGCGCCGCTGTTGGCGGATCTCGTCGAGCCGGGCATGGTTGCGCGGCGACGTGATCGTCAGCAGGGGCTGGGGACGCTGCTCGTGGCTGTGCCCCTGCACCGAGACGGCCACCCGCGGCGAGGACGCGGCCACGGCCTGCATGTAGGCGTTGAGCTGATCGGGCCGGACGTGCCACTCGCCCACCTCGTAGCCGAGCACCGCGGATGGCGGGGGCACGGCCGGGTCGTAGGCTGAAGAACTCCCGGCGTCCGGCAGGTAGTAGGAGAGCTCTTCGGCGGCCGCGGGCGCCGCGAGCAGTATGGCGAGAACGGCGAGAGAGGCGATGCGCGTGCGTCGATCAGGCATCGCGCGAGTGTAGCCGCCGCACCGCGCTCGCCCGGCGACGGGCGTACAATGTGCCGCTTCCGATGAACCCGCCCCCGCCGCCCGAAGAAGGCCAGGTCCTGACCGGCCCTCAGTTCAGCGAACCCATGCGCGTGGTAACCGTGGCGGGCAACGGTCTGGGCGGCTGGAAGCTCGGCCTCGTCGGCACGCGGACCCAGCTCTTGCAGCATTACTATCTCGACGTGGAGAAGCTGAGCGCCGCATCCGACGGGCGGACCGACCGGTGAGCCGGTCCGGAAGGACGCGGTTCGTCACGGCGAGGATCGTGCTGATGATGAACGGAGACCCGAATGCCTGACACGAGACGGGACCCGGTGGAGCGGCAGATGAACCGACCCTCGGACCAGCGACGCGGTGCCCTCCGCACGGGCGCTCTCGACCCGAACGTGCTCGACGAGATCGTCCGGCGCGTGGTGGAAATCGTCCAGCCCGAGCGGATCATCCTCTTCGGATCGGCAGCGCGCGGCGATATGACCCGACACAGCGACGTCGACCTGCTCGTCGTCAAGGAGGGAGTGGACGCCCTGGACGCGATGGGTGAGATCTACGGAAACCTGCGCGGTGTCGGCGTTGCTGTCGACGCAATCGTCGTCTCTCCCGAGTCACTGGAACGCTACAAGGACAGCCACGCTCTGGTCTACAAGCCGGCCTTGCAAGAGGGAAAGGTGGTCTATGAAGCGGCCTGAGCGTTACCCGCCGGACGACCCTCGCGAGTGGATGAACCGCGCCAAGAGTAATCTCGTGAGGGCTCGCACGCGGATTCCCGACGTCTACGTAGAAGACATGTGCTTCGACGCCCAGCAGGCAGCGGAGAAGGCGGTGAAGGCCGTGTTGATGCAGCGCGGCGTCGATTTTCCTTTCGTGCACGACATCGACCACCTGATGTCGCTGCTCGAACAAGACGGCATGACCATCCCGGAGGATGTGCGACGGTCGAGCGAACTGACTAAGTACGTGGTCGTAGGCCGCTACCCCTTCGAGCACAGGCCCGTTTTGGAGGAGGAGTACACCGAGGCGGTCGAGATGGCCGAGGCCGTGGTCCAGTGGGCGGACCGCAGCCTGTGACGGTCTCTCGCATTCCCCCCGCCGACGCTCTCGACCCTGACGTGCTCGACGAGATCGTCCGCCGCGTGGTGGAAGTGGCCGCTCCCGACCGCATCGTCCTGTTCGGCTCCGCCGCGCGCGGTGAGATGGGACCGCACAGCGATGTCGATCTGCTGGTCGTGACCGAAACGGACGACGCGCACCGCCTGACGGCGGACATCTACGGCAATCTGTTCGGCGTCGGCGCGCCGGTCGACGTCATCGTCGCCTCACCGGAACAAGTCGAGCGGTACCGCGACACTCACACGCTCGTCATCAAGCCGGCGATCCGAGAAGGCAGGGTCGTCTACGATGCCGACTGAGCAGTACGGGCCGCATGATCCCCGCGGGTGGATGGACCGCCGCGGTTCGGGAGCCAGTTGATGGCGCCCCCGGCTCGCTTCACTCACCACGCTCAGGAGCGAGTCGTCGACCGGCTGTCGATCGACGTCGCCGACGTGGCCGCGATCCTTGACCATGATCTTGCACTTCTCGTGGGCGCGAAGTCCGGACACTCTCACCGGTTGTTCTTCAGCCCTCCTGACGAACAGTGCTTCGTCGCGATTCAGGACCAGCAGAACGGCGATGTCGTCACCGTGCTTCCGCTGGACTACCACTCTTCGTTGGGGTGGGAAGTCTCCATTGAAGCTCAGAAAGAGGCAGAACGTTTGCTTCTTGGCTCGATGCGCTCCGCCACACGCGCGGCAGAAACAGGGGAGCCGTCATCTGCCCCAGGGCTGCCCAACGCCACGGCCGGTGGTGCGTCGGGTAGCTCCGGCGTGTTTCGTATTGGTTGCTACGTGCTCACGCCGGAGGGTCAACCGCGTGCTCGTGGTCTTGGCTCGATGCCTCTTGCCAGAGTGGGTGGTGATCTGTCCCGCGTCCCTAAATCGGATGACGTACTGGCCGAGATTCGTCAACGCGTCGCCGAAAGACTCCGGAAGGGTGAGGCGCTCGATGTCGTGTTTGTCAAGCGGCGAGACGAGACCGTAGTCATCGATGACTCCCGGCGATGGAGTTGATGAGGCGGTCCCGGCTGGAGGCGGCAACCGATGGCGGCGACGCCGAAGTCCTCGTCAGGGACCTGCGACGCGACCTGGAAGATCTGGACCTCGCCGACCAGGTCCGCATTGAGAGCGAGCCGGAGTAGAGGGCAGGTCACGGTCCTGGCGCCAACAGCAGCGTGTCCAGGACCTATCCTTCACGTCACTTCAAGCGGACGAATGGCGCGCAAGGCGTCGGCGTGCTCCCGCGCCTCAACTTCAAGCTCGTAGCGCTGCTGGAGGTTCATCCAACTCCGGGCGTCGGTGTTGAAGAACCTGGCCAAGCGCAGCGCCGTCTCCGCCGTGGTTCCTCGCTGCGCCCGAATGAGCTCGCTGATCCTCGCCGACGGCACGCCGATCGCCTTCGCCAACGCGGCGGCAGAAAAGGCGAACGGCTTCATGAAGTCGTGCTTCAGCACTTCGCCGGGGTGGACAGGAGCAAGTCGGCTCATGGAGAACTCCTCGAAACCGCTGCGTGGATGTCCTCGAACTCCACCGCGGCGCCTTCGGGCGGACTCGTCCACAGACTGACGAGCACGGTCGCCGCAAGGCCGGCGATGAGCCCCGGGATCAGTTCGTAGAGCTCGTAGTACGACACCTTGAACACCAGCACCCAGACCACCGTAACGGTGAACCCGGTGAACATGCCCGCAACCGCGCCGGGCAAGGTCGTTCGCTTCCAGAACAGCGAACACAGGACGACCGGCACAAAGGCGCCGCCCAGGCCGGACCACGCGAAGAGCACGAACCAGAACAGCACCCGGGGCTCCTCCAAGGCGAACGGAATCGCCACGGCGCCGACCACGACGGTGGCGAGACGACCGTAGAGCGAGAGGCGGCCCCCACCCCTCGCGGCACCCAGCACCTTCTGCGCGAAGTCGCGAACCACGGCGGAGGAGGCGAGGATCAGCAGCGAGTCGACGGTCGACATGATCGCGCCCAGCACGATGACCAGGAAGATGCCGGTGAAGACGGCCGGGAAGAGCTCCGCGCTCATCGTCGGCATGACGGTCTCCGGGTCGGAAAGCCCCGGGAACAGTGCCCGGCCGGCGATCCCGGTGAAGACCGCGCCGGTGTCGAAGAGGACCATGCACACGACCGCGATCGGACCGCCTCGCCTGAGTTCCCGGCCCGACGCGGCGGAGATGAAGCGCGTCAGGAGCTGGGGAACGCCGAGAAAGGCGAGGCCGATGCCCGCGAAGCTCGCGGCCGAGAGCACGCCGACCCATGTCACTCCGTGACTTCCCATCGCTCGCAGCAGGTTCGGATCCGCGGTCTGAAGGGCGCCGATCACTTCGTTCCAGCCGCCGGCGGCAACAAAGCCGACGATCGGCAGCAGGACGAGTCCGCCCACCATCAGCAGTCCCTGCACGAGATCCGAGTAGGCAACGGCCTTGAAGCCGCCGACGGCCGTGTAGGCCACCGTCACCACGACGCCCAGCCAGACGCCGGCGCCGTAGCTGAAGCCGAGGAAGGAGGAAAACGCCTTGCCGGTCGCGATCAGTTGCGCGCAGCAGTAGACCGTGACCATCGACAGGATGATCGCAACGCTCAGGAGCCGTAGCCAGTGCCGGTGGTCGCGGAACCGTTGCTCCAGGTAGTCCGGCACCGTGATCGCGCCGTAGCGGTCGGCGTACTCCTTGAACGGCCGCGCGACGAACATCCAGGCGATCGCCACGCCCATCACTTCGCCGAACACGACCCAGAGCGCGTGGAAGCCGACCGCATAGCCCATTCCGGTCAGACCGAGCAGCAGCCAGCCGCTCTCGCCGGTGGTGTTCGAGCTAAACGCGATCACCCAGGAGGGCAGCTTCCTTCCAGCCACGTAGTAGCCCTCGAGGCTCGCGCCCTCGCGCCGGCTCCACAGGCCGAGCCCAAGCAGGACCAGCATGTACAGACCCAGGGGGACCAGGACCAGGGCGTTCGCGGTCATGCGGCGCTGCTCCCGGCCGACGCTTGCTCGCCTCGCCGACGCCGTCCCTCAGACCACCACCGCAACAGAACCAGCGCAGGCCCGGCGCCGACCGACACCGCGAGCAGCACCCAGGTCGAAATCGGCAGGCCGGCCCACATGAAGCGGCAGGCTAGCAGCCGGTCTCGCAGCCAGACGGCGCTACGGCAGCAACCTGATCGCCGCGACGATCAGGGCGCCGAAGCCGATCATCGACGTGATCATCGTCTTCAGCATCCACACCTTGAGGTCGGCCAGGTCGGCCTTGGTCGCCATGTGCTCCAGGCGCTCATCGACGCGGCCGCGCCACTCGAGCCAGTCGTCGGTCTGCGGCGGGCCTGCTGTCGTCGCGTTTGCTGTCGTCATGTCGTTGCCTCCACGAGGCGCCCGGGGCAACCGCCAGGTTGGCCCGTGAAGTATGACATGAACGCGACGCCTGCGAGCGCTGATAGCGTCGCGGATCGTGCCGAAACTTCATCCCGGAATCGCCGCGCTGGCAGCCGCTGCCCTCGCCGCGCTCCCGACTCCCGCAGCCGCGAACGACGCACTCGACGAGAGCACGTTCCTCGATCGAACCCGACGCCTGATCTACGAGGGCAAACGCTCCGGCGAGGGTTACTTCTCGGCCGACGGCGGCCAACTCGTGTTCCAGAGCGAGCGGCGACCGGAGAACCCGTTCTACCAGATCTACCTGCTCGATCTGGCCACGGGCGACACCCGTGAAGTGTCCACCGGCGTCGGCAAGACGACCTGCGCCTTCATTCGCCCGGACGGCTCGGCGATCCTGTACGCGTCGACCCACCACGACCCGCGCTCGGCCGAGCTGCAGCAGCAGGAACTCGACTTCCGCGCCTCCGGGCGGGAGCGGCGCTACGCCTGGGACTACGACCCGGAGATGGAGATCTACGCGGTGCCCATGGCCGGAGGCGACCCCCGCCGGCTGACGAACGTCCCCGGCTACGACGCCGAAGGCGCCTACTCCCCGGACGGCGAGTGGATCGTCTTCGCCTCCACCCGCGACGCCTTCAACCGGGAACTCTCCGAGCGCGAAGCAAACCTGCTGGAAGTCGACCCCGCGTACTTCGGCGAGATCTACATCATGCGCGCCGACGGCAGCGAACAGACCCGGCTCACGAACGTGCCGGGATACGATGGCGGCCCCTTCTTCTTCGCTGACGGTTCCCGCATCGTCTGGCGGCGCTTCGGCGAGGACGGCCTGGTAGCCGACGTCTGGTCGATGAATCTCGACGGCTCGGACCAGCGGCAACTGACCGACTTCGGCGCGATGAGCTGGGCCCCGTACCAGCACCCCTCGGGCGAGTACATCCTCTTCGCCTCGAACAAGCTCGGTTTCGAGAACTTCGAGGTCTTCATCGTCGACACGGAGGGCACGAAGGAACCGGTCCGGGTCACCTACACGGACCGCTTCGACGGCCTGCCCGTGCCGTCGCCGGACGGCCGCCAGCTCGTCTGGACATCGAGCCGCCACGGCGGGGACGGCGGCCAGCTCTACATCGCCGACTGGAACCACGAGGCCGCGCTCGCGGCCCTCGAAGCCTCGCCGAACCGGGTGCCGGGCGGCCGACCGGACGCGCCGCCTGATCCCCGGGAAGCGCTCGAGAGCCACGTCACCACCCTCGCCTCGCCCGAGTTCGGCGGCCGGCTGACCGGCACGGAAGGCGAGCAGCGGGCCGCCGCCTACCTGACAGATCAGCTTGCGGCGCTCGGCGCCGAGCCGCTGCCCGGCGAGGACGACCTGCTGCTCGACTTCGAGTTCACCTCCGGCGCCCGCGACACCGGCTCGACGATCCGGATCGAGACCGGGAGCGGCGCCTCTACCTTCAGCGACCAGACGCAGATCCAGGCGCTCGGCTTCTCCGACTCGACGAAGGTCGAAGGAGAGGCGGTGTTTGCCGGCTACGGCATCAGGGTGCCGGACTCCCAGGAGTTCGGCTACGACAGCTACGCCACGCTCGACGTCGCCGGGAAGATCGCCGTCGTGCTGCGCTACGTCCCCGAGGACCTCGAGGGCGAGGCGCGGGCCATCCTCAACCGTTACTCGGGACTCCGCTACAAGGCCCTGACCGCGCGCGAGGCGGGCGCGGTGGGACTCCTCGTCCTGACCGGACCGCGCTCGCCGAACGCCGGCGAGACGATCCCGATGGCTTTCGACACGGCCGCGGCCGGCTCCGGCGTCGCCGCGGCCAGCATCGGCGGCGACGTGGCGGAGTCGCTGTTCAGCGGTACGGGCCGCGACCTCGAGGAGATCCAGAGGAGCTTCGACGACGGCAACCCGCACAACGCGGGCTTCCCCCTGCCGGACGTTCGCGTCACCCTCGAGACAGCCATCGAGCGGGAACGGGGAACGGCGCGGAACGTGGTCGCCGTGCTGCCCGGCAGCAAGGCGGAGAGCCTCGACAAGCCGTGGGTCGTCGTCGGCGCCCACTACGACCACCTGGGCCGGGGCCGCGGCGGCAACTCGCTGGCGCGGCCGGACGAGAAGGGCGCCATTCACCTCGGCGCCGATGACAACGCCTCGGGCACGGCCGCCGTGCTCGCCGCCGCGCGCCAGTTGCGCGAGCTGGGCCACGACCGGAACATCGCGCTCGCCTTCTGGTCCGGCGAGGAACTCGGGCTCCTGGGCTCGGCGGACTTCGTCGAGACCGCCGTCATTCCAAGCGAGCAGATCGCGGCCTACGTGAACCTCGACATGGTGGGCCGGGTCCGCGACAACCGCCTGACCGTCCAGGCGGTGGGCTCGAGCCCCGACTGGACCGGGCTGGTCGAAGCCGCCAACGTCCCGGTGGGCTTCGATCTCGGCGTGCAGACCGATCCGTACCTGCCGACCGACACATTGAGCTTCAACAATGCCGGCATTCCGACCGTCAACCTGTTCAGCGGCTCCCACGAGGACTATCACCGGCCGACCGACACGGCGGACCGCATCAACTTCGACGGCCTGGAGCGCGTGGCCCGCTTCGCCGCCCTGCTCACCCGCCGCGCCGCGAACCAGACCGAGCCGCTCGAGTTCGTCAAGGTCGAGCGGACCCTCCAGCAGGGCGGCAGCCGCGACACCGTGCGCGCCTACACCGGCACCATCCCGGACTACGCCAGCGAAGTGGAAGGCCTGCTGCTGGGCGGCGTGATGGAGGGCGGCCCGGCCGCCGAGGCCGGCCTTGAGGCCGGGGACGTGATCGTCGAGTTCGCCGGCCAGGTAATCGCCAACATCTACGACTACACGTACGCCCTCGACGCCGTGAAGATCGACGAGCCGATCGAGGTCGTCTACATGCGCGACGGCGAACGGCATACGACGACGCTGACGCCCCGGGCGAGACGCTGAACCGCCAAGCCCCGACGACCACCGAAGACTCCCAGGGAGGCGCACCATGAACCTCGACCAACACAACCGTGTCCCGATGCTGTCCGCCGCCGCGTTCCTTCTCGGAGGCTTCCTCGCCGGCGCCCTGGCGGCCGCTCCGCCAGCTACGGCCGCCGACCAGTCCGCGCCTGCTCCGCTACCGATCGCCGAGCCCGAGAGCGCCGGCATGTCGAGCGAGCGCCTCGAGCGGCTCTCCGAGGCCGTCGGCGCCTACATCGACCGCCGGCAGGTCGCCGGCACGGTGACCCTGGTCGCGCGCCGAGGCAAGGTCGTCCACTTCGAGGCCCAGGGTGAACGCTGGCCCGAGGAAGGCGCCCCGATGACCCGGGACACGATCTTCCGGATCGCCTCGATGACCAAGCCGATCGCTTCCGTGGCGTTGATGACCCTGTACGAGGAGGGCCGCTTCCAGCTTCGCGACCCGATCGCGAAGTACCTGCCCGAGTTCGCCGAGATGCAGGTCGCGACGGTGCCGGACGCCGACGAGTACCTTGGCGCGCCCTACAAGCTGATCCAGGCCGCGCGGCCGATCACGGTCCAGCACATCCTGACCCATACGGCCGGCTTCGCGAACAGCTACCGCGGGCTGCTGGGCGCCGAGTACGCCAAGCTCCGCAACGACCGGGACCCCGAGTGGACCGTCGGCGACTTCGTCACCGCCCTCGCCGAGCTGCCGCTCGAGTTCCATCCCGGCGACGCCTGGCAGTACGGTCCCTCGGTCGACGTCGTCGGGCGAATGGTCGAGGTGCTGTCCGGCCAGACTCTCGACGAGTACCTGAAGGAGCGCATCTTCGAGCCCCTGGGCATGGTCGACACCTACTTCTACCTGCCCGAGTCGAAAGTCGGCCGCTTCGCCGCGCTCTACCGGCCGGGCGAGGACAGCAGGATCGTCCTCACCGAGGCGCCGGACGTGAACGCCCGGCACGTCCGCGAGCCGCACAAGTACTTCAGCGGTTCGGGCGGCCTCGTCTCCACCGCCGCCGACTACTACCGCTTCCACCAGATGATGCTGAACGGCGGCGAGCTGGACGGCCAACGCATCCTCGGCCGCAAGACGGTCGAACTGATGACGTCGAACCACACCGGCGACCACGGCCTCTGGCTGCGCGGTCCCGGCTACGGCTTCGGCCTCGGCTACAGCGTGGTGACGGACAAGGGCGCCTCGGCGATGCCGGCATCCGTCGGGTCGTACTCCTGGGGCGGCGCGTTCTGCACCGTGTTCTGGGTCGATCCCGAGGAGGAACTGATCGGCATCCTGATGACTCAGGTCCGGCCCTACACGCACCTGAACATCCGCCAGGATCTCCAGAGCCTGACGTACCAGGCCATCGTCGACTAGCAGGGAATCCGGTGGCGACCTGGGCGATCGGCGACGTCCACGGCTGCTTCCGAACTCTCCAGGCCCTGCTCGGCCGAATGGAGCTCGACGTCCGGAGGGACCGCCTCTGGATGGTGGGCGACCTGGTGAACAGGGGACCGTGCTCGCTCGAGACGCTGCGCTGGGCGCGTACGCTGGACGCCGAGATGGGCGATCGGTTCCAGGTCGTGCTCGGAAACCACGACCTGCACCTGATCGCACGGCACCTTGGGGTCACCAGCAAGAAACCGCGAGACACCCTGAAGAAGGCCCTCAAGGCGGCGGACGCACCCGAACTGGTCGACTGGCTGCGCCGGCGGCCCTTCGTTCACTTCGAACGGGTCGCAGGACGCGACTACGTCCTCGTCCACGCGGGGCTGTGGCCCGGTTGGTCCCGGGAGGACGCCACCAGGGCGGCCAGGCGGCTCGAACGAAAGCTCCGGGGTCCGAAAGCGAAGAGCCTGTTGCGTCGCCGGAACAAGAAGTCGCTGGCGGCGTTCACCCGCATGCGGATGCTCGACGGGAAAGGCCGGACCCACGACTACAGCGGCCCGCTCGAGGAAGCCCCGCCAGGCCTCCGACCCTGGTTCGACGTGGCGCCGCGGAGCTGCCCGGACCATACGGCGGTCGCCGGTCACTGGGCCGCCCTCGGACTCCGCCTGCGACCCGACCTGCTCGCTCTCGACAGCGGCTGCGTCTGGGGTGCAGGGCTCACCGCGATCCGGCTCGAAGACCGGCGCGTCCTGCAGAAGAAGGTGATCGATCGATTGCCGGAAACCAACCGGGCCTCCCGTTCGTTGTAACCAATGAGGTGAAGGACGCATACGCGATCTCGCGCATCCTGCTGGCGGACGTCTACGACGCGACCGCCGAGCCGGAATCCGTTCCGGCGCCGCCGCGGCAGCGTCTGCGCCGACTCGCCCTGACGCTGTCGACTCTGCTGTTCGCGGCGGCTCACGCGGCGCCCGAGCGACGCGGGTCCGCCGACGAAGCGCTCGACCGGCTGAACGAGATGACGTCGACGATCGAGGCCTGCGAGGACGGCGGCGTACTGTCGCCAACGGAGGCAGAGCGCCTGCGCCAGATGAGCGAGGCGCTCGACCGCAGCCTCCGCGACGACGGCTAGCCGGGCCCGCCGAGCCGCATCCCGCGGCTCAGGCTCCCAGCCCGAGCCGGCGCGGGAGTTCCCGGGTCATCAGTTCCTCGACGTGGGCGCGGCTCGAGCCCAGCGCCACGACATCGAACTTGCCGAACTGCTCCAGCGGTCCCACGTTGTAGAGCAGGAACCGGCCGGCTGCCGAGCCGCGGTCGTCCACGGCATCGCCCAAACGCGCCAGGAGCTGCCGGAACGTGAGCCCTGTGAGTTCCGGATGAACGAAGGCTTGCGCCTGATACCGCGGACGGCCGCCCGGGTAGAGCCTGTCGACCAGGCTCATCGGCGTGCTGGTGCCGCCCCAGCGTCCGTTGCACTCCGTGAACACGACCCGGCCGTCCGCCAGCACCAGGTGGTCGAACGAACAGCGGCCGACGTAACCCAGCCGCTGCAGCGCGTCCGCCACCTGCCCCGACTGGAGCACGATCCGTTCCTCCACCTCCGCCGCCAGTCCACTCGGCCGGCTGCCGACGAAGACACCCTCCTCTCCCGCCAGGATCTGCTCGTAGACGCCGTCGAGCGTTGGCTCCCCGCCACCAGGGGGCGGCAACCACCACTGGGTCGAAGGAGACGATGTCGCCTGCTCCCAGCGAACCGCGAGTACATCCTCGCCGCCCTCCCAGCCGGTCCTCTCGAGGAAACCCCGGACAATCTCCAGGGCCCCCGAGAGTCCGCGGCGACGGAGCGCCGCGGACTCGAACACCTCGTTGCCCATCGCCGAAGCGCAGCGCAGCCGCTTGAGCGCCACGGACGGACCGGTTTCCGAGAGCTCGAGCAGCGCGCGGGCCAGCGCTTCCGGCGAAGCCGACCGGCGGCTTTCGGGCAGAAAGCCGGGACCGAGGACCGCGGTGACGAGGTCCTCGAAGTCCGCCTTGTCGTTGGCGATCCAGGTCACCGGCGGCGGCGGCGCCAGGACCCGCACCCGGGCGCCGGTTTCGGCGGCAACGGCCGCCGCGAGATCCCAGATCGCCTCGGCGCCGAGAAAGGGCTCGACAACGAGGCCCCCGCGGCGGGCAAGCGTTCCCAGCCGGTCCAGAACCGCGCGATTCTCCATGCAGGCGCGAGCAATCGCGAGCCGGTCGCCGGCAGGGTCGACCTCCAGAAGCTCCGCCGCGCCGAGACCGAGGACCTCCCGGCAGTAGCGCTCGTAGCCGGCCGAACCAGGCGTCGAGGCCACATAGGAGTCGCCTCCCCGCGCCCGTAGCCGGGCCCGGTGCTGATAGTGCTCGACGCCGCTCACGCCGTCGAGGAAGGGGATCGCCGCGAAGTCGTCCAGGTGCACGGCCCTGGTCCCCGCGTCGCTCGCCCGATAGCGAAACGCTTCGAAGGGCCGGAGCCGCCGCTCGACGTCGAGCCGGTCCCGGAAGTCCGCCACCGCGGCGTCGACAGTCACTGTCCCTCCTGCCCCGCCCGTGGGCCTGGCGACTCGACCAGGAGTCGAACACAGGCGCTTCGGTCCACCTTGCCCGAAGGGGCCAGCGGCAGCGCATCCACGACACGCCAGCACCGCGGCCGCTTGAACCCGGCGAGACGTCCACCCAGGTGCCTTCCGAGTCCGTCCAGCCCGCCAAGGGACTCGAAGCCGGCGGTCGGGACCAGGACGGCGCCCACCGTTTCGCCCCACTCCTCGCCCTCGAGACCGACCACGCAGGCGGCCGCCGCGCCGGGCCACTCCACAACGGCCGCTTCGACTTCCGCGGGATCGACGTTCTCGCCGCCGGTCAGGATCCGGTCGGAGCTTCGACCCACCACCCGGAGTCGGCCGTCCTCGCCGATCGCACCCAGGTCGCCCGTATCGAACCAGCCGTCCGCATCGAAGGGTCGTTCGAGCGGCGCCCCCGGTTCCGCGCCCAGATAGCCGTCGAACAGGCTCTCTCCTCTGACCTGAATGGGGCCCCGCGCCTGGATCGTGCCGGTGCACCCGTCCGGAGCCGCAACCCGCACCTCGATCCCGGGCAGCGGCGTACCCACCCCTCCAGGCGTTTCGCCCGGCCGTTCCGTCGCGACCTGGGAACAGGCCTCCGTCAGCCCGTAGGTCGCGAACACCGGCCAACCGCTTTCTCTGGCCCGCTCCATGAGGGCCGGCGGAGCGCCGGCGCCGCCCACGAGAACGGCCCGCAGGCTCGGCGGCGGACGCCTGGTTGCCTGAAGAAGCCGCGCGAGCATCGTCGGCACGACGGACAGAAGCGTGATCCGGTCGCGTTCGACGACCCGAAGGGTCTCGGCGGCTTCGAAGCTCCCGGAAGCCCGACGTCCACCCACGACCACCGTCCGTCGCGCATGGAGACAGCGGACGACGATCATCAGGCCGCCCACATGAGCCGTCGGCAAGCTCAGGAGCCAGCGGTCGTCGGCGCGCCAGCCCAGGACCCGTCCATGCGCGAGCGCCGACGCGCGCAGTGCCGCCCGGCTGAGAACTGCGCCCCGCGGCCGACCCGTCGTGCCGGAAGTGAAGACGATCGCAGCGCCGCGACCGACGCTCGGATTGCCGACCGTGGCGGGCGCCGGCATCGTGGCCAGGGCTCCGCCACTCTCCAGGCACAGGCAGGCTCCGGCCATCCCGATCGCCCGGTCGCGTTCGGCGCGCGTCCACCGGGGATGCACCAACACGAACGAAACCCGGTCCTCAAGCAGTGCGAGAAGGTTGACCACGGTGTCGGGCCCCGCGCCCCCGACGACGGCGACGACCGGCGCTTCCAGTTCGTCGAGCCGCGGACGCAGCGCGTCTCGCGTCCGATCCACCCGCTCCGCAAGCTCCGCCCAGCCGACCTCACGGCCACCGTCGACCAGCGCCGGCCCCCGCGCTTCACGCCCCGCCGCTCGAACCGAGAGTGCGTCGTTCAGTGCCGTGCCCCCAGCACGATGCCGATCGACAGGAGCACGCCGAACAGGAGGAGCAGGCGGGCGGTCGCCGCCAGCGCCAGGTTGAGGGCCGCGCCCTCGCCGCGCCACACGGAGCGCAGCACGGCGACCGCGAACGGCAGGGCCAGCCACGACAGCAGGGGCCACGGACCGAAGCGGACGGCGAGCGGCAAAGCCGCGGCATGCCCGGCCAGGAGCAGGGCCGCATACTCCAGCCGCGTGAAACGCGCGCCGAAGCGCACCGCCAGCGTCCGTTTGCCCGCCACCGCGTCCGTTTCGCGGTCGCGGAGGTTGTTCACGACGAGGATCGCCGTGGCCAGGGCGCCGACGGCGATCGCCGCCCACCAGGCGACGGCCGGTACTCCCAGCGCCTGGACGTACACCGTGCCGACCACGGCGGCCAGACCGAAGAACAGGAAGACGAATAGGTCGCCCAGGCCGACATAGGCCAGCGCCCAGGGGCCGGCCGTGTACAGCAACCCCGATGCGATCGAAACAGCGCCGACTACCAGCACCGGCCAGCCCGCGACCGCCACCAGGTAGAGGCCGCAAACCATGCAGAGACCGAAGGCGATCCACGCCCCGGCCCACACCTGGCCGCGGCTCAGCAGCCCCGATTGCACCGCCCGCACTGGCCCGACCCGGCGTTCCGTGTCGGCGCCGCGATCGAAGTCGAGCACGTCGTTCGACAGGTTCGTGCCGATCTGGATGAAGACTCCGACGCCCAGCGCGGCCAGGGCCGGACCAAGCCGGAAGCCCGCCACGGACAGGGCGCAGGCGCTGCCGACAACGACCGGCGTCACCGCCGCCCACAGCGTCTTCGGACGAATCGCCTGCGCCCACGCCCCCAGGTTGCCGGGGCGGCGCCCGCCCGGGCTCATGGGTATCGCTGGAACTTCGAGAAGTCCGGCTTCCGCTTCTCCAGGAACGCCTGCCGGCCCTCCTGCCCTTCCTGCGTCATGTAGAACAGCAGGGTCGCGTTCCCCGCCAGCTCCTGGAGGCCGGCCTGACCGTCGCAGTCGGCGTTCATCGCCGCCTTCAGGCAGCGGAGCGCCATCGGGCTGTTGGCCAGCATCTCCCGGCACCACTGGAGGGTCTCCTGTTCGAGCCGCTCGAGCGGTACGACCGTGTTGACGAGGCCCATGTCCAGCGCCTGCCGGGCGTTGTACTGGCGGCACAGGAACCAGATCTCCCGTGCCTTCTTCTGGCCCACGATCCGCGCCATGTACGAGGCGCCGTAGCCGCCGTCGAAGCTGCCCACCCGCGGGCCGGTCTGGCCGAAGCGGGCGTTGTCGGCGGCGATCGTCAGGTCGCAGACCATGTGCAGCACGTGGCCACCGCCGATCGCGTAGCCGGCGACCATCGCCACGACCGGCTTGGGCAACGTGCGGATCTGACGCTGCAGGTCGAGGACGTTCAGGCGCGGCACGCCGTCGTCGCCGACGTAGCCGGCATCGCCCCGGATGCGCTGGTCGCCGCCCGAACAGAAGGCGCTTCGCCCCTCGCCGGTCAGGATCACCGCGCCGACCTCGCCGTCATCGCGGGCCACGTCGACCGCCGCGCTCATCTCCTGAACCGTCAGCGGCCGGAAGGCGTTGCGCACCTCCGGCCGGTTGATCGTGATCTTGGCTATCCCCTCCGGCTCGCCGTCGACGTATGACTTCTCGTAGCGGATGTCCGTGTAGTCACCGCCGCTCCGCCATTCCTGGTGCGATTCTCCGCTCATCCCCATCCCGCCTCCTTCGATCGGCGACACTACAACGGGCCGCGCCATCAGCGCCGGCGGTCCCGATCAACCTTGCCCAGAGTCGCGTTCAGGAGGCGGGCCAGCTCGGCGGGTGCCTCCAGTGGAACATTGTGGCCAGCTCCGTCGACGATACGGACCGTGGCGACCGGAAGGCGTCCGGCCATCTGTCGCGCCAGACCGACGAACTTCGAGTCCTCACTGCCCACGATCAACTCGACCGGGCAGGAGATCGAGGACAGGAAGGGTCGGTAGTCCGGCATGGCGCCGAGACCGAGCGCCCTCATCGCCGCCCCCAGGGCCGCGGGATCGTGGCTGAGGCGAGTACGCCGCTGCTCCGCCAGGCGTCCGGCATCCAGGTCGTGCTGACTGGCGAACAGAGGCAAAGCCGACCACCCGCTGTCGAAGGCGGCGAGGCCCTCTTCCTCGATGAGCCGAGCCCAGCGATCGTCGTCGCGCCGGCGAATGGCGCGGACGTCCTCGCCGGCAATGCCCGGGTTCGCGCCGATCAGAACGCCGCCGAGAAACAGGTCGGGATGACGGACCAGCAGGCCGAGAGCCAGCCGCCCCCCCAGGGAGTAGCCAACCACGAGGCGAGGCGCCGGCACTTCGGCCTCGACGGCGGCCGCCAGCCGATCGACCTCGGCCTCGAACGCCGCCGAGCCCGTGGAGATCGCCGGCGGATTCTCGCCACCATGACCGCAGACCGCCAGCGCGTGGCTCGGCGCGCCGAGGAGCGCTTCCACCCGCCGCCAGCTGGCCGGACCACCCGAGAAGCCGTGGATCAGAACCGCCGTGGTCATCGCGACGACGACGCCGCACCCATGGCCTGCCGCAGCGACTCCTCGGCCGCCGCCAGCGCCTCTGGAGCGACCCCCGCAACGATCAGGGAAACGCCTCTCCGGCCGAGGGCCGCCTCGATCTCCCGCGCGAGCGCCGGGGCATCTTCCACTCGTGCGTGAGGTACGCCGAACGCGCGTGCCAGGCCGCCGAAGTCGACCCCGTGGGGCGTCAACCAGTGCCTGCCGGCCGGGCCACGGAAGATCCCGGCCTTCGCGATCGGGAGTCGGTCGAATATCCGTCCGCCCTGGTTGTCGATCACCACGACCACGGCCGGCGGACCGGCGCCGTACTCGGGGGCGATCGCCAAACCGTCGAGATCGTGCAGCAGGCTGACGTCGCCCGCAAGCAGCAGGCCGGCCGGGAAACCGCCCGTGCTGAGCGAGCCAAGGAAGCCCGCAACCAACCCGTCGATCCCGCTCAACCCCCGCTGGCTCGCAACCCAGATCCGGCGGCCCGGATGCGCGGTCCAGGTTTCGACCAGGCGCACCGGCAGGCTGTTGCCAAGCATGAGGAGCGCGTCCGCGGGCGTCTCCGCGACCGCCGTTCCGGCCACTTCCCCGTCGTGAAACCCGAGATCGTCGGAGTCAAGTCGTGCCGCCGCCGCCCGAAATCGCCCGCACAACCGAAGTACGTCCTCCTGCCAACCGGCCGCCTCGGTATCCGGCCCTACATCCCCGAGCCGTCGACAGAGCTCTGACGTCGAGCTTTCGACATCCCCGAACAGGAACACCGAAGCGAGTCCGTCAGGATCGGTCCAGGGACCGTCAGACAGCACGATCTGAGGCGCCCCGCCGGCCTCGATCAGGCGCTGAGCGCCCGCCGCGACCGGCGGCGCTCCGACCTGCAGAACCAGGTCCGGAAGAGGCAGGCCTTCTCCGCCGTCGGCTATCCAGGCCGCTCCGAGCCGCGCGGCGTCGGCCGCGGTGTCTCCCTCCGTGAACCTGCCCTGACTCGTGGCTTCCGCGAGTAGCGGGAAGCCTGTCCGCCGCGCGAGCTTCGCCAGACCCCAGGCGTCAGCGTCCCGTCGGCAGTCCGGCGACGGAAGAGGCAAGGGACCGGCGACGATCAGCCCGCGCTCCGCTCGCCGGCACAACGCCGCCGCCCGATCCAGCGCCGCCGGATCCGGTTGCGCCGCGGGCACCGCCGCCTCGAACCGCTCCTCGAGCAGAGCGTCAACGGTAGCCGCGAGCGCACCGTCCCTGGCATCCACCTCCGGCTCCAGCGGTTTGCGCGCCCGCACGTTCAGGTGAACCGCGCCGCCGCGCGGCAAGCGGGAACGGAACACCGCCTGCACGGCCGTCCGACGAAGCGCACGCAGGCTCAGCGGATCGACCGGACCCGCTAGATCCACCTCGGCGAAGTGGCTGACGGCCGAACCGAAGAGCTTCGTCTGGTCCGTCGTCTGCGGCGCCCCGCAATCCACCAACTCCATCGGTCGGTCGGCAGTCAGGGCGATCAGCGGAACTCCGGCCTCGCGGGCTTCCATCATCGCCGGCAGGTAGTGGGTCGGCGCCGTCCCCGAAGTGCAGATCAGGACCGTCGGCATGCCCGTGGCCCGTGCCTGGCCGAGCGCGAAGAACCCGGCCGCCCGCTCGTCGATGATGCTGGCGACGTCCAGCCCGGCGGCCGCGGCATCGAGCGCCGCCAGCACCAGCGGCGTCGAGCGGGAACCCGGGCTCGTGACCGCCCGCCGGACGCCGGCCTGCATCAGGGCGCCGACCAGGAGGCGCGCACGCTGAAACTGCGCCTCGCCCGCGCCGGCCCCTAGCCCCATGCTCCGAGGATCGCGTCCAGCTTGAGGTTCGTCTCAACCAGCTCGCGCGCGGGATCGGAATCGGCGACGATGCCGTTGCCCGAGTAGAGCAGGCCTCGACGCCGGGTCGCGAGACAGGAGCGGAGAGCGACCGAGAACTCGCCATCGCCGCTGCCGTCGAACCAGCCGACCGGGCCCGCGTACCAGCCCCGGTCCCGCTCTTCGGTACGCCGGATCGCAGCCAGGGCAAGAGGCGTCGGTCTGCCCGCGACCGCCGGGGTCGGGTGGAGCGCCCGCACCAGCCGCAGCACGTGCGGCGGCTCGACCGTCTCCGGCAGCGCGGCGCGAATCGGCGTCTCCAGATGCATCACGTTCGGCAGGACGCGCACTCCCCGAGGGGCCGGCGGCGCTACCGCGCCGCAACTCCGGTCGAGGCGCTCGACGAGATAGCGCACGACGACATCGTGCTCCAGCCGGTCCTTCCGGCTCTCCAGCAGACGCCGCTCCAACTCGCGCCGACGCGCAGGCGAGGGGTCGCCGGCGATCGAACCGGCCAGCGCCTGCGTCTCGATCCGGCGGCCCCGGCGACGGACCAGCAGTTCCGGCGTCGCTCCGAAGAAGATCGAGCTGCCTCGCAGAAAGGCGAAGCGCGTGCATGTAGGCATGCTGTGTCGAAGGCGCCCGGCGATGCGAGCCAGGTCGTCGATGCCGAACGGCCGCTCCAGGTCGAGCTCGACGGCGCGCGCCGCGACGACCTTCTGCAGCCGTCCGGAGAGCACTTCTCCGCGCAGCTCTTCAACGCGCCGGAGCCACTCCGAGGCTGCCGGGCGATCGAGGCTCCGCGAGATTCCAGGAAGGGCCTCCAGGGTGTCGGCCGCTTCAGGCAACTCTCCCAGGTGCCCGTTGCCGTTCGCGCCGCTTCCGGGGCCACCGGCGGGGTCGAGGTCTTCCGCCAGCCGCCGCAGACGCCGGCGCCACTCCGGCGCCGCACCGACCGCGGTCCCGTCAATGACCGCATACAGATGCGCGGCGTCCCCGTCAGCGAGGTAGCCCAGCCGCGGCAGCACGAAGCTCCCGGCGCCGAACTCGGTCCAGTCGGACGCCCTGGACCCGGCGCGGTCCGATCCAGGATCGAACGCGAGCCCGCCGAAGAGCCGCAACGGCACATCGTCCGCACCGGCCAGTTCGCGAAACAGCCCGGTCGCCTGCGCCGCAACCTGGTCGAGCGCGACGCCGTCCGCGGGGGCCTCGGGGCCGCCATCGCCGTTCCCGCCCGCGAACCCGCCGGACGGCGCCTGACCGGCGATCTCGAACCGCCGGGCCACGCCCCAGCCGGCGCACTGGATCCCGCCGGACGGCGACCACAGGTGGCCCACCGGCCCGATCTCACGGAAGCGCCGCGAGGCCATCCGGAGAAACTCCTCGGGAGCTACCTTCGGCGCCCCGACGGCCACCGCCACGAGCCCGGACCGCGGAGCACGCGTCTCGCGACTCGAACGCGGCCTGATCGCCGGAGACGTCATGAACGGGCGCCTTCCGTGGCGCGCTCCACCGCCGGACTGGCCAGGAACAGGTTGCACACGCCGAACGTCAGAGGCCGCGTCTCGACCGGCTGCAGGCCGGCGGCGGCCATCGTGCCAGCGAACTCGTCCGGCGGAGGGAAGGCGTGGATGGACCGCCGCAGGTACCGGTACTCTTCGCTCCCGGCCAGAAGCGCCCCGATCAGTGGCACGAGGACACGGATGTGGAAGCGCGCGAGAGCGGCCGGCAGGCCGGAAGTCGGCTCGCTCAACTCGAGAACCGCGACCCGGCCGCCCGGCCGGGTGACCCTCGCCATTTCGCGCAGCGCCCGGACCCGGTCGGGGACGTTGCGGATGCCGAACGCGATCGCCGCCGCGTCGAATGCGCGATCGGGGAAGCCAAGCTCGTGGGCGTCGCCGGAAGCCAGCGTGACGCGGTCGGCGAGGCCGGCGCGCTCCACCTTCCCTCGTCCGATCGCCGTCATCGCGGTCGAGGTGTCGACACCCTCGACGACCGCCGAGGGAAACCGCCGCGCGATCGCGATCGCCAGGTCTCCGGTTCCGGACGCGACATCGAGCACGCGCGGGGGCCGGTTGGCGGCCACGGCCGGCGCCAGGGCCTCCGCTGCGATCCGGCGCCACGCCCGATCGAAGCCCAGGGAGTTCAGGCGGTTCAGCAGGTCGTAGCGAGCGGCGATCCGGTCGAACATCGCGCCCGAACCGTCGCTCGGGCCCGCCAGCGGCTCAGCCAGCGCCATCATCGTTCCCGCAACACGCTCGCCCGGGCAACAACCGTCAGCGCACGGCGCGCGGCGCCGTCGGGGACCTTCGCCAGCGCCTCGATCCCTTCGTCTATGTAGCTGGCGGCGAGGTCGCGGCAGGTCGCCTCGACGTTGTAGCGGACCATCGCCTCGAGCACGCGCTCACGCTCCCGGCCCTCCCCGTTCGCGCCGCCCGGGTGTCCGTTCGCCGAACCATCGCCGTTCGAGCCGGAGTACACCGGACCGAGACCATCGGCGCCCCACTCCGGGGTCGCCTCAGCGGCTATCGCGCGGATCGTGTCGGCGAGCGCGGGTTCGCGATCCAGCACGACGATCAGCGGATAGGTGATCTTCCCCTCCGAGAGGTCGCTGAACAGGGTCTTGCCCGTGTTGCTGTGGTGTCCGACCAGGTCGAGCAGGTCGTCGATCAACTGGAACGCGACCCCGATCGACTCCCCGTACACCCGAAGCGCCCGGCAGAGTTCGGGCGGCGCTCCGCCACTCAAGGCGCCAGCGCCCAACGCCCAACTGAACAGCGCCGCCGACTTGCCGCGGGCGACCTCGAAGTAGAGGTCCTCGGAGGCGTCGAGAGAGCCGCGGTTCTCGAGCTGAAGCGACTCGGCCCGGATCATCTCGGCGATCGTCTCGAGCAGGCCTTCCATGACGCCCGGGACCGCGGCGCGCTGCACCCTGTTGAGAGCCTCGATCAACAGGTAGTCGCCGGCGAAGATCGAAGCCGCGTTGCCGAGTTCGACCCGCGCCGTCGGCCGTCCGCGACGCCGGTCCGCGTGGTCGACGACGTCGTCGTGCAGCAGCGTGGCGTTGTGGACGAGTTCGGCCGCCACCGCGATGTCGCGCACCGCCGAAGGCCGCGCGGACCCGACCCGCGACGCGAGGACGACGCACAGCGGACGCAACCGTTTGCCGCCGAGATGTACAAGGGAGGCTCCGGCCTCGCCAACCAGCGTGTCTCCCGTCGACAGGGCCGCCAGCCCCTCCTCCACCGCGGCGAGATCGTCGCGGACGAAACCGACCAGGTCGTCGATCGTCGCGGCCAGATCGCGAAGCCCGCCAACGTCGCAGAGGTCTCTAAGGCGCCCGAGCACCTCGTCTTCCACGGCCGTGTTTCTCGACAGGGGCCCAGCCGGGCGATCCGTGAGCACCGTCAACTCTTCTGCTCCTCCGGGTCGAGGTCCGGCACCGGCTCCGCCGGCGGGGCGGACTTGCCCGAGAAAGACTGCGCTTCGCGGCGGGCGAGGTTGCCGAGCCGCGCGGCGACCGCGCCGGCCCCCAGCAGGGCCTTCAGCCCGAAGTCCGTCACCGTGCCTCCGTTGAGGAGAAACTCCGCGATCGAGTCCACGCGTCCCATGACCTGGTCGATCGCCCGCAGGCGTCTGAGGAACACCGCATCTTCGGGAGAGGGTCCACTCGCACTGGAGGACTGGGCCTCCAGCGCCGGAATCCAGTCCCGCATGTTCTCACGTATCGGGTCCCACTCACGCCGCTTGCGAATCTCGACGACGTTCCGGAGGACCCGCTCCAGGTCGGTCTCGGGCCGATAGACCACCCGGCGCGCGCCGGCAACGCGTTCCGGCGCGATGAGCTTCCATTCCCGCAGCTCCCTGCAGGCCATCGAGACGGCGCCGCGGCTGAGTTCCAGACCAGCCATGATCTCCTGCGCATCGGCGGGCTCGCTGCGGGACATCAGCCAGCCGAAGACGCGCGCGGTAGTCGGCGGCACGCCCCAGAAAGTACCCAGAGCGCCCCAGAGTTGCACGAACTCCTCGCGAACGCGATCCACACTCTCGGCGCCTTCAGCCCCCACGCTCGGCACCCTAACGCAACTTCACGTGGCGCAGCCGGACCGTGACCCGCCCCGCCGGCGGAAGGCGGCCGCTGATCGACACGGGCACCTGGAGTTCCTTCGCCGTCACGATCTCGATCGCGCCCTCGAGCCCCAGCAACTCGAAGTCCTCCGCACCGCCCTCGGGCCCGTACGCCACCGGCGTCATCGAGAAACGAACAAGCGTCAACTGCGCCGGCGCCTCGCCGCCGGCCACCGAGAACGAGGGAGGCGCGGTCACAGTCTCCGGGTCTCGTTCGATCCGCACGGCCAGCACTCTCTGGTTCGAGAACATCGGCACCGTCCACGGGGTTTCCGCCCCTGCTCCGGACGGTAGCGCCGCCAGCCGTCCGACGAGATGGAGCAGCGCCGAGGGCTCCGACAGCGGCGCCTCGAGTCCTTGCGGAACGGGATGATGGAGCGGATAACGATGGGTCCATTCCGCGACCGGAAGACCGGCCTCGCCAGGATTGGGAGTCGCGCGCTCCGCCTCCACGCTTCCCTCACAGAACGTGTACCGCTTGTAGCGGTTCCGGCTACCCCGTTCTTCCTGGACGCGGAGATGGGCCTTCAGGCTGCCCGGATCGAACCACAGGGAGGACTCCGAGCGGCGACCGAACATCGTGGACTCGATCCGGATCCGCGCGGCCGAACCGGGCATCGCCGGCTTGCCTTCGCAGCGCTCGTCCAACGGAAGCTCCGCCGCGGGCTCGAACTCGACCGCGGCGCTCGCCGAGAGGAACAGCTTCCTGGCCTCGAACTCGAGTCGCTGCCAGGGTGGTTCGGCGGCCGCCGCCGGCCATGCGAGGGCGACGAGAAGCCCCGGCGCCGCGAGACCCGCCGTCTTCAAGGTCGTCTGCCGCGACCGCGTCACGGCTCCCTAGCCGCTCCGCCACGCCGAGCAGGGCGGCTTCCGGTCGATCCACGGACGCTCCCGCTCGAGCTGCGCCGCCAGCCGGAGCAGCACTCCCTCGCCGCCCATCGGTGCGGCGATCTGGACACCGATCGGCAGGCCGCCGTTCGCCTCGCTCCAGCCGAGCGGCACCGAGGCGGCGGGATTGCCGCAGACGTTCATCAACTGGGTGAAGCCGATCGTCTGCAGCAAGGCCGGCAGGTAGTCGTCGCCCCGGTTCGAAAGCGACAGCACGCCGAGCTTCGCCGGCGGCGCCGCCATCGTCGGCGACAGCAGGACGTCGAAGCCCTCGTCGAAGAACGCGGCCAGCCGGCGGCCCACCGCGTGAACCGTACGCGTCGCCCGCGCGTAGGCGGCGGCGTCGCTCTGCTCGCCCGTGGCCGCCGTCGCCCAGGTGATCGGCTCCAGTTCGTCCTCCCGGGCGTCGCGGCCGAGGGCCTCGCAGCGCTCCGCGATCGTGGCGCGCACGTTCGCGCCGACGATCAGCCGGGTGGCGAGGCCGAGCGCGTTCGCGTCGATCTCCGGGGCCGCATGGGCAACCTCGTGCCCGAGTCCCGCGCAGAGTTCGGCCGCGCCGCGGGCCGCCGCGACGCACGCCTCATCGACCGGGGAGCCGTTGAACGCCTCCAGGGCCAGGGCGATCCGCAGCCTGCCGGGCTCACGCCCGGTCTCCTCTAGGAAGCTCCGTGCGGGCGGCGGCGCGCAGTAGGGATCTCCCGCGACCGGACCCGCAACCGCATCGAGAAGCGCGGCGCTGTCGCGAACGCTGCGGCTCACGCAGTGCTGCACCGAGAATCCGGCCCAACCCTCGCCGGCGTCGGGCGCCAGCGAAACCCGGGCGCGGCTCGGCTTGAGTCCGAAGAGTCCGCAGCACGAGGCCGGGATGCGGATCGATCCGCCGCCGTCGCTGGCGTGGGCGACGGGCACGATGCCCGCGGCCACCGCCGCCGCCGAGCCTCCGCTCGAGCCGCCGGGCGTGTGGCTCACCTTCCACGGGTTGTGGCTCGGGCCGAAGGCGTCGGGCTCGGTGGTCGGCAGGATGCCGAGCTCCGGCGAGTTGGTGCGCCCCAGCGAGATCAGGCCGGCGGCGCGCAGCCGCGCCGAGAAGACCGTATCGCCGCTCCCGCGGAAGTCGGCCCGCTTCAGCGCGGCCATGCCCGAGTAGCACGGGTCGCCGTCGAGGTGCGCGCCGAGGTCCTTCAGCAGGTAGGGCACGCCGTGGAAGGGGCCATCGGGCAGGGAGGCGGAGGCCGCCTCGGCCCGGGCGCGGTCGAACTGGCG
>JAJEBV010000035.1 GCA_022822365.1 Thermoanaerobaculia bacterium | reverse complement strand
CCAGATCGAGGAGGGGGAGTTCGGCGTCATGGTGTCGCTCGATCCGCCGACCGTCCGCGCCGTGCCGCTCGAACTCGCGGTCAGCCGCATGAAGAGCGTCCCGCTCGAAGCCGACGTCGTCGCCACCGCCCGCGACCTCGGTATCTGTCTCGGCGAGGGATCCGTCCATCTGGTACAGTAGCGCGTACCAAATGGACTCCAAGGCGACACGGGCAGAGCCACTGAGCGTTCCGGATCTCGAGCAGATCCGCGGCGGCGCTTCCGCGAACATCCTCGCCGACCTGAAGCGGCTGCTGTCGATCTCCGACCTGGAGCTCGTGGCAGTCGTTGGCATACCCCGCCAGACCATGCTCCGGCGGTTCAGGCAGGGCCGGCTCACGCGGCATGAGAGCGACCGCGCAGCGCGCCTGGCCCGGGTCTACAACGCGGCGCTCGAGTTCTTCGACTACAACAGCGAGAGCGCCGTCCGGTGGCTGAAGCACGCCAATCCCGCGCTGGGTGGGGAGACGCCCCTGGAGCACTCGGACACGGAGGTCGGGGCGGAGGAGGTCCTCACGGTCCTTCACCGCCTCGCCCACGGCATTCCGCTGTGAGTCTCGGGTGAAGGTCTGGCGGCTCGCCCGGACCCAGTGGGCGCCGGATGTTCCGACGATCCTGAACGGCGACGGTGCGGCCCGCAGAGGCGGCAGATGGAGCCCGCCGGGAATGCGAGCCGTCTACTGCAGCGAGACCTCTTCGCTGGCCTTGCTGGAGGTCCTGGTCGGCTTGCCGTTCGGGGTCGATCATCCGGCGTATCGCATTGTCGACTTGACGATCCCCGACGGTGCGATTGCTCAACTGGAGGTGGAGCCGGCGACCACCGACAGTCAGCGGCTCGGCGCCGCCGCCCTGGGCCGCCACCTCGCCATCGCCGTTCCCAGCATCGTCAACCCGCTGGAGCGCAACGTCGTCATCAACCCGCTGCACCCGGACTTCGACCAGGTGAACCCGGGCAAGTTGCGCCCGTTCCCGCTCGATCCCCGGCTCGGCTAGGACAGGGCCTCCACCACCTTCGTCAGCGTGTCCTTCGCGTCCCCGAACGTCAGCACGGTGTTTGGCGCGAAGAACAGCTCGTTCTCGATGCCGGCGAAGCCCGGCCGCATGGAGCGTTTCAGCACGATGCAGGACCTCGCCAGGTCGGCGTTCAGCACCGGCATGCCGTAGATCGAGCTGGCCGGGTTGTGCTTCGCGGCCGGGTTGACTACGTCGTTGGCGCCGACGACGAGGGCGACGTCGGTGTTCTTGAAGTCCTCGTTGATCTCCTCGAGTTCCATCAGCGCGGTGTAGGGGATTTTCGCCTCGGCGAGCAGGACGTTCATGTGGCCGGGCATGCGCCCGGCGACGGGGTGGATCGCGTAACGAACCTGCGTGCCGTTCGCTTCGAGGATCTCGGCCAGTTCGCCGACGACGTGCTGGGCCTGGGCGACGGCCATGCCGTAGCCGGGGCAGACGATGACGGAGCCGGCGCCGGAGAGCAGCATAGCGGCATCGCCGACCGAGGCTTCCTGGACCCGCTCGCCGCCCGCGGAGGCCATCGCGGCGTCCTCCTCGTCGACCTTGCCGAAGGCCCCGAACAGGACGTTGCGGAAGGAGCGGTTCATCGCCTTGCTCATGACGACGGACAGGATGAAGCCGGAGGCGCCGTCGATGGCGCCGGCGATGATCAGGACGTTGTTGTCCAGCGCGAATCCGGTGGCCGAGGCGGCGAGGCCGGCGTAGGAGTTGAGCAGCGTGATGACGACCGGCATGTCGGCGCCGCCGATGGGCGCCACGAACAGGATGCCGAGCAGCAGCGGCATCGCCGCCATGGCGTAGAACAGGACCTGGTTCGACGGGTCGATCGTGATCAGGACGAGGAGCACGAAGGTGCCCCCGAACATCAGGATGTTGCTCTGGTTCTGGAGCGGCCAGGTGATGTTGCGGCCGGGAATGAGGCCCGACAGCTTGCCGAAGGCCATCAGCGAGCCGGTGAAGGTCAAACCCCCGAACAGCACCTCGAAGCCGATCGCGCCCATCGTTGTGTGGTCCATGTGCCCGGCGATGACCTGCTCGCGGTAGTACTCGGAGACGCCGACCAGCGCCGCGGCGAGTCCGCCGAACGCGTGGGAAAGCGCGATCCGCTCGGGCATCCGGGTCATCGGGATGAGCGCCGAGATGGCGATGCCGATCGCGCTGCCGATGAAGAAGGTCAGCAGGATCCACTTGTACGTCTCGAAGAAGCCCGCGATCTCGAAGCGGGCCATGATGTCCGGGTGGATAAGGGTGCCCCAGATGGCGAACCCCATGCCCAACTCGGCGAAGATCAGCCCGCGCCGAGCCGTGTGGGCCGCGGTCAGGCCGCGGAGCCCGAGGATGAACAGGAACGACGCGATCAGGTAGAGCGTCTCGACCTGGCTGATCACGATGCGGCGTCTCCGGCCGCGTCAGCCTTCGGGTCCTGCTTCTTGAACATCCGCAGCATGCGGTCCGTGATCCAGAAGCCGCCGACGACGTTGATCGTCGCGCAGAGCACGGCGATGGCGCCCAGCACGGTGCTCACGTCGTTGTAGTGGGCGCCGGCGGCGACCAGGGAGCCGACCAGGGAGATGCCGGAGATCGCGTTCGTGAACGCCATCAGCGGAGTGTGGAGCAGGGCAGGTACACCCTTGATCACGCCGTAGCCGACGAAGGCCGCGAGCATGAAGATGTACAGCCCAAGGAAGATCTCGAGCATTTCGGTTGCTCCTCCTTGCGCGGGGTTCAGGCCGTGACGGGTGGGGTCAGGCCAGTGCTTCGGCGACCTGTTTGTCGACGATCTCGCCGTCGTGGGTGACGACGCAGCCCTTGACGATCTCGTTGTCGAAGTCGAAGCTCAACTCGCCGTCGGCGAGCAGGTACAGCACGAGCTTCTCGGCGTTGCGTGAGAACATGCGGCTGGCGTCGGCGGCCAGGTCGCTGGCCAGGTTGAGCGGTCCCAGCACGGTGACGCCGTTCACGTTGATCTCTTCGCCCGGTTTCGTCAGCTCGCAGTTGCCGCCCTGTTCGGCGGCCAGATCGACGACCAGGGCACCGTGGGGCATCCCCTCGACCATCTCCTTCGTGATCAGGCGCGGCGCGGGCCGCCCCGGGATCAAGGCCGTCGTGATACAGGCGTCGGTCGAGCGCAGCCGTTCGGCGATCACTTCGTTCGCCCGCCGCTGACTCTCCTCCGAGACCTCCCGGGCGTAGCCGCCCTCCGTCTCGGCGTCCTCGATCGCGGGGACCTCGACGAAGCTGGCGCCCAGGCTTTCGACCTGCTCCTTGACGACGGCGCGCACGTCGTAGGCCTCGACGACCGCGCCCAATCGGTGTGCGGTGGCGATCGCCTGCAACCCGGCGACGCCGGCGCCGAGGACCAGGACGCGGGCCGGGTCGATGCGTCCGGCCGCCGTCATCAGCAGGGGGAAGAACTGGGGCAGGCGGTAGGCGGCGAGGACCGCGGCGCGGTAGCCGGCGACCGTGCTCTGCGAACTCAGGACGTCCATCGACTGGGCGAGCGTGACGCGGGGAATCCGGTCGAGTGCGATCGCGGTGAGCCGGGCGTCGCGTAGTTGCTGCACCATCGCCGCGGCGGTCAGCGGGAAGAGCAGGCCGACAACGGCCGCGCCCGCCTTCGACGCCTCGATCTCGGCGGAGTCGGGCGCCTGGACGCGGACCACGAGGTCGGCTGACGCGAGCACGTCGCCGGCCGTCGCGGCGATCTCCGCGCCGGCATCGCGGTACGCGTCGTCGTCGAAACCGGCTGCCGCGCCGGCGCCGGATTCGACCAGGAAGTCGACACCCTTGGCGTGAATTCGGGCGACGCTCTCGGGAACCAGGGCGACCCGGCGTTCTCCCGGATGCGTCTCGCGTACGACTCCGGCTTTCATGTCCGCGCGCGAAGGTTATGTCCGGGAGGCTTCGCGTGCAAACGGGAGGAACTCGGATGCGCCGGATCGCTCAGGGGGTTCCGAAGCCCGCGTCCTGGACGGCCGCCTTGAGGGAGGAGGCGGACGCCGCTCCCCAGATCGTTGCGGTGCCGTCCGAGAGATCGACGCGGGCAGCCTGCACTCCGGGCGAGGCGAGCAGGGCGGACTCGACCGTTTCCACGCAGTGGCCGCAGGTCATTCCGGTGACGGCGATCTCCACGGCTCTGCCGCCCGGCTCGCCGGCCGCCACCTGTTCGGCGGCCCACCGGTCCGCCCTCGCGTTCCGCCGCCAGCGGCGGAACTCCTGGGCGGCGAACCAGGCGAACAGCGCGACGAGCAGGACGGCGGAGGCGACGGCCCACCAGCCGTCCCCGTGCTCGTGCGTGCCGAGTCCTCCGAGCGTCGTGCCGCCGATCAGCCACTCGAAGAGGAGAGCGAAGGCGATGCTTCCGATGATCACCGTCGCGAGGTACGCCGCCGTCGCCTTGCGGCCGAACGCCCGGTAGACGGCACCGACGGTCGCGACGTTCGTCGCCGGGCCGGCCATGAGGAAGACGAGGGCCGCTCCCAGGGGCAGTCCGTTCCCGACCAGCGCGGCGGCGATCGGGACGGAGGCGGTCGCGCAGACGTAGAGGGGCAGGGAGACGACGAGCGCGGCCGTCGCGGCGCCGAGCGTTCCCAGGGCGGCAAGATCGAGCCAGGCCTGTTGCGGCAGGAGCACCTCGATGGCGGCGGAGACCAGCACGCCGACCGCCAGCCACCGCCAGATGCTCTGCAGCAGTTCGTTGGAGTGGGCAACCATCTCCGAGATCGTCCGGACGGCCCGGCCGCCGGTCCCCGCGTGGTCCTCGCCGTCGTCGTCGTCGGCGTCCGTTTCGTCAGCGGGGACTTCATCCTTCATCGCCTCGACCCACCAGCCGCCGGCGACGCCGGTGACCGCCGCCGCCGCGACCTTGAACAGGGCGAACGGCCAACCGAGGAAGCTGGCGCTGACGAGGATCGAGTCGACTCCCGTCTGCGGCGTGCTGATGAGGAAGCCCATCGCGGAACCGCTGCTCGCGCCGGTGCGGCGGAGGCCGATGCCGGCCGGAATCACGCCGCACGAGCAGAGGGGCAGCGGCACGCCGAGAACCACCGCCTTCAGGGTCCCGCCGTAGCCGCTGAGCTGCCGGCGGACCAGGTTCTTCGGCAGGAGGACGTGGAGGAGGGCGGCGAGCAGCGTTCCGAACAGAAGGAAGGGCGCGAGCTCGATGAGCACCTCCCACGTCGCCTGTCCGTAGCTGACCATCGTGTTTACCCTATCGCTAGCGGCGATCCGATCGGACGATTGTTAGTGTAGACTAAAAATCCGATTCGCGGAAGTGAACGCTGATCCGGCCGCTGCGCGCCTCTGACCGACATGAACCCTCTCCTCGCCCTCGTCGTCCTCGCCGCGGTCATCGCGCTGGCCGTCCTCGTGGCGCGCCCCGATCACGGTTGGCTCTGGCGCTGGCGCTTCGGTTGGCGGACACTGCAGCGGGCCCGCACCGAGGACGCGCTGAAGCACCTCTTCGACTGCGAGTACGAGGGCCGCCAGGCGACCCACCAAAGCCTGGTCGGCGTGTTGCGGCTCGGCGGCCGGCGCAGCACCGAACTCCTCGCCCGCATGGAGCGGCTGGGGCTCATCGTGTCGGCGGAAGGAGGCTTCCGGCTGACCGCGGAAGGACGGAGCGAGGCGTTGCGCGTCATCCGCATTCACCGGCTGTGGGAGCGCTACCTCGCGGACGAGACGGGGATGGAGCCGGAACGCTGGCACCCGGAGGCGGAGCGCCGGGAGCACAGGACGTCC
Source organism: Thermoanaerobaculia bacterium (assembly GCA_022822365.1). Lineage (GTDB taxonomy): Bacteria > Acidobacteriota > Thermoanaerobaculia > Multivoradales > Multivoraceae > Multivorans. Next base: position 200,643 of record JAJEBV010000035.1, on the reverse strand, counting down.
GCCGAGCAGGCCGAGGAACTGTCGGTGCGGCTGGGCCATCCGCCGTTCGACCCGCACGGCGACCCGATCCCGACCGAGGAAGGCGACCTGCCGCCGCGAGCCGGCCGCGCGCTGACGGACTTCGAGGCCGGCGACGAGGTCGAAGTCGTTCACGTCGAGGACGAGCCCGCCGCGATCTACGCGCAGTTGGTCGCCGAGGGCGTGCATCCCGGCATGAGGCTGCGCATCGCGTCCGTGGCGGCCGAGCGCATCCGCTTCGAGGCCGACCTGGACGAGGTGGTGCTGGCGCCGGTCATCGCGGCGAACATCTTCGCCATTCGGGCCGAGGAGGACGCCGCCGACGGAACTTCGGCAGCGGCTGACGCCACGGGATCGCTGTCGGACGTGGCGGTCGGCGAGCAGGCGCTGGTGGTCGGCTTCTCCCGCTTCTGCCGCGGCATGGAGCGTCGCCGGCTGCTCGACCTGGGGCTGCTTCCGGGCACCCTGGTGGAAGCGAAGATGGCCAGCCCCTCGGGTGATCCGGTCGCCTACCGGGTGCGCGGCGCGGTGATCGCCCTGCGCCGGTCGCAGGCCGACCAGATCCAGGTGCAGCAGCTCGCCCAGGAGGCGTCGGCATGACCCAGCCCGCGCTCGCGCACGACTGCGCCAACTGTCCGGCGCACCATCTGGGCAACCTCGTCCGGCTCGGCGTCGACATGAGCGACTGGGACTACGTCGTCGCCCTGGCCGGCAACCCGAACACGGGAAAGAGCACGGTCTTCAACGCTCTGACCGGCCTGCGCCAGCACACCGGCAACTGGCCCGGCAAGACGGTGACTCGCGCCGAGGGCGGTTTCGAGTACGGCGGCGATCGCTACAAGCTGGTCGACCTGCCGGGGACCTACTCCCTGCTCTCGTCCAGCCTGGACGAGGAGACGGCGCGCGACTTCATCCTCTTCGGCCGCCCGGACGTGACCGTGATCGTCGTCGACGCGACGCGCCTGGAGCGGAACCTGAACCTGGCGCTCCAGGTGCTGGAGATCACGGACCGTGCGGTCGTATGCCTCAACCTGATGGACGAGGCGCGCCGCAAGGGGCTGACGGTCGATGCGCGGCGCCTGGCGCGGGATCTCGGCGTGCCGGTGGTGGCGACGGCGGCGCGCTCCGGCGAGGGACTCGAGGAACTGAACCGGGTCGTCGCGGAGGTCGCGACGGGTTCCTACCGTTGCCGGCCGCGGCGTGTCGGCGGCCGATCCCCGGTGCTGAGCGAGGCGACTCGCCGGTTGTCCGGAGCGATCCAGGATGCGTTTCCCACGCTGCCGAATCCGCAGTGGGTCGCTCTCCGGCTGCTCGATGGCGACCGCACCCTGGCTGCCGCGGTGGAGAACGGATCGCTGGCGGAACTCGTCGATCTCGGCGTGCGGGAGGATGGCGACGAGGCCGTCCCGGCGGCGGTCGCCGAGCCGGAGGCGACCCGGGCGGCCGCCGCCGAGCTGGCGGAGCCCTCCGTTGCGGCCGAACCCGCGGCCCGCGCGGCCGTACTGGAGCTGGCTGGCCAGTTGCGATGGGGTGTGGGCCGGAACTTCCACCAGGCGTTGACCGAGGCGGTCTACGCTGAGGCCGCCCGTATCGCGGACCGCGCCGTCTCCCGCGACGGCGAGGGCCGCCGCTTCGACTTCGACGCCCGGCTCGACCGCCTGGTCACGAGCCGCGTGTTCGGTTTCCCGCTGATGCTGCTCATGTTGACGGTCGTCTTCTGGCTCACGATCGCGGGCGCGAACGTACCGTCGTCGATGCTCGCGTCGCTCCTGATCGACACGGTCCATCCGCTGCTGAAGGACGTTGCCAGCGCGTTTGGCCTCGTCTGGTGGCTCGACGGCCTCCTGATCGACGGCGTCTATCTGGCCACCGCCTGGGTTGTCGCGGTGATGCTGCCGCCGATGGCGATCTTCTTCCCGCTGTTCACGCTGCTCGAGGACTTCGGCTACCTGCCGCGGGTGGCGTTCAACCTCGACCGGATGTTCCACCGGGTCGGCGCCCACGGCAAGCAGGCCCTGACGATGGCGATGGGCTGGGGCTGCAACGCGGCGGCGGTCGTCTCCACGCGGATCATCGACAGCCCGCGAGAGCGCCTGATCGCGATCATCACGAACAACTTCTCGCTCTGCAACGGCCGCTGGCCGACACAGATTCTCGTCGCGTCGATCTTCATCGGCGGCCTCGTGCCGGCGCACGTCGCGGGCGTGGTTTCGGCGCTGTCCATCGTCGCCGTCGCCGTGCTGGGCGTCCTGCTGACCTTCGCCGTCTCCTGGTTCCTGTCGCGCACCGTGCTGCGCGGCGAGGCGTCCGCCTTCTCGCTCGAACTGCCGCCGTACCGGCCGCCCCGGGTCCTGCAGACGATCTACACGTCGATCATCGACCGGACGCTGATCGTGCTCTGGCGCGCGGTCATCTTCGCGGCGCCGGCCGGGGCGGTCATCTGGCTGCTCAGCAACGTCCGCGCCGGCGAGGCATCGCTGGCCGAGGGCCTGATCGGCGTCCTCGACCCCTTCGGCTTTGCCCTTGGCCTGACCGGCATCATCCTCGTCGCCTACATCATCGCGATCCCGGCCAACGAGATCGTGATCCCGACGATTCTCATGCTGACCGTGCTCGTGGCCGGCGTGCCGGGTGTCGGCGCGGGCGCCGGCGTCATGTTCGAGCTGGACTCCGAGGCCGCCACCGCGGGCGTCCTCGAGGCCGGTGGCTTCACCCTGCTGACCGCCGTCTGCCTGATGCTCTTCTCCCTCGTCCACAACCCGTGCTCGACGACGCTCTACACGATCTGGAAGGAAACCCGCAGCGTCCGCTGGACGGCGGTCTCGGCCCTGCTGCCCGTTGCCCTCGGCTTCGGGCTCTGCTTCGCCGTTGCCCAGATCTGGCGAGCGCTGGCGTCGTAGTCCCCTGTACTTCGGTGTTGCCGATCTCACCGGTTGGTGGCAGCGCGAAGGGCCGCCGCACGCCTCGCTTGGCGTGTGATGCCAGTCATGCGAAGCCGCCAGTTGACGAGTTTCTGACTGACGCCGAAGTGTCGGGCCAACTCATCTGGTCTAGGTTGGCGGCGGTAGGCTTGCAGCAGTCCTTGGCGAGGCAGCAACAGACAGGCCGCAAGCCAGTTCGCCTCGTCCTCTTGTTCCTCGTCGAAGCTGTTCCGGAAGAGGACACCCTCCGGCGACCATTGAGTGTCATCGGAGGTGTGATTGAGGATGATGTGAGCCAGTTCGTGGGCAAGGCTGTTCGCTTGCCTCGTGCTCGGGTGACCAGAGTTCAGAATCACGAGTCGGATGCCGCCTTGGGTGATCGTCACCGCGGACCAAGTGGCCAAGCCGTCACTTCCCTTCAGTTGGATGAGGCTCTTTGGTGAGACGCCGGGCACTTCATCCGGCATCAGCACTCGTACGTTCAGGTGCTCCGCCAAGATCAGCGGATCCAGTGATACCGCCAAGGACAGGCCGAGCGCTTGGCGGTACTCGGAGGAAGTGCGCTCGCACCAAGCCTTGAATCCTCGTCGCATCAGTCAGACTCGGCCTCCTCCGCGAGCATCTTCTGCGCCGCCAGGATGAGGTCTTGGAGGGCTACGGCCGTCTCCTCTCGCATGGTCTGGCGACTTCGGAAGTGAACGGCCGCGATGGGGCGGTCACGATTCTCCGGGTCGAAGCCAAGCACGGCCGCCGGATCAATCTCCAGCCACTCGCAGAGCTTCCTGAAGTTCGCCAAGTCGGGCAGTTGCCCGTTCTCCACGCGCGACAACGTGGCTGGAGACAGACCGATCGCTCGTGCCGTGGCACGGATCCCGACTTTGCCGCGCTTCTTCGCGACCATGCGACCCAGTGACTTCAGGGACACCGGCTCGGACATTGACACCTCCTTGGACGCCGCGTTCCAAGTGTTTGACTCGTGAGACAGCGTGCGCTAGGGTGTTTCACCAGTGGCACACTTGAACTGGTGCTGGGCAAGCAACCTCAACCACGGCGGGAGGATACACCCTTGAACGTACAGAGAGAGAACGAGGCCATGGACCACCACGACGGAGAATTCGTGATCAAGGTGAACGATGTCGAGTCGTCGGTCGCCGGGCGTGTGCTGGACGGCAGGAAGATTCTGGCTGCAACGGGGTTCCGGCCCGTCGAAGACCACGTCCTGATTCAACTCCTGTTCCCGGGAACGCGCTCCGTGGGCTTGGACGAGCCGGTCGACCTCAGTCGAAGCCCGCGCAACGTGTTTCGCGCCTTCAAGAGCGACCGGATCTTTCGGTTTACGGTCAATGATCGAGGCTACGAGTGGGGGGCGGCCGAGATCTCGCAGCGGGAACTCCGAGCCGTAGCGGTTGTGGATCCCGATGGGACTTTGGTACTGGAACGCGAGGGCGACACGGTGCCACTGCCAGCCGACGGCATCCTGAAGCTCGGAGATGCCGGCACCGAGCATCTCCACGTCGTCGAACTCGTGACCGTGTACCTGAACGATGATGTGGAGAAGAAGATCCGAGGCGGCAACTACAAGACGGAAGATCTAGCCGATGTTCTGGGCGTCGAACCAGGCTACGTGCTCGACGTCCTGGAAGATGGCCAACTCAAGCCGCTGGAGCAGGGCCAAACGACCGAGGTCCGTGACGGCATGAAGTTCTACAGCCATGTTCCTGCCGGAGGTTCATCGTGAGCGAACCGGCCGAGGAGTTCGCACGTCTCAGGGCGATGCACGAGAGTGCCCGCCTTTTGCGTGAGGGTGGGAGAGCTGTCGTGCTGTTGCCGGCGTTCGGCTTTACGGCTGCGGGCCAGAAGGTCACCATGGATCTCCTGCTTGTACCGTTCGCTCACTCCGGTTACGCGACGCGACTGTTCTTCGAACGGAAGATCTCCTGCCGTGGCAGCAACTGGGCCCAACACCGCGTCGTAGACCAGAACTGGTGGGCCCCGTCGTGGAACCACATTCCCGAGAGCACGCGGTGGCCGGAAATGCTCCGTGCACATCTGAGAGCTGTCGCGTGAAGATCTGTTTCAAGATCACGGCCGACTTGCTCGCCGCCATCCGGGCCGATCTGGTTCGACCTCACGCCTTTGCACATGAGCGCGTCGGGTTCATTGCGGCGGGCCTGTCGACCTGGGGTACGGGTCTCCTGGTGCTCGCCCGTGAGTATCGACCTGTGGCAGACGACGAGTACCTCAAGGATCCAACAGTCGGAGCCATGATGGGCCCCGATGCCATTCGCCACGCGTTGCAGTGGGCTCTACAGGAGGGGGCGGCAATGTTCCACGTCCACTCCCATGCCGGCAGCGGCATCCCCAGGTTCAGTGGGATCGACCTGCGTGAAAGCGCCAAGTTCGTTCCAGACTTCTTCAAGGTGGCTCCCGAGTGTGCACACGGAGCTGTCGTTCTCAGCGACACTGCAGCCCACGGCTTGGTCTGGCTCAGCCGTTCGGAAGCTGGGGTGTCTATGTCGTCGTTCGTTTCGGTGGGCGTGCCCCTCCGGAAATGGAGCACTGCGTGAACCGGCTCGAGCGCCAGAGTTTCCTCGGGCTTGAGAGCCCAACTCTACTGAGAACTGCGACCCTCGGCATCGTGGGTCTAGGGGGCGGAGGTTCGCATGTGGTGCAGCAGGCTGCACACGTGGGCATCGGGGGCTACGTCCTCGTAGATCCAGACGACATTGATGAGACAAACACGAATCGCCTTGTCGGAGGCACACTGGCAGATGTCTACTGTAAACCCGCTAGATTCGTCGTTCTCAGGAGGCTCGTGCAGTACCTGAATCGGCTTGCGGGAGGTACCCTCGACTACATCGACATCGAACCCGCGAAGGTCGGTATCGGGACGAGGGTAGTTCGAGGCCTGAACCCGCGGGCGCGGATCGTCGCTGTTCGCCAGAAGTGGCAGAAGGCCACTGAAGCGCTGAAGTCTGCGGACGTAATCGTCGGTGCCCTGGACTCGTTTCGTGAAAGAGACGAGCTCGAACGCTTCGCGCGTCGGTATCTGATTCCCTATATCGACCTCGGTATGGACGTACATTCTCTTCCTGGGAGGGCAGGGTTCCTCGTCAGCGGCCAAGTCATCCTGTCGAGCCCAGGCGGGCCATGCCTACGGTGCTGCGGATTGGTGACCGACGAACGGCTCAAGGAGGAGGCCAACCGGTACGGTGCGGCTGGCGGGCAGCCGCAGGTCGTATGGCCGAATGGAGTCCTCGCCTCTGCTGCTACAGGCTTGGTCACTCAGCTCTTGACGCCGTGGTATCCGCATCCGCCGTCTTTCGTGTACCTCGAGTACGACGGTAACAGAGGGACGCTGTCGCGCAGTCAGCGAATGAAGACTCTCAAGGATCAGCCATGCCGACATCATCCCTCTGACGAGACCGGCGATCCCAGATTCGACGTGCGGAAGCACCTGCACCGCGACGAGTAGCGGTACGCTTCCTCGGACGAACGGCGCGACTTACCGCACAAGGAAGGGCGTGGCTTCGGCCGAATGTAAAAGGACCAGCATGCACAGGCGAGGTCCTCCAGAGGCACCCGGGTGTGCGCGTCGTCGGTCCAGACGGCCACCTACTCGCCAGATCGGCGACTATGCACTTCGATTGTGCTCATGACATCGTCCAATCGCGGGAACCGGTACATCTCGGCGATGTCCGATAAGTCCCCGACTTCGACGACCAGCGGCGAATCGCCTGTGTTTCCGGTGTCTATGGCGAACCGGTACTCTCTCTGGTGGCCGTGCTTGAGCTGTTTTCTGAACACAGCGTCCTGGTTTGTGAACGGCCCATGGAACGTGTTGGGGTCGTAGTACCCGACCAAGCCGCTCCTCCACTTGTACCCCTCCTTGTCCAGCGCCTCTCGGACGCGATCAATGAACTTCTTGACATTGCGCACCAAGACGGCATACTCGCCGAACTCGTCTGGCCGGACTGACAGTTGCATCCGCGCCTTCACTTCCTCGTCACTCGCGTCGGGAGATATGCCGGCTGTGTGGCCACAGTATAGACAGAAGAGATGATGTGACAGTATGTCGTTTCGGCTGAGGCCGATCGGACCGGCGAGGTCGGGCGTAAGGTCACGTCCGTCGATAGTAAGTTGTCCTCGGCTTGGTTGAAACCAGCCAACGAGTCCCTCGTACTTGTCCCCTTGTCCTTCGCTTTCCAGTTCGCGAAAGTACCGGACCGTGTTAGCGTAGAGTCGGCCGCTCAGAAAGTCCCGGGCGTAGCGCTCCTTGGCGGTGAATTTGACAAAGAAGAAAAGCATGGCGGGATTCCGAGGATGTCGTTCAGTGGGCACGTCCTTCATGGGAAGTTGCTCCAGGTACGGAGAGTGTTACCGTTCATAGCGGAAGCTCCTGATCGTCGATTCCGACGAGTCCTCTGCCGTCGGCGACAAGCTTGACCGGATCTTCGAGGAGTGGATCGTCCCACTCCCGCCCCGAATGAGGCGGTCGGTGTTCGTCTTGAGCAGCCTCAGTGGTCCAGGTTCTCGTTCGGTAGCGAGAGTAAGCGCTCGTTCATGGTGCCGGCACTAGGTCGGGCATCAGGTGGGCGGTTCAACGTGCCAAGCCTCTACGACGAAGTCGCCTTCCACCCACAGGATGGGGACGCCGGCGAAGGACCGTCCGGCGCTCCTACGCTGTAGCTCCTGAACCATGTCGTACTGCTCGTCCTTCTGGCAGACGTGGATGACTCCGTCCGTCCATCCGAAGTAGTGAGCGCCTCTCACCTTGGTCACGGTGTGAGGCGAGACGAAGCGCCATTCGTCGCTTGGTGTGCGTCTCGCTTGAAGTCTGCCGACGTTGTCGTGGCGGGTTTCCCAGTTCATGGTGTCCATCCACGTCTTCGCTGCTGCGAGAAGTTCATGGTTTGCCATCGCTCGATCCTGTCCCGTTCGGTCGTCGTGTGTCCAGTTTGAGAGGATGACGGACTGAGGGCTTGGGGTGCTGTGTAACACTTCCCGCTATGTGGGCGCTCGCGGACGGGTAGCGCGTATGACGGACATCGTGTCGCGGCAGCAGCGGAGCGCGATGATGAGCCGCATTCGCGGCTCGAACACGAAGCCGGAGTTGGCCCTTCGGCGATCTCTACACGCGAAGGGCTACCGCTTCCGCACCCATGTGCGTGGCCTTCCCGGCACGCCGGACGTCGTGTTCACGCGTCGGCGCGCCGCGGTGTTCGTCCACGGCTGCTTCTGGCACCGTCACGGTTGCCGGAAGACCTACACGCCGAAGTCCCGCCGAGACTTCTGGGAGGAGAAGTTCGCGGCGAACGTCGAGCGGGACAAGAGGGTTCGCGAGGCATTGGCTGACGAGGGGTGGCGCGTGTTCGTTGCTTGGCAGTGTGAGATCGAGACTGACGACTCGCTCCTGGATCGTCTCGTGGCCTTCCTCGGTCCTCCGCGGATGCTCTGAGCCTGGCTTGGCGACGTATCCCGGGTTGTCGGGGGATCAGTCCTCGCTGTCGGACGGCCCAAGGAGAACGATCTCCTCGCCAAACATCTGGTCATCCGGGACGATACTCACGCCGTCTGGTGTGACACCGCCTGGAAGGTCGGAGAACGCGCCGAGGATGGAATGGGCGAATGGCCGGAAGTCCTCGGAGATCCTCATCTTGGCGGAACTGGAAGTGGCGTCGTACACACGGGCGATTCTGTAGGTTTCCGGTGCGTAGACGGCCTCCCGGAGTTCGCTTAGGGGTACGTGGTACTCGCGGTCGAAGCCCGCTGCCGTCGTCTTGACCTCCAGCTTCTCCCAGGTGCGATCACGCCGAAGCCGGAAATCGTACGGTGAGATCGCGTTGATCTCGGCGGTCCACTCGTACTCGGCGATCTCTCCCGCTGCTCGGCGTTGCTCAAGATGAACGTCCACGAGGCTCTCGCCAAGCCGGCCGAGTTCCTCGGCCGTCCGCCTCGCCGTTTGGAGGTCTTCAAGGGACACTCTTCGCGGCCGGGGCCGAGTGAGCAGCCGAGCGATGGCAGGGGCTTGACCGAGAGCGGCTTCCGTGAGGTCCTCCTCGGCAAGGAGCAGCCACGCCGGATGTGGCCGCGGCAGGGAGAGTGCTTCGCAGAGCTCCCGCAGGGAGTTGCTCTGCAGCTCGGCCATACGCCGGTCCGCCAGCAGTTCGTCGAGCCGGGTGAAGAGCTCGCTGTCTTCCGGTGCTGACTTGGCGACGAGGACCAAGTGCATCGTGTTCGGCACCAGGTCGCCATCGAAGCCGAGGAGGGCCAGGTCTCCCGGCCGGAGCCCATTGAATCGCTCAGGATCGGTTTCGGGGTTGTAGACGACTTCGCCGTCCAAGCGCCAGTTCTTGTACGCCGCCCCCTTGATGATCTTGCGCTGGTAGTTGTGTGGCGACGCTGCCCCCGGTCCGCCGATCCACAGGTCGACGCCAAGCTTGTTCTGGCTTTGGCGGGCGACGGCTTCAACGGCCGGGTAGAGCCGCCCGGCGAAGACGTCGGCGTTCAGGTTGATCGCCTTCTGGTTACCGGCGTTGCGATTCTTGAAGTGCCACTCGAAGAAGGTCAGGTCGGAGGCAGTCAGTCGCTTGAGAGCGAGCTTCTCGGACATCAAGTCGACGTGAGGGCCTCGCGCATCTCTTCGCCAAGGGCCTTGGCGAGCAGGGGAGGCACGGCGTTCCCGATCTGTCGGAAAGCCGGGTTCATCGTTCCGCAGAACCGGAAGCCGTCAGGGAACGACTGGAGGCGGGCGGCTTCGCGGACTGATACCGTTCGGGCTTGGGCGCTGTCGTAGTGGATGTGGCTGTAGCCGTCCTTTCCGAGGTGAGCCATGAGCGTCCGTGCCGGCTCGTCGGGACACATCTTCCGCCACTTGTTCGGGAACTTGCCGGGGTCGTAAGGAGGGACGAGGGACCGGCGTAGCCGGTCGTACTCCGTCGAACCGGGAGCAACGGGTTTCCCGGCCGCCCTCATCTCCGCCAGTCGCTCCTCGAACATGTCGGAGGCGTGGCGGTACGCCTCCGGGTACTGGTCGCCGTGGTTCATCCGTGCGAACAGGTCGAAGTCGCGGGGCAGATAGCGGATTACGTGGTCCGCGAGTTGCGCTGGCGCTTCGAACCCTGGCCACGCCTTCATGCGCTGTGCGTACGCCGAAACCGGTCGTGACGAGCTGTACGGCTGGTGAGTATCGAAACGGCGGGCGCCGCGCCGAAGGCGGCCCGCGCGAAGCTCCTCTCGGGCATCGATGACGGGCAGGTCGTGGATCGCGTCTCTGACTGTTACGGCGGGCGGCAAGTCGTCGTTTGGCGTCGGCGGATCGACGTAGAAACCGGCTACGGTCGGGAGCTGTTGTTGGCGCGCGTTCGGTTTGCGGACCGACTTCAGTGCGACAGCCCGTGAGCCCTCGTATCCGCGGGGCAACCGGGTCCAGTGTGTGGGCTGCGGGAAGCGGACGTTCTGGGCCAGTTCGCGCCGGTAGCCGATGAGGAACATCCGCTCCCGCATCTGCGGCACGCCATAGAGCGACGCGTTCAGGAGTGTGTAGGCGCAGGCGTAGCCCCGTTCTTGGAGAAAGGCGCAGGTCTCCTCCGCGACGTTGTGGCCTCCATGATTCAGAACGTCTGGGACGTTCTCCATCAGGACGGCCAAGGGCTGGCAGGCCTCCACGTAGCGCAGCCACTCGAGGAACAGTCGGGCGCGCGGGTCATGGAGAAATGCCTGTGGGTGCTCGTGTACCTCCCGAAGCTTGGGGCGCCCCACCCGGGCGAAGGCTTGGCAGGGCGGGCCTCCGACGATCACGTCGAATGCGTGGGCGGCCGGTCCCAGGCCCAGTTCCTGCGCGAAGGCATCTGGGGACGTGAGCACGTCGCGGGCCAAGACATGCTCCGGCGCTGCCTTGTGGAAGTTGGTTCCGTGGGAGCGAGCGGCGTCAGCGTCGTTCTCGACTGCGGCGGTGATGTCGAATCCTGCTGCTTGAAGGCCCAGAGAGAGCCCGCCGCAACCGGCGAAGAGATCAAGGACTCGGGGGCGATCGCCGTTGCGAAGGCGCTCGATCTTCTGGGCGTAGGGAGTCTGCAGCGGCGCGTACATCTTGGGCGACTCCGGTGGGCGATTGGAGCAGGAGCGTGTCGGAGCCTCAGGAGTATGTACGTCTGACTGCATAAGCCTGTCTAGTCGGAGGGCCCCTCCAAGTCTGGCGCTCGGACTCGGCGCCGTTACTAGCCGCTGATGCGAGTGTAACCGGCGAAGGGGCCCGGAACCGTTGGTGGTCCTGTTCTCTGCCGTCCTCAGCGGCAGCCAACAGGCCAAGTGCCCCCTTGCGAACGCAGCGAAACCTCCTGCCGCCGCGGGCAGGATCGCCTGGAACTCCAGGGTCGGACGGACGCTACTTGCGCCCGTACCTGCGCTGGAACTTCTCGATCTGGCCGGCGCTATCGACGAAGTGCTGGCGCCCCGTGTAGAAGGGGTGGGACGCGGACGAGATCTCGAGCCGGATCTCGTAGTGCTCGACGCCGTCGATGTCCCGGGTCTTGTCGCTGGTCATCGTCGACTGGGAGATGAACTCCGCGTTCGCCGACGGGTCGATGAACACGACCGGGTGGAGTTCGGGGTGCATATCGCTCTTCATTGTGGTCTCGCTACGGTTGGGCTCGGAAGGCCTGCCGCGACGAGGGCTCCGAGCGGCCGGTCATCATACCCGATCGGGTGGCGTGGGCGAACTGAAGTAGTGCGCTAGGTTTTGAGATCTCGCGGCGGCGCGCTTCCCGGTTCAGCACGGCGTCGAAGTAGAGGGGTCGGGTTCTTAGTTCGGGTCGAGTATCGGCAGCTCCCCGCCAGCACACTCCCTGTTGATCTCTAGCGCCTCGATCAAGAGTTCGACCGTCCCTAGCGGGACCCGGATCGGGTGACCCTCCTCGCACGGAGACAGAAAGGGGAACTCTAGACCGTTTCGTCGAGCGATGGCCCCGCTCTCGTGGCAACTGACGATCACATCCGGAGCGCAGGCACGGAGCATGGCCTGGACCTCATCCGACCCAACGGTGGGGTTCATACTGCCTGCCGTTCAACCTGCAGGTCGCCGAGAGTCATTTGGGGCGACCCAGGACGAAGCGGCGAACGTTCGCAGACGAGACGGCTCGCGATCTCGACGTCGGGAGTCTCGGTCAACCGCACGAACTCGGCTCGATCGGGCAGCTTCGCTGCCGTCGAGCAGGCATCGGCCCATCGCTTCTCGAGACTGGCGAGTTGACGCCCCACAAGGCGCTTGGAGCGCACCTCGAACTCGGCGTAGCTGCCTGCGTCTTGGGCGAGAACTGACAAGCCGCGCCCGAGCTCGTCAACCGCAGCCGTCACAGCATCCTCGAGACTAGGGGCTTCGACGTACACGCCAGCAGGGTTGGCCGTCCAAATCTCGGTCTGTTCGTCTTCTCCTATCTGGATCAGCATCCGTCCGCTGATGTACGTGATCGCACCGAAGGTGTCGGTAACGACTGGCCCACCAGCACGAAAGTAGACCGGGTAGCAGTGCATGGATACTCCTGATACGTGGTCGCAGAAACACGACACACCCCTTACCGTCCCCCGACGATGTGTGTGTTGGCTGGGACCGTCCGGCAATCTTGACAGCGGGGACTCGTACTTGATGCTACACGAGTCGGGATGCGGGCCGTAGTTGTAGGTGCTTGCCGGTCCAGTGTGTAGCGTTCGGGCATGGCTGACCCGAACTGGGCGAACGACTGTAACTCGGTCAAGGGCGACCGCGGGATGGAGTACCTGCGGGCGAAGCTGAGTCTCCAGTCCTAGTCGGCCCGTCGTAGCGAGTTCGTGCCACGTTCGGTCTCAAGGTCGGCAGGTCCGATGACGACCACGCGGTCGCCGACCGCTAGGCGACCGTTTGGCTCCTGCAAGGGAAGAACTAGGCCGCTATCGAGTCGGATCCGCACCCTTGCGGGTCGGCGCCGAAGCGCCCGAACGGCCACCGAGCGCCGTGATGCGGCGCGGCGGCGGTTCATAGCGTGAGACCACGATTCCGGGATGCTGGATGTCCGCCACAGCTAGAAGCCGATCTTCTTCGGATCGCGAGCGGCAACTCTGTGCGGGGCCGCGTCGCCCCGCATCTGTCTGAGCAGGTAGTCCTGGTGTGGCGTCAGATCCTGCTTCGCGTAGACGTACGACAGATCTCGTCGCACTCGATCGTCCGCTTGCCCTCGATCCGCCGAACGCGCTCGTGGTGGTGTGCCGCAGCCGCGTTGCCGGCGTCCAGAAGCGGCTTCGCAGCGGAGTTCAGCGAGACGTCAGTGGCGCGGTCGTCGGGCAGGCGTGGTTCGTGAGATCAGGCTCCCCCTCGGCCGGCGCCGGCCCGCGCTCAGGATGGCTGCCCGTTGGAGCGGCGAAATGTGTAGACCCCTAGCACACGACCACCTATGGCCTCCTGCTGGCCACTCGCCAGGAACTTGTCGCGGCTCTCGGTGATCGTGGGCTGGAACGTGTAGCCAGTGTCGAGAAGCTCCCAGCCCTCGCTCTCGATCTGTTCGATGGGGTGGCGAGGATCGAATCGGCGCAGCTTCTCTCGCTGACGGGCTTGCTTGTCGCCCGCCAGTCCCTGCGTCCCTTCGACGGATTCCGCGCCTGCCATCGGTACGACGTTTGGTGTGGTCTCTGCGAGTGTGTCGATGTACTGGAACACGATCTGGCCGGTCTCAGCCGCTTGGCGTGCCAGCCCGGCCGGTGTTTGAGCGAACATCGCAGCACGCTGGCGCTCCTTCCGCGCCCGCGCAGCTTCTTCAGCAGCCTCTCTTCGTTGGCGTTGTCGCTCAGCCTTCTCCTGCTTCTTGGCCGCCTTCCGATCCTGCTTGGCCGCCTTCTTCTGTTCTGGCGTCAGTGGCTGTCGCCTGTCGTCAAACTGATCCGTCAACCATGCCATGGTGCGTCCCTCCAAAGAGGAAGTGATGTGCGGACATCTCAGACTCTAGCGGTGGGTAGTTGGTTCTACACGACGATGTTGACGAGCCGCCCCGGCACCACGATCACCTTGCGGGGCTCCTTGCCGTCCATGAAGCGGCGGGCGTTGTCCGAGGCGAGCGCGAGCTGTTCCAGGGTCGCACGATCGGCTTCGGCGGGCACCTGGAGGACGTCGCGCTTCTTGCCCATGACCTGGATCACGACGTTGATCGTCTCGTCGACGACCAGGGCTTCGTCGTAGACCGGCCATTCCTGGTGGCAGATCAGGCCCTCGCCGCCGAGCCTTGACCACAGCTCCTCGGCGATGTGCGGCGCGAAGGGCGAGAGGATGCGGAGGAAGTTCAGCAGCGCCTCGCGGGGCACCCGGTCCGCGGCGGTCGCCGCGTTGACCCAGATCATCATCTGCGAGATCGCGGTGTTCATGTCGAGCGAGTCGATGTCCTCGCCGACCTTGCGGATCGTCTTGTGGAGCAGGCGGTTCAGTTCGGCTGTGTCTTCGGACGGGGCCGCGGCCGCGCGGTCGTCTCCGACCCTCTCGGCGAGCTCGCCGGTCCGTTCGTCGACGATCAGGCGCCAGGTCCGCTGCAGGAAGCGGTGAACGCCGTCCACGTCCTTGGTCTGCCAGGGCTTCTGCTGGTGGAGCGGCCCCATGAACAGCTCGTGCAGCCGGAGCGAGTCCGCGCCCCATCGTTCGATCACGTCGTCCGGATTGGCGACGTTGAGCTTCGACTTCGACATCTTCTCGACCCGGGCTTCGAGTGGCTCGTCCGTGCCGGCGAGGAACACCCGGTCGTCCCGCCAGTCGACGGTGTCGGGGTGGTGGTACTTGCCGCCCTCGTCGCGGTAGCTGTAGGCCAGGATCATCCCCTGGTTGAACAGACGGGCGAACGGCTCGGAAGTCGAGACCAGGCCCGCGTCGTAGAGCACCTTCTGCCAGAAGCGCGCGTAGAGCAGATGCAGCACTGCGTGCTCGACGCCGCCGATGTAGAGATCCACCGGCATCCAGTAGCGCTCCAGCTCGCGTGACCAGGGCGCCTCCGTGTTCCTTGGGTCGATGTAGCGCAGGTAGTACCAGCAGGAACCGGCCCACTGCGGCATCGTGTTCGTCTCGCGCCGCGCCTTGCGGCCGTCCGGCAGGGTCACGACGAGCCAGTCGTCCCCGGCGCGCGCCAGCGGCGGCCGGCCGTCGGCGGTGGGCTTGAACTCGTCGACCTCGGGGAGCGCGACGGGCAGGTCTTCCCGCGGCACGGGTAGGATCTCGCCGGTCGGCTCGCCGTCGTCGTCCAGCACGTGGAGCACCGGGAATGGCTCGCCCCAGTAGCGCTGGCGCGAGAACAGCCAGTCCCGCAGCCGGTACTCGACCCGCCGGTCGCCGTGGCCTTCGTCGACCAGCCACTCGATCATCCGCTCCTTCGCGTCGTCGACCTGGAGGCCGTCCAGGAAGCCGCTGTTGATCGCGGGGCCGTCCTCCATGTACGCCTCGCCGTCCCAGCCGTCCGGCGGCGCCACGGTGCGCACGATCGGCAGGTCGAACTCCACCGCGAAGTCCCAGTCGCGCTGGTCCTGACCGGGGACGCCCATGATCGCGCCCGAGCCGTAGCTCATCAGGACGTAGTCGGCGACCCAGATCGGCATCGGTTCGCCGGTGGCCGGGTTCGTGGCGGAGGCGCCCGTGAAGACGCCGGTCTTGTCCTTCGCCAGGTCGGTGCGCTGCAGCTCGGTCTTGTTCGTCGCTTCGTCGACGTAGGCATCGACGGCGGCGCGCTGTTCGCCGGTCGTGACCTCGGCGACGAGCGGGTGCTCCGGCGCCAGCACGCAGTAGGTGGCGCCGAACAGGGTGTCCGGCCGGGTCGTGAAGACGGGAAAACTCTCGTCGGTGCCCTCGATCGGCATGCGGATCTCGGCGCCGTGTGACTTGCCGATCCAGTTGCGCTGCATCTCCTTGACGTACTCGGGCCAGTCGACGTCGTCGAGGTCCTCCAGCAGCCGCTCGGCGTAGGCGGTGATCCGGAGCATCCACTGCCGCATCGTCCGCCGCTCGACGGGATCTCCCGTATCGACGTAGGCGCCGTCCTTGACCTCCTCGTTGGCCAGCACCGTGCCGAGCGCCGGGCACCACCAGACCGGCACGTCCTCCAGGTAGGCGAGGCCGCGCTTGTGCAGCTCCAGGAAGATCCACTGCGTCCAGCGGTAGTAGTCCGCGGAGGACGTGTTGACCTCCCGCTCCCAGTCGTACGAGAAGCCGAGGCGCTCGATCTGACGGCGGAAGTTGGCCACGTTCCGCTGGGTGATGAGCCGCGGGTGCTGGTTCTCGCGTACGGCGGCCCGCTCCGCCGGCAGCCCGAAGGCGTCCCAGCCCATCGGGTGGAGGACGTTGTACCCCTCCATGCGCCGCTTGCGCGCCACCACGTCGGTCGCCGTGTAGCCCTCGGGGTGGCCGATGTGCAGCCCAGCTCCAGAGGGATAGGGGAACATGTCCAGGACGTAGTACTTCGGCCGGCTCTCCAGGATCTCGGGGTCGTCCGGCGTGCGGAAGGCCTCGTGCTCGCGCCAGATACGCTGCCATTTCGGCTCGATCTCGGCGGCGTCGTAGACGTGCCGCCGGGGCTTGGTCTTCTGCTCGTTGGCGGTCATCTGAATCGCTCGCAACCGGCTTGCTCGGGGCGCAGCGCCCTAGTTCTGCCCGGCAGCGGAGTGTACCGGCAGTAGGCTGGGCGGTCGCTGCAGTAACCTCGCCCAGCGGAGGGTCGCAGATCGTGACGAAGCGTGGAGTAGAGAAGGCTGTTCTGGTGCCCATCAAGCAGTGGAGGCGGCTGCTGCGTGCAGCGAGGCCGGACCTCAAGACGTTGCTGCTGGCCTCTGAACCTCGGACCGAGACTCTGGCTCCGCCGCGCCGGGCGTTGCGCCGCCGCTCCGCTCCGCG
Organism: Thermoanaerobaculia bacterium; assembly: GCA_022822365.1. Lineage (GTDB taxonomy): Bacteria > Acidobacteriota > Thermoanaerobaculia > Multivoradales > Multivoraceae > Multivorans. Next base: position 183,819 of record JAJEBV010000035.1, on the reverse strand, counting down.
TTTCGACTGACCTTCCAGTACCTGCTCGACCCGTTCGCCCCCGAAGGCGGTCGCTGAGAGGTTCGATCGTCCGCTACCATCGAAGCTCATGGATCCGCTGCACGAACAGATGAGGTCCTGGCGCCGGGACTTCCACCGGCACCCGGAGCTGGCGTTCGAGGAGGAGGTGACCAGCGGCAAGGTGGCCGAGCTGCTCGAGTCCTTCGGCGGCATCGAGGTTCATCGCGGCCTCGCCGGCACCGGGGTCGTCGGCGTGCTCAGGTCCGGCTCGTCCGATCGCAGCATCGCGCTGCGGGCCGACATGGACGCGCTGCCGATCGAGGAAGAGAACGACTTCGAGCACCGCTCCCGGAACCCCGGCAAGATGCACGCCTGCGGCCACGACGGCCACACCGCGATGCTGCTCGGTGCGGCCAAGCACCTGACCGAGAACCGCTCCTTCGACGGCACGGTCTACTTCTTCTTCCAGCCCGCGGAGGAGAAGGACGGCGGCGCCCGGGTGATGATCGAGGAGGGGCTGTTCGAGCAGTTCCCGGCCGAGGAGGTCTACGGCGTCCACAACTACCCGGGGATGGAGGTCGGCAACTTCGGTCTCTGCGCGGGGCCGCTGATGGCGGCGATCGACGTGTTCGAGTTCGCGGTGACGAGCGCGGGCGGCCACGCCGCGTTTCCCCACGGCACGGTGGACCCGATCCCGATCGGGGCCGAGATCGTCCTCGCGCTGCAGACGATCGTCGCCCGCAACGTGGATCCGCTCCACAGCGCCGTGATCACGGTGGCCCGTGTTCATGGCGGTCACGCGGACAACGTGATCCCGAGCCGGATCGTTCACGGCGGCTGCGTCCGGGCGTTCCTGCCCGAGGTGCAGAAACTGGTCGAGCGGAGGATGCGCCAGATCGGCCGCGGCATCTGCACCGCTCACGGCGCCGGCTTCGAGTTCCAGTACCGCCACTACTACCCGGCGACGGTGAACCACGCCGAGCAGACCGAGAAGGCGGCCAACGCGGCCCGCGAGGTCGGCCGGGACGTCACGACGAGCCTCGCCCCCGTGATGGGCTCCGAGGACTTCGCCTACATGCTCCAGGAGCGTCCGGGCGCCTTCATGTTCCTGGGCAACGGCGAAAGCGCCGGCCTCCACACGCCGCGCTACGACTTCAACGACGACGTCCTGCCGGTCGGCATGCGCTACTGGACGACGCTCGTCGAGACGCAGCTCTCGGCGTAGCGCCGCCGCCGGCTGTAGCCGTCGCAGTCGCCGCTACGCGCAGTTGCAGAGTTCGATGAAGAAGGCGCGGACGGTGTCGACGAACTCGGGGGAACTCAGGGTGTTCATGTGGTTCGCGCCTTCGATGACGTGGAGCCGATGCTCCTGCATGACGTCGACCAGGGCGTCGGCGTTGGGCTTCAAGGGATCTTCGCTGCCGATGATGTTGAGGGTCGGCACCTTGTTGATGCGCAGGAGTTCGGCGCTCACGTCGAGTCCGGCCATGCCGCGGACGACCGCTGCCAGGGCCATCTGGTCGTTCGAGGCGACCATCGCCTGACCGATCGCCTGAGCCTGCTCGGGGGTCGGCGGTTCCTCGCCGGGCCACAGAAACTCGACCAGGGGGCCGCCACCCCTGCCTTCCTCGAGCGAAACGGCGAGCGCATCGAACATCGCTTCGTCCCGCAGTTCGGGGATCCACCAGCCGGCGCCGCCGACCACGGCCGACATCAGCCGGTCCGGCGCGAGGGCGACGACTTTCATCGTGATGAAGCCGCCCATCGAGTAGCCGACGACGTGCGCCTGCTGCAGCCGCAGATGGTCGAGCAGGTCGACGACGTCCTGGGCCATGCGCTCGCCGTAGCTGTCCGCGTCGTGCGGCTTGCCGCTCTTGCCGTGGCCGCGCTGGTCGACGGCGATGACCTGGAACTCCTCGGCCAGCCGGCCGATGATGCCGGCGGCGCCCCAGTTCGAAGCGGCGGTGCCGGTGATGCCGTGGAGCAGCACGACCGGGTCGCCGCGGCCCTCGACGAGGTAGTGGATCTCGACGCCGTCGCTGGCCGTGAAGGACTGGGTCGAGGCTTCGCTTTGCGCCCAGGCGCCGGTGAAGGCGACGAACGCAATCAGCGTCGCCAGGAGGGCCCGGAACATCGGTCGGCGGTACATCGTCTTTCTTGTCATGGAGCGAAGGCTACATGCTTTGTTACGCTGCCGCGCAACCTCCATCGGATCACGGTTCACGGGACTTCATGGATATCGAGACTTCAGCGCGCCAGGTCCGCGAAGACGGCTACACGGTGGTGCCCGACTTCCTGGACGAAGAGATGCTGGAGGGGCTGCGGCGCGGCCTTGCCCCCGTCTTCGACGAGATCGGCAGCCGCATGACGGACGACCGCGGCCAGCAGACGATCCACACCCACAACCTGCTGGCCAAGACCCGCGCCGTCGACGAACTTCTCATGGACGACCGTTTGCTGGGGCTCGTGGAGGCGGTGCTCGGCCCGGACTACCAGGTCTCCGGCGTCGCCGCGATGCGGCCGGGCCCGGGCGATCGTCGCCAGCGGATGCACCAGGACGACGGCCACTATCCGCTTGCGCGTCCTCACTTTCCACTGATCGCCAACACGCTGATCGCGCTCGATCCGTTCACGGCCGAGAATGGGGCGACGGAGATCGTTCCCGGCAGCCACCGCTCGGCGGATCCGGTCGATCCCGACGTGCCGACCATCACGGTGGAGATGCCGGCCGGGGCGCTGTTCCTCTGGGACGGCGCCGTCTGGCACCGGGGCGGCGGGAACTCTACGGAGAACGGATACCGGCGCTCGATCAACTTCAACTTCAACCTGGCGTGGCTCAAGCAGCGGGAGAACCAGTTCGTCGGCGTGCCGTGGGAAGTCGTGGTGGAAATGCCGGAGAAGCTGCAGGCGTTGATCGGTTACAAGTTGACCAACCGCGGTCTCGGCACGGTGGACTACCGAAATCCCATCGAGACGGTGAAGCGGCGGCTGGCCGAGGCGCGCGGTTTGCATTGAACTTGCCGCCAAAGCGGAGCCGGCCTGGCGGCCGGCACGTAACTCAGGCCGCCTGCGGCGGCAGCGGGTCAGAAGACCCGCGCACCCAGCGGGCGGCCAGTCCCGCAACAGACAAGGGGAGAACGAGATGACAGCAGCATCCGCGGCGGAAACCAGGGACAGCGAATCGAAAGCGCGGTCGGTGGTCGAATCCGCCGTCGACAAGGCCCACAAGGTGGCGCTTGCCGGCGTCGGCGCGGCGGGCGAGGCGGCGGACGCGGGGGCAAAGGTCTTCGACCGGCTGGTCGCCCGCGGCGAGAAGGTCGAGAGCCAGAGCCGGGACTCCCTCGGCGGCTGGCGGGACAAGGCCGAGGAGAAGGTGCAGCAGGTGCGTTCCGCGGCCGGGAAGGGGATCGAGCAAACGAAGGCCAAGGCGCGGACGGGAATCGACGAGCACCTGGAGCGCCGGCTCGAGAAGCTCGGCGTCCCCGGCAAGGCGGACCTGGAGGCGGTGATCGAACGGCTGAGCGCGATCGAAGCGCGGCTCGACGCGCTGGAGAAGCCGAAGCCGCGGCGCCGGACGACCAAGAAGAAGGCGGCGGCGAAGGCGAGGTAGGGAGCGACGTCGCCGGCACAGCCGGCGGGGGGCTACGCCGCGCCGCGGCGGGCTCGTCGTTCAGCCCGAACGGCGCGGACGATCTCGCTCATGGTCGCCGGCTGGACGCCCTCTCGAATTCTCTCGGCGGCGAGGTCGAATGCCATCCGCCACTGCCGGCGCAGGATGGTGTGGGCACCGAAGAACCCGTAACGGCGGTCGTACATGTGGGTCGCTTCGGAGGTCACGCCGTTGACTTCCAGCACGCGGATTCCCTCGCCTCGTTGCAGCGCCTCGGCGTTTGGGACGCGCACGTCGAAGCGACCGAAGTCGAACCCGTCGTAGGCGATGCAGATCGCGTTCATCACGCGTTCGAGTTCGGGCGTGTGTAGCTCGTTCGCGTCCAGGAAGATCGTTCCGCGGGAGTGCGCGCCGACCTCGGTCAGTTCGACGACTTCGCCGGCCTCGGGTACGTGCTTTGCGGCTTCGGGGTGTTCGCGCGCGTAGATGTGCGCGATGGCGACCGCGCGTGCGTCGTCGAGGATCAGCCGCTCCAGGGTGCTGGTTCCGTCGCCGGTTACCGTGGGCCGGACCTTGTGGGTGATCGAGAAGACGTGCCCGTCGCGGCGGCCCGGGTGGCGGGCCCAGAACACGCCGTACTCCTCGCCCGCGACGTACTCCTGCGCGAGCGCCGGCCCCGGGGTCCGCTCCAAGAACGTCGCCGCGTCGGCCTCGGAACGCGCTACGGCGACGCCGCGACCGCGCTCGCCGGTGTCCGGCTTGAGCACGACCGGATAGTCCAGCTTCTCTTCTTCCAGGAAGCAGCGCAGAGCCGCGATTCGCCCTTCCGGGCTTCCCGGCGGCAGCCGCATCCAGGTCGGCAGCGCGTCGCCGATGCCGGCGAGCCCGTCCAGGATGTCGCTCTTCGACTCTCCGAGCAGGCCGCCGAGGGGCATGGCGGGGTTGATCGCGGTGAACGCCGTCAGGCGGCCGCGCCGCAGGCCCTGCCAGAGGATGTAGAGCGCGAGCGGCGGGTAGAACGCCCACATGGGCCAGAACTCCCAGTGCCGGACGCGCAGGAGGCGGCCGCGCCAGAGGCGGCGCCCGCGCCAGGTGAAGAGCGGAACGGCGACGCTCCGCACCGTGAAGATGACGACGGCCAGCGCCAGCGCCGCGCCAAGCAGTCCCCCCGGCAGCCGGCCGCCGAAGCGCTCGACCGCCTCGCGTCCCAGTAGCGCGTTGACGCCGACGAAGGCGGGTGTCCAGATCGCCACGGCCAGCGCGAAGTAGAAGCAGAACCGGAGCAGACTGGTGCGCAGGATGCCGGCGGCAAGGCAGGTCGGCAGCCGCGTTCCGGGAAGGAAGCGGCTGACCAGGACGACGACCAGGGCTCGCCGCCGCAGCCAGGCCGAGGCCTCTTCGATCGCGGCCTCAGTGACCCACCACTTGAACGGCGGCAGTCTGAGAGCCGGCCGGCCCAGGACGCGCGCCAGCCAGGCGATGCCGAGGTCGCTGCTCAGGATGCCGACGTAGCAGGCGGCGACGGCGACCGGAAAATCGAGCCGGCCCTGGGCCACCAACAGCCCTGCGGTGATGCAGGTCAGATCCTCGCTGGCGTACGCGGCGAACACGAGGAGCAGGAAGACGATCAGCAGGGCGGGCCCGGTGAACGGGGGCAGGTCCATGTCGTCGAACGGCAGCGCCGCTCGCTTTAGCCGTTCCGGTTCGGCATCGGCGCGCGTGGCCGCCTCGCCCGCCTCGACGCGGCCCAGGAACTCCTCGATCCGATCCATCAGGTCGTCGCCGCCGCGGAACAGGAAGAAGTGGCTGTCCGGCCGCATCCACAGCTCGCTGTGCGGCACGACGCGGTGGTGTTCCAGCGCCGCGGCGGCCGGGACCAGTGGATCCTGCTCGCCGTGGATGATGAAGACCGGCGCTTCGAGGGACTCCAGGATGCCTCGTAGCGGTCGCTGGTCCGTGTCGTAGAAGTTGCGGGCGTAGGAGTGGGCGACCGGTTGATCGAAAGCGCCGAAGTGCGGTAGCAGGTTACGGAGTCCCCAGAACAGTCCGAGCTGGAGACCGTGGAGACCGTGGTTGACCCGGTAGTCGCCGAGGAGTTCGAGCTCCTGGACGCCGACAGACGACATCAGGATGAGGGAGGCGACCCGGTCGGGCGCCTGGTCTGCAAGATGCAGCGCGACCGCGCCCCCCATGCTGAAACCGAGGACGTGGAACCGGTCGACGGCCAGCCGATCGAGCAGCTTGAGCGTCGAGTCGGCGTGACCGCGGGCGCTGTAGTCCGCGACGCGATGCTGGGAGGCGCCGAAGCCGGGCAAGTCGGGCGCGATGGTTCGCCGGCAGAGGCCGGACAGGACGACCGCGGGTTCGGAAAGGAAGTCGGGTCGGGTAGCGTCGGCACGCGGACTGTCGTCCGTGTCGGGCGAGTCGGAATCCACACGGCCCTCTACCCGTCCGCGCTCCAGGAGGGACTGGAGCGGTGGGTCTTCCCGAACACAAGAGCGGAACACAGGCACGTCGGCGTTGGGCACCAGGTCTGCCTCCTGCACCTGCCGTAGAGGTGAGAACAGGTTCGACGCCCTCGTCAGAGTCGTGTAGATGCGTAGCCGTGTCGTAAGCCGCCCGAAGTTGTCCGCGTCGCCGGGCGATCCGTGCAGGAGCACCAGGGGTAGGCCCTCATCGACCGGCGAGTACGTCTCGTTCCAAGCGATTCGCAGAGTGCCTTCGCCGCTCGGCACGGCGATCTCCACCGTCTTTCCAGCTTCCGGCGGCAGTTGCTGTTCGTCTCCGGCCAACCGCACGACGGTCGAAGAAAGAAGCAGCGCACCGTAGGCGCCAACCGCGATCCGGAGCCAGGGCAAACGCCGATTGGACTTCGTCATGGGAACCGGCGGTCGCCGGTCGAGGCGGCTGCCTCCGCGCTCGAGACCATGGGCCGGAAGGCCGCCGTCATCCGCCGCCGCAGCAGGCTCGCGAGCTCCTTGCGGTCGGCGGCCCGGAAGGGTTCCGCTCCGAACTCGAGTTCGCACTCGATGCGGCGGAGCTTGAGCAGCTCGGGCGCGTGCGGCGTCATCGGCATCTCGCCCCACCAGGCGACGCTCAGGAAGGCGGGATCCTCGTCATCCGGTGTCTCGTAGCGCAGAACGGACCAGTGGACCGGCAGCTCCTGGACGGCGGCGGGCGCCAGCAGGGAGGGTTTGAGGGTGGCCACGGCGTCGCCCGGGGTCGACGTGCCTTCGGGGAAGAGGATGACCGGGTCGCCGGCCTCCAGGGCTTCGGCGATCTGTTCGCCGACGCGGGTCACGTCGCGGCGCCGGCCGCGGTCGACGAAGATGACGTCGACCGTCCGGCAGACGGTGCCGGCCAGGGGCCAGTCCGCGATCTCGGCCTTGGAGACGAAGCGGGCGGGCGAGTGCGCGGCGAGCACCAGGATGTCGATGTAGGAGATGTGGTTCGAGACCAGCAGGCAGGGCGGCGCCGGCGGCGCGCCACGGTCCGTGACCCGGCAGCCGAGCACGGCCAGGCAGGCGCGGCCCCAGCGGCGCATGATGCCGGAGCGGACCTTTCGCCAGGTCGGATAGCGGCGGCGTACGAGAAATGGCTTCAGGACATACAGCGGCAGCCACGCGGCCAGCGTGAGCAGGAGGAACGCCGGACCCCGCCAGGCCAGCCGGCAGACGCGCAGGAGGCGCATTCCCCTCAGGTGTCGACGGCCGGCGCCTGGTCGAGTCCGAAGATCAGCCGGATGCGCCGGCTGAGGGTGGCCGTGTCCATCAGGACCAGGTAGTCGATCGTCTTGAAGTCGCGGTCGATGGCCGGCCGGCTGCAGACGAGGGCGCCATAGCGCAGATAGGTCGCGAACAGGGTCGGTATCTCGACATCCGGACGCTTCTCGACCACCTCGGGCGGCGCCTCGCAGCGGGCGTGCTCAAGGACCGGCACGTCCAGGTCCTGCCGGACCTTTCCCGCCGCGACGAGCTGCCGGTAGAGCCGGATGCCGGCGGCCTGGTCCTGGCTGGTCAGGGAGCAGCAGCCGAACAGGTAGCGGAGCCGGTTGTGCACCATGTAGCGGGCCAGCCCCTGCCAGAGCAGGAACAACACGGTCCGTTTCCGGTGCCTGCGGTGAATGCAGGCGCGGCCGATCTCGACCGACTGCTCGAGGACGCTGCCGGGCAGGGCCCCCAGGTCGTACTCGATGGCCGAGTAGAAACCGTTGCCGCGGGCCGCCATGGCGGCCGTCTGCATCCGGTAGGTGCCGATCATCGTGCCGTCCCTCTGCTCGACCAGCATGTGGTGGCAGTTCGCGTCGAAGTCGTCCGTGTCGCGGCCGCTGTCGTACGACTCGTCGAGACCCTCGCCCAACTCCAGGTTGAAGACTTCGAAACGCAGCGTCAGCAGCCGGTCGATGTCCTCTTCGGTGCGGGCGAAGCGCAGGCGGTAGGTGCCGGCTTCGATCTGGCCGTCGGGCAGGTGTTCTGGGCTGGGAACGGCGCCGACGCTCGAAGCGGTCGTCGAGACGTTGCTGCGTACCGGTTCAGTCATCGGCTGTTGCAGTCCCGGCTTCGCTCGCCGCGGGGACGACGACGGATGGGGCCGGGGCGCGTGTCGGTCTGATCGTGATCGTCCGCAGGAACAGACGGTTGTCGCGCCGCCTGAGGGTTCCCCAGACTTCGACCGGTTCGCCCACCCACTCGAGGAGCTCGCGCCCCAACGGCTGGCCCCGCGGGTTCAGCAGATGGACGAGGTGCCGCTCTCCGCCTTCCGTCCGCACGAGGAGCGCGGCCGGAATGCCGCCCCGGATGCAGAGCGAGGCGCAGTCCCGGTGGGGTTTGCCGCGGCCCGGCTTCATGGCGCCGAGATAGCACTTCGTGTCGACGATCTCGCCCACCAGGGTCTGCCCGCGTACGCGAGTGACGATGGTTGCCGCCTCGGACTCCGGGCCGACGCTCTCGCTGTCGAGGGGCGAGCCGTTGGCCGCCGGAGCGGCCGGGGAGGTCGGCTCGACGGCGGGTCCAGCTTCGGCGGCTCCTTCGGGAAGCTCGAGGGAATGCACTTCGAGCATCGCCGCTTCCGGGTTCCGGATCAGCGTGCCCGAAACCCCGGTCTTCCTGGATGGCGAGGGTGTCCAGGGCGGGCTGGGCTCTTTGTCCACGTCGAGTCCCTGCTTGCCGACTCCAACCAGCAGATAGCCCTCGGCCGGTCCGTCCGCCGTCAGCAGTCGGGGATGGGGATCGACGAGCAGTTCGCCTTCGTAGTCCCGTACCGTGCCGTACTCGAACACGCCCTCGTCGAACCGTTCCAGCAGCAGCGCCAGGGCGGCGCCGAGAACCGCGGCCAGCAGCACGAGGCCGATCACGAGGCGGCGTGCGAAACGCGAGACGCCGGGCGGCGTCTCGTCGACGTAGCCGACGTAGAAATCGCCTTGGCGCTCCTCGGTCACGAAGGCTCCCCGGTGCCGGCTTCGGTGCCGAGACGTGCCGGCTCGGCATGGGTTCCGGGCGGGTTGGGTTGCGGATCCACCAGTACCCGGTCTCGCTCGACCCGGACGTTGAAGGTCGGAATCGTCTCCGTGAACGGCGCCGGTGAGCAGCCGTCCTCCGGCCGGTACTGGTAGCCATGCCAGGGGCAGGTGATGCAGCCGTCGACGACCCGGCCTTCGCCGAGCGGACCGTTCTGGTGCTGGCAGACGTTGGAGACGGCCGCGATTCGCTCACCGCCGTCCTCCGAGCGATAGCGAAACACGGCCACTCGCTCACCGCTGAGGAGGAAGATCCGGGCCCGGTCCAGGGGAATGTCGGAGGCGGCGCAGACGTCGACCGCGGAGCCCTCCGCCTCGGCGGTCGGCGCCGGGACGCGCTCGCGCCTGCCGGCCACGAGGTGCAACGAGGCGATGCCGGCGAAGCCCAGGCCCAGCAGGACGGCGAGCGCCGACGGCCGCTCCGGAGCCTGCAGGCTGCCCAGCGCCACATGGACCAGGATCAGGCCGTAGGCGACGTAGACCAGCATGTGAAGCGCCTTCCATACTGGCGCCGTCAGGTTCGCGAGCCAGAAGTCGTGCGACGTCGCCGCCAGCAGGAACAGGATGACCAGCGCCAGGAGGCCGAGCGCCTGGAACGGGAACTGGGACAGGCTGTCGTAGTTGCCGTTGCTGGCCAGCACGCTGACCAGTGGATTCAGGACCCCGAGGCCATGGAACTGGGCGATCGAGAACCCGCCGTGAGCCAGGGCCAGCAGGAACGTGCAGACACCGAGGTGGCGGCGGTTGTAGAGGAGGGGCAGAAAGCGCGGCTCCAGCCGGCAGAGCGGCCCGATGGCGAGCACGACATGGAGCAGCAGCAGGCCGCTAGCGCCGAACCCTCGAATCAGCAGGGTCTCGATCGTCGCTTGTGGCCGCGTCGCGACCCCGATGCCGACGAAGAGGCCAAGGAACAGGACGACGCCGGCCGCGATCGTCAGGTCGTAGAGCTTCTTGTTGCGGTTCCAGAGGACCGCCTGGTACTCGGCGCTCACGGGCCTTCATCCTCTGACGGCGGGTCCTCCGTAACGGTGACCGCCTCGGCTGCACCCGCACGCTCCGCGGGTATCTCGTCCATCAAGGGTGGCTCGGGCCTTGAGAGCAACGCCACCGCCAGCAGTATCGCCGCGACCGGAAACAGCACCGCCCAGATCAGCCGGTGGCCGCGGCGCAGGCCGCGTGTCATGTGGAACCCCGCTCGTCGCGGTGTTCGGCCGCGTTACGGTGCGCGTTGCGCTCTACCGGCGGCAGGCGGCCGGAGAGCCACCGGCGAAGCAGCACGGGCCACAGAGCGACGGCGCCGGGGAGGATGATCAGGCGGAACCCGAGCCCGGCCGTCTTCGCGGCGGGATCGATGCGTCTGGCGCCGCGCCAGGCGAAGAGCGGCGCGAAGACCAGCCCGCAGGCGATGTACACGGTGCAGAGCAGCACGACGACCTCGGCGGCGCGCACGATGGACATCGTGGCGAGTATACGCGCGTAGCTGTCGGTCCCATGCCTTAGACTCCGACGGCCTCGATGCCTTCGACGATCCACCAGGGAAGCTGAGGAACAGAACATGCCGGTCACACATCGTTCGAACGCGTCCATTCGCATCGCTGGTCCGAGGTGGCTACTGCTCGCCTCCCTGCTGCTCGCAGCGGCGCTGCCGGCTGCCGGTCAGGAGATGACCGTGGAGGCTTACGAGCCGCGCTCGACCCTCAAGGTCCCGGGAGGCCCCGTCACCCGGGCAAAGTTCCCCTTCGTCGACGCCCACGGCCACCTGCGCGCCCGGGATCCGGCCCGGATCGACCAGATGGTCAAGGAGATGGACGCGATGAACATGGCCGTGTTCGTCAACCTGAGCGGCGGCTCGGGTGAGGGCCTCAAGGCGAACCTCGCGGCCACCAAGGGCCGCTATCCGAACCGCTTCGTCGTCTACGCGAACGTCGACTTCTCGGGCATCGGTGAACCCGGCTGGGGCGAGAAAGCGGCGGCGCAGCTTCAGGCCGACTACGACGCCGGCGCGCGGGGCCTCAAGATCTACAAGAACCTCAGCATGTTCCAGACGGACATCCACGGCAAGCGGGTGGCGGCCGACGATCCGCGGATCGCTCCGGTGTGGGACAAGGCGGGTGAGTTGGGCATCCCCGTCCTGATCCACGTCGGCGAGCCGTCTGCCTTCTGGGACCCGTGGGACAAGCACAACGAGCGCTGGCTCGAGCTGAAGATGTTCCCGAACCGCCGTCGCGACGATCCCGAGCGCTTCGCCTCCTTCGAGCAGACGATGAGCGAGCAGCACAACCTGTTCCGGAACCATCCGGACACGATCTTCCTCAACGCCCATCTCGGCTGGTTCGGCAACGACCTGGCGCGGCTCGGCAAGCTGCTCGACGAGCTACCGAACGTCTACACGGAACTCGGGGCCGTCCTCGCCGAACTCGGCCGGCAGCCGATCACGGGCGCCGCCTTCATGGAGAAGTACCAGGACCGCGTCCTGATGGGCAAGGACTCGTGGGACCCGATCGAGGGCTACCACGTCTACTTCCGCGTGCTGGAGACGCGGGACGAGTACTTCGACTACTACCGGAAGCGTCACGCCCACTGGAAGATGTACGGCCTCGGCCTGTCCGACGAGGTGCTGGAGAAGGTCTACTTCCGCAACGCCCTGAAGATCATCCCGGGCATCGACCCGAGCCTGTTCCCGGAGTAGTCACTGCCGGCCGACTCCGCTGGGTGCGCGGGTCTGTTGCCGCGGGTCTTCTGACCCGCCGAGAACGCGCGCCGAAGGCGGCTTCGAAACGCCGGCCGAAGGCCGACCCTTCTACGCTAGGGCCCGGTCGCTTCGCCGGTCTCCGGGACTTCGGCTTTCCGGCTCCGGCGACCCGCTGCAGTCGCCGCAATGGACGTCGTCGACCGCCTCGCCGGCAGCGAGCGACGCCACCCAGTCGCGGATCCGCACGCCGTCGGACTCGTACGTGTAGAACTGCGGCCGCAGCATGATCGTGTGCAGCTCGCCTGCCGCGATGTAGCTGCGGTAGTTGTCCTGGCCCTCGAGGGCGGCGTCGATGTCCGCCTCGTTCGCGTCGAGCAGCGGCTGCAGGCCGTCGTCGACGTTCGTGCCGGCGATCCGCAGGAACTGGAGCTGGACGTCGTCCTCGGCGGTGTCGTAGCGCGTGAACATCGCCTCGGGGTGGGCCTTCGCGGCCTGGATGTAGAGCGACTCGAACGAGAATCCGTCGCTGTCGACCTCGTTCATGTTCTCGAAGTGGGAGAGCGCGGCCAGCGTGCCCCAGGATTCGTGCGGCCGGCTGTCGGTCAGGTTCCGGTAGCCGCCGGCGCCGTCGCCCAGCGCGGTGACGCGGGCGGCCGGGTAGTTCTCCGCGAAGTGGCGGGCGTAGACCGGCGACGGGATCGAGCCGGCGCTCGAGCCGGTGATGAACACCGTCTCGGGGCCGAGGAAGTGCTCGTAGGTCCAGTCGAGGGCGGCCCGGCCGTTCGTGTAGCCGCGGTGATGGATCGTCACCTGGCGCGCCGGTTCCTCTTCGGTCGCCGGAACGTCGTACACGGTGTCGCGGTCGCCGATGTGGACGTCGCCGGTGCAGTAGGGCACGAAGACGAAGCTGTGGTCGGCGAACGGGTTCTCCGGGTGGTTGAACGCGGCGATGCCGTGGGCCGCGCCTTCCTCGGGTTCCGTGCCGCTCGGTGAGCGCATCTCCTCGATCGCGGTCATCGTGTAGGTGGGCCGGCCCTGCGGGTCGCAGGTTTCGGCGGTCCAGCAGCCGCCGCCGCCCTGGAGGTAGAAGACGAGCTGGGTCGGATCGGCCTTGCGGACGAAGAACCGGAACGGCGAACCGTCGGAGCAGGTCGTGGTCCCGCCCGGATCGATCGTGTTCCAGCCTTCCGCGAGATCGGCGAGCGGCGCCTCGAGGTCGACGGGTTCGGGGGCCTCCTCGGCCGGGGCGCAGGCGAGCGCGGCCAGCGCGAGGACGGCGGCGGTCACGATGAGGGAGGTGGAGTGGCGGTTCTTCATGGTGTTCTCCTTCGTTCGGTTGCGGGCGCTCAGGCGCCGGGGGCCAGAGTCGCCAGGGCGTCGAGATCCGCTCCCGGCTTGCCGTCGGGGCGGAAGGCCTGGATGCAGACGTGGTCGGCGCCAGCGTCCCAGTGGGCCTGAATGCGTTCGCGGATCCGGTCTTCCGTGCCCCAGGCGACCAGGGCGTCGACCAGGCGGTCGCTGGCCTGGAACTCCTGCCAGTCGTCCTCGGTGTAGCCGAGTTCCAGCAGGCTGTTCTGGTAGTTCGGGGCCCGCAGGTAGACGTAGAGGTTGGCGCGGCCGATCTTGCGCGCGGCCTCGGCGTCCGTGGTGAGGATGACCTTCTGTTCGGGGCAGAGGAGCGGCCCCTCGCCCATGATCTCGCGCGCCCGCCGCGTGTGCTCGGGCGTGACCAGGTAGGGATGCGCGCCGTCGGCGCCCTCGGCGACGAGCTTCAGCATCAGCGGCCGCAGGGCGGCGATGACGATCGGCGCTTCCTGTTCGGGCTCGGCTCCGCGATAGAAGGCCTTGCCGACCGCCTCCAGGTACTCGCGCATCTTCGGCACCGGTGGCTTGTACTCGTGTCCCCGCAGGTGGGTGACCAGGTGCGGGTGGGAGACGCCGAGGCCGAGGACGAAGCGGCCGGGCAGCATCTCGGACAGGGTCTTGTGGACCGCCTTCGTCGTCATGGCGTCGCGGGCGTAGATGTTGGCGATCCCGGTGGCGTGAGTGATGCGCTCGGTGCGGGCGCCGAGATACGCGATGAGCGCGAACGGGTCGCGGCCGACCGCCTCCGGTGTCCACAGCGCGCCGTAGCCCTGGGCTTCGATGGCGGAGGCGAACTCGGCCGCCTGCGTCGCCGAGAGACCGTCGAGGCCGGCCCATACGCCCAGCTTGCCCAGGATGTTCGTGGAATCCGTCATCGCCCGAGTGCTCCTTGGCCTGAAATCGAGCGTCGACCGTATCAAGACGATGCGCCATCCGGGTGGGCGGTGCTAACGTCCCGGCGCGATGACCGCCGTCGACGCGAAACGCGGCTGGGCCTGGGAGCACTGGTTCGGCCTGGTCGGCCTCGCCGCGCTGATCGGGGGCGTCTACCTGGGCCTCTTCGTGGCGCCGACGGAGCGCTTCATGGGCGAGGTCTACCGCATCCTCTACGTCCACGTGCCGCTGCAGTGGAACGCGCTGGTCTGCTTCTTCGGCGCCGGCTTCGTGGGCGCCGCTTCGCTGTGGAAGCGAAAGGACTGGATCGACGGCATGCTGGTCGGCGTGATCGAGGTCGGCGTCATCCTGGAGACGGCCGGCCTGCTCTCCGGCATCGTCTGGGCCAAGCCGACCTGGGGCGTCTACTGGGCCTGGGATCCCCGGCTGACCTTCACCTTCGTCATGTGGCTGACCTTCCTCGGCGTGCTGGCGCTGCGTCGTTTCGCCGAGGAGCACAGGCGCGCGCCGTGGACGGCGGCGGCGAGCATCGTCGCCTCGGTCAACGCGCCGCTCGTCTATTACTCGGTCAACTGGTGGCGCAGCATCCACCAGATGCAGTCGTCGCCGGAGACGGTGCACACGACGATGATCCTGCCGCTCCGGATCAACGCAATCGCCTTGTTCCTCGTCTGCGTCTGGTTCGTTGCGCGCCGCGCCAGGATCTCCCTCGCGCGGCGGCGGGCCGAGGCGACCGCGCCGCCGCCTCGCATCGAGCCGGTGCTCGAGGGAGCCTGAGACGCTCCGGGCGCGCCGCGCATTTCCATCACGGGTCCGGGAAGGGCCAATCGGGGAGACCATCCATGACCGCGCCGAGCTACGAACAGATCCTGGTCGAGGACCGGGGCCGCACCCGCATCCTCACCCTGAACCGCCCGGACAAGCTGAATGCCTGGACCCGCCAGATGAACTTCGAGTTGGTCGACGCGATCGAAGCCGCCAACGAGGACCCGGGGCTGGCGGCGATCGTCGTCACCGGCGCGGGACGCGGCTTCTGCGCCGGCGCCGACATCGGAGCGCAGTTCAAGGCCCGGCTCGACGGCGGCGAGGCCGGAGCGGAGGCCGACCGCAGGCCGCCGCGCCCCTGGGTGGAGCTGGTGCGCGACTCGAAGCCGATGATCGCGGCGATCAACGGCGTCGCCGTCGGGGTCGGCATCACCCTGGCCCTGCCGTTCGACGTCATCGTGCTCTCGGAACGTGCCCGCGTCGGCATGTTCTTCGTACGGATGGGGCTGGTGCCGGAACTCTGCTCGTCGTACTTCCTGGTGCAGCGCGTCGGCTGGGCGAAGGCGAGCGAGATGTGCCTGACCGGAACCCTCTACGACGCCGCGGAGCTCGGGGCGATGGGCTTCGCCAATGCCGTCGTGCCGCACGACGAGACGCTGGACCGGGCGCTCGAACTCGCCGACCGGATCGGCGAGAACGCCGACAGCTCGCTCCGCGCCGTCAAGCGGTTGCTGACGAAGAACGGCTCATCGCACGATCTCGACGAGGTCCACCGCCGCGAGATGGAAGAGCTGAACGCCGCCTACACGAGCGACGCGCACCGCGATGCCGTCGCCGCCTTCATGGCGAAGCCGTAGCCCCGGAGAGTGTCGGTGCGCCGGCCTTCTGGCCGGCATCCGGCGCGCGTTCAGCGTCGTTCGACGGTGAAGCGACAGAGCAGCGTGTTCTGCGTCTCGAGGTCCTCTGACCAGATCAGGCTAGCTCCGCCCCGCCACGAAATCTCGTCGTAGCCGCCCTTCGGCCTGACCGCCGCCGCGCTGTGCTCGACCGCCGACGGCCACTCGGCGTCGTCGAAGCCAGGCATGCGCCAGCCTTCGGGCTCCGCCGTTGCCGTGAACTGGCAAGGGCTCACGCCGGGCGCCGGCTCGTCCTCGTCTACGCAGGCGCGGTCGAGCGGCGCCTCGTGGATCACCAGGCAGCGCCAGGCGGAGTCGGTCACCGCGAGGGTCTCACCCGTGGCCGTATCCGTGAACTGTGCGATGAGGCCGCCGTCGCCCATCTGCTGGTTGCGGCGTCCGATGTACTCCAGACCCGTGTCGTCCTGTTTGAAGTCCTTGGCGACGAAGTTCAGTTGGAGGGGGTAGTCGGCCTCGAAAACGAAGGTCTCGGCATTGAACGAGCGTTCCGTAGTGATCGGCGTCGAATCCTCGATGATCAGGCGGTCCCCCAGGTAGAAGGCGAACCAGTTGTCCGCCCAGACCTCGCCCTTGATGGACAGGGCGCCCTGCCCCTCGACGACGGCGGTGGCGGCGGCGGACGAATCGCCGCCACCGCAACCGATGAGCGCGGCTGCCAGTACTGCCAGGGCCAGTGTTTCTCGCATGGTGGATCTCCGTCCTGCTGGGTGCGCGGGTCTTCTGACCCGCTGCCGCCGAAGGCGGCTATCTGTACGTGTCGGCCGCAAGGCCGACTCCGCTTTGGCGGCCACTCCCATGCCACGTCAAGGCAGCGCGAACGCCATGAGCTCCGGCACGCCGTCCGTCTCCCTCCGGCCGGCGACCGTCAGCGCGATGTACTGCCGGCCCTCCCAGAGGTAGGTCATCGGCGTGCCGAGCCCGCGTGCCGGCAACGGCACCTCGGCGATCACGTCGCCGGTGCGCTTGTCCCGGGCGACGAGCCGGTTGCCGCCGTCGTCCTCCGCGGCGTGCTGGCCGTGGATCAGCAGTGTCTTCGTCAGCAGCGGCCCGGTGTAGGTGTCGCCGCCGAGGGGCGGCAGGTCGAGGTCCTTCAGGCGGGGATGGTTGCGGAGCGTGTCGTTGTTGCCGAGCGCCTTCATCCACACGTGCTCGCCGGTGTTCAGGTCGATCGCGGTCATCCGTGTGTAGGGCGGCTTGAACAGGGGAAGCCCCTCAGGCATCTCGGGCCGCCGCCCGCGGCCGCCGTGGGTGTAGCGGAGCGTGCCGCCTTCGAGCGGGTCGGGCGTGTAGAACGTGACCATGCTGAACGTGTTGCGCGAGGGCACGTAGAGCCAGCCGGTCTCCGGGTCGACGGCGGCGCCGTACCAGTTCGCGCCGCCGCCGGCCGACGGACGGAAGATCGTCCCCCGCTTGCCGCCGGGTTCGGGCAGGGACGGCGGCGTGTACAGCGGGCCGATCCGGTAGTCCTCGATCACGTCGAGGGCCATCTGCCTGATCTCGGGCGTGAAGTCGGCCAGATCGTCCTCGGTCACGCCCTGGTACTCGAACGGCGCCGGCTTCGTCGGGAAGGGCTGTGTCGCCGCGGCCGTGTCGCCGGGCATTGTCGCCGGGGGCACCGGCCGGTCCTCGATCTCCCATACCGGTTCGCCCGTGACGCGGTCGAAGACGTAGAGGAAGCCCTGCTTGCTGACCTGGGCGACGATCTGCCGGGGATCGGCGCCCGCCGGACCCGGAAGGTCGATCAGCGTCGGCGCGGCCGGGAAGTCGTAGTCCCAGAGGCCGTGGCGGACAGCCTGGAAGTGCCAGAGCTTCTCGCCCGTCTCGACATCGACCGCGACGAGGCTCTCGGAGTAGAGGTTGTCGCCCGGGCGGTGGCCACCGTAGAAGTCGTTCGTCGCGGTGCCGATCGGCAGGTAGACGATGCCGTGCTCGTCGTCGCCGGAGAGCATCGTCCAGACGTTCGCGTTGCCCGAGTAGCGCCAGGACTCGTCTTCCCACGTCTCGACGCCCTCGTCGCCCTCCTGGGGCACGGTGCGGAAGACCCAGCGGAGTTCGCCCGTACGCGCGTCCCAGCCGCGCACCCAGCCCGGGATGGACTCCTTCGTGATCCGGCGGTCGGCGATCGAGGCGCCGGTGACGACCACGTCGCGGACCACGACCGGCGGCGACTGCATCGAGTAGAGCAGGGCGTTCAGGTAGTCCCGCTCGCCGCGGTTGGCGCGCGGCAGGCCCTCCATCAGGTCGACGCGGCCGCCGTCGCCGAAGTCCTCGTTCGGGCGGCCGGTACGGGCGTCGACCGAGAGCAGGTAGCCGTCGCCGGTGCCCCAGTAGACGCGGCTGTCGGCTTCGGGGCCTTCCTCGCCGTTAGTCCAGTAGGCGACGCCGCGCTGGTTCCAGACCACGGTCATCGTCGTCGTGCCCTTCTCGTAGCTCTTCGGGTTGTAGGCCCAGACCGTCCGGCCGCTGCCGGGGTCGACCGCCGCCCCGATCGAGATCGGCGTGTTCAGGAACAGCAGGCCCTCCTGCATCAGCGGCGTCGCCTTCAGGTTGCGGATGAAGGGGGCGCGGCCCGCTCGCCAGAGCAGGGGATCGTCGTCCTTCAGGCGGTCGAAGATGACATCCCGGTCGGCATACCACTCGCCGCCGGCTTCCGACTTGCTGAGGAAGCCGTCCACCGACCGCCAGCGCCAGGCGACCTCCAGGTCGCCGAAGTTATCGGCGTCGATCTCGTCCAGCGGCGAGTACTTGGTCGAACCGACGTCCCCGCCGTAGCTCGGCCACTCGCCGGCCGGCGCGCCGCGCTGGGCGGCTGCAGGCGCAGCGAGCAGCAAGGCGGACAGGCCGCCGGCGGCAATCATCGTTCTGGGCATGTCGACTGCGCATCGTATCCGTCGATCAGTCCGCCCCTCGCACGCGGCCTAGTCCGATCCCGGCGCCCGCGCTCACCAGCACGAGAAGTCCGCCAAGTGCAGCGAGTGGAACGGTGGCGCGGCGGGCGACTTCGGTGGGTTCTTCATCCCTGGGACGGAACCTGGGAAGGTCGTGAAGGACGCGAGCGCTCATCTGTTCGCCAGCGAGGATCGCGGGTACGAAGAACTCCCGCCACTGTTCGGCGAAGGTCCGCACCTGGAACTGAAAGTCCGCGAAGCGCGCGTCGCCGGTGCCCGCGGCGTCGAGGAGCGCTTCCTGCGCGAGGATCGCCGGCGAGAGGAAGCGATAGCGGCGCACCAGCGCGATCTGCTCGTCGCGGCGCGCATCGTGCTCCGCCGTGACCTCCTCCAGGCGCCTGTTCACGGCGTCCGTGGCGGCCCACGAGAGTGCGCCTAGGCCGGGCTCGTCGGCGACCACGCCTTCGGCCATCTCGGGGTGGTCCTCCAGGTAGCGGGCCAGGAGCTCGCTGCGGCGGTTCACAGCGTCGTTCGACGCCTCCCGCTGGGCCGTGATCATCTCGACGCGGGACGGCAAGGGGTGCAGGAGACTCGCCGCGGCGTTGATCGCTGCCGGCAGCACGACGACGAGAACCAGCCAGGCGCCCACGAGGACCGTTGCATTCCAGGCCGAGGACCGGCGCAGAGTGTTGACCCAGGCCGCAAGCACGAACCAGAAGAGCGCGTAGGTGACGATCGTGGCGCTCCAGAGAAGAACCCGGCCAGGCGAACCGAAGCCTCCCGTGGCCGTTGCTCCGAGCAACGAGACGGCAAGCACCATCCCCGCCACGAGAAGCGCCCGAAATGCGAGCTTGACGGTCACGACGGTTCGGGCCGACACCGGTTGCGAGAGGGTCAGCGCCAGGGTCCCCTGCTCGCGCTCCTCCGAGAGGACGTTGAAGCTGAGCGCCAGCACGAGCAGCGGCAGCAGGTAGACCACGACGAAGGCCAGATCGAAGCGGCCGACCATCAGATTGAGAGGATTCTCGACCTCCCCGTTCTGTTGAAACGACGATTCGTTCGTGTAGACGTTGACGTCGTAGTAGTAGGGAAGGAGGTCGCTCTGTCCGACCGCAAGGGCCGTCAGGGGACCCGGCTCCAGCACCGCGGTGTGGCTGCCTGAAGGCCCGCCCAGCACGAGGGGCGAGCGCGGATCGGCGAAGGGTGAGGACGGTTCGGCACCGTTCTCGATGGCCTCCAGCTCCTGCTCGAAGGCGTGGATGCGCTCGGCGTTGCCGGTTCGTGTGGCCTCCACGGTGCGTTCCTGAAACCGCAACCAGAGCACGCCGTTCGTCAGCGCGTAGCCGAGAAGGATGACGAAGAGCCCGAGGACGATCTTGAGCGGCCGGTCGGCCATGAGCAGGCGCCACTCGTTTCTCAGGATGGTTCGCGCGGCCACCTAGCCCACCTCCGCACGCCGCACCCGCACGGCGGCGGCAAGGATCGCTCCGGCAAGCCACGTTCCAAGCACGGCGAGTGACAGGCCGCGGTTGCCCAGGACCCATCCCAGCGTCGGGGCGGCGTACTGCAACGGAGGAACCGCCTCCCAGACTTCGGCGCCGACGGTGTAGGTGAAGTCCCCGGTCAGCGAGTTCTCGGTCATGTCGCCGTTCATCCGCCGCATCAGATCGCGGCGGTACGTCTCTGCGGCGCTGGCGAAGTGGCGGTGCTGCTCGACGTCCGTACCGGCCAGTCCCATGGAGAGCGTCCGCACGGCGAGCAGCGGCGCCGCGACCGCCAACGTCTCGTGGACGACTCCCTGGCGCTCGAAGGCGTCCCACAGCGCGCCGTAGTTGCGATCGAAGATCCGGTTTCCGAACTCCTCGCTCTCCTGCAGGTAGACGCCCACGGCGTTGATGGGCAGATCCTCGACGCTCTCCACGCCGTACTCGGCAAGCAGACGCCGGGTCGACTCGTCCCGATCCGGGCGGGGGATGCCCTCCACGCCGGTGGCCATCTCCTGCTCCACGGTACGGGCGAACTCCAGCGCGGACGGCGTCGGATGAAGCCGTTTCGACAGGTCCACCGCGACGCGCGGCGCCACGAGCCCGTTGACGACCCAGACGGTCAGCAGGACGACCAGCGCGGTGCGCGCCGAGCGCGCCCATGCGGACACGGCCAGGGACAGCGCCAGGAAGGCGGTGAAGTACGCCAGGTAGACGCCAGCCAGGACGGCGGCCCGGGCGAGCGGGGATGCCGCCGGGCCGGGATTCGCCACGACCAGCGCTGCCGCTCCCACCAGGGCGGCCGGCGCCAGCAGCAACGACAACGCTCCGGCGATGCCGAGTGCCTTGCCCGCGGCCAGCTCGCGTCGGCCGATCCCGGTAGCCAGCAGTTGGCGCAGCGTTCCACGCTCGCGCTCGCCCGCGAACGCGCCGAACGTCAACAGGATGATCAGCAACGGCAGGAGGTGCTGCAGCACCTGTGCCGCCGTCAGGGCCCCTATGCGCTGGGCTGCCGTCGCGTCCTGCGCCGGGCGCAGCAGGAAGTCGTTCTGCCTGTGGGCCTCCAGCCACACCGACGTGCCGGTGTACGGGTCCACGCCTTCGTCGACGAAGGACAGCGCCAGGCGGGGCTTGAACGCATAGATGCCGTAGTGCGCCGCCGAGTGAGGGTTCTTTTCACCCTGCGTGTCCCAGTGCTCGCGGGCGGTTGCCTGTGCGGCCGCGTGTTCCTGGCGCGCCTTCCGCGTCTGGTCCCAGCCGTGGGCCAGCGACACGAGCAGCAGCGCACCCACGAGAATCGAGGACCAGCGGAAGCGGCCGTCTCGCAGTACGTCGGTGAACTCCTTGCGGGCGATGTGTCGGATCATGGCGACCCCCCATTGGCTTGCATGTGTTCCAGGTAGATGCGCTCCAGGTCGGCGTGGCCGATCTCGGCCGTGCTGAGCTCCGTGACCAGGCGTCCGTATCGCATGATGCCCACCCGGGTTCCTGTGTCCTTCGCGCGAAACAGGTCGTGAGTCGCCATGAGCACGGCGACGCCGCGGCCCCTGAGGCGCTCGACCAGCGCCGAGAACTCGTTCGAGGCCTTCGGGTCGAGGCCGGATGTCGGTTCGTCCAGCAGCAGCGCGTCAGCCTCCTTGGCCATGGCGATCGCGATGCCGACCTTCTGGCGCATGCCCTTGGAGTATGCGGATACCCGCCGCCCGACCGTTTCGCGCTCCAGGCCGGCTTCGACCAGGATCTCGGTCAGCCGATTCCGGTCCAGCGCTCCCTGCCCGCCCAGGGCGGCGAAGTACTCGAGGTTCTCGAGCCCGCTGAGATTCCGGTACAGCATGACCTGCTCGGGGATGTAGGCGAGCCGGCGCTTCGTCTCGCGGTCGTGAGTGGACACGTTGAGGCCGTCCACGAGAGCCTGACCCGCCGAGGGCGCCACGAACCCGAGAAAGAGGTTGATCGTGGTGGTCTTCCCCGCGCCGTTGGGGCCGAGAAGACAGTAGACCTCTCCCGGTGCGATGGTCAGGTCCAGGGAGTCGACGGCTCGCGTGTCGCCGTAGTCCTTGGAGAGTCCCCGGGCTTCGAGAAGGGGCGTGGGCCCCGTCGGTGATTCGGTCACTCGTCTCCTCCTTCGCCACGCCAGACGTTGTCGCTCGGCGAACGCTCGAACGACGGCCAGGCGTCGATGATCGTGAAGGGCGCTTCGGTCTCGGCGGTCGCGGGGACCGGTCCGATCCGGCGGCGCTCGTCGCTGCCGTCTTCGTAGCGTTGCGTCACGTGGATCGGCACCGTGAGCGGTTCCCAGCCGCCGTCGCGCCACAGCCAGCGCTGACCCGCGATCTCCACCGTCCGCTCGGATTCGGCGACCAGCACGTCCGATGCCGCCGGCGGTCCGAGCAGCACGCGGGCGTCGCCTTCGCCGACCGCGGCCGCCAAGGCTTCGGGCAGCGCTTCGCCGGCGCGGACCGCGGCGAGCACGTTGTCGACGGCTGTGATCGCCTCGGCCGGGCCGATGGACTCGACCCATGCCGCCGTCGCCAGCGGCGTGTAGTGACGAATCCACGGCACGTCGCCTGCGGCTTCGACGCTGACCGCCGGCGCATCGAGCGCGCCGAACGCCTCGATCACCTGACCGCTGACACGGGCGTGCAGCGCCAGCCATGCGTCCCTGCCGTCCTCGCGGCGCACGCACTCCATGCCGATCCAGCCCGGCACGCCGACCCGCAGCCAGTCCTCGCCGGGCTCCTTGCGCAGGCCGGCATCGTCCGCGAGTTGCCGCGCCGCGAAGGCCGCGGCGAGCGTCGCGCGCCGTCTCCAGTGGCCGAAGCCGTCGGGAGCGACATCCCATCCCTCGTGCTCCGGCAGCCACAGCAGCTCGCCGTGGAGGGCGGTCCCTCCCAGTTCGCGGGGCGCCTGCAGCACGGCGCCGACGTGCGGCGCCCTTCCGACCATGCGGGCGACGCAGGCCCGCATCTCGGCCACGTCGTTCAGGACGACCTCGACGTCGTTCGAACGGCTCGAGCTGTGGTACACGGTCACGCCTTCCACGCTTGCTTCCAGGGGCTTCCGCGGCCACCAGGCGGCGGCGAAGTCGAGCGGGCCGCTGGCCTGGCCCGAGGTCGCGGTCCGCGCCTGCCGTGACGGGTCCGCGCCTTCGCCGGCGGCGAAGCGAATCGTCCAGCGCCAGTCTCCCGCGGGGGCGACTCCCATGGCGGGCGTCAGCGCGCCGAGAGCGGCGTCGGCAGGGTCATCCGGCAGCCCGTGGAGCTCGCGATCGTGCGGCGCCCGCACCAGCCGGTCGGGATCGTGGCCGAGCGTCGGCAGGACGTCGGCCGCGCGCAGCCAGACGCCCGACTCGTGCAGCCACCTGCTCTCGCCGTGGGTCGCCCAGCCCTCGTCGCGGACGGTCAGTTCGAGCTCCACGGTGCAGCCCTCCGCCTGGGGCGCGGACGTCTCAGCGTCGTCAGGCTCTTCCGCGTTCGGGACGGTACGCCGGCCGCACTCGCCGAGTTCAAGCGAGAACTGATCGAGGGCGACCGTGACCGCCGCCTCTTCGCCGTCGACGGTCGCGCGCCGGATCCCGGCGCCGTCCGGAAGCGCTCCATGCAGAAGACCCGACGCGGAGCGGACCCCGTCCAGGCGCCATCGAGCGGTGGCCGTGCCTCCCGCGGGATCGACATCGACGATCGCTTCACCGCCGGCGGTCGAGAACGGCGTCGCCGACGCCCACCATCGCTTCTCCCACTCGGCGTCTTCCGCCGTCTCGCTTGCCTCGGACTGGTAGCCGCCCAGGGTCACGAACTGCTCGTGCAGCACGACGTGGGTTCCGAAGGCCAGGACGACGCCGGCCGCCGCCAGCACTCCCGCGCCGCCAGGGACCCGGCCGAGAGCGGTTCGCCAGCGCAGGGGCACGGTCAGCGCGGTGCCTCGCGGCCACGCAAGCCACGCCAGGGCAACGAGCGCCGCCACCACGGCCAGTTTGAACAGGTCGGCCGTCAGAATGTGGTTCATCCAGGGCCCCCAGCCGGCGAACTCGGACACCGTGGCGTGTACCGGCACGCCGAACTCCGCCGGTGGATAGGTCGTGACCGCCAGTTCGTGGTTGACCACGATGATGAACACGCAGATGACCGAGACGGCGTGCGCCGCTCCCGCGTGGCGGATCAGCGCATGCGCCAGCAGCACGAACGCGGCGATTTCCATCAGCGCGGGCGCCAGCAGCAGGCCGAAGAAGGGGGCCGGAGCCGCGAGACTGAAGGCCCCGGGAAGCGCTAACGCCGTGACGATCCACACTGACAACAGGGGAGTCAGGGCGAACGCGAAAGCAAGGCAAAGCGATGCCAGCGCCCGCCCGACGACCCGCGTGCCGACCGGCGCCGAGGTCGCGTCGCTGATCTCGCTCCAGCCGGTGCGGTCGTCGCGGCGGGCCATGACGCCGACGAAGGCGGCCGCCATGAAGACGACCACCAGGTAGAAGTAGTCGGTGATCATCGGCTCGACCAACCCGGAGCGGGGCTGCAGCGGACCGTCGGCGTGCAGGACGACGTGAACGAAGGCGCCGCCGACGCCCGTTGCCACCAGCATGGCGAGGGCAAGCGGCGTGCCCCAGCCTCGGAACGAGAGCTTCAGGTGCCATGCCGCCTCGTTCCAGGTCGCCCTTCGCCAGGAGGTGGCGGCCGCCGCCCGCCTGGGCGCCGTTGCTTCCGGCGCCGTGTCGGGCACCGCTTCGGGAGCCGCGGCTGGCCGCCGGCGAACGGCCGGCGACTTCTCGAGCGCCAGTTGTTCCCGGCCGACGCGGCGCAGCACGATCGCCATCAGCAGCAGCGGCGGCAGCGTCCAGATCAGGCGGTTGACGAGCAGCGGCGGCGTCAGTTCCACGACGGCGACCGCCTTTTCGCGCGGCGTCATCAGGTTCGTCTGTTCCTCGATTTCGGCGAAGCCGGAGGCATCGAGCAGGGTCGCGACCGCCGGGCTGGCGTCGCCGCCGCGAACGACGACCATGGCCACCATCCAGACCAGCATCAGCACGGCTGCGACCGCGAAAGGCCCGGCGACGCTTCGGGTCCGAACCGCCGCGCACAGGAACAGCGCGCCGACTCCGGCCGCGGTCGGCAGAGTGAACAGCAGGAGCGAGTGGCCCATCGCGAACCAGGGGTGCGGCCCCACCGCGTCCGGCGGGATGATCCCCAGGGCGCCGAGGGCTGGAACCAGCAGGAAGCCGATGGCCGTTGCGACCGGAAGGAGGGTCGCGAGAAGCAGGGCGCCCAGGTAGCGGCCGAAGAGCAGGGCCGGCAGGGAGACAGGTGTCGACAGGACGACCTCGTGCAGGCTGGCGTTCCGGTCGCGGACGACGTTCAGGCCGAAGAGCCAGGCCCAGACGAAGAAGATCCAGACGGCCTGTCCGGCCATCATCAGGTAGATCACGTGGGGGCTGTTGCGCGGCACCTCGGTCGCGCCCATCTCGCGCATGTAGTCGGCGTTGAGAATCACGATGAGCGCGTAGCCGATGAGCCCGGGGAAGACGATCGCCAGGAGCGGCCCGCGGCAGCCGGCCCGGAACTCCTGCCACGCCTGGGCGGCGACGAAACGGAGCGTGTTCACGCGACCCTCGCTTCCCGCTGCCGGCTGCCGTGCGCGATGGCGGCGTGGTACACGTCCTCCAGGCGAGGCGGTTGGGGTTCCCAGCGGTCGTCGGGGCGGGAAGACGCCTCGACGACGACGAGCGAGCCGGCAGGCTTCGCCGAGACGTGCAGGGCGTCCTCCGGCAGAGGCTCGCCGCGGGGCACGACTCGCGACCACAGCCGGCCTTCCAGCTCAGCGGCCAGGGACGCCGGCGTTCCTTCGGCGACGATCCGGCCCTGATCGAGGATGGACAGCCGCTCGCACAGGCTCTCGACGTCGTCGACGATGTGGGTCGAGAGCAGCACGACATTGTCCGCCGCGATGTCGGCCAGCACCCGGTGGAAGCGGCTCCGTTCCGCCGGGTCGAGGCCCGAAGTCGGCTCGTCGACGATCAGCAGGCGCGGGTCGCCCGCCAGGGCGATCGCGATGCCGAAGCGGCGCAGCATGCCCCCGGAGTAGGTCGCCACGGCGCGGTCGGCGTCCTGGCTGAGGTTCACCCGCTCCAGGAGTCCTGCCACTTCACGCCGCCGCTCGGAAGCGTTCGTTCGCCCCTTGAGGTTCGCGAACCGGTCGAGGAGTTGCCGGCCCGTGACCGTCGGGTAGGTCCCGATCTGCTGCGGAAGGTAGCCGAGCCGTCGCCGCAGGTAGTCCGGGTCCGCCAGGACGTCGACGCCGTCGAGCAGGATCGTGCCGCTGTCCGGCGCCTGCAGCGTCGCCAGGGTCCGCATCAGTGTGCTCTTGCCGGCGCCGTTCGGGCCGAGCAGGCCGTAGAGGCCCGGCTCGACGGTGAGGTCGACGTCTTCCAGCGCCCGGATGCCGCCCGGGTAGGTCTTGTTCAGGCCGGTGACTTCAAGGCCTTCGTTCGTCTGTGGCATTGGGTGGTCCTCCTGAAACGCGTGGTTGCGAGATGTCCCCTGCGCGCCGCCTCTACCAGTTGAAGTCGATGCCGACGCCGGCCGAACGCGGCGGACCGTAGATGCCGTAGGCGCCCGGCAGTCCGAACGGCGCGCCGTTGTACAGCTGGATTTCGTACTGGTGGTCGAGCAGGTTCTTGCCCCAGGCGTAAAGCGCCCAACCGCCGCGCCGGTAGCCGAACCGGCCGTCGAGCAGCGTCCGGGTTCTCAACCGCGTGACCTCCGGCGCCGCCAGTTCGCTGTACGCCTCGTCGGCGTAGCTCAGCGTTCCGCCGGCGAACCAGCCCGTCGGCGAGCGCCAGTTGAGACCTACGGAGGCGTTCCACTCGGGCGCCTGCGGCAACGCTCTGCCGGCGTAGTCCACGCCGTCGAGAACGAAGTGCACGAACTCGGAGTCCGCGACGCCGAGTGACCCGAAGAGGCTGAGCTCGTTGCTGACGAAGACCTCGGTCTCGATCTCAAGGCCCTGCAGGCGCGACTCGCCGGCGTTCGCGACCAGTGAGTCGAACTGCGGGAAGCCCATCGGAGGCGTGTACGGGATCTGCTGATCGGTCCAGTCGATCCGGTAGACGTTCGCGTTGAGAATCATGCGGCCGTCGGCCGTGCGGTGCCTCAGGAACAACTCGAAGTTGTCCGTGAACTCCTCGTCGTATTGCTCCGCCAGCCCCAGAAAGAGCCCGAAGGCGAACCCGCCGGCCTTGAAGCCGCGTGCGTACGACGCGCCCAGCGAGGTGTTCGAAGCCACGTCGAACGTCACCGAAGCGGACGGGAGCACCTGTTCGAAGTCCTTCCCGGCGTCCAGTACGCTGATGAAGCCGTTGTTGTCGGCGAAGTTGGCGTTGGCCCTGGAGTCCCGGCTGAGCCGGACGCCGCCGGCCAGGGACACCCGATCCGTTGCATCCCACTCGACCCGTCCGAAGAAGTCGGTCTGCTCGACGTCCTCGGTCAATCTGGTCGTCCGGTTGAAGGGAACGATGTTGCCCGACGCGTCGGGAAAGAAGCCGACGCCTTCGAAGCCGTAGCCGAAGTCGGACTGCGAATGGAAGGCGCCGAGCAGCAGGTTCACGCCGCCGCCGCGGTACGAGGCGCGGACTTCCTGGCTCGCCACATCGTCCTTGCTCCACGCGTCGACGTTCAGGATGTCGAAGGCCGTGAAGTCGGCGTCGAAGAGTTGCAGGCCGTCGAACTCGCTGGCGCCGACGACGGCGTCGATGGCCCAGCGCTCGCCGATGTCGATGTGCGCCTCGAGGTTCAGGAGGTTGATGTCGGAAGGAAACGCGTCCTCGCGGTTCCAGACCTGCTGCCGGTCCTCCATCGTGATGCCCCGCGACGGCTCTTCCATGTGGTAGCCCCAGGGGAGCGAGTCCGAGTCGCTCCGCAGCCAGGTGAGATCGAACCGGAGGCTCTCGTCCGCCCGCGGCCTCAAGGCCAGTAGAACGCGGGTCGTCTCGACGTCCGTGCGTTGCCGGTCGTCGGCGCCGTTCACGATGTTCGAGACCGCTCCGCGGATGTAGCGGTCCTCGTGGACGACGCGCGCGGAGAGGATCTCGTCAACGAGCTCGACGTTCTGCATGAACTGGATGCGCTCCGTATCGAGGCTGCCGCCCTCGACGCGGACGCGCCCATCGTAACCGTCGAAGGCGGCCCGGTTGTAGTTGATGAGGACGGATCCGATCAGGGAGTTCGGACCCTGCAAGGTCGATTGGGGACCGCGGAGGATCTCCACCGACTCGGCGTCGAACAGCGACGGGTTCAGATGGTCGCTCGTGCGCGGCGCGAGCGCCAACTGGTTGACGAGGACGGAGGCCAGCGCCGTGCCGTTGGAGTGGTCGGACTCCAGGCCGCTGTTGTTCACCCCCCGGATGGCGTAGGCGCCCTGCTCGGCGGTGCCGACGTAGACGTTCGCGGCCCGGTGGAAGGCATCCTCGACGTTGACGATCGCGTCGGAGTCGATGCGGTCCGCGCCCAGATGGGCGACGCTGACGCCGAACTCCTGCCGGCCCGTGCCCAGCTTGCTGCCGACGACCGTGACCTCCTGGATGAGACTCTCGATTTGCATGCGGACATCAAGGGTCGCGCCGTCGGCGTCGGAGACCGGCACGCCGTCCCGGTTCAGGGTGTCGAAGCCGCTGAGGCTGAAGGAGACCGAGTACTCCCCGGCGGGCAGATCGCCGATGGCGAAGCGCCCGTCGGCGTCCGTCCTGGCGGAGCGGGGGCCGTCGGCAAGTGCCGGGCTTGCTGCCTCCACGGTCACGCCCGGCAGGGCGGCGCCGGTCTGATCGGTCACGGTGCCCGAGACGTCGCCGTCTCGCGCAAGCGCGGGCAGCGGCAGGAGAAGGAGGCAGGCGAGGAAGAGAGAGTGCTTGGGTCGAAGAGAGTGCATGGTGGAGAGTTCCTCTGGGGGCGTTCGGTTCGAGTCGATGGGTGGTGGTCGTTGGCTGCGGCGTTCGCAGTCCGGGAGCGTGCCGAGCAGTCGGCGGTGCGACCCCTGCGACGCTGCGAGTCGGTCTGGCGGCGACGGAGGCGTCGCCGTTGCCCCTGTGGAAGGGGCTCGCAAGCTTGTGGTCTCCGACGTCTCCGGCGGCTAGTCGGCCGAGTGGAGTCGGAGGCGGAGTCGACTCAGCCCTGGGGCGGTCCGAGGGCGGTCCGCTGCCGGCGTTCCCCGCCCTCGGCCCTGTGCGCGCCTTCCGGCCATTCCGCGGCCGAGGCAGGAACCGGCGGTTTCGCGCTCGGGACCTTGCCGCCGGCCGTGGTCATGGCACGGCCGATCTGGCAGGCGAGGCAGGAGTGATCGTGCAGCGCGGCGGCGCCGCGGACGGTCGCGTGGACCGAGGGCGCGGCGGCCTCGGCTTCGTGATCGACCGTGCAGTGGGAGGCGTTCGCCGCGGTCGCCTCGTGGCCGTGGCCGCTCGCATGCCAGGCTCCCGTGAGCACGGTGGCGAGCGTCAACGCGACCGCGTTGACGAAGGCGAGCGGCGAGCCGTTGCGGTCCAGCATCGGCCGGAGAGGCTAGCAGAGGCCGGAGGCGGCGCTCGGCGCTAAGCTCGGCTCGGAGTGGCGAAGAAGGGGCCGGTGGGCTGATGGGCGGAGCGAGACAGTTGGGCGTGGGTGTGGTCGGCGCCGGGTTCCTCGCTGAAACAAGGGCGCGCTGCTGGAAGCAGGTCGTTTCGGCCGGGATCGCCGGCGTCGCGTCGCGGCGGCGGAAGCGGGCGGAGGACTACGCGCGCCGTTTCGACATCCCGGCCGTCTTCGACGACCTCGACGCCATGCTCGCGAGCCCGGCGATCGATGTCGTCGATCTCTGCGTGCCGAACAGCCTGCATCGCGAGATGGCCGAGGCTGCTGCCGCGGCCGGCAAGCACGTCATCTGCACGAAGCCGCTGACCGCCTACACCGGCCAGGACCTGCCGGAGGACGCGAGCGACGCCGACGTTGGCGGTCGCGACCGTGGCGAGATGCTGCGGGTGGCCGAAGCGGACGCCCGGGCCATGGTCGATGCAGCGAAACGCGCCGACGTCCAGCTTCTCTACGGCGAGAACTGGATCTACGCGCCGGCCTTCCGCCGCGCTCTCGGGCTGCTGGCGAAGGCGGACTCCGTCCTGCTCGAGATGCGGGGCGGCGAGTGCCACAGCGGCTCCCACTCGCCGTACTCGCGCGTCTGGCGGCACACCGGCGGCGGCGCCCTGATCCGGCTCGCCGCCCATCCGGTCGGCGCGATGCTCCACCTGAAGCGAACGGAAGGGCTGCGGCGGTCGGGCAAGCCGGTACGACCGGCCTGGGTCAGTGCGGAGACCGCCGACCTGAGCGCCGTCGCCGGCCTGTCGGCGGACGAACTCCGCGTCGCCGGCGAATGGGGCGAGGTCGAGAACTGGGGCTGCGCCGTGATCGGCTTCGACGACGGTTCCCGCGCCGTCGCCTGGGGCGGCGACCACGTCCTCGGTGGAATGGAAAGCGGCCTCGATCTGTTTGCCAGCAACTGTCGGCTGCGGCTCAGCCTGAGCCCGAACGACATGCTGAGCGCCTACGCACCCGACGAGAGTGTTTTCGACGACGCATACATCATGGAGAAGATCGACTCCGGCGCCGGCTGGACGACCCCGATGCCGGACGAGGACTGGACATCGGGGCAACTCGGCATGTGCCAGGCGTTTGCGGCCAACCTGCTGGACGGCGTGGCCGCCGAGTCGGACGGCGAACTCGGCCTGGAGGTCGTGCGGGTGCTGTACTCGGCGTACGTGTCGGCGGTGGAAGGACGGCGGGTTGTTCTAGCGTGAGTCTGCGGGGGGCCTACAGGGGCGGTGTCCGAGTTCGTTCGGGGTAAGGTTGCATCCCGATGAATGCGGACGTTACATTCCACTATCCGCCGGACCTCTTCAACCTGCTGGTCGAGAGCCTCCCGCTGCTGAACAAGAGCAAGAGAGACATGCTGCTCTTCTTCGAGGGTGCAGGCGTTCCATCTCGCATCTTGGCGGACCTGCATCAACGCCTCGTCTCTGATCGAAAGAACCTCAGCAAGTACGAGATAGCGCGCACGGTGCTGCAGCGCCTCAACGAGGGCGACGAACAGGCGTTGCGGGAACGCCGCGAAGTGTTGCGCCGCGTAGTTCAGTTCACGAACTTCGACGCTTGTTGGCCGGACGACCGACTCAAGGCAAGGGGCGCTGTTGCTGGCGTTCGCGCCATCGTGAACGAGAAAGACGCGTTCACGCGAATGAACCAGGCACGGGAAGAAGAGCGTCAGAGTCGGCGAGCTGTTGAGCAGAAACAACGTCGAGAGAAACGCAAGAGAGCGGCGAAGATCGCTGCGGCAAAGCAAGAGTTGTTCGCGTTGTTTGGCGCGGACGTTACGCCGCAGAAGCGAGGAAAGGCGTTGGAGGGAACTCTCCATCGCCTCTTCCTTGCCTTTGACATCGCAGTGCACGAGGCGTTTCATCTCGTCGGTGAGGATGGCGTGGGCATCGTGGAGCAGGTGGATGGTGTGATCGAGCTCAGAGGCTCTGTCTACTTTGTCGAGGCGAAGTGGCATGGAAGGCCCGTTGGCAAGGCGGAAGTGTCTGAGCACCTCGTTCGGTTGATGAGCAGGGATCAAGCAGGAGGACTCATCATCTCAGCGAGCGGTTTCACAGGCGCGGCGATTCAGACGTGCCACGAGTTTCTTCAGCACAAACTGGTGGTACTCTGCCACCTGCAAGAGCTTGTTTGGGTGCTCGAACGGGAGCGGGAATTGGCTGATTTCCTGAACGAGAAGGTCCAGGCCGCGGTGATTCACAGGAATCCGTACTTCAAGCCGCTGGACGCTTCCGCTGACGGCTGAGGTCGACGCAGGTTTCCTGCGGTCCGCGCCGAGGTAAGCGTACTGGACTACGGGTCCGCAACGACTAAAGTCTGGGGTGACTCGGGCGAACGGGCTTAGGGGTGAGTCGATGTGCCGGCCGGTGGATGGCCTGGGCAGAGAGTGGCCGCCCGTCCCTGGTGCCGCGGCCCGGCGGCGGGTTGGGCCGCGCGGGTTCGGGGGGTTGTGGTTTCGCCGTAGGCGCAGATTCGATGTTCAGTCCGGTGGTACTGTCGGTCCCATGAGTCTGGTACCTGCCCAAGCCGACGTCGAGGCCAGAGACCCGCTCGCCGATCTGGTGCCGGAGTGCTGGAGGTCCTTTGAGAATCCGCGTCGGGACCTGCCGAAGTTGGCCAGGGACCCGAAGGCCACGGCCGAGATCGAGGCCCGGCTGGCCGAGGCACCGACTCGCCACGACTTGTTCCTGGGCGACTCGCGCACGGAGCCTCCGCTTCCGGAGGAGTCGATTCATCTCGTCGTCACGTCACCGCCCTACTGGACGCTCAAGGAGTACCCCGACTCGGAGGGACAGTTGGGCTGGGTAGCGGACTACGAGGATTTCCTGGACCAACTGGACAAGGTGTGGGCGCGTTGCTACGAGGCCCTCGTGCCAGGCGGTCGTCTGGTGTGCGTGGTCGGAGACGTGTGCCTGTCGCGCCGAAGGCATGGTCGGCACACCGTGGTGCCGCTGCACGCCTCCATCCAGGAGCGCTGCCGGAGCATCGGCTTCGACAACCTCGCGCCCATCATCTGGCACAAGATCGCCAACGCAGCCTTCGAGGTTGGGGGCACCGGCGCTTTCCTGGGCAAGCCGTACGAACCCAACGCGGTCATCAAGAACGACATCGAGTTCATCCTGATGCAGCGGAAGCCCGGCGGCTACCGCCGCCCGACATCAGCGGCAAAGGTCCTGAGCCTGATTCCGGCGGAACTCCACCACAAGTGGTTCCGGCAGGTCTGGGAGGGCGTTGGAGGCGCGTCTACGCGGAATCACCCGGCACCCTACCCGCTGGAGATCGCGGAGCGGTTGATCCGCATGTTCAGCTTCGCGGGCGATACGGTGTTCGATCCCTTCATGGGTACCGCGACGACGCAGTCCGCGGCGGCGAAGTGGGGTCGCAACAGCATCGGTGTGGAGGTCGAACCGTCGTACTTCGACGCGTCGACGCGTCGGCTTGCGACGCAGGCGGCTCACATGTTCAGCCAGGTGGAAGTCGTGACCCACCGAGCTGCGAGCGGTACGGTGGAGGCTCGCTGACACCGAGCCGAGGTCCTGCGTGCCCATTACGGTCCAAGAGGCGATAGAGCACCTCTATCGCGTTGCCGTCGTCGAAGAGAAGACGACGTCCCCGGCGAGACTCAGTCGCCTTGCCGACTTCTGCGTTCAGGAACTGGAAGAGCGTGGCCTCCACGACGTCGGTGCCGAGGTGGAAGTGGAGGGCTTCGGGCGCGTTAAGCAGTGGGACGTTGCTTGGCATCACGGAGGCAAGGCCCGGCTTGGACTCTCTCTGAAATCGCTCCTCAAGAACATCCCTGGGACTGTGCCGAACCGCATCGACGACCTGATCGGCGAGGTGGCCAACGCTCAACTCCACTCACCGGAAATCGTGATCGGGTACATCATGGTCTTCGATCGAAGCCAAGACTCTTACTCCGCCAAGCACGGTTCGACCTGGCTAGATCTCCTCAGGTCGCGACTGGAACAGTTGTCGCACCGAGCACCCCCGGCTTGGGCGACAGGGACCTTCGAGGGGCTCGCCTTGGCCGAGGTTGATTTCTCTGCCGGTCCGCTGCTCTGCTCAGACTCCGTGGACTTTGGCGGCTTCTTCGATCGCTTGGTCGAACACGTCGAGTACCGAAATCCCGATGTGCTGATTGGGAACTCATGAACTACAGGGACAAGGCGACCGGGACGTGTCCCCACTGCAGACTCTCTGTCCGGTTCGAATCGGTGAATGTCGATAGCGGGAACGGTACGTGGCCGAGTGACGTGGTGCTGTATGAGACACGGTCAGGGCGCCGCCTCTATGTGGCGAGTGTGGGGTGTCCAGGTTGTGGCGGCGTGATCTTGAAGGCGGTCGCAACTGGGGATAAGGGGCGCCAGCCTCAGAGGGCCGGAGAGATGCTGTGGCCGCCTTCGGCCGATCGCACGGTGCCGAAAGAGGTTGAGGCGGAGGCTCCGAGTATTGCCGAGGACTTCAAGGAAGCGGCATCCGTACTACCAAGGAGCCGGAAAGCGTCCGCTGCCCTAGCGAGACGATGTCTGCAAGGCGTGTTGACTACGAAGGGTGGTGCGAAGAAGCGGAACTTGGCCGACCAGATAGATGAAGTGATCGGCCAGTTGCCGTCCTCGCTTGGGCAGAACGTCGACGCCGTGCGACAAGTCGGTAACTTCGCTGCGCACCCCATGAAGTCCACTAGCACGGGTGCGATCGTCGAGGTTGTTCGATTTCTACTACGTTGTGCCGGCTCGTGCGGCCTCGAAGCGGAAGGCGCTGAACAAGAAACTCACGGATGCGGGGAAGCCCCAGCTCAAGGCGCCCTGAGTGGGCTGAGGCGCCGGACGTGTTGATCGATCAGCTTGGACTCGTGGGGAGCGGCTTCGATCTGTTTGCCAGAGATTTGCCGGGCGCGGCTCAGCCTGAGCCGAACGTCGTGCTACGCGCCTACACGCCCGGCGAGAGTGTTTTCGACGACGCTTACATGATGGAGAATCGTTGGCCTGACGCTTGACCAGCGAAGGAGAACGGGAGGGACCGAGGATGAGACGTGCTAGTTCGATGACGGCGATTGTGTGCCTGATGCTGCCACTCCTGGGAGCTGCTTCCGCGGCGAGCGCCGCGGAGGAGACGATCGGCAAGAACCCCGGCAAGTTCAAGGGACGGTGGTTGAAGGTGTACGACCGGGAAGCTCTGGGGACGTTCGACGTGGTCGCTATCGGTGAGACCATCACGGATATCGCCTGGAAGAAGGCCTCGAACGAAGCGCCGTTGCAGGAGCGCGAACTCGATGCGCAGTTGCGGGAACAGCTCTCGGCGAGGCTGGGCAAGTCCGGGCTGTTCACGCAGGTGCTGGACGATACGCGCGCGGCTACGGACAGCGGTTACCTGCGGATCGACTGCAAGCTGGACGTGGAACCGGGTAGCCGGATGATGCGCTATGCGGTCGGCGGCGGAGCGGGCAAGTCCAGATCGATCCTCGAGTGTGAGTTCATCGACAGCTCGGACGATCGGGTTCTCGCGCTCTACCACGGCTACGGCGCCGGCACGGGCATGGGCTTCAAGATCGGTGGTGGCGGCGCCGCAAAGATGACGAAGGACGACAATCAGGAGAACACGTCGAAGATCGTCGAGCTGTTGAAGCGCGTGCTTCGGTAGGCGGGGCGAGCCGTGACGAAGACGACTGCGACCTTTCTCGTGATGGCCCTGGCGCCGGTCGCCGCGGCGACGGCACAGAACGGCCTCTACCTCGGGTTTGAGCTGGGAATCGGAAACGGAGCGTCCATGACCGTGGACGGCACGGACAACGACGTCGCGACGACCTGCGACGCCTGGATCGTGCCGATCGACGGCACGAACGCGGGCTGTGATCCGCCGGCCTCGGCGTGGTCTTCGGACATTGGCAGCGGCGCCGGCATGATGGGCGGCCTCGCGGTGGGCTATCGCTTCGGCAACATCCGAGCCGAACTCGAGTACACCCACTCGGCGCTCTCGTACGACGCCACTGCCGACCTGGCGGCGACCGACGACGTGACGGTGGACAAGGCGCAGCAGGAGTTGGAGATCGCGGAAACGCGGGTCGAAACCGTGCAGTACGAGAGCTTCTTCGCCAACGTCTACTGGGACTTCACCCCGGGCGCGAGAGTCTCACCGTACGTCGGCCTCGGCCTCGGCGTCGGCACGGCGGACGCGTCGATCGACTACTTCAACCGGTGGAAACGGAACGGCGATCCGGCCGCCATCACCACGTTCGCCGGCCATCCGGACGAGGAGAGCCTGCGGCGAATCGTCGCGGGGACGACGACCATCGCGAACACGAAGCTCGAGGACAGCGTGTCCGCCTACCAGTTGCTCGCCGGCGTCGACTTCTCGGTGAGCGACTCGGTGACGCTCGGCGTCAAGGCGCGGCTCGTCGAGTACGGCGACTTCGAGAGCGGCCGGCTACCCTGGGACCAGCTTCGGAGCCACCACTCGAGCCGCGGTCCCGGCGGGGCCGACGTGCTGTACGTCGTGTCGACCGGCGACCTGAGCATGTGGGGAGTCAGTTTCGGCATGAAGTACAGCTTCTGAGCGCCGGTCTGCCATGGTCAGCCTGAACAGGGGACTCCACGAGCGCCCGGAGTCGTCTCCAACTCCGCCGCCGAAGGTCATCGACGTGATGATCGATGCGGCCGTGCGCAATCTGCTGGGCCAGCGCCGGGACGACGGCCACTGGTGCTCGGAACTCGAGGGCGACACGATTCTCGAGTCGGAGTACGTGCTGCTGCTTCACTTCCTGGGACGCGGCGACGACCCGCGCGTCGCGGCGTGCTGCGAGCGGCTGCGCAGTCAGCAGCAGAGTGACGGCGGCTGGGCGATCTATCCGGACGGGCCGACGGCCCCGAGCGTCTCGGTCAAGGCCTACCTGTGCCTGAAACTCGCCGGTGACGATCCGCAGTCGGCGCGCATGGCCGATGCGCGCCGGGCGATCCTGCGGGCGGGCGGACTGCGCGCGTGCAACTCGTACACGAGGCTCTACCTGTCGATCTTCGGGCTGTGGAGCTGGCGGCGGTCGCCCGCGGTGCCCCCGGAACTCATCCTGCTGCCGCGCTGGTTCTACTTCAACCTGCACGAGATGTCCTCCTGGACGCGGACGATCGTGGTGCCGCTGTCGGTGATCTGGGCCCTCAGGCCGAGCGTGCCGGTCGATGTGACGCTCGACGAACTCCATGGAGACTCCGGGCCCGGTCGCAGCCGGCGGACTCTCTACGAGTCGTTCTGGTCAGCCGTGTTCGCCGGCGTCAACGGCCTGATCAAGCTGGTGGAGGTCGTGGGCCCGGTGCCCCGGTGGCGGCGCCGAGCCCTGGAGAAGGCGGAGGAGTGGCTGATCGCCCACGTCGAGGGCTCGGATGGTCTGGGCGCGATCTTCCCGGCGATGGTCAACGCGGCCATCGCGTTTCGCTGCCTGGGCTACGAAGAGAGTCATCCCCTGGTCCAGGGGCAACTGCGGGAACTCGAACGCTTCGAGATCGAGGAGGCCGGAGAGATGCGGCTTCAGCCCTGCTTCTCGCCGGTGTGGGATACGGCGCTCTCGGTGGGCGCTCTGCTGGCGGCGGACATGGACGGGAACGAGGCGCCCGTCCAGGAGGCGCTGGCGTGGCTGCTCGACCGCGAGGTCACGGTTGCCGGCGACTGGCGGGAGAAGAGTCTCCAGGACGCTCCGGGAGGCTGGTGTTTCGAGTACCGGAACGACCTCTACCCCGACTGCGACGACACGGCCGAAGTCCTGTTGCTGCTGGCCGCGGTCCGCGGACGGACCGGCGAGTTGGAAACGCGGAGGCAGGCCGCGGCGGAGCGCGGGCAGCGCTGGCTTCTCGGCCTGCAGAACCCGGACGGGGGTTGGGCCTCTTTCGACCGCTGCTCCGACAAGGAGGTCCTGACCCTCATTCCCTTCGCCGACCACAACGCGATGATCGATCCGAGCACCCCCGACATCACGGCCCGGGTGATCAACGCGCTGCTGGCGCACGGCCACGGTCCGGGCGATGGACCGGTTCGACGCGCGACGGACTACCTGCTTCGCGAGCAGGAGAAGGATGGGAGCTGGCCTGGGCGTTGGGGCGCCAACGGCATCTACGGCACCTGGCTCGCGCTCTCCGCCCTGGGGCCGCTGACGGCGCGGACCGGCGGCCGCGCCGCAGACCGTTTGAGTCAGGCGTGCCGTCGCGGCCGCCGCTGGCTCCTGGAAGCACAGAACGAGGACGGCGGCTGGGGCGAGTCGCTTCGTTCCTACGACGATCCCGGCTTCAAGGGCTGCGGCAACAGCACCGCTTCCCAGACCGCGTGGGCGATGATGGGCCTGATCGCGTCGTACGAGTCGCAGGTCTGGCGGGGCGACGCGGACCGGATCGTGTCGGCGCTGGACCAGGGTGTCGCCTTCCTGCACGAGCGTCAGCGCGAGGACGGCTCGTGGTACGACCGCGATTGGACCGGCGTAGGCTTCCCCCGCGTGTTCTACCTCCGCTACCACGGCTACGCGCAGTACTTCCCGCTCGAGGCGCTGGCTGCCTACAGGAACATGACCGTGTCGGAACCCGACGCTGCGGGCAGCCAGCCCGATGTCCACTGACGCGATGCCCGCGAAAGGACCTTCCTGAGATCCATGCGAACCCCGCTGCACATGGTGACCGACAACCTGAAGCACCAGGCCAGGAACGCGCTCCTGGGCAGGCGCCGGTATCCGTTCGTCCTCATGCTCGAACCGCTCTACACCTGCAACCTGGCCTGCCTCGGCTGCGCGGTGGAGCGGCACACGGGCAAGCTCAGGGACAGGCTTCCGGTCTCGGAGTGCCTCGACGCGGTGCGCGTGAGCGAGGCGCCCGTCGTTTCGATCTGCGGCGGCGAGCCGACGATCTACCCGGAGCTTCCGGAACTGATCTCCGGCATCATCGCTCGACGCCGGCACATCTACCTCTGTACCAACGCGCTGCTCCTGGACACGAAGGTGTTCGACCGGGTGCCCCCGAACAAGCGGCTGACGCTGAACGTCCACCTCGACGGCATGCGGGAGACCCACGACTTCGTGTGCGCCCGGGACGGCGTGTTCGACAAGGCGATCGAGATGATCCGCGCGGCGAAGGAGCGCGGCTACCACGTCACGACGAACACGACCGTGTTCAAGGAAACGAAGATCGATGAAGTCGAGGAGCTGTGCCGGTTCCTGCGCGACCTCGACATCGACGGCATGCTGATCTCACCCGGCTACCAGTACGAGTCGGTGGACCGCGACATCTTCCTCACGCGCCAGGACACGGAACGGAAGTTCCGGCGCATCCTGGAGATCGCGGACGAGTACAAGCTGACATCGACCCCCATGTTTCTCGAGTTCGCGGCCGGATTGCGGGACTACTCCTGCTCGCCCTGGAGCACCGTCACGCGGACGCCGCTCGGCTGGAAGGGGCCCTGCTACCTGATCGGCAAGCGCCACTACGCGACCTACGAGGAGTTCTGGGAGGAGACGGACTGGGACTACTGGGAGTCGCGCGAGGATCCGTTGTGCACGAACTGCGCGATGCACTCGGGGTTCGAGGCGTCGGTCGTGCGCGATCTCCGGAAGAGTCCGAAAGACGCGCTGCGCCTTGCCGCCTGGCACCTGTCGGGATGATGGCCCCGGTGGCCCGGCCCTGACGGGTGACGGTTCTCGTCACCGGCGGCACCGGGTTCGTCGGCGCGCACGTCGTCCGCGCGCTCCTCGCTCGGGGCCGGGATCCCGTGCGCTGCCTGGCGCGGCCGGGCGGAGACCGCTCGAACCTCGACGGCTGTGAGGTGGAGATCGTCGAGGGGGACCTGCGGGAGCCGGCGAGTCTCCGAGCAGCCTGCGCGGGATGTACCGAGGTCTACCACTGCGCCGCCGACTACCGCCTGTTCGTCCGCCGTCCGCGTGACGTCCATGCCTCGAACGTCGACGGCACGCGCCAACTGCTGGCGGCGGCGGCCGAGGCGGGAGCGGCACGCATCGTCTACACGAGTTCGGTCGGCGCGCTCGGTCTGGAGCCCGGCGGTCGCGCCGCGACGGAGGCGACTCCCGTCAGCGAGGCCGCGATGGTCGGGCACTACAAGCGCAGCAAGTACCACGCCGAGCGCGTCGCCGTCGAGGCGGCCGCGGCCGGCGCTCCGGTCGTCATCGTGAATCCGTCGACACCGGTTGGCGAACTGGACCTCAAGCCGACGCCGACGGGGCGGATCATCGTCGACTTCCTGAACCGGAGGATGCCGGCGTACGTCGACACCGGGCTCAACCTGATCGACGTGCGCGACGTTGCCCGGGGCCACCTGCTGGCCGCGGAGCACGGCCGGGTCGGCGAAAAGTACATTCTGGGGCACCGCAACGTCACCCTGATCGAGATGCTGCGGATGCTTGGCGAGATCACGGGGCTCGAGGCGCCCCGCCTGCGGCTGCCGCACTGGCTGCCGGTCGGCGCCGCGGCGCTGGCGACCGGCTGGGCGCGGCTGGCCGGAGGCGAGCCCCGCGTCGCGCTCGACAGCGCGCGCATGGCGCGCCACCGGATGTTCTTCGATGCCGGCAAGGCGGTCAGGGAGCTCGGTCTGGCCCAGAATCCGGTCCGGGAGGCGCTCGGACGCGCGGTGCGCTGGTTCGAGGAGAACGGCTACGTGAAGGGGCCGCGGCGGTGACGGCGCCAGGTGGCCGGCCGCGTCCCACACCGGGTGCGCCGGCGCCCCCGCCGGCTTCTGGAGGGGAGACGGTCTACCTCGCGGCGATGAAGTCCGAGGCTTCGGCCCTGCTCCGTCGCGTCGACGGCGCCTTGCGCGTCCGGGACGGCGCGGCGGCCGCTGCCGTTCGGGGCCGCATCGGAGACCGGCCCGTCCAGGTGGCCGTCTGCGGAGTCGGCGAGCGGTCGGCGCGGCGGGCCGCCGAGCGCTGCGTTCGCCTCGCCTCCCGGGGCGCCTGCGGCCGGGTGGTTTGGATCGGCATCGCCGGCGCCCTGTCGCCGGACCTCGAGGTCGGCGCCCTGGTCGTCGGCCGGACCGTGTTGGCGCCGGACCAGCCGCCCGTCGACCTCGACGAGACCCTGGTCGGGGCGGCCGCGTCCCGCGGTTGCCGCCCGGGCGTCCTGGTCACGGCGCCGGGTCTCGTGGTTACCGCCTCGTCGCGCGAGGCGTTGTGGCGGCGTACCGGCTCTCTTCCCATAACCGCGGTCGACATGGAGAGCTGGGCGGCGGCCCGGGTGCTCCAGCGTGGCGGCGTTCCCTTCGCCGCCGTGCGCGCGATCAGCGACACGGCGGCGGACCGGCTTCCGTCCTGGCTCGAGCGGGCCTCGGCGGCCGGCGGCGACTCCTCACTGGGTCCGGTGTTGCGGGGGGCTCTGATGCGTCCTTCGGCCCTCGTTCCCCTGGCGAAGATTCGCCTTCGGACGGCTCGCCTGGGCCGTCGGCTGGCCGAAGTGGCCGCGGCACTGGCGTAGAAGCTCAGTGGACAGCTCTTTCCGTCGCGGACTTGGTAATCTGCGGCGCTTCGCGGGGCCGTAGTGGCGCCCGATCGTGCCATGGAACCTGAACCTGGGGTGGCTGTGTCTTGAAACGTAGAGCGCTGATTCCGGCACTGGTGGCCTTGGGATTCGCCTGTTCGTCTTCGCTGCTGGGCCAGGGGAGCGCCTCCGTCACCTATCGGGTCACCTTCACGGGGATCTGGACGGCCGCGGCCTCGCCGGGCGGGGTTCCAGGCGGCGACCACTTCTCGCCGCTCATCGGCGGCACCCACAACAGCAACGTGACGTTCTGGCAAGTCGGCGGGACGGCTACGTCCGGCATCGAGGCCATGGCGGAGTTCGGGGGTACGAGCGGGCTCACGCAGGAGATCAACGCCGCCGGCGCCAATCGGGGCGCCGTGATCTCCGGCAGCGGGCTCTCTACCGGCACTTCCTCGACGTCGGTTGACTTCAACATCACGGACACCCATCCCCTGGTCACCCTCGTCTCCATGATCGCCCCGAGCCCCGACTGGTTCGTCGGCGTATCCGGTCTTTCGCTGCTGGATTCGAACAACGAGTGGTTGGCGCGGGTGGAGGTCGATCTCTTCCCCTACGACGCGGGCACCGAGGACGGTACGGAGTTCAGCCTGTCGAACCCGGACACGGTGCCGCGGGGGACCATCACGAGCATCAAGGGGACGGGCAAGTTCGCGGGCGCCACCCAGGCCATGGCGACCTTCGTCTTCGAGTTGCAGGTCACGAACCGGCCGCCCGCGTTCTCGCCGTCGACGGCTCTGGCGCTGAGCGTGCGGGAGAACACCGTCGGCACGTTCGGATCTCCGGTCACCGCGGACGATCCGGATGCGGGCGACAGTCTTTCCTACAGCCTGGCCGGCGCGGACAGTGCTTCGTTCTCGGTCGATTCGCAGACGGCGCAGCTCTCCGTCGGGTCGTCCACGGACCTGGACTTCGAAGCCCGGAGCAGCTACGCCTTCTCCGTCGTGGCGAGGGACGGGGGCGGGTTGAGCGCGTCCCGGACCGTCAACGTCTCGGTCGTGGATGAGAACGAGCCGCCGGACACTCCGGGCGCTCCCGCGGTGACCGGCGCGTCCGCCAGCACGCTCAAGGCTGCCTGGGCCGAACCGCGCAACGAGGGACCTCCCATCAGCGGCTACGCGGTCCAGTACCGACTCTCCTCGTCGTCGGGCGCCTGGACGAGCCACGCGCATTCGGGAACGGTACGCACGACGACCATAGCGGGGCTCCAGGCGACCACCTCGTACCACGTGCGGATACAGGCGCGAAACGCGGAAGGTTCCAGCGACTGGTCCACGTCGGGGATGGGCGCCACGATGGCGCCCGGCGACGCCGCTCCTTCGTTTCCCCCGTCCGCCTCGATCGCCGAGCAGACGCTGACCGTTGGCGACACGCTCGGCCTGTCGTTGCCGGCGGCCACGGGCGGCAACGGAACGTTGCGCTACAGCTTGACTCCCACGCCTCCGGCCGGACTGGTCTTCAACGATCAGTCGCGGACATTGTCCGGCGTCGCGTCGGCGGCGAGCGCGCGGAGGTTCTACACGTACACGGTGACGGACAGCGACACGACCGAACCCGACACGGACTCGCTTCTCTTCGCGATGACCGTCAACGAGCGGTCCGTGGAGCCTCCTCCTCCGCCGGCCCCTCCGCAGCCGCCACCCCCGCCGCCGCCGGGACCGCCAGGTGGAGGCGGTGGGGGCGGCGGAGGAGGAGGACCTTCACCCCCACCTCCACCCCCACCTCCACCTCCACCCCCACCTCCACCCCCACCTCCGCCTCCGCCGCCGGTCGACCCCGGTCCTCCGCGCGCGGATTTCACGGTCGACGTGGAGTGCCCGGACGACCTGTGCCGAGCGCGGGCCGGGGTTCCGGTGCGCTTCAGCGACGGAAGTTCGGGCGCGGTGTCACGGCGCGAGTGGGATTTCGGCGACGGTCGCGCCGCGCGCGACCTGAATCCAAGCCACGCCTGGGCCGAGCCCGGCTTCTACGACGTGACTCTCTCCCTGAGCGGCGCCGGCGAGGAGTCTCGGGCGTCGCGGACGTTCCTGGTCGAGGCGAACGATCCGGCGGGCTCGTGCGAGGCGGCGCCTGAGACCCTCTGCCTGCTCGATTCGCGATTCGCCGTGACCGTCGATTGGCGAGGGGCGGACGAGGCTGGCGGCGTCGCGAGCGTGGCCCGCGTGGGAACGAACGACTCGGGCCTGTTCTGGTTCTTCGACGATTCGAACTGGGAGGTCCTCGTGAAGGTGCTGGAGGGTGGTTGTTCGGTGAACGGCCACGTATGGGTCTTCACGGCATCAACGACGGACCTCGGCTACACGATCCGGGTGGAAGACACGGCGGCGGATGCCGAAGGCGGGAGAATCTGGGAGCACTCCAACGCGGCGGGAACTCCGGCTGACGCGATCACGGACACGAAGGCGTTCGCTGGTGTCTGCGAGGGCGCGGAAGGCCAGACCGGTTGAGGTCAACGTGAAGAGGGTCGTGGCGGGCCCTCGGCGAAGGCGGCTGCGGCTTGATCGACCGACCGAGAATGCCTTGGCCAGACGCGGAAACTGTCCAAACAACCGGGACCACCTCAGCCATCGGCTGGCCGAAGTGGCCGCGGCTCTGGCCTAGGAGGCCAGTGTTTCCATGAAGAAATACACTTCTAGTGTGTATTATCTTGGAACATATGCCGAAGCTTCTGGTTCCCCGCACCGCGCAGAAGTCCGTTGAGCTGGCGCTCACGCGTTTCCCCGTCGTGGGGACCGTCGGGCCGCGTCAGTGCGGCA
Organism: Thermoanaerobaculia bacterium; assembly: GCA_022822365.1. Taxonomy (GTDB): domain Bacteria; phylum Acidobacteriota; class Thermoanaerobaculia; order Multivoradales; family Multivoraceae; genus Multivorans. Next base: position 139,827 of record JAJEBV010000035.1, on the reverse strand, counting down.
AGACAACTCTGGCCCGGCAGCTCTTGTCTGCCGACTCGGCCAACTACTTCGACCTCGAAGATCCGGTTAGCCTGGCGCGACTCGAGAATCCGCGGACGGCGCTTCAGGATCTGAGCGGCCTCGTCGTCATCGACGAGGTGCAGCGTCGTCCCGATCTCTTCCCGATGTTGCGGGTTCTGGTCGACCGCGACGACAACCCGGCGCGCTTCCTCGTGCTGGGGAGCGCCGGTCCCGACCTGCTGCGCCAAAGCGCCGAGTCATTGGCCGGGCGCATCGAGTACATCGAGCTCGGCGGCTTCGGAGTCGACGAGGTCGGCGTGGCCCGGATGCCTGAGCTGTGGGTGCGCGGAGGCTTCCCGCTGTCGTTTCTGGCTGACACGGATGGTGAGAGCGCGGGTTGGCGCAGGGCTTTTCTCAGGACGTTCGTGGAACGAGACCTGCCGCAGTTCGGTGCCGCGCTCGGCGTGCCGGCTCTGCACCGGCTGCTGGCAATGCTCGCGCACTACCACGGGCAGATTCTCAACGTCGCGGAACTGGCGACGGCCCTTGAAGTCGCCCAGGCGACCGTGCGGCGCTACGTCGACCTCCTGGAGCACCTGTTCCTCATCCGGCAGTTGCGGCCGTGGCGCGAGAACCTGCGCAAGCGGCAGGTCAAGCGGCCCAAGATCTACCTTCGGGACTCCGGCCTCTATCACGAGTTGATCGGTGTGGGCACGATGGATGCCCTGCAGGTGCATCCCCGCATCGGCGCGTCCTGGGAGGGCTTCATCCTGGAGAAGGTCATCGCCGAATCGGCGCCCGACGAGGTCTGTTTCTGGGCCACCCACAACGGCGCGGAACTCGACTTGTTGCTGTTTAAGCAGGGCCGTCGCGTCGGCGTGGAGATCAAACGCGTCGACGCGCCGCGCCGGACTCGTTCGATGACGATTGCCGTCGACGACCTCCGGCTGGAGGCCCTGTACGTCGTGTACCCAGGTGATACGAGGTATGTCATCGACGACCGGATCACGGCCGTCCCGGCCGGGGAGCCGTTCTCGGTTTGGTGACGGTCTTCGCCCCGGCCGGCGCAGCGATCTCTCGCGCTGACAGATGTCAGCCGTCAGCCGGCCTTGTACGCCCTTATCGGTAGCGCTTCAGTCTCCAGGGTCGCGAGGTCGAGCCGTTCAGCCGCGTGGTCGATGTCGAAGCCGACGACGTTCCCGCGCGCGTCGAGATCCACGTTGAGACCGTCAGCGACTTCCCTGGTTTCGACGCTCGGTTCGCTCTTGAACTCCACGTAGAGGCTGTCCGTGTCCGGGTAGTAGTGCATCTTCATTGCTTGTCCTCGCGGTACCTGCGATCGAGAAACGCATTGTGGATGGTCCTACCGTCCTCCAAGGTGACGACGCGGAGGATCCGGTCGGTGGCTTCCCCGAGCAGGGTGATTCTGCCCCAGAACCGGATGCGGCCGTCCTGCTGGCGTTCGCTCCGTAGAGGTGACTCGATGACGGAACGGCACAAGTCCGCGTCGATGTGAGGGCGCTTGCGCTTGACTTGTTCGCCGAAGTAGCGCGTGGGAGAGAGTGGTCGACGGAGTGTAGCGACACGGCCTCATGATGTCGGCGGCGTAGCCACGGCGGCTACTGCAGCAGTGTCAGTTCAGCGGGTGGCCGCTCGTTGCGCTCCCCGCGGCAAACGCCGGAGTCCTGGGCCGCCACTCGGGACGCCTGGTCAGGATCCTTCCGCAGCCGAAGAAGTGCGCAGTTTCAGTTGCCACAAGTGGGACATTTTCGGTTGCCATTGACACTGGAGGCCAAAGTTCGGTTCATCCCCGCGTGTGCGGGGAACGGTCGTGCTTGGCGATGACGAGTACTTGATCCGTCCTCCCGGCCGACGCTTCACCTTCACAGGGCTCCACGGCCTGAGTTGGGAAGATGTGCGCGAGGCGCCCACCTTCGCTGATCTCTGGCCGACGTTGGAGGAATGGCTCGCATCAGCGCGGTTCGTTGCCGCTCACAACGCCAGGTTCGACCGGCGGGTGCTCAACGCGTGCTGCGCTCGCTACCGCCTGCGCCCGCCGCGAAGGCGTTTTGTCTGCACGGTGGAACTGGCGCACCGGCAGTGGCCCTTTGCTAGCGCCAAGCTGCCGGATGTCTGTCGGCGTTTGGGCATTCCTCTTCGGCACCATGACGCCGGCTCGGATGCGCTTGCTTGCGCGCGGATCGTGCTTGCCGTGGAAGCGGAGGGCTGGCAGTCTCGGTAGTCGCGCCTGGGCGGTCGGGCGAAGCCGGCCTGGCGGCCGGCGCCTTGTCCTCCACGGGTCAGAAGACCCGTGGTCACACGCCTTCGGCGGCAGCGGGTCAGAAGACCCGCGTACCCAGTGGGAGATCCACTGCACCCACTTCGGAGTGTCTGAGAGGCGCCGTTGACCTCCCAGCGGACGTGTCATGTGCCTGCGCGGTAAGGTACGCGCCGCACGACGCAATCTGCTTGACGGAGCCCTCGAATGCGATTCAGCTACTGGCCCGCCCCCACGATGCCCTGGTTCGACCTGCTGGAGATGTCCCGGCATGTCGAGGCGACGGGCTGGGACGGCATCTGGTACGCCGACCACTTCATGCCGAACGACGAGGACACGTCGGCGCCGTGGGCGGAGTGTTGGACCACGATCGCGGCCCTGGCCGCTGCCGTGCCGCGGGTGCGGATCGGTCCGCTGGTGACCGGCAACACCTACCGGCATCCGGCCGTGCTGGCGAAGATGGCGGCGACGATCGACCACATCTCGGGTGGCCGGGTCGTACTGGGCCTCGGCGCCGGCTGGCAGGAGAACGAGCACCTGGCCTACGGCATCCCCTTTTACACGCTGGGCGAGCGGCTCCGCCGTCTGGACGAGGCCTGCCGGGTGATCAAGGCGCTGTACGGCCGGCGGAACGCGAGCTTCGTCGGCGATGCCTACCAACTGGTCGACGCGCCGCTCGAGCCGAAGCCGGTCCAGGATCCCCTGCCGCTGATGATCGGCGGCGGCGGCGAGAAGGTGACGCTGCGGATCACCGCCCAGCACGCCGACGAGTGGAACGTCTGGGGCACGGTGGACATCCTCAAGCACAAGATGGCCGTGCTCGACGCCCACTGCGAGAATGTCGGGCGGGACCCGGCGGAGATCGAGCGATCGGCGGTCGCGCTCCTGTTCCTGAGCGACGACGAGGCGTTCCTGTCCAGGATCCGCCGGCGCGGCACGGCGATGCCGGCCAACGTCGGTGGCGTTTCGGAGATCACCGACGCGGTCGGCGCCTACCGCGATGCCGGTGTGGACGAGTACATCGTCCCGGCGTTCAACCTGGGCGGCACGGACCGCCAGAGGGAAGTCCTCGACAGGTTCATCGAGGAGGTCGCGCCGGCGTTTCGCTAACGCCTAGAATCGACGATCGTGGGCAAACACGAAGAAGGGGACAAGGGCGGAGACCCGCGGTCCGCCGATGGGGGAGTGGCTCGCTCCGACCTCCGGATGTCTCCCGAAGCCATGCTGGCTCTGGCCGGAAAGGCCGTGGAGCTCGCGGTGGCTCGGATCGAGAGCCTGCCTGGCGAGAACGCCTGGGACGGGGAGTTCCAGGAAGGGCTCGAACGGATTCTGCTCGAGAAGCCGCCGGAGGAAGGCCGGCCGGCAGAGGAGGTGCTGCAGCGGGCCGTGGAGGACATCCTCCCGATGACGACCCGGCTGGACCATCCCCGTTGCTTCGGCTTCGTTCCGTCGGAACCGACGTGGCCCGGCGTGGTTGCGGACTTTCTGGCCTCCGCATGGAACGTGAACGCCTGCACCTGGCTGGTCGCGAGCGGTCCGAGCCAGGTCGAACTCGTCGTCCTGGACTGGTTTCGCCGCTGGTTGGGCTACCCCGAGAGTTCCGGTGGGTTGCTGACCAGCGGCGGTTCCGCGGCCAGCATCGACGCCTTCGTGGCGGCCAGGGAAGCGGCCGGCAATCCCGAGCGTCCATCGGTGTACATGAGCGACCAGAGCCACGGCGCGCAGGCTCGCGCCGCGATGATCGTCGGCGTCAGGCAGGATGCCATTCGCCAGATCCCGACGGACGGCACCTTCCGCCTGGACATGGGGGCTCTCACGCGTGCCGTGGCGGAGGACCGCGAAGCGGGCTTCAGGCCCATGGCGGTCTGCGCCAATGCCGGGACGTCCAGCACGGGAGCGATCGATCCGCTGCATGCGATGGCGGATCTCTGTCAGGCGGAAGACACCTGGCTCCACGTGGATGCTGCCTATGGCGGCTTCGCGGCGATCACGGAGAAGGGCGGTGAGCTTCTCAGCGGCATCGAGCGAGCCGACTCGGTCGGGCTGGACCCCCACAAGTGGCTGTTCCAGCCATACGAGGTGGGCTGCCTGCTCGTGAAGGATGCCCGGACGCTCGAGAGCGCCTTCGCCTTTCGCCCGACGGTTCTCCAGGACACCGTCTGGGGGGCGAACCATCCCAACCTGGACGACCGCGGCCTGCAACTGAGCCGGTCGTTCCGCGCCCTGAAGATCTGGATGTCGATTCAGACGTTCGGCCTGTCCGCGTTCAGGCGCGCCGTGTCGAAGGGGATGGAACTCGCCAGACGGGCCGAGGAGTACGTCCAGGAGAGTCGCACCCTGGAACTGCTGGCGCCAGCGTCGCTTGGCATCGTCTGCATGAGGGTCAACCCGGAAGGCGCAGGTCTGGAGGACGACACGCTCGAGGGGGTCAACCGGGAGGTTCTCGCTCGTCTCTTCTGGGACGACCGCGCGTTCGTTTCGTCAACGTCTCTCAGGGGGACCTTCTCGCTCCGTCTCTGCATCATCAACCACTCGACGGGTTGGGACGATGTGCGGGAGACGCTGGAGGCGATGGAACGTTTCGGCGAGGCCGCGCTGGCGGCGTGAAGGCCGTCGCTGGCCGCTTCTACGGGTAGTACCCCGACATGGTCCGCACCTCGGCGCCGCGTTCGTCCACGTCGACCCGCACGACCCGGAACTCGCTCTCGGGCCTGCTGCTCGTCGACTGGTAGGTGAGGAGGTAGCGGTTTCGCAGTTCCCGTTCGATCCGCGCGTAGATGGAGTCGAGTTGGCTGACCCCGTCGATGAAGAAGGCCTGACCGCCGGTCTCTTCCGCGATGCGCTCGAGTACCCGCCGCGTCGTTCGGTCCGCGGCGGCTTCCCGGAGGCCGATGGCGTAGATCGTCACGCCTGAACGCTGCGCGGTCTCGAGCGCGCTCTCGAACGTGAACGAGCTGTTCTCGTCCCTGCCGTCGGACAGGAGGAGCAGCGCCTTCTGGCCGCTGATGCCGTCGAAGTAGCTGAGAGAGAAGACGAGGCTGTCGTAGAGCGATGTCGTGCCCGTCGCCTTGAGGCCCGACAGCGCCCGCGCGAGCTGGCCCCTGTCCTTCGTGAACCGGCTCTCGACCCGCGCCCGGTTGGCGAAGGCGAGGACCGCCATCCGGTCCCTTGGCTCGAGCGTGTTGTCGACGAAGCGCTGGGCCGCGGCCCGGACCTGGCCGATCGAGTCCTGCATCGAAGCCGACGTGTCGATCAGGAGGCCGGCGTGAAAGGGCGTGTCGTCGACCCAGTCGAATCGGCGAACCGTCTGCTGAACTCCGTCCTCGGTGATGCGGAAGCGATCCTGCTCCAGTTCCGGAATCGGGCGCCCCCGCTCGTCGACGACGCTGGCGAAGAGCTCGACGTACTGCACGTCGATTCGCTCGATCGGGTTCGGGCTGTTGATGAAGACGACGTCCTCGGTGCTGCTGCCGTCGGCCAGGAACGCGGCCGCGCGGAGGTAGGTCAGGTTCGGACCGTCGAGCACGATCGGCTGCACCCACGGCGGCTGGTAGAGCGTCGCGATCCGTTCTTCCCCCAGGAACAGTTCGAGGCGCTCGATCTCCTCGCCGTCCGGTACGGCGACTTCGACCACCGCCTGCGTGCTCTGCAGGTACTGCTCGCCGGACCGCGGTTCGATGAACCGGGCGCGGAAACGCTGGCCGCCCCGGTTGACCGACATCTCGTCCGAGGCGACGACCTCGCCGTCCTTGATGCCCTCGACGCGAATCCGGTGCTCGGTCGGGTGGGAGCCCAGGTTCAGTTCCACGCCGAAGGGCGGCCGCCGCTTGCGCAGGATCTCGCGGCCGTCGAGGGAGAAGGCGACGGCATCGAAGTCGCCGATCGCATGGGTGGAGAAGCGCACCATGCCGACGCGCAGGCGCTCATCCCGCGGGGGTACCAGGCGCAGGAGGCGTTCGCCGCGGGCCGCGGCCTGGTTGGCCTCAGCCAGTGCCGGGAAGGTCTCCAGGATGGTCTTCCGCAGCGATTGCGCCTCCTCGAGGTTCGGGACGTCGATCGTCTCGTTGACCACGGCGAACTGCTGGCCGAAGACATCTTCGATCTTGAGCCGGATCTGGACCTCGCCGGGCCGGAGGTATCGCGTGAAGACCAGCGGGACGGCGTCCTCCTCTTCGCCGCTCGCGGGCAACTCGAAGCGGTAGCGGAAGGTCTCGAACAGGCTGTCGTCGCGGATCACCTCGCCCGTCATCTGGAAGCTGTGGTACTCGCGTTCCTGGAAGCTCCTGCGGCCGGCGCTCGGCCCCGGCACCATGATCAGGCCGTGAGTCACGGTGCGTGTCTGGTTGCGGCCCGGGAAGTCCCACTCGAGGCCGACGTCGAACCGGGTCGCGTCCACCGGCAGGTCGGTGTTGAAGGCGGCGAAGGTCGCGAGCCACTCCTCGGGCGGCTCGGGCGGTCCGGACACCTCTTCGATGACCCCGCTGCTGGCGAGATCCCGCTGGACCGCCTGGGCGGCCCATCCGAACCACTCGTCCCCGCAGAGCACGGCGATGTTCGTGGTGGGCAGCCCGCGGCGGGAGACGGGGCGGCGGACGACGCTGTCATGCCAGAAGACGTAGGGCCGGTTGCGGCTCGTGGCCAGGAAGATGACGACGAAGTTGCGCGCGGTGCGGTCGCTGCCGCCGTAGAACCAGATCTCCAGCTCGCTGGTCCGCGACAGGCAGTAGGCGGCGGTCCGGCCGTCCGGAAGGACGAAGCGCCCCGGCGGACCGTTCAGGAGGTAGAACAGGGCTCGGGCGTCTTCCAGCGTGCCCCACTGGGAGAGGGCGGCGTCCACCCGGTCCTCCCACAGCACCTGCAACTCGTTGAGCGGCGTTCTCGGCTCGGGGTCGCGAGCCTTCCAGAAGGCCTGGATGAACGCTTCGCGGCGGTAGTCCTCGGGCAGGCTGACGAAGAACTCGCGCTCCTCGTCGCTGATCAGCGGGCCGACCCGTTCCAGCCAGCGGACGAAGCGGGTATCCAGCGGCCTGGGAGTCGGTGCGTCCTGCGCGGAGTCCGTCCGCCCCGCCTCGCCGGCCTGGCTCTCGTCGACGAGAGCGGCGCCGCCGGCCGCCAGGAACAGCAGCGGCGCGGCGAGAACGGATGCGATCCTGGTTCGGGCGTTCATCGGAGGGTTCATCGGATCTCGTCGTCCGATTCTGCAACGAATCGGTCCCCCCGGCGATTCCGAGGCACTGGGTGCGCGGGTCCTCTGACCCGCTGCCGGCGTAGCCGGCCAGGAAGTCGCGCCGCGAAGCGGCGACCGCATCAATGGCCCGAACGTCCGCGCTTGCGCACCCCTCGCGCGACGGAAACCAGCACCATCAGCCCGACGACTCCCGCCACGAGGCCGAGGTCCTGCGTCAGCCACGCTTTCGGGCCGAGGCCGCCGACGACGACCTGATCGACCATCCGCAGGAACAGGAACGTCGCGGCGATGAGCAGCGGGGAGTTGTACTCCCGGAGGGCGACCGTTCGCCAACTGAAGCGGGTCTCCGGGGGCAGCCACAAGCGGGGCCGGGGCCAGAAGGCCGGCGTTCGCTCCGACCAGCGGCGGTGGATCGCGCCGAAACGCTCGTCGAGGAAGCGCTCCTCGGCGGCGATCACCCGTTCGTAGAGCAACCAGTAGACGAGCAGAGCCACGACGACGAACCACCACGACTTCAGAGCGAGCGCGAAGCCCGTCAGCACGAAGAGGTTGCCGAGATAGACCGGGTGCCGGCAGAGCGAGTACATGCCGGTCACGTTCAGGTGGCTTGCGCTCGGCGCCCTGACGCTCCGGGTGGAAGCGCCTGGAGGCGCGGACCCCAGCGCCGCCCACCGCACCCCGAGTCCGAGCAGCGACACGAGGAGACATAGCCCGAGCCAGCCCAGTCCCGGGTCCGCGGGCAGGACCGCCGACCGCCGTTCGAGGATCGCAAACGCCGCGGCGGGCAGCAGGAACACGACGAAGAGGCTCCGGTACCGGAACAGGAAGAGGCCCTGGTCGGCAAGCCGCCGGCCGTCGTTCATTGCCCGGTCCTGGCGTCCGCGGCAACACGGGCGGCCGCTTCCGGAGTCGTCAACAGGACGTGCCCCTGCTCTGGATCGTGGTCGCGCGCGACCTCGACCAGGTCGAGCGGAGGCGAAAGACGCTCCAGGTTGTCCCGTTCGATGAGCAACCAGACGGGACGGTCCGCGCGGGCGACGAAGCGCCGGAGGGCCTCCTCGTCGCCCTGGTCGTGTGCCTGGGTGCCGCCGTGGAGGTCGACCGCGAACCGGCGGGTGTAGAAGAGAAAGGCGGCATCGGGAACAGGATAGATCGCGTACGGCTCGTCGGGTCCGGCCCACTGGACCAGGTCGGCGGAGAGGGCGCGGGCCGACTTGAAGGCGTCACCCAGCGGCAGCAACCGTACGGCGGTCACCGACATGGTGAGTCCGAGGCCGGTCGCGAGGCAAGTTGTCAACAGGTCGGGTCGCCGCCGGGCCGCCAGGTACAGGCCGATCAGACCCGCGGCGAGAGGGATGGCGGCAACCGCCTGAAGCGAGGCGATGGTTCCTTCAGGGAGCGAACCGTCGGGGAGGTCCGCCGCCGCGCCCGGCGCCGCCAGCACGATGACCCCGAAGAGAAGCGGCACGGCCGCCGCCGAGGCCAGGAATGCCGCGCGGTAGCGCGGCCAGCCATCCCGGATCGCGAGTACGCCGTGGGCCGTCAGTATCGCCAGCGGCGCCGCGAGCGCCAGCAGGTAGACGGTCCGCTTGCCGCCGGACACGCTGAAGAAGAGGAACGTGCTGGCGATCCAGACCAGGAGGAATCGGACCGCCCGGGCTTCCCGGCTTGCCGGATCGCGGCGGGAGCGGCGGAAGGCCGCGTAGATCGCGACCGGCGCCAGCAGCGTCCAAGGGGCGAACGTGCCGGGCAGGGTCCGGAAGTAGTAGTGCCAGGGCCGGGGATGGTAGGTCGCCTCGGCGTACCGCGACACGGTCTGGTCGAGGATCAGGGCGTCGAAGTAGGACTTTCCGGCAAGCCACACCGCCGGCCCGAACCAGGCCAGGACGATCGCGGCCCAGAGCAGCAGGCCGCGTCCCAGCCGGAGATCGGCGACGCCGGCCCGGTCGCGCTCGAACGCGAGCCAGGTGACGACCGCGAGGAGCGGCACGATCAGCCCGACCGGCCCCTTGGCCAGGGTGGCCAGGCCCAGGCAGGCGAAGAACAGCAGATTGGCGGCGTGGCCGCCGGGGCGCCGGGACGGATCGTCCGTTGCCCACGACCGGCCGCGGGCCCAGAACAGGATGGCGAGCAGTTCCAGGAAGGTCAGGGTCATGTCGATCTGGCCGACCCTCGCGTTCCACATCACGAGGGCCGAGGTCAGGAAGACCGGCGCCGCCAGCCAGGCGGTCCTCCGGCCGAACAGCCGCCCGGCGAGCGCGAAGACGACGAGCACGGAGCCGATGCCCGCGAGGAGCGACGGCAGACGGGCCGCCACCTCGTCGACGCCGCCGCGAAGGGCGCCGAACAGGGCGATGTTCCAGAAGTGGAGCGGCGGCTTGTGGTCGTACCTCTCGCCGTTCAGGCGGGGCACGAGGAAGTGCTCGATCGCCCGCGGCTCGAGCAGCATCTCCCGCGCGACCTCGGCATAGCGCGGTTCGTCCGGGTTCCAGAGATCGCGGCTGCCGATGCCGGGCAGCAGCACGGCCGTGGCTGCGGCGGCGAGGACGAGGTAGGGAAGCAGGCGTCCTCGCACGGATCGAATCCTGCCACAGGGGAATCGGCGAGCGCCGTCCTCCGCCGCCGTGCGCGGCGATAAGGTACCCGTCCTGCGCACCGGCAAAGAAAGGGGACTCAGGCGATGGGCCAGCTACCGAAGTCCGTGACGATCACGGACGACACGATGAGGGAGGGTCTGCAGATCGAGAGCGCCGACATTCCGGTCGAGGACAAGCTGCGGCTGCTCGACGCGCTGGGCGAGACCGGCGCCAGGGTGATCTCGATCGGTTCCTACGCACACCCGAAGTGGACGCCGCAGATGGCCTGCATCGACGAGATCGCCGAGCGCTTCGAGCCCAAACCGGGCGTCCGCTACACCGCGGCGATCTTCAACAAGATCGGCTTCGATCGTGCTGACCGCTGGTATCCGAAGCTCGACGTGCGGCAGCGCCGCATCGGCACCCACGTCGAACTCTGCGACACCTTCGCCCGCCGGAACTACAACGCGACCCAGGCGCAGCAGATCGAACGAATTCCGGCCGCGATCGAGATGGCCCGGGCACGAGGCGTCGAGACCGGCGCCGTGGCGATCGGCAATCCGTTCGGATCGAACTTCGAAGGGCCTTTCTCGCTGGAGCAGCGGATGGACCTGCTGGCGCTGATGATCGACCGCTGGCAGCAGGCCGGCTTCCGGGTCACCCGCTGTTCGATCATCGAGGCGATGGGCTGGAACATGCCGCACACCGTGCGGGAAACGCTCCTCGCGATCCGGGAGCGCTGGCCCGAGATCACGGACTTCCACTGTCACCTGCACAACACCCGCGGAGCGGCGATGGTCAGCTACTACGAGGCGCTCAAACTGGGGGTGCGCGAGTTCGACACCTCGATCGGCGGCATGGGGGGTTGCCCCTACTGCGGCAACGGCCGCGCCGCGGGCCATGTGCCGACGGAGGACTTCGTCGACTTCTGCCACGAGCTGGGGATCGAGACCGGTTACCGGCTCGACAAGCTGATCGAAGCGGCACAGATCGCGGAGGAGGTGGTCGGCCATCCGCTCTGGGGCCATGTTTCCAAGGCGGGGCCGCGGCCGCGCGGCGACGGTGATCTCTACCCGCGGCAGATGCCCTTTGTCGAGACGCTCGACGAGGCCTCCCACTTCCGCAACGGGTCGCCGGTCTACGCGGGTCAGCGCTCGCCCTGGCGGCCCGACTCCGCCCTCTACCAGGCATGAGCGCCGCGGCAAAGGGCAAGGGCGGGCACGTCCGCTACGAGGTGGACGGGCGGCCCCCGACGCTCCTCGCGGCAACGATGGGCCTGCAGTACGCGACCCTCTGCGTCGCCGGAATCGTGATCACGCCGGCGATCATCGTCCGTGCCGCCGGGGGCAGCGACGAGTACCTGGCCTGGGCGGTGTTCGCGGCCATCTTCGTGAGCGGCGTCACGACGATCCTGCAGGCGGTCCGCCTGTGGCGGATCGGCGCCGGCTTCATCCTGCTCATGGGCACTTCGGGGGCGTTCATCGCTGTCAGCATCGCCGCTCTGAGCCAGGGCGGTCCGATGCTCCTCGCCAAGCTGGTCATCGTCTCGTCGCTGTTCCAGTTCCTGCTCTCCGCCCGGCTCCTGCTGCTCCGGAGACTGTTCACGACGACCGTCACGGGCACGGTCATCATGCTGATCTCGGTCAGCGTGATGCCGATCGTGTTCGACCAGTTGACCCTGGTGCCCGAGGACGCTTCTCCCGCGGCCGCTCCGATCACGTTCATCGTGGCCGTCGCGGTCATGGCCGGCTTCGGCCTTCGGGCCAGGGGGATCGGGCGGTTGTGGGCGCCGGTCGCGGGCGTCGTGGCCGGCTCGATCGCCGCCGCGTTTCTCGGTCTCTACGACTTCGAGCAGGTGGCCGCGGCCGCGTGGATCGGTGCTCCCGCAAGCGGCTGGCCCGGCTTCGACCTGTCCTTCGGGCCGGCCTTCTGGGCGTTGCTGCCGGGCTTCGTCATCGTGACGCTGATCGGCGCGGTCGAGACGATCGGCGACGCGGTCGGCATCCAGCGGGTGTCCTGGCGGACGCCGCGGGCGCCCGACTACCGGGCGGTGCAGGGCGCCGTCGCCGCCGATGGACTCGGCAACCTGCTCTCGGGCATCGCCGGCACCGTGCCGAACACGACGTACTCGAGCAGCATTTCGGTCACTGAACTCACGGGCGTCGCCTCGCGCCGGGTCGGGATGTGGATCGGGATCATCTTCATCGGTCTGGCTTTTCTGCCCAAGGCGCTCTCCCTGATCCTCGCGATCCCCGGTCCGGTCGTCGGCGCCTACGTGCTCGTGCTGATCGCCATCCTGTTCGTACTCGGCGCGCGCATCGCCGGGCACGGGGGGATCGACTACCGCAAGGCCCTGGTGATCGGCGTGTCCTTCTGGATCGGGGTCGGCTTCGAGAACGACCTGATCTTCAGCGACCAGCTCGGCGGTTGGGCGGCGTCGATCCTGGGCAACGGCATGACCGCCGGCGGCCTCACTGCCATCGGCCTGACCGCGTTCCTCGAATCGACCGGCCCGCGCCGTCGCCGGCTCGCGGTCGAGGTGAACGCCGCCTCGGGCCCACGGATCGGCGGCTTTCTCCGGAGCCTGGCGGAACGGGCGCGGTGGACGCCCGAGGCCTGCGATCGCCTCTGGTCGGCGGGCGAAGAGGCGTTGCTCAGCCTGGTCGGCCTCGACGAGGAGGAGGGCGGCCGGAAGCGCAGCCTTCTCGTCGTTGCGAGAGTCGACCGTCAGACGGCCGAGCTCGAGTTCATCGCGGCGCCCGGTGGCCGCAACATCGAAGACCGGCTGGTCGTCATGGCGCCCGATGCCCCCGTTCCGATCGAGAACGAGCTGTCGCTGCGGCTGCTGCGGCACGTGTCGACCTCGGTGCAGCACCAGCAGTACCACGACACGGACGTCCTCACGGTCACCGTCAGCAGCGACAGCCAGGAACCGACGGGTCAGGTGGACACGGCGGGAATCTAGGGGAGCGCATCCTTCCTGAGCGCTTCCTTCCTGTAGGATTCCGCAGCGGATGTGACCTCTCCGTGAAACGAACTGCGAGCCCCATACTCACGTGAGTCAGAACCCCCACCTGACCTTCGTGGAGGAGATCCTGCTTCTTCTCCTGGACGACGAATCCGGCGCGATGAAGCGTGTTGCGCCCAACGTGATGGAGCTCCTGGTCGCCGGCGCGATCCTGATGGACCTCGCGCTGCGCGGACGCCTGGACTGCGACCTCCAGCGACTCGTCGTCGTCGATTCGACGCCGGTGGGCGAGGAGATACTCGACGGCCCGCTGGCGGAGATCACGGAGGCCGCCGACGAGGCCGATGCCCGCACCTGGGTGGTGCGGCTCTCGGCCCGCAGCAAGCAGGTCCAGGAGGCGGCCCTCGCGCGCCTGGTCGAGCGGGGAATCCTCCGGGTCGAGGATCGGAGCTTCCTGTGGGTCTTCGGCAGCCGTCGCTATCCGATGATCGACGACCGGGAGGAGCGGGAGGTCAAGCTGCGGATCCTCGACGTGCTCCTGAGCGACCGGATTCCTGCGCCCAGGGACGTCGCCCTGATTTGCCTGGCCGATGCGTCGAACGCCTTCCAGGTCATCCTGAGCCCGCAGGAGCTACGGCACGCCGCGGCCAGGATCGAGCTGGTGCGCGGCTTCGATCTGATCGGCCAGGCGATGGGCCGGGCGATCCAGAAGTCCGTTCAGGACATTGCCGCCGCGACGGCGACGGCGCATCATCCGTTCTACTGAGAACAAACAAGACCCGAAGAGGTGTGCAGGTGATCGAGAGCATCAAGATAGGAAAGTCGGCGATCGGGGGCGAGACGGTTGGCGACGTGACCGTCTGGGTGCCGGAAGGGCGGGTCGATGCCTCGAGCGCACCGGACCTGGAGCAGGCGATGACGTCCGGGATCGCAGAGGGCGGGGAGGCGGTCGTCCTCGACCTGAGCCGCACCCGCTACATGAGCAGCGCCGGCCTCCGCGTCGTACTCGTCGTGGCCCGCGCATTGCAGGCGCGCGAAGGGAAATTCGCGGTCTGCGGCCTGAACGACGAAGTGAAGGAACTCTTCGAGGTTTCTGGCTTCAGCCTGATCGTGGGCATCGAGCCGGATCGCGACGCCGCGGTCGCCGCCGTCCAGCAGTCCGCCTGACGGACAGCTTCGCTACAGCCCGCTTCTCTTACAGCGTCCAGCCGTCCCGGTAGGTCGGCTGGATGTACTCGCGCGGCACCTCGACGCCGTTCGTCACCTTCAGCTTCTTCGGGTTCCAGACGATCTCCTGCTGGCTGCGGACCGCCAGGTTGCCGAGCAGTGCGGTCTCGGTCATCGGGCCGGCGTGGTCGGCGAAGTTGGAGCCGTCGGGATTCGTCGTGCCCGCCTTGATCGCGTCGATCCACTGTTTGTAGTGGCCTTCGGTTCGCTCGTAGACCTGGGGCAGCGGGTTCTTCGTGATCTTCTCGTGCAGCTTGGACGGGTAGATCGTCGGCCTTCCGGCGTAGATGTCGGCGACGATCACGCCCTCGGTGCCCACGAAGAGCTGACCGCTGTTGCGCGGCGGCCACTTGCCCTCCCACACCTTGGGCATCGCCGGCGTCAGGTTGCCGTCGCGCCAGACCACCGTCATCTTCGGCCGGTTGCCGCGGGCCGGGTACTCGAAGGTGATCCGGGTGGCTGCCGGCGCCGACTCCTTGAACAACGGCGTGGACTCGGCGTAAACGGACGAGGGATCCCGCAGGTCGAAGATCCAGAACGCCGCGTCCATCGCGTGGCAGGCGATGTCGCCGATGGCGCCGGTGCCGAAGTCCCACCAGCCGCGCCAGGCGAACGGGTGGTAGTAGTCGGGGTGGTAGGGGCGTTCCGGCGCCGGGCCGAGCCAGAGGTCCCACTTGACGTGGTCGGGCACCTCGTGAACTTCCTTGGGGCGCTTGATCGCCTGGGGCCAGATCGGCCGGTTGGTCCAGTACTCGACGCGGTTCACCTCGCCGATCACGCCGCCCTCGATCCACTCGCGGATCAGGCGCGTGCCCTCGCCCGCGTGGCCCTGGTTGCCCATCTGGGTGGCCGTGCCGGCCTTGCGGGCCGCCTTGCCGACCATCCGCGCTTCCCCGATCGTGCGCGTCAGGGGCTTCTGGGTGAAGACGTGAAGGCCGCGCTCGAGCGCCGCCACGGTGATCACTGCGTGGGTGTGGTCGGCGGTCGAGACGAGCACCGCGTCGAGGTCGTCGTGGGCGTCGAACATCTCGCGGTAGTCGTGGTAGCGCTTCGCGTTCGGATGCAGGTTCATCGTCTCTTCGGCGCGCTTCCAGTCGATGTCGCAGAGCGCCACGATGTTCTCGCTCGCGACACCGGCGACGTCGCTGCGACCCTTGCCGCCGGCGCCGATGGCCGCGATGTTCAGCTTGTCACTCGGCGCCTCTTCACCGCGTCCGAGGACGTGACGGGGAACGATCATCAAGCCGGCGCCGGCGGTTGCGGCGCCGAGCACGCTGCGGCGGCTCAGGTCTTGTTCGGCCATAGGGAAAGTGCCTTTCTCGGTCGGGGTTCGTGTGCGGTAGGTTAGCGCATTCGATGAACGTGCCGCGCATCGTGGGACTGGGCATCGCCTGGTCGATCGGGCTCGCCGCTGTGCCGGCCGGGGCGGAGACGCGGGAGCATGGCAAGTCCGCCTACGGGGAGTGGCAGCACCACGGCGGCGACCACACGTCCAGCCGTTACTCGCCGCTGTCCCAGGTCGACGGCTCGAACTTCGGCCGGCTCGAGATCGCCTGGCGCTGGCGCACGGCGGACCACGAGGTCCCGCTGGACGTGCTGCCGGGCTACGACACCGGGTTCTACCGCTCCGTGCCGCTGATGATCGGCGGCCGCCTGTTCGCGCCGACCAGCCTCGGCCAGGTGGCCCTGCTCGATCCGGCGACCGGCGAGCAGAAGTGGGTCTACAACCCGAAGACCTGGGAGCGCGGCGGCACGACGATGCGGCCCGTCGGCGCCCGCGGCATCGAGTACTGGACCGACGGCGAGAAGGAACGCCTCTTCGTCGCCACGATCGGCCGTCAGCTCGTCTCGGTCGACGCCGCCACCGGCCAGGCGGATCGTGCCTTCGGCGAGGACGGCGTGGTCGACCTGGCTCAGGACCTCGGCCCGGGCGAGTACGCGATCCGACACGTCACTCACGGCGCGCCGCCGATCGTGGTCGGCGACAGTGTGATCGTCGGCTCGAAGATCTTCGACTACTCGATCCGGAGCGACGCGCCGCCCGGCCACGTCCGCGCCTACGACGTCCACACCGGCGAGTTCAAGTGGCGATTCAACACGATCCCGCGCGGCGACGAGTACGGCGTCGAGACCTGGGAGAACGAGTCCTGGCGGACCGCGGGAAACGCGAACGTGTGGGCGTCGATGAGCGCCGACCACGAGCTCGGCTACGTCTACCTGCCGACCAGCACGCCGTCGAACGACTACTACGGCGCCGACCGGCCGGGCGACAACCTCTTTGCTGAAAGCCTGGTCTGCGTCGACGCGGAGACGGGGGAGCGCGTCTGGCACTTCCAGACCGTCCGCCACGGCATCTGGGACTACGACATCGCCTCGGCCCCGAACCTGCTCGACATCGTCGTCGACGGCAAGCTGATCAAGGCCGTCGCCCAGGTCTCGAAGACCGGCTTCACCTACGTCTTCGACCGCGCCACCGGCGAGCCGGTCTGGCCGATCGAGGACCGGCCGGTGAACCACGAGTCGACGGTGCCGGGCGAGAAGCTGGCGGAGACCCAGCCGTTTCCGACGAAACCGCCGGCCTTCGTACGCCAGGGCGTCAGCGAGGACGACCTGATCGACTGGACGCCGGAACTGCGCGAAGAGGCGCTGGAGATCGCGGAGAAGCTGGTGCTGGCGCCGATGTTCCCGCCGCTGATCGTCAGGGGCGAGGGCGGGAAGGAAGGCGTGATGGTGGTCCCGGGGGCGGCCGGCGGTGCGAACCACCCCGGAGCGTCCGTCGATCCGATGACCGGCGTGCTGTTCGTCGAGGCCCAGCACCGGCCCACCGGCATGTCCCTGATCGAGCCGGACCGCGCCCGCGGTCCGGACTGGAGCTACGTGATCGCCTACGTCGACACGGCGGGGCCGCGCGGCCTGCCGCTGACGAAGCCGCCCTACCGGACGATCACGGCGATCGACCTGAATCGGGGCGAGCACCTCTGGCGGGTTCCCGTCGGTCCCGGCCCCAGGAACCATCCGGCGATCGCGCACCTGAACCTGCCGGACATGGGGACCACCTACATCGGCATGCCGGCGGACGGCGGGTTGCTCGTCACCCGCACGCTGCTGATCGGCTTCGTGGCCCTGCCCGACGAGGACAACCCCCGCACCAGCAGCGGCGGGTTGCTGCGCGCCTACGACAAGGCGACCGGCGAGGTCGTCGCGGAAGTAGAGACCGACGTCTGGTTCCACGGCCCGCCGATGACCTACATGCACGAAGGCCGGCAGTACATCGTGATCGCCGGAGGCGGCGCCCGCAACCGACGGATCCCCGATGAGCTGATCGCCTTTGCGCTGCCCGAGTCGGCGATTGGAGGATAGGACGATGAAGATGCCAGTGTCTCCCCTGTCGGTGCGCGGGTCCTCTGACCCGCATCCGGCGCGAAGCGCCGGTCTCCGGGCTCTGTTCGCCGCGGCTACCTTCGTATTCTTCGCCGCCCTGCCGGCGCCCGCCGCCGCCGAATGCGAACCCCGGGAGGCCGAGGGTCCCGTCACCGTCGAGTCCTGTCCGGTCGAGAACGCCGACTACCCCCTGGTCCGGGCTGAGATGACCGTGCGCGGTTCGATGTCGGCCGTCATCGCCCTCCTGGCCGACACGGATGCCTGTCCGGAGTGGCAGGCCATGTGCGTGGAAGAACGCGCGACCGCACTCGACGCCCCCTTCCAGACTCTCCGGCAGCGCGTCTCGGGCAAGGGCATCAGCCGGCGCATCACGATGGACCGCGTGGCCTGGTGGCGCACCGCCGCCGGCGGCGTGGTCGGCGACATGGCCGGCGCCGACGATCTGACCCCCGAGTTCAAGGGCAAGCGCGTCCTTTGCGCCCGTTCCCGCTGGTTCCTTACTCCGGGCGAGGGGGAGGGAACGGTTACGGTCGTCCAGAAGACCGTAAGCGACCCGCAACCACCCTTCGGCATGGGCGCCGGGGTCGTGACGCCGCGTACCGCGAAGACCCTGCTCGAGACCTTCACCAACATGAGCGCCCGACTCGCCGGCGGCCGGCACGGCGCCGGTCCGGCCATCGAGTCGCTGCCGCTGCTGGAGAACGGGCTGCCGGACGTAGGCGAAGAGTTCGCCCGCTGCCAGGCCGCGCGCAAGTAGCCCGTCCGCTGGGTGCGCGGGTCTTCCGACC
The DNA here is from genome assembly GCA_022822365.1 of Thermoanaerobaculia bacterium. Taxonomy (GTDB): domain Bacteria; phylum Acidobacteriota; class Thermoanaerobaculia; order Multivoradales; family Multivoraceae; genus Multivorans. The sequence continues at coordinate 121,421 of JAJEBV010000035.1, read as the reverse complement.
CGCCCACGGGCGGAGCCGCGGAGCGGCGCAGCTCGTACAAGAAAGCCGCCGGCCGGAGGCCGGCGACGATGTTCAACGCCGCCTGCGGCGGCAGCGGGTCAGAAGACCCGCGCACCCAGCAGCTCAGCGGCCGGCGTTCTCCGCCCCGCCGAAGACGCCGTCGAGCACCGCCCGCACGCGTGGGAGCAAGGGGTACGTGGCGGGATCCGAGTCGGCGGCGGTGTAGCCGACCCACACGGCGACGACATCGCGCTCCGGGTTGACGAGCAGTCCTTGGCCGGCCCAGCCGCCCTTGTAGACGTCGTTGTTGTCGAACACGAGGTCCCACTGGTAGACGTTGTGCCTCACGCCGGGCAGCCTGCCGCCGTAGCGGGCGTTCTCGAGCAGCTCCGGCCGGCCGCCGTGAAGCAGCAGTTCGACGTGCTCCTCGGGCACGATCCGCTCGGATGACACCTTGGCGTAGCTGGGGGTGAAGAGGAGGCCGAAGCGGGCCATGTCGCGGGGCCGTGCCAGCAGTCCGCCTGAGGTAAGTGGAATCCCGTACCGGTTGGCGTAGATCGAGGCGTCGGCCTCGGCGCCGATCCGGGTCCAGACCTCGCGGCTCAGGGCGTCCTGGAACGGCATCCCGGTCACCTCCTCGACCAGCCAGCCGGCGACGAACGTGTTCGTGCCGCTGTAGTCGAATCCCTTGCCCTGCTCGGCCCAGCGGCCCACGTTCAGGGTGGAGAGCATCGTGTAGGGGTCGTCCGGCGTCTTCTCGCTCCGCACGGCGTCGCCCAGCGTGGCCTCGAACTGGTAGTAGCAGGTGCTCCGGTCGCTGTAGTCCCCGTCCGGACAGTCGACGCCGGACGCCATGTCGAGCACGTTGCGGACGGTGACGCCCTCGAAGTCGGAACCCTTGAGCGCGGGCACGTAGCGGTCGACGGGCTGGGTCGTGTCGACCAGGCCGCGGTGCTCGAGGATCGCCACCAGGGTCGCCGGTAGGACCTTGGTGACCGACCACCAGATCGGTTTCTCGTAGGGCTGCATCCGCGGATAGCGCTCGAAGACGATGTCGCCGCGGTGAAGGATGACGATGCCCATCGTCGTCGAGTGTTCGCCGTGGAGGTAGGCGTCGAAGGTCATCTCGCCAGCCGGCGTGTCGACCGTGTAACCGGCGATCGCGGGCATCGGGCGAACGGCCAACGTGCTGACCGGGCCCTCGCGGTAGACATTGACCGTCGGCACGACCTGGTGGAGGTTCCGGTTGCGCCAGGCCATTGCCTCGCCGGTCTCCGTCCACCAGACCTCGTCGGCGGGATCGGGCAAGGCGCGGTGCTGGCGGAGGTTCTCCGCGACCGTCGAAGCCGGTTCGAAGGCTGGGGCGGCCTCCTGCGCGGCAGCGCCGGTCGCAAGGGTCAGTGACAGGCCGAGAACGGTGAGGATGCTTCGTCGCATGGCGGCAGTCTAAGGTGCCTGCCGAAGAGTCACCGACTGGGTGCGCCGGCGCCCCGGCCGGCTGCCGCCGGAAGCGGCCAGCGACGAACGCCGGCCGGGAGGCCGGCATCCGCTTTCAGTCGATCGTGCCCAGGTAGTGCCAGATCGCCTCGAACTGGCGCGTCGCCTCGCCGTCGAAGACGTCGTAAAGCGCGGTGTAGCCGTCTTCGTCGACGAACTGGGGCATCTTGCTGCCCGGCAGGATGCGTTGCGGGTCCCGGAGGAACCAGTCGAAGTAAGGGCGGCGCAGGCGTTGCCGGACGAGGCGGAAGTTGATCGCTTCCTCGGAGCCCTCGCCTCCCAACGCCTCCTCGTCGCCCAGGCCGTGGCAGGCGTGGCAGCCGAGGCGCTCGCCTTGAATGAGGTCGCGTCCGATTGCCGCCAGTTCTTCGTCGATCGGGTCCGTGTCGGGAGGCGAGGCGGCCAGACCGTGCTGGTGATGCAGGCCGGCGGCGAGCAGACCGGCGTTGCCGGCGAAGGCGGACGCCCGCCCCTGCAGTTGCGGGCGGGGACGAGCGGCGAGGCGGTCGGCCAGATAGTCCTCGATCCAGTCGCTGCGGAGCTTCTCGCCGGCCCAGGTCAGGTCGGGCGCGGCACCGTCGGGCCCGGAGGCGGCCGCACCGTCCCGGCTGTGGCAGGTGAGGCAGCCGCTCCGCCTGATCCAGCGCTCTGCGTACTCGATCGGTACGACGCGTGAGAGAGACGCGAGGTCGCGGCCGGCTCGCTGCGCCCGGCCCAGTTCGAGCGCCGGTGTGTCGGCGTGCCGGAGCGACGCGGGCGGCAGGGGTTCCTCCGGCAGGTAGTCGTTGCCCCAGGTCACGCGCAGCCAGGCGTTGCCGGCGGACGGGCTGCGGTAGACGAATTCGATCGGATTGAGGCCCTTGCTCAGGCGCACCTCGCCGTCGGTGGACAGCGGAGCGTCGCCGGCGGGCAGTTCCTGCCGTTCGATGACCACGTTGCCGCCGATGCTCAGCCGCACGCTCCCCGAGCCGCGCACGCTGAAGCGGTACGAGTCGTTCAGGTCGAGTTCGACCGCGCCCCGGAACGTGGCCTCGAACGGGCCGGCGTCGAGAAAAGGGCTTGCGGTCTGGTCCGCGGGGACGTAGAGCGCGAGAAGGCGCGCCACCCGCGCGTCGGTCGCGGCGCCGTCGGGCGAACGGAGGACGAGCGCCAGGCCGGATTGGTCGAAGTCGGCCGCCGCGTCTGGCGCCTCGGGTTGTGCTGTGGTCGCGCCTGCCCACGCCAACGCGAGGAGCGCGGCGGTGCCGAAAGGTGCCTGCCAGCAGGTGCGCAAGACGATCTCGCGGCCGCGTCAGTCGGCGCCCGCGAGGATCTCGGCGCCGCGCCGGGAGCCCGGTTCGTGGATCGTGCCGTGGACGAACTCCCGCATCCTCGCGCCGTCGTTGCTTCGCAGGTTCATCTCCAGGTGGAACTGCTGGACCGGCAGGATGTCCGGGATCTCGACGAACACCGAGCGGCCGTCGGCGGAGAGCGTGGCGGACGAGATCTCCAGGTCGTCCCGGCCCACGCCTTCCCCGAACACGCGATAGTCCTCCGAGCCGTAGCTCGCCCGGCGCAGGTACTGCCAGATCCGCATCGAGTAGTTGCCCGGGTCGACGGCGAAGTCCGCGTCGAGTTGGGTGGTGAAGTGGACGACGATGCCGTCGCGAGCGGTCTCGTAGGCCACCGGGATGCGCAGCGGCTGATCCGTGCGCCGTACGCGGTAGAAGCCGCCTGGCTGTGTGCGGTCGCCGGCCCAGGCGAACAGTCCGCAGACGTAGAGGTGGTCGTCGGCGGGGTTGAAGCGGCCGCGGACGAGCCCGGTTGGCGCGGCGGTGACCGGCAGCTCGACGACCGCGGCCTGGCGTGGCGGTCCGTCACCCTGTGGAGAGGCGGCCCGCGGAAAGGCCTCATCGAAGAGCACGGAGAACATCTTGCCGTTGCCGTAGGAAAGGTAGATCAGCGACTCGTCCAGCTCGCCCCAGCGTTCGCTGCGGATCCACACCGGCGCCGACGGCGAGCGGTCGACGTCGTGGTGGATCCAGGTGACGGGCTGAACGAAGTCGTCGGGGTCACGGTCGGGCTCGCGCCAGGCCCGCATGTAGCCGTGGAAGGTGCCCGGCTCGACCCAGTTGATCCGGTTCTCCGGGATCCAGTGTCCCTCCTGGTCGGTCACGATGACGCTCCCGTCCGGGTTGACCACCAGACCGTTGGGCGCGCGGAAGCCGTTGGCGATGATCTCTGTCTCGGAGCCGTCGGCGGCGACCCTGAGGATCGTGCCGTGCTGCGGGACGCGAGCATCGAAGTCGTGTCCGGCGCCCTTGGCGTAGTAGAAGTTGCCTTCCGCGTCGGCTTCCAGGCCGACGGCGAACTCGTGGAAATGGGCGGAGGCCTGGGCGTCGTGGTTGAACGCCTCGTAGTGGTCCGCTTCGCCGTCGCCGTTCAGGTCGTGAAGGCGGGTGATCTGGTCGCGCGACGTGACGAAGATCTCTCCGCCGCGGGTATTCACGCCGAGCGGTTCGTAGAGTCCGGTGGCGAAGCGCTTCCAGGTGACCGGCCCGATCTCTTCGCCGCCCAGTCCGTCGACGATCCAGACGTCGCCCATCCAGGTCGCGACCACGGCACGCCGGCCGCCGTCCAGGAAGTCGAAACCGCCGAGGCGCATCCAGGAGCGGTAGGGGTTGTCGAGCGGCGTCGTGATGGCCTCGAGTTCGAAGGGTCCGCCGCGGCGGCCCAGGACGCGGCTCTCGGTCGTGACCGTCTCGCTCCAGTTCGGCAGACCGCCCCCGGTCAGCGCGCCGAGATCGCCGGCGGGCTGGACGCCAGCGGCTCTGGCCAGGAATCCCGCGTTCGACCGGCCGCGCTGTCCGATCACGATCTTGAAGCGGACCGGTTCGTCCCCGGCCGGAACGCGCAGGCGGATGTGGTCGTCGGCTTCGTCGATCCACTGGACGGCGGCCGGCGCGCCGACGAGAGCCGCAACGATGGGTCCGCTGCGCTCGCCTCGATCCGCCGCGTTGGGGCGGGGCTTGCGGAAGCCGGCGGCTTGGCCGTTGCGCCAGGCTCGCCCGCCCTGCTGGTGCGCCACCTGGACGACAAGGTCCGTGTCCCTGGGCCCGATGTTCAGCGTGCGGCTGAACAGTCCGCCGCCCTCCGAGGCGCCGAGTTCCAGGACCTCCGTGTCGCCCACTCGGTAGTGCAGCACAACGCGGTCGCCGTGAACGTAGTGGCCGAGCCAGCGAGCGACATCGCGGTGCTGGGGGCCGAAACGACGCCCGCCAAGGCCGACGATGCGGGTGTCCCCGAAGTCGTCGTCCGCCAGCGACCAGCCCGGCGCGTCCGGGTTCGTGAACAGCAGCTCGCCGACGATCGAAGGCTCGATCACGTGCCTGCCGTTGTAGTTGATCGAGTTCCAGTCCATCAGGCCGGGACCGGTCCAGCCTGCGGCCCAGCGCAGGGTGTCGGTGTCGAACAGGAGGAACTCCGTGCCCTTGGCGACACCGCCCGCACCTTCGTCGACCCGGATCGCGATGCCCTTGTTCGCGTTGTTGCCCGGTTCGACGATGTAGGAGTGGACCTTGAAGGGCCCGTAGTCCATGTCGGACCACGGGTCGCCGGTCAACTCCTGGGCTCCGGCGGCGCCGGCGAGCAGGAGGACGGCTGCGACCGGCCAACTGGCAGTGATGAGATGTCGCATCAGACCGTGCGATGGTAGCCGTGCGGGAGGACTGGTAGAACCCCGACGATGACTTCGCCTGCCGCACTTCGTTCAGGTGTGTCGCCTCTGACTCTCCTGGCCTTCGCCGCGTGCGCTGGATCCGCTCCTCTGCAGGTCAGCGAGAGCGGTGCGGGGGCGTACGAGCCTGCGCTTGCCGCCATGGACGGTGGCGCCGCCGTTGCCTGGTACGACAACCGCGACGGCAACGCGGAGATCTATCTGCGGCTGGTCGGTGTCGAGGCCGGAGAGGGCGCAGCCGCTTCGGCCAGGAGCGGACTGTCGCCGGAGGTTCGGCTCACGCGGTCGGGAGCCGAGTCCTACGAAGTGTCGATCGATCGACTGGGCGAGGGTCTGGCGGTCGCCTGGTACGAGAAGTCGGCTACCGGTGACCTGGAGGCCCGACTGGGTCTGTGGGCGGCTGAGCGAGGGTTCGTCTGGGAAACACCCGTGGAAGCGCATGAAGGTTCGAGCCGCAACCCGGTGGTGGTCGCGGATGGGGAGCGGGGCCGGGTCTTCTGCGCCTGGGTCGGGCCGGGCGACGGCCAGGAGTCGGTCATGGCTGCCTGGTGGGGTCGGGACGGCGACATGCTGGGTGAGCCGCGGCGTCTCGGCCTGGCCGGCACGACGACCTGGAATCTGAACGCGGCGCTCGCTCCCGACGGCGCCGCGGTGGTGGTCTGGGATGCGGCGGGGGGACGGCGGACGGAGGAGTTGTACCTCGCGCGCGTCGACGCCGCCGCTGTGCGCACGGTGCGGCTGACCCGGGAGGATGGCCACGCCTCCAAGTACCCCGACATCGCCCTGGGTCGGGACCGGGCCGCCCTGACCTGGTTCGACGAGAAGAACGGCAACCGGGAGGTCTACCTGTGGACCGGCTCCTGGGAGCGACTGTGGCGAGAGGCGGAAGCGGGCGCCGGAATCGATGACGACGCGCGGCGCGTCACGGAAAGTCCGGGCGAGACGATCGGCGCCTACATCGCGTACTCGGCCGCCGGTTCCGGCGGCTTCGGCCTCGCCTGGTCGGACGAAGTGGACGGCGGCCGGCAGATCTTCTTCCTGGCCGTCGATGCGAGCGGATCTCCGCTCGCCGAACCGCGACGGCTGTCGAGCGGGGACGGGCTCAAGTTCGTTCCGGCGATCGAGTCTCTCGGAGAAGGCTTCGCGTTGACCTGGAATGAAGTGCGCCCCGGGCCGGGCGGTCCGCACGACGGTGACAGCCGTTCCGAGGTGTTCTTCGCCGAAGTGGGTCCCGATGGACGCTCAAGTGGCATAACCTCGCGCCCCTGACAAGAAGGGGATTGCGATGAAGAAGTCACTTCTCTGGATCGGCGCCGCGGTTACCGGCCTTGTCCTGCTCGCTATCGGTTACGGTGCCGGCTGGTTCGTCCACGCGACCGGGGTCGGACGCACGGTGCCGTTGGAAGAGCTCTCCGAGCGGGAGCGGGCGTTCGCGGAGCGCATGCAGAATGTCGACTTGGTCGGCCACTTCACGATCGAGGGAATCGAAGGCCTCGAGGATGTCGAGGGCGTCAGCCGCGACAAGAACCCGGAGCGGTACGAGATCGCGAGCGTCTCCAAGCTCGACGGGGAGGGCGACCGCTGGCGGTTCGACGTGCGGGTCGTCTACATGACGGTTGACGTCACCGTGCCGGTCGTCGTGCCGATCGTCTGGGCCGGCGACACGCCGATGGTGAGCATCACGGACTTCGAGCTTCCCGGCCTGGGCGACCAGTTCGGAGCGCGGGTTCTGTTCTACGATGAGCGGTACGCGGGGACCTGGGACCACGGACCGTACGGCGGGATGATGTACGGCGTGATCGAGCCGGCGGGGAGCGGCGAGTAGCCGTTGCCGGCTCGCCGCTTCGCGACCGGCTTTTCCGCGGGTCAGAAGACCCGCGGCCACTGCCGGCGAGGGCGCCGGGCGCACCCAGTCTCCTACCAGGTGTCGATGTTTCGGCGCTTCTTGCCGTCGCGGACCGGGGGCGGCGGCACGGAGTCGAGCGTGCGGGCGATCCAGTGCCTTGAGTCTGCGGGGTCGATCACGTCGTCGACGGCGAAAGAGGCCCCGGCGGTGAGAGCGCTGCCGCGCTCGTAGGCCGCGGCGACGAGTTCCTCGTAGCGGACGCGGCGCTCCTCGGGGTCCTCGATCGCGGCGAGCTCGTTGCGGAAACCGAGCTTGACCTGGCCTTCGAGGCCCATGCCGCCGAACTCGGCGGTCGGCCAGGCGACGGTGAAGAATGGCTCCTTCAGGTCTCCGCCGGCCATCGCCTGGGCGCCGAGGCCGTAGGCCTTGCGCAACACGATGGTCAGGCTGGGCACCGAGATGTTCGCGCCGACGACGAACAGCCGGCAGCAGTGGCGGACGAGGGCGGTGCGCTCGATCTCGGGGCCGACCATCATGCCCGGCGTGTCGCAGAGCACGAGCACGGGGATGTCGAAGGCGTCGCATAGCTGCAGGAAGCGGGCGCCCTTGTCCGAGCCGTCGCTGTCGATGGCGCCGGAGAGGAACTCGGGGTTGTTGGCGAGGATGCCGACCGGCCGACCCTCGATCCGGACCAGGGCGGTCACCATGCCGAGGCCGAATTCGGGCCGCAGTTCCAGCACGCTGCCGGTGTCGGCCAGGGTGTGGATCACTTCCCGGATGTCGTAGACGCGCAGGCGGTTCTCGGGCACGATCCGGCGCAGGAGGCGCTGATCGGGCGCTTCCCAGCTTTCCGTGCGGCCCTGGAAGTAGGACAGGTACTGCTGGGCGACGGCCACCGCTTCCTCTTCGTTCTCGACCGCGACGTCGACGACGCCGTTCGGCACCTGGACGTCCATCGGGCCGACTTCCTCCGGCCGGAACACGCCCAGGCCGCCGCCCTCGATCAGGGCCGGGCCGCCCATGCCGATGCTCGAGTCGGCGGTGGCGATGATCACGTCGCAGCAACCGAGCAGCGCGGCGTTGCCGGCGAAGCAGAACCGTGACGTGATGCCGACGATCGGCACGAGTCCAGAGAGCCGGGCGAAGGACGTGAAGGTCGGGGTGTCGAGCGGCCGGTAGGTTTCGTCGCTGCGGCCCTGGCCTGCCTTGGTCGTCGAGGCGCCGCCCTTCCGCTTGCCGCCGGTGCCGGCGCGGCCGCCTCCGCCCTCGGCGAACAGCACGACCGGCCGCTTCCAGCGGTGCGCCAGTTCGACCATCCGGTCCGTCTTCGGGTGGTTGAGCGCGCCCTGGGTGCCGGCGAGGACGGTGTAGTCGTAGGCCATGACGACGCAGCGTGAACGGTCGTCGGGAAACAGCTCGCCGTTGATCGAGCCGACGCCGGTGACCATGCCGTCCGTCGGGAACTTGCGGATGACCTCTTCCTTCGGGAGCCCCGTGCCGGGCGTGAGCACGAGTTGTCCGTGTTCGACGAAGCTGCCCCCGTCGCAGAGTTGGTCGATGTTCTCCCGCGCCGTCCTCTGCTTCGTGTTGCGCCGCTTCCGGACGGCCTCGGGCCGGGCGTCGTCCAGGGTCACCGCGTGGCGCTCGAGCACCTCGGCGAGATCGGGCCGGACGGCGTCGAGGTCGACCTCGGTCTCTTCGTCCCCCGCCGCGGCGGCCACGTCCCCTTCCTCGACCAGGGCCAGAACGTGGCCCTCCCAGACCGCGTCGCCGGCGGCCGCGCGGAGATCGCGGAGCACGCCGCCGACGTCCGAGCGGATCTCGTGCTCCATCTTCATCGCCTCCATGATGAAGAGGATCCGGCCCGCCGCGATCTCCTGACCGGGCTCCGCTTCCAGGCTGAGCACGGTGCCCTGCATCGGCGCGCGCACCGCGGTGAGCCCTTCGGGAACCGGAGTCGAATCGACGGGCGGCGGTTCGGCGGTGGGGAGACTCACCGAGGGAGCGCCGGACTTGCCGTGGTCGAGCACCGCGAGCGGGTCGACCGCGTCGACCTTGACACCGGCCAGGCCCCGTCCTGCTTCGCCTGTCCTGCCTGCCTGGCACGGCCGGTCGTCGAGTTCGGCCGCGGCTTCGACCAGTTCGGGGAGGCGCTCGTCGACGAAGCGGGTGTGGACGTTCCAGGCCCGGACCTCGTCGTGGCCCAGCAGAGCGCGCAGGAAGGAAGCGTTCGTGTCGATTCCGTCGGTCCTGAAGTCGCCGAGCGCGCGGGAGGTCCGCGCCAGCGCGGCGCCGAAGTCGTCGGCCGGCGTGCGCCCGACGACCTTGGCCAGCAGGGAGTCGAAGCGGGGATTCGTCTGGTAGCCGGCGTAGCCGAAGGTGTCCGTGCGCACGCCCGGCCCGGAAGGCGGCTCGAAGGTGGCGAGGACGCCACCGCCCGGAACGACGCGGCCGTCCGCCGCCATCGTCTCCATGTTGACTCGGGCCTGAACCGCGTGGCCGCGTGGCCCGGCCGCGCCGTTCCCGCCGCAGCCCAGGTCGGCGAACAGCCGGCCGCGGGCGAGTTCGAGCTGGAGGTGGACGAGGTCGACGCCGAAGACCTCTTCCGTGACCGTGTGCTCGACCTGGAGCCGGGCGTTCGCCTCGATGAAGAAGAACCGCGCCTCGTCGCCGGGCCGCTCTCCCGCCTCGACCAGGAACTCGACCGTGCCCAGGTTGCGGTAGCCGGCGGCGGCAGCGAGGGTGAGGGCAGCGTCGTGGAGCGCCTGCCGAACTTCGTCGGCCAGCGCCGGTGCGGGCGCGATCTCGATCAGCTTCTGGAGGCGGCGCTGCAGGCTGCAGTCCCGGTCGCCGAAGTGACGGACCTCACTGCTGTCGTCGGCGGCGACCTGGACCTCCACATGGCGCACCGAAGTCAGCAGCTCCTCGACGAAGACGCCGTCCGTGTCGAACGCGGCGCCGGCCTCCGAGACAGCGCGCCGGTAGGCGTGCTCGATCTCGTCCGCCGTTCGGACGACTCTCATCCCGCGGCCGCCGCCGCCCCCGACCGCCTTGATCAGCATCGAGGCGCCAGTGGGGAGTTCCTCGAAGAAGGAGCGAGCCTGGTCCAGGCTGACAGGTTCCGAGATCCCCGGAACGACCGGCACGCCATGGCGCTCCGCGAGGTCGCGGGCCCGCGCCTTGTCGCCGAACAGCTCCAGTGCCTCCGGCGGCGGGCCGACGAAACGGATGCCGGCCTCGCCGCACAGGCGTGCGAAGCCGGCGCTCTCGCTGAGGAAACCGTAGCCGGGGTGGATCGCGTCGCAGCCGTGTTCGTCTGCGACGCGGAGCAATTGCTCGCCGTCGAGGTAGGCGGCGGGGCCCGCGCCGGCAAGCGCGGCCGACTCGTCCGCTCTCGACGCGTGGAGCGAGCGCGCGTCGTCCTCGGAGAAGACGGCGACCGTCGGGATGCCGAGCTCTGCCGCCGCGCGGGCGATGCGGACCGCGATCTCGCCGCGGTTGGCGATCAGGAGCTTCATCGAAAGGACTTCCCGGACACGAAAGGGGTCGCTATCCTACGCGGCCATGAAAGTCCTCCGCACGCCCGACGAACGCTTCGCCAACCTGCCCGACTTCGACTACGAGCCCCGGTACACCGTCGTCCCCAGGGGCGACGGCGAAGGCGAGGGGCTCCGGATCCACCATGTGGAGGCCGGCCCGGCCGACGGTCCGCTGGTTCTCCTCATGCACGGTCAGCCGACGTGGAGCTTCCTCTACCGCCGGATGATCCCGGTGCTGGCGGAGCGGGGGATGCGGGTCATGGCGCCGGATCTCGTCGGCTACGGCCGGTCCGACAAGCCCACGGAGCGGGACGACTACACGTACCAGCGCCAGGTCGACTGGCTGAGCGCCTGGCTGCGCAGCAATGGCGTCGAACGCGCGACCATGGTCGGCCAGGACTGGGGAGGCCTGATCGGGCTCCGCATGGTGGCGCTCGACCCGGCCCGCTTCGACCGCGTCGTCGCCGCGAACACGGGTCTTCCCCTGCCGATGAATGTGTCGGAGGAGACGATGGAGAAGATCGCGAAGTTCCGGGCCGAGGCGCCGACGCCGACCATCATGGAGATGCAGCAGCAGATCTCGCAGATGGGAACCGATCCGGCGGTGAAGTTCGCGTACTGGCAGAAGTGGACCTGGGAGACCGAGGACATTCCCGTCGGGATGTTGCTTGGGGGCATGGCCAACGGCGTGAAACTCACGCCCGAAGAGATCGCGGCCTACGACGCGCCCTTCCCCGACCCGTCCTACAAGGCCGGGATCCGGGCCATGCCCAGCCGGGTGCCGATGCTGCCGAACGATCCGTCCGTGCCGGCCCAGGTCGAGGCGTGGAAGGTGTTCTCGGAGTGGACGAAGCCGTTCCTCTGCGCCTTCTCGGACAACGACCCGGTGACGGGCGCGATGCGAGGGGTCTTCGAGGGGCGGGTCCCCGGCGCGCAGGGCCTGGCCCACGCGACGATCAGGGGCGGCGGGCACTTCCTCCAGGAGGGCCGGGGCGTGGAGCTGGCCACGATCGTCGCCGACTTCATCGATTCGACTCCGGCAGGCGGCTAGCTTCGTAGCGGCCGGCCTGCCGGCCCTGAGCTACGATGCCGTCATGCTCGGCTGGACGCTCGATGCCCCGGCGTATCTCGACCGGCTGCGCGACGAGTTGGAGAGGGTCGACGCGGCGGCGGTGGAGCGCTGGGCCGACTTCGTCTTCGACGCCTGGACGCGGGGAAGCACGCTCTACCTGATCGGGAACGGCGGCTCGGCCGCGGCGGCGAGCCACCTGAGCGTCGACCTGGGCAAGGGCACGGTCGCGACGAACAACCTGCGGGACGAGTCCCGTCGTCGCCTGCGGGTCGTCAGCCTGACGGACAACGTGCCCTGGATCACCGCGGTCGCGAACGACCTGGACTACGGGCAGGTCTTCGTCCAGCAACTGATGAGCGCGGCCGTCGACGGCGACGCCCTGATGGCGTTCAGCGGTTCGGGCAACAGCCCCAACGTGCTGGCCGCGGTGGACTGGGGGAACCGGCACGGCCTTCGAACCTTCGGTTTGACCGGATTTGACGGCGGCAAGCTGAAGGACCTCCAGCAGGACGGCGTTCACGTCGACCTGGACGACATGGGCATGGTCGAGAGCATTCACGTGTGCCTCTTCCACTGGGTCGTGGACGACGTCTACGCCCGCACGCAGCAAACCGGGCGGTACGCCTGAGGGCGGCGCCTTGGACTCCGCATCGACGGGACGCCGGATCGACCTGCTGGGCCGGGGTGCGACCTGGGTGCATGAGGTCGAAGGCCCTCCCGGCGCGCCGGTCCTCCTGCTGTTGCACGGTCTCGCGGCTACCGCGCTACTGAACTGGTCGACGAGCTTCGCCGCCCTGGCGCGCGGCTTTCGGGTCGTCGCGCTCGATCACCGGGGCCATGGCCGGGGGATTCGACGGATCGGCGCCTTCAAGCTGGAGGACTGCGCCGACGACGCGGCGGCGCTGGCCGACTGGCTGGGCGTGGAGCGGGTGATCCCGGTCGGCTACTCGATGGGCGGCGCGGTGGCGCAGTTGTTCTGGCGACGTCACCCGGACCGGACCACGGGTCTCGTGCTCTGCGCGACGGGTTCCAGCTTCGGCGGGCCGCGGGCCAAGCGGGCCGCCTCGGCGCTCGGGCCGCTGCTGTCGCTCGCGGCTCGGGTGGCGCCCCAGTCGGTGTGGGACGACATGGGCGAGCGGATGCTCGAGAACGTCCAGGATCCCGGCCGGCGTCTGGCATTGAAGGACGAACTCGCGACGACGGAGCCGGCCTCGGTCATCGAGGCCGCCGCCGCCCTCGCGCGCTTCGACTCGAGCCCATGGCTCGGCGATGTCGACGTGCCCGCCGCGGTCGTCCTGACCGAGCAGGACGGGCACATCCCGCCCAGGTACCAGTTGCTGATGGCGGGTGCGATCCCGGGCGCGGAGGTTCATCGGGTCGACGCCGATCACTACGCCTGCGTCGCGAGGCCGGACCTGTTCGTTCCGACGCTTTTCGCTGCCTGCCGCACGGTTGCGCTCCGCGGCGCGCCGGTGCGGGCCGCGCCGGCAGCGGTGTCCTGACACGCAGAGCCAGCCCGTGTCTCTGGGTGCGCGGGTCTTCTCGCCGAAGGCGGCGGGAAGGCGTGCCGGCCGAAGGCCGGCTCCGCATTCTGGCTAGCGGCGCTTGCGTTTCCGCCGCCGGCGCCGGCGGCGCCGACGCGGCCGGGTGACCTGGGCCGGCTGCGCGGCGGGCTGGCGGCTGAGATTCACCATCCACTCCCACGCGACCCGGCTCCACGCGGTCGTCTGGTCGACCGCCCGGTCGACGAGGTCGTAGATGACGGGTACGACGAGCAGGGTGAGCAGGGTCGAAGTGGCCATGCCGCCCATCGTCAGCACCGCGATGGCGGCCCGGGCCTCGGAACCGGAAGCGGTCGAGAATGCCACCGGCAGCAGGCCGCAGATGAGCGAGAAGGCCGTCATCAGGACCGGACGCAGGCGGGCCGGCCCGGCTTCGAGAATCGCCTCGCGGCGTGAGCGGCCGTCCTGACGGAGCCGGTTGATGTAGTCGATGAGCAGGATGCCGTTCTTCATGACCAGCCCCATCAGGACGAGGAGGCCGATGCCGCTCATCATGTCGAGCGGCATGCCCGCGAGCTTGAGTGCCAGGAAGGCGCCGATGAAGGAGAGCGGCGCCGACATCGTGATGGTGATCGGGTGGACCAGGGAGTTGAAGAGCGAGGCCAGCACCATGTAGATCGCCGCGATCGCCAGCACGAAGGCGAAGAGCAGCGACAGGCCCGTCTCCCGCATGACGACCGTCATGCCGCTGGGGACGAGCTGGTTCGGCGGGGCGAGGCCGATCTGGCGGCCGTACTCTTCGACCCGGGCGGCCAGTTCGGACTGCGCCGTGCCCTCGGCGGCGTTGGCGGCGATCGTGATCTCGCGGGAGCGGTTCTGGCGGCTGATCCGGACCGCGCCTTCGCCCAGCCGGATGTCGGCGACGTTGGTGATCGGCGTCAGTTGCCCGGAGGCGGTGCGGATCTGGATCAGGTCCAGCTTGGCCGGAGTGTCGCGGTACTCGGGCAGCACCTGGACTCGGACGTCGTAGCGTTCGCCGTCCTCCTCGAAGGTCCCCAGTTTCTCTCCGGCGAGCAGGGTGCGGATCGTGCGGCCGATGACCGTGGCCGGCACTCCGAGGTCGGCCGCCCGATCTCGATCCACGTCGATCTCGATCTCCGGCTTGCCGGTTTCCCAGCTCGTGCCGACGTCGACGAACGCCGGGTCGAAGCGCATCAGCCCGACCAGCCGCTCCGAGTAGAACTCCAGGTCTTCCATCCGCGGGCCACGCAGGCTGTAGGTGACGGCGCGCGCTCCCAACTGGTCGTCGCTGCCCGCGATCCAGTTGATCGGCGACACGGCGATTTCCTCGGCTTCCGGGACTCGGGCCAGCAACTGGTCACGGACCCGGTCCATGATCGCGAGCTGGCCGAGGTCGCGCTCGCGCTTGTTCGTCAACTGGACGTAGATCGAGGCGCGGTTGGGTTCCTGCCGGCTGCCGCCGCCGATCGTCGCGAAGCGGTTTCGGACCTCCGGATCGGCCGCTAGCACTTCCTCGGCGCGCCGAGCCGCTTCCGCGGTGACGCCGAGGGGCGTACCGATCGGCATCTTCAACTCGACGTTGAACTCGCTCCGGTCCTCGGTGACGAACAGGTCGAACGGGAGGGTGCGGGCCACCAGCACGCCGCCGGCCATCGCCACGACGGCGACGGCGAGGGTGACCAGGCGATGGCCGAGAGCGCGCCGCAGTACTGCCTGGTAGAAGCGGTCCAGAGCGTCGAGGCCCCGGCCCAGAAATCGGCTGACGGGATCCCTGCCCTGGCGGCCCGTCAGCACCCGGCTGCCCAGCATCGGCGTGAGGGTCAGCGCGAACACGCTCGAGACGCAGACGGCGATCGCCATCACCATCCCGAACTCGTAGAACCACTGGCCGACGGTGCCGGTCAGGAATGCGATCGGCACGAAGACGGCGCAGAGGGCGAGGGTGGTGGAGATGACGGCCAGCGTCACCTGACTGGCGCCCTCCTCGGCAGCCTCGCGGCGCCCCAGGCCCTGCTCGATCCGCCGGTAGATCACCTCCAGGACGACGATCGCGTCGTCGATCACCACGCCGATCGCCAGGGACAGCGCCATCAGGGTCATCACGTTCAGCGTGAAGTCCGCCAGGTAGAAGAACGTGAACGACGCGATGACCGAGGAGGGGATCGCGAGGGCCGAGATGAGGGTCGATCTCGGGTTGCGCAGGAACAGGAGGACGACGGCGACCACCAGCAGGCCGCCCCAGAGCATGTTGGAGAAGACGGAGTAGATCGAGTCCTCGATGAACACCGCCATGTCGCGGGTGATCAGGACCTCCATGCCGGGCGGCAGGTTGGGCCGCAGGGCCTCGACTTCCGTCCGAACCGCTTCGGCGACGGCCACGGTGTTCGTCCCGCTGCGCCGCCGGACCTCCAGCGACACTCCCCGCTGCCCGTTGAAGCGGGCGAGCGAGCGCTCCTCGGCCAGACCGTCCTCGATCTTCGCGACGTCCCGGAGGTAGACCAGGCGCCCGCCGCGCTCGGCGGCGATCAGGGCGCCGAAGTCCTCGACCCGCTTCACGCGGCCCGAGGTGGTCACGGTCCACTCGCGTTCGCGGCCCTCGACGCGGCCGCCGGCTGTCTCGGCGTTCTCCAGCAGCAGGGTGGAGCGGACATCGTCGATCGATAGCCCGTAGCCGGCGAGCCGCACGGGGTCGAGCCAGATCCGCACTTCGCGGCGGCGCGAGCCGATGATTTCGATGCTGCCGACGCCGGGCAGGCGCTCGAGCCGGTCCTTGACCATGTTCTCCGCGATTTCCGACAGCTCGCGGACGGAGAGCGGGCCACCCAGCATGACGGAGAGGATCGGCGTCGCGTCGGGATCGAGTTGGATGACCACCGGATCCTCGGCGTCGAGCGGCAGCTCGGCGCGCACGGGAGCGACCTTCTCGCGTACCTGCTGCGCCTTGACGTCCACGTCGTAGTCCGTCTCGAACTCGACGAAGACCTGGGAGACCCCTTCCGAGGAAACCGAACTCAGGTCCCGGATGCCCTCGATCGTGTTGATCTGCTCCTCGAGGATGTCCGTGATCTCGGTCTCGACCGTTTCCGGCGACGCTCCCTCGAGGACCGTGGTGACGGTGACGAAGGGAACCTCGACGTCCGGGTTGAGGTCGACGTTGAGCCGGTTGAGTGACACCAGGCCCAGGACGACCAGGGCCAGGTTCAGCATCAATGCGAAGACCGGCCGGCGGATCGACAGCAGCGGCAGGTTCAGCATGGATGCCTCAAGGGACGTTCGGGAGCGAGGCGAGGGGCGAGTTCTCGCCTTCGCCGCCGGGCGGCGATTCGGCGGCGAAGATCGGCGCGCCGTCGGCCAGTCGCTCGATCAGCGGGCCCGTGATCACCGCGTCGCCGGGCTCGGCGCCGCTCCGGATCTCGACCCAGCGGGGGCCGGTCGCCCCGACCGTCACTTCGATCCGGTGCGCGCGTCCGGCCTGGGCGCTGAACACGTAAGCCCGGCCATCGCGGTTCAGCACCGCTGCGCGTTCGACGATCACGGCGCCGCCGGGAGTCCGCGGCCTGATCTCGGCGCGGACGAAGGCCCCCGCCTTGGCGCCGGGCACTTCGCCCGGAACCGGCGCTCGCACCCGGTAGGTGCGGCTCTCGGGGTCGATCCTCGCGTTCACCGAGGCGATTCGCGACTCGAAAGGCGCGGCCGCGCCCTCGACGATCAACAGGGCCGGGTCGCCGACCTGGACCGGCGCCGCCGCCGCGGCGGGCACGTCGAGTTCGGCGGCGAAGCCCGTCTGCTCCTGGATCGTGACGACGACCGAACCCGGTCCGACGATCGCCCCTTCGTGGAGCTCCCGTTCGACCACGTGGGCGTGGTAGGGACTGATCACCGCGGTTCGCACGAGATCCTGTTCGGCGCTCTCGACCGCGGCGAGTTCCTGATCGACGCGAGCCCTTGCGACGGCCAGGTGAGTCAGTTGCTGGTCGAGTTGCTGGGGCGGGGCGACCTCCTGCTCGGCGAGGCGCTGGACCCGCTCCAGTTCCTGGCGCGCCTGGGCGGCCTCGGCCTGAGCCAGGGCCAGACCGGCACGCGCACGTTTCAGGTTCGTCTCGAACGGTCCCCGATCGAGCTGCAGAACGACGTCGCCCCTGGCCACCTGGTCGCCGACGTCGAAGTAGACGGCGGAGAGCCGTCCAGGGACCTCGGGCCCGAGTTCGGTCAGGCGGGGCGCGACGACGGAGCCGGAGGCCGTGACGAGGGCGTCGACCTGGCCGCGGCGCACGCGGGTGGTCGGGGCGGATTCGCTGCGGGAGGGCGAGGCGGGACCGGATGCTCCTGTCTGGCCGGCCGCTCCGTCCGTGCCGACGCCCCGGCAGCCGGCACTCGCCACGCACAGCAGGAACAGAGCGCAGGCTGCGAGCGTCGCGCTTCCGGCCTTTCTGTTCGTGGTGTCCATGGCAGGTGTACTCCGTGGGGCTGGTACGCTGCCGTTTGCCGCTTTGGAGATCATACAAGCGCCCGGAGGACTCACATGCGCCTCGATACATCGGCTGGCACACTACTGAGTACGATCCCTGGCTCGAGCGGTTGCGTGTGGGCGGCTTGACGCCGGCCGGAAGCCGGCGCCCGGTGGCCCTTTGTGCGGCCGTGGCGGTGTTCGTGGCCGTGACCCTGGCGGCGCAGGAACCGGAGGCGACCGTCGAAGCGGCCAGGTTCCATCACATCCGCCTGAACGTGACCGACGCCGAGCGTTCGATCGACTTCTACCGGACCACCTTCGGCGTGATGCCGATCAAGTTCCGAGGGGTTGCGGACGCACTGTTCACGGGGCACTCCTTCATCCTCCTGAACGAGGTCGAGGAGCCGCCGGACGGCAGCCAGCGGAGCGGCATCTGGCACTTCGGCTGGGGCGGGGTCGACCTGCCCAGCCAGTACCGCTGGCTGGTGTCGCGCGGAGTCGACATCCACACGCCGATCTACCGTCTGGGCCGGGGCCATGTGATCTACGTCAATGGACCGGACGACGAGATGATCGAGGTGAACACGATGGAACACCACCGCTTCGCCCACGTCCATCTGTTCGCGGCGGACGTGAACGAGACCGCGGCCTGGTACGAGCGGCACTTCGGACTGCCGGCGCGGCGCACCGCCGAGGGCAATCCCCGGCCGGTCGGTCCGGATGCGGAGTTCGCGACCTGGGAGGAGTTCCACCGGGAGCACCGGGCCTGGTTCAACGCGTTTCGCACCGACAACGTGACCTTCATCATCTACAACCTGCCGGACTACGAGCCGGTGGCGCCGTGGTGGCCTCAGGACGCTCCGCCGTTGCTGGAGACGGAGCCCCAGCGGGGCCGGGTGATCGACCACTTCGCCTTCTCCTACCGCGACATCGAACCGGTGTTCGAGCGGCTGAAGGCTTCCGGTGTCGAGATCGTCGAGCCGATCACCTACCGGCCGGAGTTCGACATGCGGAGCTTCTTCGTCATGGGCCCGGACAGGGTGGCGGTGGAGATCGTCGAGGCGAAGCCGATCCCCGAGGGAGTCTGGGACTGAAGCCGGTTGCCGACTGCTGCTAGAGTCCGCCTGCCGACTGAAACAGACTGGTCAGAAGCTGGAGGCGTCTATGCACCGCTCGATCGCTGCACTTCTCGTTCTTGGAACACTCGGACTCGCTTCCGTGGCGGTCGCCGCCGATGGCGGGGAAGCCGTCACCTTCCACGAGGACGTGCTGGCCATCTTCCAGGAGAACTGCCAGACCTGCCATCGCCCGGGAGGCGACAACGTGGCCGGCATGGTGGCGCCGATGTCCCTGATGACCTACGAAGAGGTGCGGCCGTGGGCCCGGTCCATCGCCCGCCTGGTGCAGAGCCGCGAAATGCCTCCCTGGGACGCTTCGGACCACACGGCCGGCGTCTTCGTCAACGAGCGGACCCTGACCCAGGACGAGATCGACACGGTCGTGGCCTGGGCCAAGCGCGGCGCTCCCAAGGGCGATCCGGCGAAGGGTCCGGCACCCCGCGAGTGGGAGGACACGGGCGGCTTCCTGATCGGCAAGCCGGATCTCATCGTCTACATGGAGGAGCCCTACTACGTCGGCGACGACGTGGAGGACGAGCAGCCGAACTTCTTCATCACGCTGACCGAAGAGATGCTCCCGGAGCCGCGCTGGCTCCAGGCGATCGAGTACCAGCCGGACGCCGAGTTCGTCCATCACATCACCGGCCGGGCGCTGACCCCGAACGAGGACGGTGAAGTCGACGTGCTGAGCGAGAACACCTTCTCGCTCGGTTCGATCGCGGCCGGTGAAGATCCGACGATCTACCCACCGGGCTTCGGCAACCTGCTGCAGGCCGGCATGGTCGTCCGCCTCAACGTCCACTACCACAAGGAACCCGGTCCGGGCTCCGGCGGCTACGACCGTTCGGCGGTCGCCTTCCGGTTCCACCCGGTCGGCGCCGAGGTCAGGCACAAGGTGACCTGGAACACGATCGGCGCAGGCGCCTTCGAGATCCCGCCGGGTCACGGAAGCTGGCGCGTCGGATCGTCCCGGATCTTCGAGAAGGACACCGTGCTGCTGTCGCTCCATCCGCACATGCACTTCCGCGGCCAGAGCATGAAGTACACCGCGTACTACCCGAACGGCGGCACCGAGGTGCTCCTCGACGTGCCCGAGTACGACTACAGCTGGCAGACGAACTACATCTACCGGGAGCCCAAGGTGCTGCCGGCCGGTACCCGCGTCGAGATCGAAGCGATCTACGACAACTCGGAAACCAAGCTCGACGAGTATCCCTTCCTGAACATCGGCCGGGCGGTCGACTGGGGCTCCCAGAGCACCGACGAGATGATGGCGCCGTTCCTGGCCTGGACCTACGTCGAGCCGGAAGACGCGGCCGCGATCCGGGCGGCCGGCTCCGCCGGATCGACCGGCGGCGGCGAGTAGCGAGCAGAGAGCAAAGGCGTCAGCCGTTCCGCCCAGCGGACTCAGGCGTTGCTGGCTCGCCAGGCCGTCACGCCACCCTGAGCGTCGAGCGCGGCAAGCGCGCGTCCATCGGGTCGCCAGTACAGGGTGCCGACCACATCTGCCACGGGTGCATCTCCTATGGGATCGCCGTACCCATCGCGCCCGAGTGACCACACGACGACGCGGCCGTCCCGGGCTCCCGATGCCAGGCACATCCCGCGGCGAGCGAAGGCGAGCGCTGTAACCGTCTCAAAGTGATGCTGCAGAACGCCGGGCCGGGTGCCTTCCGGACCACGTCCCCGAAAGCTCCAGACCGTGATCGCCTCGCCTCCGCCGGTGGCCAGGAGGGTGCCGGTGTGATCGAAGGCCAGGGCCGACGGTTTGCCAGGGTAGCCCGACATCATCGAGTCCTGCCCCGTGGAGCGACGCCAGAAGTGCACCGAGTTGTCCTGGCTGCCGCAGGCCACGATGTCCCCGTCCGGGCTCAGTACCATCGACACCAGGGAGCTCATCCACTCCAGCTTCTGGCGAACCTCGCCGTTGGACGCGTCGAAGAACGTGACCCGGCCGTAGCAGGCCGTCGCCAGCTCCTCTGTGCCGGACCACGCGATCGCGCTGACGGTACTGGGATGATCGTCGGATCGCCAGATTCTCACTCCATCCGCGCGGTACGCGTGAACCTGCCGGGAGCAGGAGGCTGCGAACCACTGTCCGTCCGGCGACCACGCCACGTTCTCCACCCAGCCATTCCCGACGTCGACAGCCTGGCTGACCCGACCTTCGTCGGAGTTCCAGACCAGGACTCGGCCGTCCTGGCCGGCCGTGGCGAACGCGGGTCGGTCAGGCTGCATCGCCAGCGCGAGCACACCGCCTTCATGGGCTTCGCGCTGCGCCCAGATGGTGGCGCCGGACCTGCCGTCGAACGCGTAGACGCCACCCGCGGCGTCTGCGACTACCAGCGCCTCGCCGCGCGGCGTCCACCCGCCGGCGATGGCGTAGTCGCCGACTTCCGCGGACCAGCCCGGGCGAAGAACGCCCCTCGGGCTGCCGCCGTTCAAGTCAGGCATGCCCCGGATCAAACCAGGCATGCCTCGAATCCCTGCCGCATGCTCTCCTCGTCGAGGTTGCGGCCGATGAAGATGAGCTGATTGCGGCGGGGCGCGTCTCCCCATGGACGATCCGGCTGCCCGTCGAAGAGCATGTGAACCCCCTGAAACACGAAGCGACGCGACTCGCCCGCGAGGCTGATGAAGCCCTTCATTCTGAAGATGTCGACCCCGCGTTCACGGAGCAGCATGCCAAGCCACGTGTTGAGCAGGCCGGGATCGACGTCGCCGTCCCTCTCGATTGCGATTGAGCCCACTTCGTCGTCGTGCTCATGCTGCGCGACCCAGGTTCGCTCGACCTCGACGGGGACCACGCCGTTGACGCCAGGGCCGCCGGTCTCCGTGGTGGGCGGCACCCTGGAGGACGGACCGTCTTCAGGCCCGACTGTTGCCCCATTCGCGCTCGTCAGTTGCAGATCGAACTCCTCCGCGGTGTGCTGGGCGAAGAGGCCGACCCTCGCCTGCGTATCGACCTCCAGGAAGAACGACTTGCGCCCCGGGGAGTCAAGCTGGAGGTTGAGGTGCTTGCCGACAGCGATCTCGTCTCCCGGACGAACGGGCTCCGCGGGTTCGGCGTACCGACGCACACACCATTCCGCACCTTCACGAAGTGCGGAGTCTTCCGTGCCCTGGTCGGGTACGACGACGAGAGACATCGCCGGGTCAGGCCCATCGGCCAGGCTGAGTTCGTAGCGGCCGGTGTCGAGCGAATAGACACCCGTCCATTCGAACGGGTACTCCGGCTCGAGAAAAGTGGGACGCCGCTCGAGCACCTGGTCCAGGTCGAAGGCAGCGAGGTTGAGTACCGAATCGACGGAGACGTCGGCCCACTCGCTGCGGATGACTCGCGCCATGCGATTCATCTCCCGGAGCCGGGTCTCGAGCCTGTCGAGCCTGTCGCCGTCGACGAGGTCCGTCTTGTTGAGAACGAGGACGTCCGCGAACGCGATCTGTTCCGTGCTCTCGTCGCTTCGGCCGAGCTGCTGCTCGATGTGGGCCGCGTCGACGAGCGTGACGATTCCGTCCAGCGCGTACTCCGCGCGAATCTCGTCGTCCATGAAGAACGTCTGTGCGACCGGACCGGGATCGGCGAGCCCCGTGGTCTCCACCAGCACGTAGTCGAACTTGTCGCGGCGCTTCATGAGGTTGCCGAGCACGCGAATCAGGTCTCCGCGGACCGTGCAGCAGATGCAGCCGTTCGACATCTCGAAGATCTCCTCATCGGCGTTGATGACGAGCGCCTGGTCGATGCCGACCTCCCCGAACTCGTTCTCGACGACGGCGATGCGCTTGCCGTGCTCTTCACTCAGTATCCGGTTGAGCAGGGTCGTCTTGCCGGAGCCGAGGAAGCCCGTGAGGATGGAAACAGGTACTTTTCGCTGCGTGTTCATCTAGCTGTTCTCCTTAAGGGGGAAAGGTGCGACTTTCGGTCACGCTGACTCCTCGGCGGGACGAAATTGCGGAAACGGATTCCGGAGTCCCGCCCAGGTCTTGCTGCCGGCGGAAGCGACGCGCTCGTCGAGCAGGCACGCGTCGAGGCGGGCGCGCATCGCCGCCTCGGGCATCTGCTGGCCGATGAAGACGAGCTCCTGCGCGCGGTCGCCGAAGCGTGGATGCCAGCCCGGCTGCTCGTCAGGTCGCTGGCCCTCGGGGTGCTCCCAGTGATCTCGAGGCACGGCCGCCCACCACATCCCGGCGGGGTTCACGTCGCTGACGCCACCGGCCTGGGCCCACTCGTAGGCGACCCGATGGTCGGCGGCGACCCAGAAGAAGCCCTTCGAGCGGATCACGCCGCTCCAGTTGTCGTCGTCGTGCAGAAACGCCCAGAGCTTCTCGGCGTCGAAGGGCTTCGGCGTCCGATAGGTGAAGCTCGAGATGCCGTACTCTTCGGTCTCCGGCGTGTGCTCACCCTGAAGCTCTCGAATCCAACCGGCGGAGTTCGCCGCCTTCTCGTAGTCGAACAGGCCTGTGTCGAGCACGCATTCGAGCGGGGCCTGTCCGTGCGCCGCCATGAGGACCTTCGCACCGGGGTTGAGCGCCTTCACGATGGCCTCGACCTCGAGAGCCTGCTCGTTGCTCGCGAGATCGACCTTGTTCAGCACGATGACGTCGGCGAACTCGATCTGGTCGACGAGCAGATCGGTCAACGTCCGGTCATCCTCTTCGCCCAGCGACTCACTGCGGTCCTGGAGCGCCTCGGCGGCGTTGTAGTCCCGCAGGAAGCTCGCCGCGTCCACGACCGTGACCATCGTGTCGAGACGCGACACCTGACTCAGACTCACACCGTTCTCGTCCTCGAACGTGAAGGTCTGCGCGACGGGAATGGGCTCCGAGATCCCCGTGGACTCGATCAGCAGGTAGTCGAAACGTCTCTCCTGCGCGAGCCGTGAGACCTCGGCGAGCAGGTCGTCTCGCAGCGTGCAGCAGATGCAGCCGTTCGACATCTCGACCAGCTTCTCCTCGGTCCGGGAGAGTTCCGCACCGCCACGCTCAACGAGCGCCGCGTCGATGTTGACCTCGCTCATGTCGTTCACGATCACCGCGACGCGCCGGCCCTGCCGGTTGTTGAGTACCTGGTTGAGGAGCGTGGTCTTTCCCGCTCCGAGGAAGCCCGACAGGACGGTGACGGGGAGGCGTGAGTGGTTGGACTGACGCATCGGCTAGACGGCGAGACCAGCCCGGATGAGCCACGGTTCCGACAGCCCTTCTTCCGTAGACCCATCGAAGAGAACGCGCCGGTCGCGCAGCAGGATGGCGCGCGTCGCCTGGGATGGCAGCGAGTGAAGGCAGTGGGTTGCCCAGACGCAGGTAGCGTTCGCTCGGCGAACAGCTTCTGCAACGAGCGTGCGCAGCTCAAGGGCCGCGACGGGGTCGAGCCCGACCGTGGGCTCGTCGAGGAGGAGCAACGCGGGCTCGAGCACCAGGAGACCGGCGAGTGCAACGCGGCGCTGCTCCCCGAAGCTGAGTTGATGACACGGACGCTGCAGCAGATGATCTATGCGCAAGGCCGTCGCCACCTCGCGGGAGCGATGTCGCGCCTCGCCTGGCTCGACGCCACGGCGAAGCAGGCCCCAGGCAATGTCCTCGGCAACCGTGCTCGCGATGAAGTGGTGTTCCGGGTTCTGGCCGAGAAGGGCCACGCGTCCGTGGAGCCGGGCGCGGAGCGTCGTGTCGGGCGACACGTGGCTTCCCAGGCGCGTCATGGTCCCTCGCGTGGGTCCGTCGAGCCCCGCGAGCAGGCGCAGCAAGCTCGACTTCCCGGCTCCACTTGGCCCCAGCACGAGCAGCCACTCCGCTCTTGCCAGGCGAAGTTCGAGCTGCCGGAGCACGAGGTGTCCACCACGTTTGACGTCGATGGCGTCGAGGTGGACGCCGTCATGAGCCTGAACGTCTTCCCAGGAGGCACTGCGCAGCAGGCCGTTCTCCTCGGCGCGTTCGAGGCGCGTAAAGGCATGCAGGGCGCCTTCGCCGAGCAGCGGTCCCCAGGCGGCCGCAGGCAAACGCGGTGACCCCAGGCGGAGACGGCCCGCGTCACGCCGCTGGACCCACTCGCGCTGGGCGAGGACACCGTGCATGAGCGCGTGGTCGAGGCTGGCCACGATGCCCTCGGGTATCCGAATCCGAAGCAGGAGTTGTCGCAGCGACGCCCAGTCGATCTGGGTGCCCAGCCAGAGGATCCAGATGGCGCCACACAGGACCCTGGCGCTCGTCTGGACGATGACGTCCGTGTCGGAATTCAGGGCGACCCCAGCGAGCAG
This sequence comes from Thermoanaerobaculia bacterium, assembly GCA_022822365.1. GTDB lineage: Bacteria > Acidobacteriota > Thermoanaerobaculia > Multivoradales > Multivoraceae > Multivorans. Next base: position 96,410 of record JAJEBV010000035.1, on the reverse strand, counting down.
GGCGAGCGCCACGACGCCCAGGGTCCACGCGAGGGCAGGCTTGATCCTGCGGCGTCCATGGGCATGTGCGAACAGCAGAAGCACCGCGCCGAGCCCGGAACAGGTCAGGGACAGGACGGTGCTTCGCGCGCCTGCGTTGACGATCAGCACGCTGCTGGTCAGCGCGACAGCCAATGCCGCAACCCACAGCGGCTGGCGGCGCTCGAAGAACAGGGAATGCTCAGCGTGGAGGTGCATCGCGTCCTCCTCCGAGCACTCGTTCCCAGGTGCGCCCCGCGACAAAGCCCACTCCGAAGAGGATGAGGATCGACATCGCGAGCCCGACCTCCCCGTGACTCAGGTCGACGATGCTCCCTGTTGGCGGTCGCCCCGCCTCCTCCGCGGTCGCACCGAACACGGTTCCGTCGATTCCTTCATAGGCGCAGCCCGACAGGCCGACTACGAGCAACAGAAGCATGGCGGACGCGGCGGGCGCGGACACGGTGCGAAGTCCCCTCAGCGAGTTCGGCAGGAGGTCCGGCCGACGTGTGGCCAGCAGCCGTACGATGCCGATGGAGGCGAAGGCTTCGAGAACCGCCAGGGGGATCTGGACGGGGGCGAATCCGATCAGCACCGCGCCGAAGGTCGTCGCTGGCGCCGTCACCTCGGACAACGCCACGGCGAGCACCGCGGCGTCCGCCACGTAGACGCTCAGGCCGCCGACGCCACAGGCGAGCGCGACGCGGAGAGACCCGTCCACGCCGAGCCGCTGGAGCAGAGCCCAAACGCCGACTGTCGTCAGAGGCCCCAGCAGTCCCAGTGTCAGGAAGTTGACCCCCAGCGTCGTGATCCCGCCGTGAGCGAAGAAGACGGCCTGCAGCAGGAGCACGAAGAAGGTGGGCCACACGACGCGACGGACGCCGACGAGCAGGGCGAGCACCGGCGTAAGGCAGATGTGACTGGTTGCGCCCACGACCGGGACCGGCAGCGGCAGCAGGGTGCCGGCGAAGAGCAGGCTCGTTACGCCCGCCATGACGATCGAGGACGACGGTGTGTCGCGTCGCGTCCGTTGCTCGCCACGAAGGCTCCAATAGACAGTGGGTGCGGCGAGGGCGCTCCACGCGACGGCCTGGCTGAGCGGTAGCACTCCTTCTGCTAGATGCATCAGCGCCTTCCCTGGCTTGAGATCGAGGCAGAACCGGGGCAGGAGGGGAGCGATCAGGCGGTGGCGACGTCCACCGCTCCTGGGCGACCGTCACGCCGCATCGCCACACCCATCGCAGGTTCCGAGCAACACCACCTCGTGTCCGGTCATCCGAAACCCGCCTGGAAGCAGGGACTCGAGGCCCTCGACGCAACCGAAGAGATCGAACGCGCGGTCGCAGCTCGAGCAGAGAAAGTGATGGTGATGCTCGCGGTCCCTGGGCTCGTACCGCAGCCCGCCGCCCAACACCTCGACCGTCTCCAGCGTGCCTTCCTCGACACCCCGTTGGAGAGCGCGGTACACCGTGGCGAGACCGACGCCCGTTCCGCTCAGGCGGCTCCACAGTTCCCTGGCGGACAGGGGACCGTCCGCTTCGTCAAGAGCTCGGAGGACGGTCTGCTGCTGCCTGGCCCTCCGCATGGGCGGATGATACTCGATTCTCAGTTATCGTCAACGCACCTCTGGACGCGAGCACCCGGGTGCTCGCGGACTGTAGAGCTTGCCGTCGACTTCGAGTTCCCAGTCCAGCATGCGGTCGCCGTCGAAGATGTAGCGGCCTTGCGGCGTGAGGCCGCCCAGGGAGTGGGGTAACCAGAGCCGGTCATCTTCCCACATCTCGTCGTAGGGAATGGCGTCCAGGTTCGTCCACATGGGCGTGGCTTCCTCGGTCTCCCGAATGTCGCCCTCGTATCCTGTGGCGGTAAACGCGTAGACGTGGATCGAGTAGCCATCGGTGAACTGGAAGAGGTTCTCGCCGCGGTACTCCAGGCCGAGCGGTGTGATGCCGAGTTCCTCCTCGACTTCCCGGACGGCGCAGTCGACTGGCTCCTCGTCCGGTTCAAGGCGGCCGCCGGGGCCGTTCACCTTGCCGGCGCCCAGGCCCCGCTTCTTGCGGATCAGGAGCACCTGACCGTCCTGGAGGACGAACGTCAAGGTGGCCCGGTCGACGGCGCGCCAGGAAGACCAGTCGATGTCGGCGACCTGCGTCCTGCCGGCGGCTTCGTGCACGGCCGGCATCGTAGCGGAGGATTGCGCTAGCGGTCCGGCTCTTGGTGCGTACCGTTACACTGCGCCACTCATGAAGTTCGGACTTCGGTACTGCAACACGGGACGCTACGTCGATCCGGGCCTGGCGGTGGAACTGGTCCAGGCCGCGGACGAGGCGGGCTTCGAGTCGATCTGGACCGTCGAGCACACGGTCGTTCCGGGCGGGTACGAGTCGGCCTACCCCTACTCGCCGGACGGGAAGATGGCCGGCGGACGGGACGACTTCGACCTGCCCGACCCGTTGATCTGGATGGCGTTCGTCGCCTCGCAGACACGGCGGATCCGCTTCGGGACCGGCATCCTCATCGTGCCCCAGCACAATCCGGTGGTGGCGGCCAAGCAGGTCGCGACGCTCGATCATCTGACCGGGGGCCGCCTCCTGCTGGGGATCGGCGTCGGCTGGCTGAAGGAAGAGTTCGACGCGATCGGCGCGCCCTTCGCCGACCGCGGGCGCCGCACCGACGAGTACATCGAGGCGATGCGCGAACTCTGGGGCGCCGAACGTCCGACCTACCACGGCGAGTTCGTCCACTTCGACGCCGCCTACTGCCGGCCGCAGCCGGTCAATGGCAGCGTTCCCATCATCGTCGGCGGCCACTCGAAGGCCGCCGCGCGGCGGGCGGGCAGGTTGGGCGATGGTTTCTTTCCCGCGCGCGGGGCCGCCGCCGAGCTGGTCCAACTGGCGCGCGACGTAGCCGCCGAACACGGCCGGGACCCGCACGCCCTCGAGATCACGACGGGCATCGGTGAAGACCTGTCCAGCCTGCGCTTGCTCGCCGAACTCGGGGTCGCCCGCGTTCTCGTGCCGGTGGCGCCGATGCCGGGCATGGGGTTGCACCTTGGCCGGCCGGAGAACGCGCAGGCGGTGATGAACCAGCTTCTCGAAGCCGCGCCGTAGCTGTCGGCCGTCTTCTCAGAACCTTCACCTGAGGGGAGGAGCCTTGCGGAGGGGCCGAACGCCCCGTCCATGCCCCGACGCATACAAGGAGAGGCGATGCTTCGAGCAAGACGTTTGAGTGTGTTCTCGCTGGCGGTGGCTCTTGGCGCGCTGGCAGTCCCCGCGGCCGCTCAGGTCGGCAACCTCACCGGCCGTGTCATCGACGCGAACGGCAATCCTCTGCCCGGCGCCGCGATCACGGTCGAAGGAAACGAACTCACAGCGCACAGCGAGGCCGACGGCTCCTACCGGCTCGTCGCGGTCCCGGCCGGCGCTCAGGTAGTGGAAATCAACTACCTGTCGTTCGAGCCCGAACGGATCGAGGTGGAGGTCGCGGCCGGCGCCACCTCCCGCCGCGATCTGCGCCTGACCAGCGCCGTGTTCGCGGAGGAGTTGACGGTGACGGGCAATCCGATCCTGCAGGGGCAGGCCCGGGCACTCAACCAGCAGCGTAACGCCCTGGACATCGTCAACATCGTCTCGGCCGATCAGATCGGCCGTTTCCCCGATCCCAATGCCGCCGAAGCCACCCACCGCGCTCCCGGCGTCAGCCTCCAGCGCGATCAGGGGGAAGGTCGCTACGTCAGTCTGCGCGGCACCGAACCGGGCATGAGTTCGACGATGATCAACGGCGAGCGCCTGCCGTCGCCGGAGGGAGACGGCCGCAGCGTCGCCCTGGACGTGATTCCCGCCGATCTCCTCGAGTCCATCGAGATCTCGAAGGCCGTCACGCCGGACATGGACGCCGATGCGATCGGCGGCGTCGTCAACCTGGTGACCAAGGTGGCGCCGGAGGAAGGGCGAACGTCGATCGCCTTCGGCGGCGGCTACAACGACCTGATGGACGACGACACGACGCTGGGCAACTTCGTCGTCGGCCGGCGCTGGAACGGCAGCGCCACCGGGCTCGTGCTCTCGGGAAGCCTGTTCGACACGAACCGCGGCTCGGACAACATCGAGCCCGTGTATGACGACGGCGAGCTGGACGAACTGCAGCTACGCGACTACACGATCAACCGGGAGCGGCTCGGACTGAGCGGAACCCTCGATCGCCGCCCCTCCGACAGCGCCGAGCTGAGGTTCAACGCGGTCTGGAACGAGTTCGGGGACCAGGAGTACCGGCGAAGGCTCCGGTTCCGGCCGGGCGACGACGCGATCGAGCGGGAACTGAAGGACCGCTACGAGGTCCAGGAGATCGGGTCGATGTCGTTTCGCGGCTCGTACTTCTCGGACGCCGGCAGGCTGTTCGAGTACCGGGTCAGCTACAGCACGGCCCTGGAAAGCGAGCCCGACCGCTTCGACACGACCTTCGTCCAGGAAGACGTGGAGTTCGATCCGAACGTCAGCCCGACGTCGATCAACCCGGGGAACATCCAGGCGAACCCGCGGAACGCCGACATCAGCCAGTCCGTGCTCGATGACATCGTGCGCGAGAACAACCTGACGGAGGACGAGGAGGTCGGCGCCCGCTTCGACCTGTCGTTGCCGGTGGGCGGCCTCGACCGCGGCGGCCTGCTGAAGTTCGGCGCCAAGGGCCGGTTCAAGAACAAGAACCGGGACAACGAGGTCTACGCGTTCGAGGGCGACGACATCTTCCTGACTTCGTATCTCGACGGCTTCAGGAACCCCTCGCCCTTCTTCGGCGGCAAGTACGGCGACATTGGCGAGTTCTCGCGCGCCTCGACTCCCGGCGACCTGATGGGCGGAGGGCGTCTCGAGGAGGAACGGGACTACGAGGAGGATCTCGCCGACTACGACACGAGCGAGGACACCGTGGCGGTTTACGGCATGGTGGAGTACCAGTTCGGAGCGAAGACCTCGCTCGTCGGCGGCATGCGGGTCGAGAACTCGGATACCTCGTTCTCGGCCTTCGAGCTGCAGCTCGACGAGGAGGGCGACTTCGCCGGCTTCAATCCGCTGTTCGGCACCGACGGCTACACCGAGTTCCTGCCGAGCGTCCAGTTGCGCCACGAGCTGGACGACCAGTCGAACCTGCGGGCCGCGGTGTCGCGGACACTGGCGCGGCCGCGGTTCAGCGACCTGGCGCCGTACCAGTTCCTGATCGAGGAGGATCTGGAGATCGAGCGCGGCAACCCGAGCCTCGAGGTGACCCGCGCCCTCAATCTCGACCTGCTCTACGAGCGCTACTTCGAGAGCGTCGGGATCGTCTCCGCCGGCGTCTTTCACAAGGAGCTGGAGGACAACATCTTCCTCTACACGTTCGACGAGCTGCGCGGCGAGGATCTGTTCCGGGTGACCCAGCCGCTCAACGGCGACAGCGCTTCGGTCTCCGGCTTCGAGTTCGCGTTCCAGAACCGGTTCCGTTCCCTCCCGGGAGCGCTCGAGGGTCTGGGGATCTACTTCAACATGACGCTGACCGACTCGGAGGCGAACTACCCGGAGCGCGCATCCGCGCCGCTCCAGGGACAGTCCGACGAAGTGGCGAACCTCGCCGTCTCCTACGAGAAGGGACGATTCTCGGGCCGGCTGTCGTACAACCTGGCCGGGAAGTTCCTTGCCGAGGTGGGCGACGGGCCGGAGGAGGACGTCTACGTCGACGACCACGAGCAGATGGACTTCTCGGCCCGCGTCCAGCTTGCCGGCGGATGGTCGCTGGCGCTCGACGTGATCAACCTGACCGACGAGCCGTTCCGGGTCTACGAAGGCTCGGCCGACCGTCCGCTCCAGATCGAGCTGTACGGTTGGTGGTCCACGCTGAGCGTTCGCTTCGACTTCTAGGCAACTTGCGCCGTGGAGACTGGGTGCGCCGGCGTCCTCGCCGGCCGTCGGTTGCTCTTCCGCGCTAGTCTTCGCTCGATGCGATTCTCTGCGCCATCGACCGTCGTTCTTGGGTCGCTCCTCGTTGCGGCATGTTCCGGCTCGGGCGGCCCGCCGCCCTGGCACTCGGTCCACCTGACCTGGCAGGGCGACACGTCGACGACGATGACGGTCAACCTGGTCGTTGAAGCGGATGGAATCGGGGAAAGGCTGCCGCGCTCGGCCAGCGTCGAGTGGCGAGCCTCCGGGGCGGACGGAGCTCCTTCTTCGATTCCGGGCGAACCGGTTGAGATCGCCGGCGTTCCGGACGTTCGGGTCTACCGGTTCGAGTTGCGCGATCTCGAACCCGGCGCGAGCTACGACTTCCAGACTGTTCTCGATGGACGTCCGGCGGGCGTCTGGCGCAGCTTCCGCACCATCCCGCGGGAAGGCCCGGTGCGTCTCGCGTCGGGCGGCGACATCGGCGCCGAGCCCCTCTCGCTTGCGCTGCTGGAGCAGGCCGGGCGGCAATCGCCCCACCTGCTGGCCATCGGCGGCGACCTGTCCTACGCCAATGGCCTCACCTCGAACTGGCCTCGCTGGCGGACCTGGCTCGAGTACGTCACGGACGCGTTGGTCACGCCCGATGGACTCACGGTGCCTCTGGTGCTTGCGATCGGCAACCACGAGGTGAACGTCGGCCGCGCCGGAGGGGTTCCCGCATCGGCGCCGCCGGAACGGAAGGCGCCCTTCTACTACGCGTTGTTCGCACAGAACCAGGGTGCTGAGACCTCCGCCGATACCGGGGGCGCGACCTACTTCCGTCGCGGCCTGGGCGCCGCGGGGGCCCTCTACGTTCTGGACAGCGGCCACCTGGTGTCCCATGAAGATCAGGTGCCGTGGCTGGAGGATCAGTTGGACGCAGACGCGGATCTGCCGAACCGGCTGGCGCTTCACCACGTCCCGCTGTACCCGGCTCACCGGTCGTACGAGGCCTCGGCCGAGGGCCGCGACGCCTGGGAGGAGGTCTTCCACCACGGCCGGCTGACGGCGGCGTTCGAGAACCACGATCACGTCCTCAAGCGCAGCCATCCGATCCGTCTCGGCGAGGTCGTCGGTGCGGGCGAGGGCGTGCTCTACCTCGGCGACGGCTGCATGGGCCAGGACGCCCGAACCGTCGACCTGGAGGAGCGCTGGTACATTGCGCGCTCGGCGAGCGAGCCGCACTTCTGGATGGCCGAACTGTCCGACGAAGGAGCGATCTTCCGCGCCTTCGACGAGGAAGGCATCCTGCTAGACGTCGTGTCTACAGGCCAGGTCGAGCTGCCGCCCGACGCGGGCGCCTCGCTTCCGGACCTCGACCGGATCGTCGAGATGCCAGGAGGCGCGGTCGAGCTGGAGCCGCTGTGGACAGCGGCGGCCGACGGGCCGGCCCGGATCGCCGGCGTCCTGCGCAACACGACGGACTTCGCGATGTCGGCGGAGCTCTCCGTGGACGCGCTGGCGCCGGTCGCGAGCGCCCCGCTGCCGCCGGGATCGGAGATGCCGATCGATTCGCTGTTCGATGAAGGTGGCCCGGAGGTCGGCGCCGAGGGCGCATCGGTCAGCTACGAGGTCCGCTTCGACACGGGCGAAGGGGGCTCGGTGACCCGTGGCCGCGTCCTCCTCGCGCCGGTTGAGCTGCGCTCGCTGTCCCACGCGGCGTTCCCGCTTCGCGACGCGAGTCGCGCGGAGTGGCAGAAGGCCGGGATAGAGGCCTTGACGTTCGCCGAACCGGCGGAGATACACGCCGAGACCGCCGGTGATCCGTTCCAGGGCCCGGCGGACGCTTCGGCCGACCTCTACCTGGGCTGGGACGAAGAAGCTCTCTACCTCCGGGCCGATGTCACGGACGACGTCGTGGTGGGCGCGGAAGCCGACGCGGGGACCGACTGGTCGGACGTCGACCCCGACGACGTCGAGGCGGTCCTGCTGTTCATCGACCCCTGGCCCGAGCGCGGCCGCGAGATCGACGATGCGCACGTCGCCACGGGGCCGGTCGGCAGCGAGTTCGAGATCGAGGCCCACCCGGCCTGGACCGGGGAGGCGCCGGACACCATGGTCGAGGTCCACGAATCGGGCCAAGGCTACACCGCCCACGTGACGGTGCCCTGGGGCTGGGTCACCGGCGCCGGCGCGCCGGAACGCGTGGCCCTCAACGTCGGTCTGGTCGACAGCGACGGTTCGGAGCAGGTCCACGAGCTGTACTGGTTCTCCTCCTGGGAGAACCCGGAGCGGCCGCTCGGCCAGGGGACTTTCCGTCTGACCCCCTGACTCCCCGTTTTCTTCGCTTCTTCATCGGGGGCGGCAATGCTCCGCCTCGACGACTGGTTGACCCGAATCGACCGCTCGTCTTCTCCCTCCAGAGGCGGGTGGGGAGTGCCGGCCGCAAGCCTGGCCGCGCTCCCCATCCCGGCCTCACCTTCCGGCGCCGGCTCCCGACGCCGGCGACACGCCGGTGCGAAGGTAGCGGTTGCACCAGTTCAGCATCTCCGCGACGACGTGGAGCACGGACTCCCGGGCCGCGTAGCCGTGGGACTCGTGAGGCATGGTGACGTAGCGCACCGTGGCGCCGTGGCCCTTCAGCGCCTGGTAGAAGCGCTCGGACTGGATCGGGAAGGTGCCGGAGTTGTTGTCGATCTCGCCGTGGGTGAGGAGGATCGGCTCGTTCACCTTCTCGGCGTGGAAGAAGGGCGACATCGCGGCGTAGATGTGCTGGGCCTCCCAGAAGGTGCGGCGCTCGTTCTGGAAGCCGAAGGGCGTCAGCGAACGGTTGTAGGCGCCGCTTCTGGCGATGCCGGCGGCGAAGAGGTCGGAGTGGGCGAGCAGGTTCGCGGTCATGAAGGCGCCGTAGCTGTGGCCGCCGACGGCGATCCGGTCGCGGTCGGCGACGCCGAGTTCGACGACCTTGTCGATGGCAGCCGCGGCGCTCGAGACGAGCTGCTCGACGTAGGTGTCGTTCGCCGTCTCGCCCTCGCCGACGATCGGCATCGCCGGCCCGTCGAGGATCGCGTAGCCCTGGGTGAGCAGCAGCAGGTGGGAAGAGCCGCGCAGGGTGGTGAAGCGGTGGGGCGAGCCGGTGACCTGGCTTGCGGCGTCAGGGTTCGTGTACTCCCGGGGATAGGCCCAGAGCAGCATAGGCGGGCGGTCGCCCTCCCGGTAGCCGGGCGGCAGGTAGAGGGTCGCCGACAGGCCGACGCCGTCTGCCCGCTCGTAGGTCAGGAGCCGCTTCTCGACCTGGCGGAGGATCGGCGCCGGGTCGCTGAAGTCGGTCAGGGCGCGCCGGCCGCCTGTCGAGACGTTGGTCACGTAGTAGTTGGGCGGCTCGGTGGCGCTCTCGCGGCGGGTCAGGAGCGAGCCGTTGTCGGCCGACAGCACCGCGACCGCCGTCTCGTAGGTTCCAGGCTCGCTGCGGAACAGCCGTTCCGTCGCCAGCGTGTCGAGGTTCAGGCGGTCGACGAAGGGCAGGTCGCCTTCCGGCGAAGCACCGCGGCCCACGAGGTAGATGTCGTCGCCGTCCTGGAGGATGGTCGCGCCGGCGGTGCCGCCGCCGGGCCGCTGCCAGGGGAAGCCCGGGTCGCCGTAGCGGTCCTCGGCGCTGCGGTCGAACAGCGGCCTCGGTTCGTCGCCGCCGACGTCGAGCAGCGCCGTGCGGATCCAGCGCGTCTCGCGGTCGTACGAGTTGACGAGCGCCGTGCCGCCTTCCGTCCAGGCGATGCCTGAGAACCTGAACTCGGTCCGCGTCAGTTCGCGCGGTTCGCCGTCGAACGGTGCGTCCAGCGTGAAGACGTAGTCCCGATGCGGCACTTCCGCTTTCGGGTCGCCGCCGTCCTGGGCCTCGCTCCAGACCAGCGTCGCCGATGCGGTCGGATTCCAGCGGTGGCCGCGCGGCCCGGTCGGAACGCCGCCGATGGGCACCGCGTCGGCCAGCGGCAGCGTCGCGATCGTCGCGACCTTGCCGCCGTCCCGGCTCCACACCTCCACCGAGCGCGGGAAGCGGCTCGCCGGGTGCAACCAGGAGAAGGGCCGCTCGACTCTCTCCACGAGCACGTGCCGGCTGTCCGGAGCGCCGGAGACCCGTGAGTACAGCCCCGGTTCGCCGATCGCGGTTCGCGTCCCGGTGGCCAGGTCGACGGTCTCGATCCGGCTCGTGAAGTGGTACTCGAACAGCGCCTCGTCGTGCACGTTCGCCAGCAGGTCCTGGTAGGTGCGCACCGGCGAGAGGCGGCCGTCGTGCTCCTGGATGTTGGGGCCGTCCGGCTGCCGCGGCGGCGACGGCGGCGCGCCGCGGGCCGGCACGCGGAACCGGCAGAGCACGCCGCTCGAGTCGAACAGCCACTCGCAGGGATTGCGCCAGGTGGCGTTGAGCGAAGCCGACGTCAGCGCCCGGCGCTTGCCGCCTGCCAGGTCGACCACCCAAAGTTCGATCCCCGTGTCGCGGAGCACGGTGTAGGAGAGGTGAGTGCCGTCGGGCGAGAACTGCGGCCAGCCGATCGTCGTGCCCTGGGGCGCCTCGATGCGGACGCCGCCATTGTCCGAGCCGTCGTCAAGCCGGCGGATCGTCAGCGCCGCCGTCTCCGGCGCCCGCCACGGCCCGCTGTTGCGCGGATCGATGCGGTAGCCCGCGAGCCGCTCCAGCGGCCGCGCCTGCCACGAGATCGGCGGCATGCTCCGGCTCTCCATCAGCACGATGACGTCGCGGTTCGGCCCGACCAGCACGGAAGGCGTCGGCGGCGCGTCCAGAATGTCGACGATCTCCTGCGGCGGAGTGAGATAGCCGCTCGTCTCCGTGGGGTTCGATTGGGCGGCAACTGAACCCGCAACGGCGAGGCAGGCGATCAGGTTGGCGATGCTGGCTAGGGTCTTCATGGCAGGTTCTTCCTCTGGTCGGCGTCGTTACGGTCTACCCACTCACGTCTACACTGCTCGTGGCCAAGATGAACCTCTCTCAGGGCGGGAAACTGCCGAAGAAAACGCCTGCGGCCTTGGTCTGCCAGAACCGGCAGGCCCGCCGGCTGATCTTCAAGGCGGTCGGTGCGGCTCCCCAGCTTGGCGCGGTTTCAAGCAATCCGATAACGATGACAGCTGGGGCGCCTTTCGGCAATGGCTAGGGGCGGGAACGCGATTCCGACTGTCGAGCGGGATGGTCGACTGGGAGTCCCGACGAAGGCCGCTCGCCGCTAGTACGGCCATCGCGAGAAGCCAGGGAGGGTGTCCGTCGCTGGTAGGCTCGATCAACCGCTTGCGGCCGGGCACATGGAACACACAGCCTCAGGCGGTCGGGACTTACGAGGTGAGAAGCCGGTGAAGTACATGATCGTGATTGAGAAGGCGCCGAAGAAGTACGCTGCGCAGGCGCCTGATTTGCCCGGATGTCTCGCCACGGCTAGGTCACGCGCCGACGTCATCAGGCCAATGCACGAGGGTATCGCCTTCCACTTGGAGGGCCTGCGCGCAGAGGAGAACCCACCTACTTCACCTCAGGCTACGGTCGCTGAAGCGGACGTAGCGCTGAGCATCGGCTCGTAGGCGCTCAGGGGGCTTCGTCGATGGCTGTTCGCGTCGTTGGTATGTGTGATCGCCCTGCCCGCCTCGAACGGGCGACCGGGTTTCCCCTGCTTCCGTGGCACGCGACCCTGAGGCGGTTCGTAGCGCCCGGGCCTATTCCGTCCGGTCCCTTGGGAGCCTTCTCTGTTGAGGCAGGAAGAAGATGATCGATCCTACTCAGTCGCTGGCGTTCTCGATGCAGGCTGCGCCCGGCGTCTACGCTCTGCTTCTCGGTTCGGGTGTCTCCCGTGCGGCAGGGATTCCGACGGGCTGGGAGATCACGTTGGATTTGATCCGCAAACTTGCTCACGTCTCTGACGAGTTGGCCGAGCCCACACCTGAACGATGGTACAAGGCGAACTTCGGTAGAGAACCGGAGTACTCGCAGATACTTCAAGAGCTCGGGAGGACAGCCGCCGAACGGCAACACCTAATCAGGGCCTACATCGAGCCGAGCGAACGGGAGCGGGAGGAAGGAAAGAAAGTGCCCACAAGGGCACATCGCGCCATAGCCGCGCTGGCGAAGCGTAACTGCGTGCGGGTCATCGTCACTACGAACTTTGACCGTCTGATCGAGACTGCCCTGGGTGAGCAGGGTATTGCGCCAACGGTCCTGAGCTCCAAGCACCAGGTGGAAGGCGCTGTGTCGCTCACACACGCGGGCTGTACTGTCCTCAAACTCCACGGCGATTATCGTGACTGGGAGATCAAGAACACCCAGGACGAACTCCAGAGTTACACGGATGCGGTTGACCAGCTTCTAGACCGGATCTTCGATGAGTACGGCCTCGTGGTCTGTGGCTGGTCTGGTGAGTGGGACGGTGGCCTGAGGAAAGCGCTGGAGCGCTGCCAGTCTCACCGTTTTACGACCTATTGGGCTGCTCGGGGCGAGCTGAGGGACACGGCGCGCGGGTTAGTTCAGCAGCGTCGTGCCGAAGTGGTTCAAATCGAGGATGCAGACACGTTCTTCGAATCACTGAACCGACAGGTTCAGGCCATTGAGGACTACCTGCTACCACACCCACTCTCGACTGAGGCGGCTGTCGCGAACATGAAGAGCTACCTACTGAATCCCGAGGACGGGATTCGACTCTCGGATTTCGTGGCGCGGACTACCGACGACGCCATGGAGAGAACCCGTGGCACGGAGTTTCCGGTCCAAGACCCACGTCCGACCTCGGAGTTGGTGGCTGCTCGGTTGCGACGCTACGACGGAGCGTGTTCAGTGCTTGTCGCGGCCGCGTTAGTTGGCGGCTACTGGGCGAAAGAGGATCATTTCGGGCTTTGGCGCAGGGGGCTTCAGAAGCTCAGTTCTGAGTTGCCGTCCGACGGTTATGAGGTGTGGGCGAACTTGTCAAGGTATCCGGCAGCGTTGTTGTTCTACGCGGCCGGTACGGGTGCGTTGATGGCAAACAACCTGGAGTTTCTCAGCGTCCTTTTCGATACACGGATGAACGCGAGGCACGGTGGCGGTGAGTCAACGGCAGCCGGTGAGTTAGCGCTGTCGTTTGTTGGGTATCCGATGGGCATGGGTAGCGGATCCCTGGCGCTGGAGGGCGTTTCGGACCGTGTCATGCCTCTCCACGAGTGGGTAGTGGCCGTTCTCTGGCCTCACGCACATCCCTTTGTGGCGGATCGGGAAGCCTATCATCGGATTTTCGATCAGCTTGAGATTCTCGTTGCTCTTCGTTGTTTGTACGAGAGGGAAGAGAAAGGAGCCAGTGCGGTGATTCCGCCAGGGACCTTTGCTGTCCGCCGGTTCAGCTACAACGCCGCATGCCAGAGCTTTCGGGAGTCACTAACGAAGGGGGGAGACAGTTCGTCGTTGGTACGGAGCGGGCTGTTTGGAGGGACGGCCGAACAGTGTATTCGGATGCTCGATTTGCTGGACCAGAGCGTCGAGAGTTGGAATCTCCCCGTGTTCCTTAGGTGAACCCGGCGGGTGCGTGAGTTGCGGGCCCTTCCGCGCTTCAAGAGACTGCACGAGCGGGTGCTAGCGGTCGGGCGGTGACGGGGAGACTGTCGGATGAGGCAGAACGCGAGGGCCCGTTCCGGACCGACGAGTGAGACTGGGAGTGAGAGGCTACCTTCTCGATACGAGCGTTTCTCCGGGTTGGTGAGCCCGGCACCGGATCGTTAGGTCGTCGTGTGCCTAACGTCGCGGGCCGACCCGTGGCTCCGCACAGCGGTCTTGTGTGGACCGAGCTTCTGGCTGGAGCTCCTTCCTGCGGGGCGTCGCCGGCGAGAGCTCCGCGGCTTCCTATCGGAGATCCAGGTCCGACCTGACGCATCGGCTCATTCCCGTCGGTCACCGCGAGACTCGGCATGCGGCGAGGCTGCGCGGTCAGGCTGGCCGAACCGCGGCGGTCGTCGATTCGCTGATCGCCGCGACGGTCGGCACCCATGATCTCTCGCTCGCGATCAGGATTGTCCGACTTCGAGGGTTTGGGCGTTGACGTCGTGAGTGCTCGGGTGCCATTGTGACGGAGTACGATTCTGGGATTGAATGGCAGGCGAGGGCGCAGCTGTGATGGCGAAGAAGGGGCAGGATCGGTCTAATGGAGCCGTCACCGGCTACGAATCCGAACTCTGGAAGATGGCCGACGCGCTGCGCGGCAGCATGGACGCCGCCGAGTACAAGCACGTCGTCCTCGGGCTTATCTTCCTCAAGTACATCTCGGACGCATTCGAGGAGACTCGGGCTCGCCTCGAGGCGGAGCGCGGCGACGGAGCCGATCCAGAGGATTCCGACGAGTACCGCGCCAAGAACGTCTTCTGGGTACCGCCCGAGGCGCGCTGGACGCATCTCAAGAACCAGGCGCGGCAGCCTGCGATCGGTCGGCTGGTGGACGACGCGATGGTCGCCATCGAGCGCGACAACCCGTCGCTCAAGGACGTGTTGCCGAAAGACTACGCCCGCCCGTCGCTCGACAAGGAGCGCCTGGGTCAGCTCGTCGATTTGGTGAGCAACATCCGCGTGGGCGACGAGGAGGCGCGTTCCAGGGACGTTCTTGGCCGCGTCTACGAGTACTTCCTGTCGCAGTTCGCGAGCGCCGAGGGCAAGAAGGGCGGCGAGTTCTACACGCCCCGTTGCGTCGTCGAACTGCTGGTGGAGATGTTGGAGCCGTACCGGGGCCGGGTGTACGACCCGTGTTGTGGATCGTCCGGCATGTTCGTGCAGTCCATCGAGTTCATCGGTGCCCACGCGACGGGCAACGGCAACGGCGGAGCACTGCCCGCCAGCGTCGCGGCCGATCTCTCGATCTACGGTCAGGAATCGAACTACACCACTTGGCGGCTGGCGCGGATGAACCTGGCGATTCGCGGCATCAGCGGCCGGATTGAGCAGGGTGACACGTTCCACAACGACCGCCATCCCGACCTGAGGGCCGACTACATCTTGGCCAATCCGCCGTTCAACGTCTCGGACTGGGGCGGCGAGCGATTGGCGGAGGACAAGCGCTGGAAGTACGGCGTGCCGCCGAAGCGCAACGCGAACTTCGCTTGGGTGCAACACATGGTGCATCATCTGGCGCCGGACGGAAGAGCCGGTTTCGTACTCGCCAACGGTTCCATGTCGTCGGCCCAGTCGGGCGAGGGCAAGATCCGCGCGAGCTTGGTGGAGGCGAACCTCGTCGACTGCATGGTGGCCCTTCCCGGCCAGCTCTTCTATTCGACCCAGATACCCGCCTGCCTGTGGTTCCTGGCCCGTGACCGGGAGGACGGTCGCGCTCACGATCGTCACGAGGAGATTCTGTTCATCGACGCGCGTGAACTCGGCCGCATGGTCGACCGCACGCACCGGGAACTGACCGCCGAGGACATCGGTCGGATCGCGGCCACCTACCACGCCTGGCGCGGCGGCGATGGCGTGGCGGCTTACGAAGACGAGCCCGGCTTCTGCAAGAGCGCGACCCTGGACGAGGTCCGCAAGCACGACCATGTGCTGACCCCGGGCCGCTACGTCGGCTTCAAGCCACCAGAGGACGACGGCGAGCCCTTTGAAGACAAGATGAAGCGACTCGCTGCCCAGTGGCGAGATCAGCAGGCCGAGGCGAGGAGACTCGACACGGCGATCGAGGAGAATCTGCGGCGGTTGGGGTTCCGTACGCCGCCGGACAGGAGGAGCAGCGGGCCGTGACTCTCAGCCAGACTTCTAGTGGCGATTCTGAGACCTTCCGCGGGAGGTTCTGGTTGCCTGCTGAGAACGTGGGGGAGTCCGACTACGTGAACGGGAAGCTCCTCATCACTGCTGAGAGTGTCATATTGACCTTGAAGGGCGACCTACTCGTGCGACAGTTCGATATGTTCCCTGACATCAAGAAGCGGTGGGAAACTCGCCTTGTAGGTGCAGTCGGCACAGAGACCTATGTGAACATCAGTGGGTGCCATCGTACGCAGACCGCCTTCTTCACGTTCGGTTCGGAGCCACATCTGACGTTCAATGTAACCGGTCTGGTGTTGATCAGCAGCGACGTCAACCTCGTGGCTCCCGACCCGCCTCTTGCTCACGAACTCCATTTCGAGGTTGACGGATTGGCCGAGTGGTTCGCCAGACCGCTGGGTCATCCGTCGGCACGGCATCCTTGGGCCATGGGTGTCCCCAGTGAGTCACGAATGCAGGTGACGGCCGATTGCGATCGACGAGAGTGCACTGCGACGATCGCGAGCGGCTTTTCTCTGACCGTGCAGAATCGCCTCTACTGGGGTGATGATGGGCTCTTCGGATTGAGGATTCGGCAAGCAGCGGTGGCGACCATCACGTCGTCCACCCTCGTCGAGCCGATGAAGCTGTTGGAACGTGCTCTTGAGTTCGCCGACTTCATCCGGTTTGTTTCAGGGGAGAAGTGTCGCCTCCACCGCGCCGTCTTCTATCGGCATGATCGACAGTTGCCAGAGCGCTACTCGGCCGACCCGAGGGTCGGCATGGGCCTATTGAATCGCACTCCTCGGCACCGTCTGCAGGGTTGGGGAAACATGCTCGTACGGCAGAGGGACATCGAAGGTCACGAGCCACGGATCTTGGCCGGGTGGTTCCGTGCGCGTGAAGAGAACCGGTATGCGACTGGCCTTCTCGATCACATCATGACGCGCGGTGATCGAACCGATGCGGGCATTGTCCTGATGGTCGGGGCCATCCAAAAGCTCGTCGCACGGGAGGAGAGTCGCTCTTCCGATGAAGGCTGTGGTCGGAGGCAGAAGTTCCAGCCGTACGAGAAGTTCCTTCGCGATGTAGGGCTGGAGTCTTGGGGCATTGACGTCACAGCGATGGGTAAGCGGTTGTCCGATCTCCGCGGAAAGCCCGCTCACGGGGATCCGCTTCCAGCAGAACCAGATGTCGTTTCGACGTTCCGCTTTGTCGCTGCTGCTCTGAGGATCTACTTCCTTCGCGAGATCGGGTTCTCGGAGGCACAGTGCCATCGCATCGCGATGCGGAATCGTGGGCTCCGCGAGGCACTTCAGTTGCAAGACCCTGAAGAGCCAGACTGGAACAGGATGAATGAGGGCGGCTGGATCATGGATGGCGGGGACGCATGAGCACTTGCAAGGTGCCCCTTCCGAGGTGTTCCGAGGTCATCGCACACATGTGCGAGACGTTTACTCCTCACCTCAAGGGTCTGTGCGAGGATGGCGACCCGATCCCGTCCTCGCGGGCATCGCTCTCTATAGTGGTGGTCGGGCTGGCGGCTACTGCTTAGAGGAGGGCTCGGCGGGGCGTTGTTCAGTGGGCATCGACACGACCTTTCTGAGAAGCCGTCTCGACCGCCTGGGCGCCTGCCTCGACACTCTCGCCGAGGCCGAAGATACGACTACCCGCCGTCTCGCCGGGGAGGTAGGCGCCGAGTACTTTGAAGTCGCCCTTGAACAGAGCGGCAAGCTGCTCGGGAAGAGCCTGCGGCCGTGGTTCGCGAGCAATCGACGAGCGGACCGCCTCACTTTCAGGGACATCTTCCGGCACGCGGCGAAGCACGGCCTGATCGACATCGACGCCGGGGAGCGTTGGCTCGGCTATCGGGACGCTGTGGACGGCCTCGTTGATTGGGAAGACGACGATTGCCTCCATTCGGCAGCGATCGACCTTCTTCGCGCCTTCCTCGCCGACGCCAGGGCGCTCGCGGATACGATCGACAGCGTTCCCCGTGACTGACCGTCTGCAGCTCGCGGCCCGCCACCGTGAGCAACTCGAAGCACTGCTCCGCGAGCACTTGGCCGATGTCGAGGTCTGGGCATACGGCAGCCGTGTCGACGGCCGAAGCCATGGCGGAAGTGATCTGGACCTCGTGCTCCGGGGCCCCGGGCTCGAGGAGATCGACCTTGCGCGGCTGGCCGACTTCCAGCGGGCGCTGCACGACTCGACGATGCCGTTCTTGGTGGAGGCCCGCGACTGGGCGCGGCTGCCGGAGCGGTTTCACCGGGAGATCGAAGGAGGCTACGTCGCTTTTTTCGGGAAGCCAGGGCGCCGCGAGTGGCCTCGGGTCCGAGTTGAGGAGATCGCCGAGAAGGTGGCGATGGGCCCCTTCGGTTCTTCGATCAAGGTGGAGACTCATGTAGCCCAGGGCGTCCCCATCATCAACGGGAAGCACTTGCACGGTCCCCGAGTGGACGACGCCGTTGGCTTCGACTACATCAGCGAAGAACACGCAGACCGCCTTGCGAACGCCAACGTCGGGCCCGGGGACGTCGTGTTCACTCATCGTGGCACGATCGGTCAGGTGTCCATCATCCCTCGCGACGCTCAGTACGACCGGTATGTCGTTTCACAGAGCCAGATGTTCCTCAGGTGTGACGAGTCGAGGATGTTGCCGGAGTTCGCGGCGCAGTACTTTTCTTCCGCGGAAGGGAGGAATGCGCTCCTCGCGAACACGTCGCAGGTCGGAGTTCCTTCGATCGCACAGCCGGCGAGCTACGTGAAGACGATCTTGATTCCTCTTCCTTCGCTTGACGAGCAACGAGCCATTGCCCACGTTCTCGGCACGCTGGACGAGAAGATCGAGCTGAACCGACGGATGAACGAGACGTTGGAGGCCATGGCGCGGGCGCTGTTCAAGTCCTGGTTCGTCGACTTCGACCCGGTGCGCGCGAAGATGAAGGGCCGCGACACCGGTCTGCCGGGGCCAATCGCCGGTCTCTTCCCCGATCGTCTGGTGAACTCGGAGTTGGGAGAGATACCGGAAGGCTGGCGCGCTGGAACACTGGCCGACGTTGCGGACCTCAATCCGGAGTCATGGGGCCGGCGGAACACGCCAGACAAAGTTCGCTACGTTGATCTGGCGAACACTAAGTGGGGCCAAATCGAGGCCGTCAAGCAGTACCCGTGGGGGTCGGCCCCGAGCAGAGCGCGTCGGGTGCTGCGGCCGGGCGACACGATCATGGGCACGGTTCGGCCGGGAAACGGATCGTTTGCGCTCGTGAACCGCCGTGGGCTGACCGGCAGCACAGGTTTTGCGGTGCTGCGTCCAAAGACTGCCATCGAGCGAGAGACCGTGTACTGCGCTGCGAGTTCCCCCGGGAACGTCGACCGCTTGGCCCGCTTGGCAGATGGCGGGGCGTATCCGGCCGTCAGTCCGGTAACGGTCTTGGACACCGCGGTGGTACTGCCGGAAACACGCACTCGACGGGCGTTCTCCTCGTTGGCTGCGCCATTGTTGAACCAACTGCAAGAGAATCAACGGGAAGCTCAGATTCTCGGTGGTATCCGGGACGCGCTACTGCCGAGGCTCGTTTCCGGCGAGATTCGGCTGCGCGACCCAGTCGTGGAGGAGGAGGAAACGTGAGCCGCCGGGAGCTCATCGGCAGGAAGACGCGCATCGAATTCCGCGAGTTCCTAGTGCGATGGACCACCCTGCGTGAGATCGAGAACGAGTTCTCGGGGGCAGGGCTCGAGCCGGACGGTTCCCACGATCCGCAACTCGGCGGTCAACGAAGGGAGTTTGTGGAACAGCACTACCACGCCTTGGACTTCACCGACCCGGCGCACGTGGAGCGAGTTCTCAGCGTCTACGAAGCGATCCTCGCCGACTGCGAAAGGAACTTGACCAATCCCCAGACCCGCAATTCAGGCACGCTGAAGCAAGAGCACGAGAAGCTCCTGAGCTGTCTTCGTAGGGACGGGTACGAGTTAAGGGACGGGCGGCTGCGGGCGAGGGATAACGTCCTCTTGCAACATCTCTCGACGAGGGCCGAGACGCTTGACGCGGCCTACTTGGCGACGCAAGTGGATCGGCTTGCTGAAGCAGTCGAGCAAGATCCTGACCTCGCGATCGGCCAGGCGAAGGAACTCGTCGAGACCTGCTGCAAGACCATTCTGGCGGCCAGCGGCGAGTCGGACTACGACCGATTGGACTTGGTCCGGCTCGTCAGGAGGACTATGAAGCGCATGCAACTGCTGCCCGATGACATTCCGGAGCGCGCTCGGGGCGCGAAGACGGTCAAGGCGTTGCTCGGAAACCTCGCCATGATCTCCCAAGGCATGGCAGAACTGCGCAATCTGTACGGCACAGGCCACGGAAAGCACGCCTCCCACAAGCGACTGCCGATTCGACACGCACGCCTCGCGGTCGGCGCGGCGACGACCTTGACCGCATTCCTGTTCGAGACGCACTCGCAGCGTGTCTCCAGAGAGCAGTGACTGTCGGAGGAGGTACGGTGGTGGGGCCTTGGCGTAGTCGGGCAGCTCCCAACCTCGGAAAGAGCAGCTTCGGGCCGGAGATGTCGCCCAACCTTGAAATGTGCCGAGCTTCAACACGCAGAACGCCGAGGAGCAGCGGCTTGGTGCTGTATGACGGTGAGGCCACAGCCTGTTTCGGCGACTCCATTCGTGCCGTGCAGGCTCGACGCTTTCGGGTAGCCCTATGACTCGCGTCACGGAGTCCGACGTCGAGGCCGCCGCCCTCGACTGGCTGGAAGGCCTCGGCTGGGGGATCGCCCACGGGCCGGACATCGGACCGGGCGGCCTGGCGACAGAACGCGCCCACTACGGCGTGACGGTGCTGGAGCGCCGGCTGCACGAGGTGCTGGCGCGGCTCAACGCGGAGCTTCCCGCCGCGGCGATCGATCACGCGGCGCGGCAGCTGATGCGGCCCCCCGGAACGACTCTGGGGTCGCGGAACCGCGCCTTTCACCGGATGTGCGTTGGCGGTGTCGCGATCGAGTACCGGGACGACACCGGCCGCGTGCGGGGCGACCAGGCGCGGGTGATCGACTTCGACGAGCCGTCCAACAACGATTGGCTTGCCGTGAACCAGTACACGGTAGTGGAGGATGCCCGAGAGCGCCGGCCGGACGTCGTGCTCTTCGTGAACGGTCTGCCGCTGGCCGTGATCGAACTGAAGAACCCGGCAGACGAGGACGCCACGGTTCACAGCGCGTGGAGGCAGCTTCAGACCTACAAGGCGGAGATCCCGTCGCTGTTCGAGTTCAACGGCGTGCTGGCCGTTTCGGACGGCGTCGAGGCGAGGCTGGGCACGCTCACGGCCGGATGGGAGTGGTTCAAGCCGTGGCGGACGATCGGCGGTGAGGAACTTGCGCCCGCGGCGCAGACGGCCTTGCGGGTCGCGGTTGAAGGCGTGTTCGAACAGCGTCGCTTCCTGGCCCTTGTGCGGGACTTCCTGGTCATCGAGGACGACGGAAGCGGTGCGCTTGTCAAGAAGATGGCGGGTTACCACCAGTTCCATGCCGTCCAGGTCGCGGTGAGGGAGACTCTGCGTGCGGCGGCTCTCGGGCGTATGGCGACTGGTGCTTCGGTCCTGCGGGAAGGGAGCGGTCGCTACGAATCCGGCCGCGTGCCGGGAGGAGACCCAGGGGACCGACGGATCGGCGTCGTGTGGCACACGCAGGGTTCGGGCAAGAGCCTGACAATGGCGTTCTACGCCGGCCGGATCGCCCGCGAACCGGCGATGGAGAACCCGACGGTCGTCGTCCTTACCGATCGGAACGACCTCGACGACCAGCTCTTCGCAACGTTCTCCAGGTGCCGTGATCTCCTGGGACAGCCGCCGGTGCAGGCGGACAGCCGCGCGGACCTTCGCTCCAGGCTCGCCGTGGACGCCGGGGGCGTCGTGTTCACCACGATCCAGAAGTTCTTCCCGGAGCAGAAGGGTGACCGGCATCCGCTGCTCTCCCGACGCCGCAACATCGTCGTGATCGCGGACGAGGCGCATCGGAGCCAATACGAGTTCATCAAGGGTTACGCCCGCCACATGCGGGACGCCCTGCCGAACGCGTCCTTCATCGGTTTCACCGGCACGCCCATCGAACTGGAAGACGCGAACACGCGCAACGTGTTCGGCGAGTACATCAGCGTCTACGACATCCGCCGCTCGGTCGAGGATGAGGCTACGGTGCCGATCTACTACGAGAGCCGTCTGGCGAAACTGGGACTCGACGACGAGCAACTGCCGGCCGTCGACGCGGGGTTCGAGGAAGTCACCGAGGGCGAGGAAGTCGAGCGCAAGGAGAGGCTGAAGACGAAGTGGGCTCAGCTCGAGGCGGTCGTCGGCGCCGAGGACCGTCTGGCGCTCATCGCGGAAGACATCGTGTCGCACTTCGAGAGCCGCCTGGAGGCGATGAACGGCAAGGCAATGGTCGTCTGCATGAGCCGGCGCATCTGCATGGATCTCTACGCGGCCCTGGTGCGGCTGCGACCCGGGTGGGAGGACGCGGAGGACGAGCGGGGCAGCCTCAAGGTCGTAATGACCGGCGCTGCGTCCGACCCGGTGGAGTGGCAGCCGCACATCCGCAATAAGCCGAGACGCGAGGCATTGGCAAAGCGGTTCCGCGACCCGTCCGATCCGCTGCAGATGGTGCTGGTGCGCGACATGTGGCTAACCGGCTTCGATGCGCCGAGCCTGCACACGATGTACGTCGACAAGCCGATGCGCGGCCACGCGCTGATGCAGGCCATCGCGCGTGTCAACCGGGTGTTCCGGGACAAGCCGGGAGGCCTGGTGGTGGACTACTTGGGGCTCGCGCACGAACTCAAGCGCGCGCTGGCGACCTACACCGAGAGCGGCGGTACGGGCCGCGCCGCGGTTGACCAGGCGGAGGCCGTGCGGGCGATGCTGGAGAAGCACGAGGTCTGCTGCGCCTTGTTTCATGGCTTCGACTGGTCGGCGTGGGTCGGCGGCACGCCTGCAGAACGCCTCGGTCTGCTGCCGGCGGCGCAGGAGCACGTCCTGGCGCAGGAAGACGGGAAGGAGCGCTGCCTTCGAGCCGTGCGCGAGCTGACTCAGGCGTTCGCGCTCGCCGTTCCGCACGATGAGGCGATCCGAATTCGGGACGATGTGGAGTTCTTCCAGGCCGTCCGGTCGGTACTGGCGAAGCGCACCGCGGCCGAAGCGCGGCCGCGGGAAGAACTCGACCACGCTCTGCGGCAGATCGTCTCGCGTGCCGTGGCGCCGGAGGGCGTGGTCGACATCTTCGCGGCGGCGGGCCTCGAGAAGCCCGACATCTCGGTCCTGTCGGAGGAGTTCCTGGCCGAGGTCCGGGGCATGAAGCGGCGCAACTTGGCGGTTGAGCTCCTGCAGAAGCTGCTCAAGGGCGAACTCGCCGCGAAGCGGAAGAAGAACGTGGTTCAGGCGCGGACCTTCTCGGAGATGCTGGCCCGGACGCTCCGCCGCTACCAGAATCGGGCCATCGAAGCGGCTCAGGTCATCCAGGAACTGATCGGTCTGGCGCGAGAAGTGCGGGAGGCGGAACGCCGCGGCGAGAAGCTCGGCCTCTCTGACGACGAGCTTGCCTTCTACGACGCTCTGGAGACGAGCGACAGCGCCGTCCAGGTGCTCGGCGACGAGACGCTGCGGGATATCGCCCGGGAGCTCGTCGAGACGGTGCGCCGCAACGTGACGATCGACTGGACGTTACGCGAGAACGTGCGAGCGCAGTTGCGTGTGCTGGTCAAGCGGATCCTGCGGAAGCACGGCTATCCGCCTGACAAACAGGAGAAGGCCACCCGGACCGTGCTGGAGCAGGCGGAGGTGCTGTCCGCGGGTTGGGCGGCCGGCTGATCTCCGCCCGTACCGTGTAGTCAGTCTGCGCCCGGCTTCCAGGAGGGCGTCTTCCTGACTCAGGGGCCGCTACGCCGCCGATGTTGGGTCAACCTGCCAACAGGTCCGCACTCGTCGGCAGTTCCCGGATAGCGGCGCCGCGTCGCCTGTCGGCCTGGACGAGGTCGAACTGGGTCTGCAGGTTGAGCCAGAACTGTGGCTCGACGTTGAACCAGTGGCCGAAACGCAGCGCGGTGTCGCCGGTGATCGAGCGCTTGCCGTTGATGATCTGGCTAACGCGGTTGGGCGGCACTCCGATGTTGCGTGCGAACTCCGTTGGCGTAACGTCGAGTTCGGCTAGTTCATCCTTCAGCACTCGACCCGGATGAACGGCTCTCTTCAGCATGTCAGTCTTCCTTCAGTGGTAGTCGGTGATTTGGACGCGGTTGGGTCCAGGTTGACTGTCGGGCCATTCGAAGCAGATTCTCCACTGGCGGTTGATGCGGATGGAGTACTGGCCTTTGCGGGCGCCGCGCAAGGCCTCCAGACGGTTGCTGGGCAGCCCTCTCAACGTGTGGAGGGAGGGGGCGGCGTTGAGAATCGCCAGTCGCTTGGACGCTTGTTGCTCGAATCCCTGGAAGTCCCCCACGAATCGGCCCTCGGCGAAGCGCCTGGTTTTCGCATCGCCATAGCCGAGGATCACAGGCAGGGAGCTTAGGGTGATTGACGCTGTACGTCAAGGGTACATCTGGATCTGACGGGACTTCACCTGAGGGACGCACCGTTCGCTAGCATCCTGCCTCCGCCGCTGTCGGCGGGCCAGCGACGAGGAGGAGACCGTAGTGAACTCGCGCCTTGAGCAAGCGATCGAGGCCTTCGCGGCCATGGACATCGAGGACGCCGAGGATCCACGGGAGACGCTTGCGCTCTCGCAGCGCGACATCCTGCGCGAGTACGCGCCGGCCTACGCGCGGTGGCTCGACGCGCACGCGGAGGCGGACGAGGGGCTCTTTCCCGTCGAGCGGGAGTCGGTGGACGAGCAGCGCGAGCGCATGGCGGCGCTCCGGCCGGACGCGGACGAGGACATTCGGCGCTGGCTCCGCGTCCTGCGTTACCGCGAGCTGATCCGGGTCGCGGTCGCCGACTTCAGCGGCCTCGACGACTTCGCCGCGACGACGCAGAAGATCTCCCAGGTCGCGGATGTCTGCGTCCAGCGGGCCCTCGACGCGACGGGTCTCGACAAGGAACCGTTCGCGGTCATCGCCATGGGCAAGTGGGGCGGCCTGGAGGTCAACTACAGCTCGGACATCGACGCGCTCTTCGTCGCCTCGGACGACGTCGACCAGGAGGCGCTTCACCGGCTCCAGCGGCAGGCGCCGAAGTTCATCCGCCTGATCTCCGACAACACGGGCGACGGTTTCGTCTTCCGTGTCGACATGCGGCTGCGGCCCGAGGGGAAGATGGGCCCCCTGGTGCGGACGGTGAGCCAGTACCTCCGCTTCTACGAGCGCTACGGCATGAACTGGACGTTCCAGGCGCTGATCAAGGCGCGCTTCGCCGGCGGCGACGCGGCGGCCGCCAGGGCGCTGATCGACGGCACGCGGCGCTTCGTCTTCGACCCGGACAGATCGCCGGAGGCCCTGCTGCGCGAGGTCTTCGAGATGAAGCAGATGATCGAGAAGTCGCTCCGCTCCAAGGGTACGGAGGTCGGCAACGTCAAGCTCGGGGCCGGCAGCATTCGGGACATCGAGTTCATCGTCCAGTTGCTGCAGCTCTACCACGGCGCCTCCAACGACAGCCTCCGCTCGCCGAACACGCTGCGCGCCATGTCCCGGTTGCGGGCGCATCGCGTGATCACCCGGGACGAGTACGACCGCTTGCGCGAGGCCTACGTCTTCCTGCGCGTCGTCGAGCACGTGCTGCAACTGGAGCGCGACCTGCCGGTGCGCCAGCTCCCGCGCGAGCCCAAGCAGTGGGCGACGTTCCAGTGGCGGGTGGCCTTCGCATTGCGCCAGCCGCTCGACACCCTGGACCTGGGCGGCCGCTACGAAGAGACGGCGGCCGAAGTCCGCCGCATCTTCGGTGAGTTCTTCGACGAGACGATCGAGTTCCTGGAACGCAAGCAACGTGTACGGGAGCTCTGCCCGGATCTGCCCGCTGAACTCATCGACGAGCACTTCAGACGCATGGAGAGTGCGTACTTCCTGTCGCACACCGTCGGCGAAGTGGCGCACCACGTGGAGATGATCCACGAGCTCGACGCCGAACGACTCTGCCGGGTCGATGTGCGCCACGTCGGCTCGACTCGCCGGGTGACGGTGGTCGCGAACGACTACCAGGGAGAGTTCGCGAAGATCTGCGGCCTGCTGGCGGCCTACGGCCAGTCGATCCTCAGCGGCAGTTCCTACACCTACCAGGATGCGGGCGACATGGAGTTCTACCGCCGGCCCGGGAGGGCGGAGCGGCGTCGTTCGGCGCGGCCCGGCGGCCGCCGCGGCCGCCAGCGCCGGCGCAAGGACCGGAGGTCGCGGCACTCGACGCATGGCCCCACGCGCATCGTGTACTCGGCGGAGGTCCAGCCGGCGCCGGCCCACGCCTCCCGCGTCTTCTCGTGGACGGACTTCGAGCGGGACCTGAACAGGCTTCTCGGACTCCTGGCCACCGGTGACGCGCAACGCGCCAACGAGGAACTGACCCTGCGCGTGATGGAGACCGCCCGCCTGACGGACCCGGGCGTCGATGCCGAACACGTCATGCCTCCCATCTCGATTTCGGTCGACAACGAGTCCGACGAGCACTGCACGATCCTCGAGATCCGCAGCCCCGACAGCTTCATGTTCCTGTTCGAGTTCTCCAACGTTCTCTCCACCCGCGACTACTGGATCGACAAGGTGGAGTTCGACACGGTCGAAGGCGAGATCCGCGACCGCCTCTTCGTGACGACGCGGAGCGGCGGGAAGATCGAGGATCGCATCGGCGTCGACCACCTGCGGCTGACCGTGACGCTGATGAAGCAGTTCGCGCGGCGGCTGGCGGTGGCGCCGAACCCGCAGCTCGCCCTGCGGCAGTTCGGGGCGCTGATCGACGCGGCCTGCAAGCAGGTCGCCGACCCGACGCAGGCCCTCGCCTCGTCACTCGACGAACTGGCGCGCGTCCTGGGCGCCGGTACCTGGCTCTGGGAGGAGTTCCTTCGCCGTCAGCACGAGAACCTGATGCCGCTGCTCGAAGGCATGGCCGACCTCGACCTGGGCGCCGGACGGGAGGACCTGGAGCGCCGCCTCGATGCCGCGCTCGAAGCGCGGGAGGCGCCGGACGAGGCGCTCAACCGCTTCAAGGACGACGAGATCGGGCGGATCGACATGCGGCACCTGACGCGGCGGATCGAGCGATTCAGCGATTTCGGCGAGGAACTCTCGACGCTCTCCGACGTCGTGCTCACCCGGGCGGCGGCCGAGGCTGTCGGAGAGATGGCCGACGACTCCCGCGAACCCGGCGCCTGGTGCCTGTGCGCGCTCGGGAAGTGGGGCGGACGCGATCTGGGGTACGCGTCGGACATCGAGTTGATGTTCGTCTGGGACGCCGAACGGTCTCGGCTGGCCCGGGCTGGCGAGTTCTACGAGCGCGCGGCGCAGCGGCTGGCCCGTCTGATCCGCGCCAAGCGCGACGGGATCTTCGAGCTCGACTGGCGGTTGCGGCCGGGAGGCGCTTCGTCGCCGCTCGCCGCCTCGTTCCAGCGCTTCGCCTCCTACTACAGCGCCGACGGCGAGGCGGACCCGTACGAGCGCCAGGCGCTGGTGCGGCTTCGCACCGTCGCCGGCGATCCGGACCTTGCCGCCCGGGTCGAGACGCACCGCCAGGAGTTCGTCTTCGATCCGCGGCCGCACGATGTCGCACGGATCCGGCATCTGAGAAACCGCCAGCGCTCGGAACTCGTGACCCGCGGCACGACGAACGCGAAGTTCAGCGCCGGCGGCCTGCTGGACGCCGAGTACTTCGTCCAGGTGCGGCAGATCGCGGCGGGCGCCGGCGACCCGGAGGTGCGCCAGACGAACACCCTCGATGCACTCGCCGCGCTCCACGAGCGCGGCCACCTGGCGGACGAGGAGTTCGAGCAGATCGGCGAGGGCTACCGGCTCCTGCGCGCGGTGATCAACTGCCTGCGGATCGTCCGCGGCCACAGCAAGGACCTCGTCATTCCCGCGGCGGACACGAGCGAGTTCCGCTTCCTGGCGAGGCGGCTCGTCAGTCTGGGCCAGTTGCCGGACGAGGAGGGCGGCTGGGACCGGATCGCCGAACGGATGGCGGCTCTTCGGCGCCTGTTCGACGGCCTCGCGGACTGAGCGTCGCAGCCGGCGGAGGCCGGACGAAGAAACGCGCCGGGGAGCGAAAGCTCCCGCGGCGCGCTCTCCGCAGATGCGATGCGGCTGATTCAGCCGATCGCGACGTTGCCCGTTTCGCCCGTGCGAATGCGGATCGTCTCGTCGAGCGGCATGACGAAGATCTTGCCGTCGCCGACCCTGCCGGTCTTGGCGCCTCTCGAGATGGCGTCGATCACGACGTCGACGTAGTCGTCGTTCACCGCGATCTCGATCTTGAGCTTGCGCAGCAGGGCGCCCGCTTCCTTGTGACCCCGATAGACCTCGGCGACGCCCCGCTGGCGGCCGCGCCCCATCACGTTGGTCACGGTCAGGAGGTGAATCTCCTTCTGTTCCAGGAGATCGAGGACCTCCTGCATCCGGTCGGGCTGAACGATCGCCACGATGTACTTCATGTCATTTCTCCTTCGGCCCTAGTCAACCAGGGTGTAGGCGTTTTCGCGGTGGTCGGTGAGGTCGAGACCGATCCGCTCCTCGTCATCGCTGACGCGCAGACCGACGATCAGGTCGACGATCTTGAGCAGGATGAAGGACACGACGGCGGCCCAGACGATCGTGTAGGCGACAGCCTTGAGCTGAATCGCGACCTGTGCGGCGTTGCCGTAGAACAGGCCGTTCGCGTCGTTGCCGGGCACGACATCGGTGGCCCAGAGGCCTGCCGCGACCGCGCCCCACATGCCGGCGACGCCGTGGACGCCGAAGACGTCCAGCGAGTCGTCGTAGCCGAGCTTCGACTTGAGCCAGGTGACGGCGAGGTAGGCGCACACGGATGCGCCCGCGCCGACGCCGATCGCGCCGATCGCGCTGACCGAACCGCAGGCCGGCGTGATCGCCACGAGTCCGGCGACGGCGCCGGTGATGACGCCCAGGAGCGTCGGCTTCGAGTCGCGGATCCAGTCGATCAGGCCCCAGGCGGCTGCGGCAGTGGCCGTGGCGACCTGGGTGACGACGAAGGCGTTGGCGGCCGAACCGTTGGCTGCCACCGCGCTGCCCGCGTTGAAGCCGAACCAGCCGAACCAGAGCAGGCCGGTACCGAGGACGGCAAAGGGCAGGTTGTGGGGCGGGGAGGTATGCACGGGATAGCCGCGCCGCCGGCCGAGGACGATCGCCGCGACCAGGGCGGATACGCCCGCGTTGATGTGGACCACGGTGCCGCCCGCGAAGTCGAGGGCGCCGTCGCCGCCGAGGCCGAAGAAGCCTTCCGAACCGCCCCAGACCCAGTGGCAAACCGGAGCGTAGACGACCAGCAGCCAGGCGCTCATGAACAGGCAGATGGCGCTGAACTTCATCCGTTCGGCGAAGGCGCCGATCATGAGGGCGGGCGTGATGATCGCGAACATGCCCTGGAAGATCATGAACAGCGGCGCCGGGATGCCGGTGCCGTCCCAGGCGTCATAGCCGAGGCCGCCCAGCAGGAAGTAGTCGCCGCCTCCGATCACGCCGCCCAGGGCGTCGGAACCGAAAGCGAGGCTGAAGCCGACGATGACCCAGAGCACCGTCATGATTCCCATGCAGAGGAAGCACTGCATGAGGATCGAGAGGACATTCTTGCGGCGGACCAGGCCGCCGTAGAAGAACGCCAGTCCCGGCGTCATCAGCAGCACCAGGGCGCTGGCCGTCAGCATCCAGGCCGTGTCGCCGCTGTCCACGCCGTCCTGGGCTGCTGCCGGCGAAGCGGCCAGCAGGGCCAGGAGCAACGTCAGTCCCAGGGCCGGAACCAGACGAAACGTCCGGCCTCGCGTTCTGAAGCTCATTCGAGTACCTCCTCGTAGTTCGGTTGGCCCGGCCGAGCGTCTCGATTGTCGCCCCCTTTGGGGTCTCAGCCGAGGTCAGGTTCCGGAACTGACGGCCGGGCGTGCCCCCTCATGTATCGAGAATCGTGCCAACCGTGCGGGTTGCCGCCGGTCGCGGGCGCCGGCCCGGGCGGCGGCCGGACGGCGACCGGGAAACGCCCGGTTCCATGGGACTTAGAGCCTGTCCAGGGACGCCCCGGGGAGCCCCTGGCCAAGCTCAGCGACCGGCTCGGCGAAGCGGTCGACTCGGATGGGCCGCACAGGAATGTGCGGCCAGTGTTTGAGCGCGACAGATTTGTCGCGCCCGCTCTGCGCCCCGTTTCAGGGGAGATCGAGCGCCGGGTTGCGGTCGAAGAAGTCGAACGGCCGCAGTTCGAAGCCGTGCCACATGACCGGCATCACGGGCCAGTCCTCGGCGCGGGGCAGGTGGTGCATGCCGACCGTGTGCCAGATCACGAGGTCCTCGTCGCTGATCGACCGGTTCGCTTCGGTCCAGGCCGGCAGGCCCATTCCCGGCTCGCTCAGGGTGGGATGGTCGCCGGCGGCGAAACGTTCGTCCGGATCGTACGGCGTCACCCAGAGGTGATGATCGATGAACCCGGCGCGGCGGAGCGAGTAGTCGTCGGCCACGAACAGGTGGTTGGCGTTGCGCCCCGGCATCAACTGGTAGCTGGTGGGGTAGCCGACCGCGTTCCGGCGGCTCGTGCTCAGAATCCGCCACAGCGCGGGCTGCGCGAGGTTGATGTCGAGCTGGGCGTCCTGTTCGGTCTGGGCGGCGTGGGGCTCCTGAACCCAGAGGCTGCGGCGGGGATGGTCGGCCGGCAGCTCCCGCGTGACCAGGCGGTCCGCCACGAAGCGGTTGTCCGCGCCGTCGACGTCGAGGTCGAGGCGGTAGCTGAAGTAGTGGTCGTGGTTCACGCCGATGACGTTGCGGTCGAGAAAGCGGCCGTAGGCGTCGGCGGCCGTCCCGGCCTGGAGAGCGTCGACGGCGGTCGCGTTCACGGGGCCGGCCGCCGGAGTCGGCGGGATGGCCGACACGGCGCTCGTCGCCTTGACCTCGAGGAGGCCGGTGGCGCCGACGCGGGCTTCGATCGAGCCGTCCTGGCGGAAGATCCAGTCGAGCAGGTAGTCGTAGTTGCCGACCACGGCGGCGGTGCGCACGACGAGGTCACGGCTCTGTCTGCTGTCCGGCTGCTCGTCCTCGTAGTGCCGCCAGGACGGGTCTCCCGTTTCCCGCTCGTAGATGCACGTGGTCCGGGGCACCGTGCGCGGCCGGCCCTGGGAGTTCGTGTTGATCGAGTCGAGGTAGACGGCGTGGTCCGGGCAGTCCCGGCCGCGCAGCAGCGGCTTGGCCAGGCCGCCCGCCGGGAACTCGCCGGCATCGATGAAGTTGCGGGCGTACCAGGCGAACGCCGGATCCATGTAGGGCACGTAGATCTCGGACAGCTGGCCCTGGTACATGACCGAGCGCGGACTCGAATCGGGGCTCTCGCGGTAGCCGACGAGAGACACGACGAGGCCGGTGCGCTGGTCGGGCCGCAGGTGGAAGCTCCAGTTCTGCCAGCTCACTTCGTAGCCGTTCATGTCGAAGCCGACGCCCTCGGGCAGGTCCAGGTCGAAGGGGCCCGCGATCTCGCGCGGATGGTCCAGCGTGGTCCGGTCGTAGTCGGCGTCCACGTCCGGGATCGGCGCCACGCCGTCGTCGACGACCCTGAGCACCTCGCCGGCCGTCAGGTCGACCACCGCGGTCAGGCCTTCGACCTGGCGCGCCCAGGTGTTCCTGGCGCCGCGAGCCTCGGAGCAACGGACGTGTCCGAGCCGCCGCCCTTTCTCTTCCTCGGTGCCGAAGTAGCCGGGCGGGATCGTCGAGCAGTCCAGAAAGCTCGTGTCGGTGATGCCCCGCTTCTCGAGCCCCGCGATGAAATCGGGATGTTCGAGGACCTTGCCGACCACCGCGCCGAATTCGCCGAGGCTCCAGTTCGGCTGGACGCCGGTGAGCTGCGTCCAGGCGGAGACCTCTCCGGCGGCGAGGTCGACCGTCGCCTCGAACGTGTCCTCGCCCTGGCGCACGAGGGCGTAGGCGGCCCTCGGTCTGTCGTCGCCCTCCCGCCAGGCGCGGACGACATCCTTGTCCGGCTCGCTCAGCGTGAGCTGCGAGAAGGTCGTCTCAGCGTCGAGCCGACCCGCGTCGCGCAGGATCTCGAGCGCCCGCCACACTTCCTGGTAGCTGAGCTGATCGAGCGGGTGATTCGCTGCCGCCGCGGGGATCGCGGCCGCCACGAGGAGACAGAGAGTCAGGCGGAGGGCTGGCTTGCGCATGGTTGCTCCCTTGAGGCCTCGGATGGGGGAGGCCGTGTCGGTGGCTCAGGAGACCGGTCCCCCGAGTCTAGCGGTCAGGGCAGGTCGAGCGCCGGGTTGCGGTCGAAGAAATCGAACGGCCGGAGCTCGAAGCCGTGCCGCGCTGTATTCGTGTGAGACGCTGGTTGAGCGTTTGACGGGGGCTCACGTCGGCGGCGGACGACGTGTGGCCAAGGGGCATTGTCAATTGTCGCCCTTGAGCGACCCAGGAGCGCCGTCCGAGATCCGAAGTCCTAGCCGATCAGCCGGTCGAGCGCCGTCACCAAGGCCAGCAGCCCGCCGACAACGGCGAACATCCGCCAAGTCAGGCGCGTTTCGAGTTCCGCGAGTCTCGCCTCCAGGCGGGTGATGTCCTCCTTCGTGGCGGTGCCTTCGGCGATCGCTACGCGGATCGTAGTCGTCACCGCTTCGGCCTGCTTGGAAGTCAGACCGGCGTCCTCCAGGGTCCGGGCGGCGGCGAGGGTGTCGAACGTCATCGGGCAGATCGTACCCCGCGAGGCGGTCGAGGTCGAGAGTCGGTCTGCAGTAGAGCTGCTCGTAGAGCGCCTGTCTGCCGGCGCGGCTTCTCGACAGACTGGTGGCGACGAAGCGGGGATTGCCGCCGTCTTCGAGCCATTCCGCCTTGCCCGCCACTCTCGCCGCAGCTCACATGGTCGATGCGCCGGCCGGCGCGATGGATCTTCCGGTCGATAAGGCGACCCTATCCCGGGCGCCGTGGGCGGTACACTCTTGCCCCGGTGAGTTTGCGCGTCGTTCCGCCACCTCCGCGCTCGGGCGTGGCCTCTGCCCCTGCACCGGTCCCCGCGGCGCCACGTCGCTGGCCGGGACCGCAGGGACGGCAGCTGTTCCGGCGGCCCGCGGACGGTAACAGCCCGCGGCAGGTGAAGACGAGCTTCGCGCTCCAGTTCCTGCACCGGATCGTCGGCCTGGATCTCCTGAACTTCGGGATCTGGAGCGAGCAGGACCCGCTCGACGTGGCCGGGTTGCGGCGGGCTCAGGAGCGCCTCGTGGCGCGCCTGTTCGAGCTGTTGCCGCCGGGGGTCACGTCCGTGCTCGACGTCGGCTGTGGCACCGGCGCGATCAGCGAACGGTTGCTCGCACTCGGCTACGACGTCGAAGGCCTGTCGCCCGATCCCTACCACGGCAAGCTGTTCAGGGAACGGCTGCCGGATCGACGCTTCCACCTGGGCCGCTTCCAGGAGTTCGAGCCGGACCGCCGGTACGACGTCCTGTTCCTGTGCGAGTCGGCGCAGTACGTGTGGCTCGACGAGTTCTTCGACGCGGTCCGGCGGTCGCTGGCCCCGGGAGGCTGCGTGCTGCTCTGCGACTACTTCACCGTGGACGCGGGCGAGACGGGCAAGCCGAAGAGCGGTCACCCGCTTGGCGACTTCCTTGCCCGGGCCGAGGCGGCCGGCCTCGTTCTCGAGACGGACGAAGACGTGACCTTCTCGGTGTTGCCGACGCTCCGTCTCGGACAGGCGATCGTGGAGCGCTTCGGCCGCGGGGTCGTGAGTCTCGCGCGCGAAGCGTCGACGCAGCGCTTCCCCCGTATGGCCGGCGCCGCCTGGCGTCTGGCCGGGCCCGTGACCCGCTGGCTTGACCGGCTTGACCGGCTGCTCGATCCGGAGGCCTTCGAGCGCACAAGGTGCTATCGGGTGATGCGCTTCCGGAGCGCGGCGTAGGCGGATGGCCTTGCGGAGCGCGGTCGCGGCCGGCCTGTGCCTGGTGCTCGGGGCCGTCGGCGCGGCCGCGTCCAGCGAGATCCCGCGGGCGGTCACTCTTGCCGGGAACGAGGTCGCGGCTCCGGCGGACCTGGGCGCGCGGTCGATTCTCGTCGCCAGCTTCCATCGCGTCGCGAACGGCGCCGCACGGGAGTGGCGGCGCGTTCTCGATGACGATCGGCGGACGGAGGGCTGGTCGGTCTACACGGTGGTCGTGCTCGAAGGAGCGCCCGCGTTCGTTCGGCGGATGGTGGTCCGCGCGCTCCGCGGCGACGTTCCCCCGGCGCGCCAGGAGTCGTTTCTGGTCGTCGAGGAAGGTGCGGACGCCTGGCGGGATCTGGCTGGCTCAAACGGCGAGGAGGAGGATCGTGCCGACGCCGTCTTCGTGGTGCGGCTTGAGAACGGCGAGGTCTGCGGCCGCTACCGCGGCTTGGTTTCGGGAGTGGCGCTGAGCGACCTGCTCAGCGCGTCCTGCGAGGACTGAGGCCCCTCAGCACTCCAGGCAGAACCCCACGCCCGCCGTCACCGCCCGCGACTTGTTGCCGAACCAGGGCGGAATCACCGCCGCGAACCCTCCCGCCGGGCCGCCGGCGGCGACGATCAGCAGGTCATCCGGCGATTCGAGCGCCCCGTACTCCTGATCCCGGTTCGCCTCGGTCACGACGGCCGCCTTGCCGACCTGTTCCCAGTCGCCGCGGCGCACGCGCGCTTGCCGGTGCAGGTACTCGCGAATGTCGGCCTTGCTCCAGCCTTCGCCGGCCAGCCGGTCCCGCAACTGCGGCGGCAGGACGAGGCAGTGGTTGCCGGCCCAGATCGAGTAGTGCAGCAGATTCGCCCGCATCTCGGCCGCGATCGTGTCGAGGATCGCTTCCGGCTCCGTCGTCCACTCGTTCATGATCTGGCGCGGCGCGCCGGCGGCGAAGACGGTCACCGTCGACGTGCCGTCGGGCGCCCCGCGTTCGGCGGCAAGGGACGGCCATGGCGAACCCTCCTCGTCCTCGGCGAGACAGTAGCCAAGCTTCCCCGGGTGTCCCAGGGTCGAGCGGTCGAGTTCTCCCGGCCGGACCCCGAGCAGGTTGCGGAGGATGAGCCGTTGCGCGCGGCCGATCGCCGGCGAGGCCCGGTCGGCGCCGCCGAGCGCGTTGAACGTCCCGGTCATGCCGAGTTCCCGGCGGATCGGTCCGTTGACGACGATCAGCACAGCGCAGCCGCCCGTGCTCGAGGTGGCGCCGTGCAGGAGGAACTCCGGGTCGCACATCGCCTCGACCGCGGCGGCGACGACCGCGAAGTCGCGCGGCCGGCAGCCCGCCATCACCGCGTTGATCGCCGCCTTCTGGGCCGTGATCGCCCGGCCGCGCACCGTCTCCACGCCCAGTACCTGGCCCGGCTCCATGACCGCCGCCTCGAGCGCGGCCGCCACCCGTTCCGGCGTCGGCGGCGTGATGGGCAGGCCGTCGGTCCAGCCGCGGGCCTCGAACGTCGCCTGAGCCTCTTCGTCTCCGGCGACGGAGTGCACCGACGCCGAACGAACCGGCGTGACTGCGGCGGGGTGGTTCTTGCTGTCCATTTCAGTCCAGGATCGGGAGCCTCAGATGCGACTGGCCGCCCACTGGGTGCGCGGGTCTTCTGACCCGCTGCCGCCGCAGGCGGCCAAGAATACGCGCCGGCCGAAGGTCGGCTCCGCTTTGGCGGCCGGTTCCCTGCGAGCCTGGGCCGTAGACTTGCCTCCCCGCATTCACGACGAGAGGAGATGACCATGGGTCGGAAGAGAAGGACGTGGCTGGAGGCGGCCGGAGGATGGCGTCTGGTCCTGGGCGCTGCGTCCATTGCGCTGTGTACGGCCTTCGCGGCATGTGCTCCGGGGCCGCCGGCGGACACCGACGCCGCCGCGTCGGAGTCGGTGAATCCCGATCTGGAGAACCTGGGCCCCAGAGATCAGGTGCTGTTCTGGACACCGGAACAGCAGATCGCGGGCTACCGGAACGCGGACCTCGTCGGCGCCGCGCGCTGGTTCGAGGCGTCCGACGATCCGTATCCGCTGGCGCCGGCGCCGCGGGACCTGTCGTCGGTGACCTACGAGGTCGAGGGCGAGACCTTCACGGTCGAGGAGTACATCCGCGACCGGCGGATCGCCGGCCTGCTCGTGGTCAAGGATGACGAAATCCTCTTCGAACGCTACGGCCTGGGCAACGACGAGAACTCGCGCTGGATCTCGTTCTCGATCGCCAAGTCCGTCGTCTCGATGCTCTATGGCGCTGCCATCGCCGACGGCTACATCGGCAGCGTCGATGATCCGGTCACCAAGTACCTGCCGCTGCTCGCCGGGGGCGGTTACGACGGCGTTTCGATCAGGGACGTGCTGCAGATGTCTTCCGGCGTCGACTGGAACGAGGACTACGCGGACCCGGAATCCGACGTGGCGACGCTACCGGGGCCGATCGTGGAGCAGACGCGCTACATGGCCGGGCTCGAGCCACTCCATCCTCCGGGCGAGGTCTTCAACTACAACACGGGCGAGACGAACATGGCCGGCGCCGTGCTGCGGGCGGCGATCGGCAACAACCTCTCGACCTACCTGGAGCACAAGGTCTGGGGACCGTTCGGCATGGAGGCCGACGCCAACTGGCTGCTCCACGAGGAGGGCGGCGGCGAACTGGGCGGCTGCTGCATCAACGCGACGCTGCGCGACTACGCCCGGATCGGGATCTTCGCGATGAACGGCGGCGTGCTGCGCGACGGCACCCGGGTGCTGCCCGAAGGCTGGATGGAGGAGTCCACCACCCCCAGCAGCGGCTATGACGGCTATGGCTACCTCTGGTGGCTTGCCGGTGACGGCCGCTTCTCCGGGATCGGCATCTTCGGCCAGTTCCTCGCGATCGACCCGGCGGACAACATCGTCATCGTCACCCACAGTGCCTGGCCGTACGCGACGAACCCGGAGTACAGCCGCCACCGCGTCGCGTTGGTCGAGGCGCTCGCGGACGCGGTGCGGTAGCGCTGCCGGCGGAGAGCGCAGAGGAAAAGGTCGGCCTTCGGCCGGCGATTCAGAGCCGCCTTCGGCGGCGGCGGGTCAGAAGACCCGCGCACCCAGCAGACCCCTGCCGCCGAAGGCGGCCTAGGAAGCGAGCCGGCCTTCGGCCGGCTTCTTCTGCCGAGAGCGCCGGCGGTGCAACCACTGGCCGGTGGGTAGCGCGGCCGCGACCACGACGAGAAACCACGGCAGCACACCCTCGGGAACCGCGTCCGTCAACGACGCCAGAGGCCGGTACTGCAGCAGGTCGGAACCCCGGTCGCCCGTCCAGTGCCAGGCGGTGTGAACGATGAGCGCCGAGACGAGGATGATCCCCAGCCGCTCGTTGGGCAGGCGGCGGAAGACGAAGTCCATCAGGGGGACCAGCAGCAGCAGGACCAGGAGCTGCCCGAGTTCGACGCCGACGTTGAAGGCGAGCAACGAGGTGACGAGGTGGGAGCCGGCGAACTGGAGCGACTCGCTGAGCGCGAAGGAGAAGCCGAAACCGTGGACGAGGCCGAAGCCGAAGGCGGCGGTCCAGCGGCGTTCCTCGCCGACTCCGAGGATGTTCTCGAACGCCATGTAGACGATGGAGAGAGCGATCAGGACCTCGACCAGGGTCGGGAACCACAACGCGCGCGGAGCGAGGCCGGCCGCCGAGGCGATCAGGGTGATCGAGTGGGCGACCGTGAACGAGGTGACGACGAGCACGAGTTGACGGAGCTTGCGCAGCGGCGCCACCAGGCAGACCAGGAAGAGCAGGTGGTCGAGACCGCTCAGGATGTGTTCGAAGCCCATCGCGACGAAATGCACCCCGGCCTGCGCCCAGTTGGGATCGAGGCGGACCCTGCCGGGTTCGGCGGCGAGCTGGAGCACGCGCGCATCGCCGTCGGACGACTCGTAGAGGATGACGGTGAGAACGCGGATGCCGAGGCGGCCGAAGCGTGGGTCGATGGAGAACCGGGGTCGTTCGTTGGCGCCGTGAGCACCGAGCGGGGTCTCCAGGTGGACGTCGAGCAGCGCCTGCCGCCAGACGAGCTGCGTCGTCGGAGGCAGGGGTGGACCGCGGACGTGGGCGAGGGCGCTGTCGAAGTCGGTGAAGGAGCGGTCGGACGGGATCGACAGCCGGACCGACTGAACGGTGGTAGGCGGCAGCTTGTCGCGGCCGGCGTAGAGGTCGAGGTTGGGCGTGATCCAGCGGTTGGCGGCTTCCGCGAGCAGGTTGCTCGCGCTCAGCTCGTCGAGGTCCAGAATGCTCCGGT
This sequence comes from Thermoanaerobaculia bacterium, assembly GCA_022822365.1. Taxonomy (GTDB): domain Bacteria; phylum Acidobacteriota; class Thermoanaerobaculia; order Multivoradales; family Multivoraceae; genus Multivorans. The sequence continues at coordinate 58,396 of JAJEBV010000035.1, read as the reverse complement.
AGTCGACCGGGAACTGCATCTCCTGCATCGCTTCGAGCGGCGTGCGCACGAGCACCTGGAGCCGGTCGTCCTGCTGCTTGACCAGCACCTGGACCGTGACGCTGCCGGGGACCTCGTGGGCCGCGGCGGCGCCAGCGGCGAGAAGCAGCGGGGCCGCGGCGAGGACGCCGGGGAGGGTGGGTCGGCGGTCGTGGTTGGAACGGTGGCGGTTCAGGGGGTTGATGCTAGCCGTGGAGCGGCCCGAAGAGCCGGAAGCCGGCGCTTCGCGCCGGATGCCGGCGGGGACGCCGGCGCACCCAGTCAGCCGCGTTGTACACTGCCTTTGACTCCAATTTCGAGGAAGGGCGACGATGACTTGGAAGCGTTCGCACTGTGCTCTCGGCTGCGCGGCCCTTGTACTGGTCTTCGCCGCTTGCGGCGATGGTGGCGGCTACGGCGGCGATGAGGTCACCGGCGACGGGCCGATGGCGCCGCGCTTCGAGGTCGATCCGTTCTGGCCGCGGCCGCTGCCGAACCACTGGATTCTCGGCCCGGCGATCGGCGTCGCGGTCGACTCCCGCGACCACGTCTGGATCGTTCACCGGAACACGCCGGGGGCGTTCGGCGCGATCAACGAGATCGGCGCGGCGCAGGATCCGCCGCTCTCCGAGTGCTGCATCCCGGCGCCGCCGGTGCTGGAGTTCGACCCCGACGGCAACCTGGTCGGCCACTGGGGCGGTCCGAGCGAGACCGGCGAGTACGAATGGCCGGCGTCCAACCACGGCATCCTCGTCGATCACATGGACAACGTGTGGATCGGCGGCAACGGCGGCGGCGACTCCCACGCGCTGAAGTTCACCCGCGACGGCCAGTTCCTGATGCAGGTCGGCAAGGCGAACGCCCTCGTCAACGAAGGGGCCGGCGAGGACGAGCCGCGGTTCGTCCGCAACAGCCACGACATGGAGAACTTCGGCCGGGTGGCGAAGCTCTCGGTCGATCCGGCGGCGAACGAGGTCTACGTCGCCGACGGCTACTTCAACCGGCGCGTGGTCGTGATCGATGCGGACACCGGCGAGTTCAAGCGCTTCTGGGGCGCCTATGGCGAGGCGCCCGACGACGAACTCGACCTCGGCCAGTACGCTCCCGGGGATCCGCCGGCGACGCAGTTCCGCGGTCCGGTCCACTGCGCCGACATCGCGGCGGACGGCCTGCTTTACGTATGCGACCGGGCCGCCGACCGCATTCAGGTCTTCGAGGCCGACGGCACGTACGTCGAAGAGGTCTTCATCGCGCCGGAGACGCTCTCCCAGGGTTCGACCTGGGACGTCGCCTTCTCGCCCGACGCCGAACAGAAGTTCCTCTACCTGGCCGACGGCCAGAACATGAAGGTCCACGTGATCGAGCGGGAGAGCATGGAGGTGCTCTACGCCTTCGGCGACGGCGGCCGCCAGCCCGGCCAGTTCTTCGCCGTTCACAGCATCGCGACCGACTCGAAGGGCAACATCTACACGACGGAGACCTACGAGGGGAAGCGGCTGCAGAAGTTCGTGAACATGGGCATGCAGCCGGTGCCGGAGGAGGACCTGGGGACGCCGTGGCCGGCTGAGTAGGCGGGCAACGAGGACCCGTCGAGCGGTTGCCCTGTCTGCTGGCCTAGTAGGATCCGAACGCGCCGCAGGCCCATCGCCTTGAAGCGCCTCTTGATGAACCGTTACCACCAGGGCACCGAACGGCGAACGGCGAGTTGCGTCTACCTTGACTACGCCGCGACGACGCCTGTAGCACCGGAGGTCGCGGAGGCGATGTCCCGTTGCTTGGGGCTGGAGGGGCTCTTCGGCAATGCGGCCTCGCGGCCGCATCGATTCGGCGTCGAGGCCAAGGCGGCGGTGGAAGCGGCCCGCGAACAAGTGGCCCAACTCGTGGCTGCCGACCCGGCTGAGATCGTCTGGACCTCCGGGGCTACCGAGTCGATCAATCTGGCGATCAAGGGTGCCGCCTGCGGTGCGCGCGGCCGTGGCCGACATATCGTCACTTCGTCAATGGAGCACAAGGCGGTCCTGGATTCCTGTGCTCGACTGGCTCGGGAGGGGTTCGAGGTTACGCTGGTCGACCCCCACACTGACGGAACCGTCACATGGCAGAGCATCGAGCGTGTATTGCGGCGCGACACGATTCTCGTCTCCCTCATGCACGTAAACAACGAGATCGGCACGATCACCGACGTGGCGGCCGTTGGACGCCTTGCGCGGGAGCGCGGCGTCGTCTTCCACGTTGACGCGAGCCAAAGTGCGGCGCGCTTGCCGCTGGATGTACGGGAGATACGGGCGGATCTCGTTTCCCTGAGCGGCCACAAGATGTACGGTCCGAAGGGGGTTGGCGCGCTCTACGTACGGAGTTCCTGTCCCTCCCCGCTTGAACCTCAGATGCATGGCGGCGACCAGGAACAAGGCCTTCGTTCCGGCACCCTCGCCACTCACCAGGTTGTGGGGATGGGCAAGGCCGCTGAGCTGGCGTGCGAGCGCCTGGACGAAGATGCTGAGGCGACGGCGGCGCTGGACCGGCGGCTCCGGGTTCTACTAGAAGAGATCCCCTGCAGCTTCCTGAATGGCAACCAGGGAGTTCGAGTGCCGGGAATCCTCAGCGCCGGCTTTGCCAGCATAGACAGCGAGGCCTTGCTAGTGGCCCTTCGGGACGAAGTGGCGATCTCATCAGGTTCGGCCTGTACTTCGGCCCGCGTGGAGCCGTCCCATGTCCTGACTGCGCTTCGGCTGTCCGAGGAGGCGGTAGCCTGCTCGGTTCGATTCAGCTTAGGCCGGAGTACGACAGTGGAGGAAGTGGACTTCGCCGTGGCGCGACTGAGAGAGACGATAGCCGACCTTCGGCAGCTTTCTTCTAGCTGGACCGAGGTCGGGACGTCTGGTCGCCAGCCGGAAAGGCACGCTCAAGAGCAGCGTTGGGTCACGGCATGACTGCGGTGGTCTCTTCAGGCCATTCCGCCGATGCTGGCGGGGGCGTCGCCGAGGTCGTCAAGCGGCTCGGTGCCGCCAAGCTCGCCATCAGGGAGCAGTATCTGGCTGGCCATGCTCATCCGTGGGTCGTGGCATTCTCGGGCGGCAAGGACTCCACGCTCCTGCTTCAACTGACTTGGGAGGTCATCGCGGACCTGCCGGCAGCCGAGCGGTGTCGCAAGGTGTACGTCGTCGGCAACGACACGCTAGTCGAGTCACCGCTCGTCGTCGGCCACCTGCGAACGACTCTCACGGAGATCGGGGGCGCGGCGGCCGCCGCCGACCTGCCCATTGAGACTCGGATCACGAAGCCTCATGTCGATCAGACATTCTGGGTCAACGTGATCGGTCGCGGTTACATACCGCCGACTCGGAACTTCCGCTGGTGTACGGACCGAATGAAGATCCATCCAACCAACCGGCTGCTCGCCAATCTCATTCGCACATATGGCGGTGCTGTTCTGCTGGTGGGCACGCGCAGGAGCGAGTCTGACAACCGGCGTCGGACGATGGACAGGCGCGGGGTTGCGGCCGGGAAACTGAACCCGCACGGCACCATGGATCGCTGCTGGATGTTCGCTCCACTCGCCGATTTTGAGGACCAGGATGTCTGGCTGGTGCTGATGCAGCGCCGTCCGCCTTGGGGCGGCACCCACAGAAATCTGATCACGCTCTACCGCAATGCCGGCGGGGGCGAATGTCCTCTCGTGTTGACGAAGGACGACGCTCCTTCATGCGGGACGAACTCGCCTCGTTTCGGCTGCTGGACCTGCACCGTCGTAAAGAAGGACCGAAGCCTCCGGGGTCTGATCGCGTCGGGCCATGCGGAAGCCGATGTCTTCAGCCGGCTTTTCGAGTTCCGGGAGTGGCTCGTTGAACTCCGGGAGCAAGACGGAAACCGCGAGTCGGTTCGCAGGGACGGGAATGTCCGGTTCCGAGCTGACGGCAGTCAGGTCATGGGACCGTTCACGCTTGGTGTGCGCAAGAGGATCCTCGATGAACTGCGGGCTCTTCAGGACGATGTGAGTCAACAGCTCATTTCGCCTGCCGAGCAGGAGGTCATCGAGGACATCTGGCGCCGTGACTTGGTGCGGGAGGAGTGCCGTTCAGCGCTTCGCGTGGCTGTCGGATTGGCGCCCAGGGAAGTCGCGGCGGGATGACCCAGCCGACCGTCGTCCAAGCCGAGGCAACGCGCTTCTCAGATCTGTTCTTCGATGGGCGATTCGAGGTGCCGTGGCATCAGCGCTACTACGACTGGAGTCAGAACGAGGTTAGCGACCTGCTTGAGGACCTCCAGGAGGCCGTCGAGGCGAAGAGCGGTTGCTACTTCCTTGGTGCGGTGATCCTCGCCGGCAACGGGGACGGAGTGTGGGAGATCAACGACGGCCAGCAGAGGATGGTCACAGTTTCACTCGTCTCCGCCGCCTTCTGCAGGCGGTTCGCTCGGGACGACAGCGATCCTCAGCGCGAGGCGATCGCGCTTCGATTGTTGTTCGACTTGGACGCAAACCGGCCTTGCCGGCTGGCGGAGGCAGACGAGTACACGCGCCGGCTCAAACCTCCGCGGAATGACTCGGCGGCCTACCGACAGATGATCCGGGGCCGGACGATCGGGACGAACGGCAAGCTGACGGCCGCGTGGCAGAAGATAGAGCAGTTCGTCGACGGGCTGGGGCTCGAAGCATCAAGGGACTACTTCGACTATTTGATCCAACGTCTTGAAGTGGCGTGTCTCCGCCTTCCTCCGGAAGTCGATGCCAATGCCGTTTTCGAGACGATCAATTCCAGAGGCAAGACCCTGGACGATCTGGACCGTCTTCGGAATCACCTCTACTCCTATTTCGGTGGAGACAGTGATTTAGAGGGGAAGGAGGCGATCCACGAGCATCTCGAGCGTGTTCGCACTCTCTTCCCGAGAGGTAATCTCGCTGCTGAGTACCTACGGTGCCGTCTTCAGTGCAAGTGGGGGTTCCTGAGAGGCAGCCACTTCTATCGCGATGCACGGAGGGCGCTGACGGATCGTCGTCGGTCCGTGACGACAGAAGCTGGCGAAGAAAAGGCCAAATCGACGCGCTATGTGTCAGCGTTGGTCGAGGATGTTTGCTCGCCGGCGGCTGCGGAACTCTTTCGCATGATGACTTCCACGAATCCCGATCCGGGCTTTGTCGGGGTGTTCGACGTGGCGGCGGGTGCTGTAACGTCGCGGCGGAATCTCTCCGTGCTGCTGGGAGAACTCCGCGGCTACAAGGTCACTCACCCGCTCGTTTTCGCCCTGCTGGACAGGTTTGTCCGCGATACTGATGGCCGACGTCGCGCCCGGATCGCCAAGGCCGTGATGAGGAACTTACAGCGGTTGTCGGCCTTTGTACTCAGGACGGCGTTCGTGAGGCAGCGCTTCGCCCCGTCGGAGTTTGAGAGGAAGTTCGCCGACTACGCTCGGGAGATCGCCGCGGCCACAGATGTCGCGGACCTTGCTTTCGGGGAGTTCCTTGGCGGTTGCGACGGATGGGGTGTGCTGGACGACGCGTACTTCATCCGGGCACTTCGGAGTACTCGAATGAAGAGAGGACGCCTGGCCCGCCAGTTGTTGCGAGGCGTGAACCGGGCAGAGCAGAACGATCCTCCGCTGCTAAACGAGGGCAAAACCACGCTAGAACACGTCCTGCCCTCGGCGGCTCAGCACTGGCCAACTTGGAGCGGCTTTCGGGAGGTGGATTGCGCCGATTGGGTGGACCGGGTGGGTAATCTGACTCTCATGGGGCCGACGGACAATCGAGCCGGTACCAACTTCAACCGCTCGTTTCACGACAAGATCGGTAGCTACAAGCGGAGCAGCGTTGCCATCACTCGGGCGCTCTGCGAGCAGTGTGAGTGGACTCCCGAGGCGGTCGAGGAGCGGCAGAACCTGATCGCCAGGCAAGCCGCGGCAGTGTGGGCGTTTCCCTAGATTCGGAGAAGGACCCCGATGCGATGACCCTCCGCCAGATGGCGGAGGAGGAACTCGGGGTGCCTTCAACGCTGCGCGACTATCAGTGGGAAGGGGTGGCCTTCCTCTATCGCACGCGCGGTGCTCTTTTGGCCGACGAGATGGGCCTCGGCAAGACAGTACAGGCTGCGGTCGCTCTAGCGCTGCTGTTGAGAAGGGACCACGGGATTCGCCGGGTGCTGATCGTGGCGCCTGCATCGTTGACTACGAACTGGCTGCGGGAGATCAACGCTTGGGCACCTTCCCTGACCGCAAGACGGGTGCAAGGACGAGCGACCGACCGAGAGGCGTATTACCTTCTTCCGATCCCGGTCCTCATCGCTTCGTATGAGCAGATTCGCCAGGACGGACTCGACCGTATTCCTTCTGGCACGTTTGACTTGGTTGTGCTGGACGAGGCCCAGAGGATCAAGAACCGCAACTCAGCAACGGCTTTGGCCTGCCTTCTGCTTCCGCGGACTCGTGCGTGGGCACTGTCGGCTACGCCTCTGGAGAACGACGAGGCAGAACTGCAGACGCTGTTGGAGTTTCTGGAATCCGACGGTCCAGTCCGGAGGGCGCATAGGGGGGAGCTCCAAAGAGACTTGGACAGGCTGATGCTCAGACGGCGGAAGACCGCGGTCCGTGCGGAACTGCCTCCGGTCCTGATTCAGGACCTCCCGGTGGATCTGTCGGCGGACCAGCGCGCCGAGTACGACGAGATCTGGACGACGCGTGCCCGTCTTGTGCGGCGGCGCAACGAGGACGGCGACACTGCGGCTTTGCTGGGGCTCCTCACGCGACTGAAGCTGATCTGCAATTTCGATTCCTCTATGAGCGTTTCGTCCAAACTGGATTCCCTGCGGGTGCTGTGCCATGCGGCGGGTCCTTCGGCGCGGATTCTCGTCTTCTCCCAGTTCGTGAGGACGTTGGAGGCGATTTCGCCGCGACTGGGCCTAACTACGGACCTCGTCACGGGTGCGATGCCGCTCGCGAAGCGTGAGGCGGCGATGGACCGCTTCAGGGAAGAAAGGGCGCCTCGGGTTCTGCTCGTCTCGCTGCGCGCGGGCGGTGTCGGCCTCAACTTGGGAGAGGCGTCCCATGTGGTTCTCTTCGACCGATGGTGGAATCCGGCGGTCGAGATGCAGGCGATCTTCCGAGCGCACCGTTTCGAGCGAGAGGAGCCCCTGCACGTGATCCGGTTCCTCGTGCAGGACTCGATCGAGGAGCGGATCGGGTCGATCCTCGAAGAGAAGGCGCGCCTCTTCGAGGACGTGGTGGAGTCGTCCGGCATGGCCGGGGAGGCGTTCACGAGGCAGGAGCTGATGAGTATCCTCGGGCTTTCCGCCGGCGATCTCGCGCCGGTGACTGACGAACCTGGAGAACGAGCATGGCGAAGATAGTCGGATACAGGGATGTGCCGCTGGACGACCTGACGATCGGCAAGGCGCAGGCGCGAACCTCGCCTTCCATGGCAGACGTGGATGAGTTGGCGAGCAGCATCGAGAAACTGGGCCTTCTGCAGCCCATCGTGGTGTGCGAGGCGGTTGAGACGGGGCGGTGGGAGATCCTCACGGGACAGCGACGATTCCTCGCGCACAGGCGGCTCGGCAGGGAGGCGATCCCTGCAGCGATTCTGGACGAGCGTGTTCCCGAGGCTCACGCCAAGGCCATCTCGATCACGGAGAATCTGATTCGGAGAAAGCTCTCGGGCAAGGAGCTTGTCGACGGAATCACCCATCTGTACAACCACTACGGCTCGCAGAAGGCTGTCGTGGAGGCGACCGGACTCTCGGCTGACACAGTCCGCAGCCACGTCAAGTACCCGAGGCTCAAGCCGGAGCTGAAGAAGATGGTCGACGACGGTGCTGTGGACGTGAAGGTCGCATTGAAGGCTCAGGACACGTCCGTCGGGCCGGACGGCCAACCGATCGTTGCCGACGCCGTGAAGCTGGCTAGGGCGATGGGAGACATGTCCGGTGTTCAGCAGAAGAAGCTGACGAAGGTGCGCGAACGAGCCCCCGAAGGGAGTGTCGACGAGCTGATCGAGAGGGCGAAGAGCGCTGACAAGGTGACTCAGATCAACGCCACCGTGACGATGGACGTTCACGCTGCGCTTCGCCGTGTCGCGGTGGAGGAGGGGATGAACCAAGACGAGACTGCGGCCATGCTGATCGAGGAAGCGCTGATGGAACGTGGCGTCCTTGGTTCATAGGGTGTGGCGGGGGCTGAGTCCCGAGGAACTCGCACAGCTCAAGATGTCCGTCGGATACGGGCGGCATCAACGCAACAGACCCTTTTCCCCGGTCGAGTGTGGGCGGCTGTACAGGCGCGCTGAGCGGGAGGGTTCGAGCCGAGTCGAGAGTGCCAGGAAAACAGACCTCGACGTTACGGGTGTTGGCCGGTTCCTCCGATTACTGGACCTTCCGCCGGAGGTTCAGCATTTGGTGGACTGGGGAAGAGGGGACTTCGTCGGCTTCTCATCCGCTGCCGAGCTGGTCCGGCTCGCGGATAGCGAAGACCGGCGGGTGGTCGCGGAAGCGGTCTTGTCCGAGCACCTGACGAGCAAGGAAGTGCGTCAGGTCGTGCAGCTTCGCGAGCGCTCCGGTCGCGCCGTTCCCGACTGCGTCCAGGAAGTCGTGGGGATGCGGCCGGTCGTAGAGAAGCGTTACGTGTTCATGGGTGCCGTCGTTGACGAGGACGTCGTGGCCGCTCTCGGGAGCTTGCTACAGGCCGAACGCGATGCGGCTCTTGCTGGCGCGATTCGGGCTATCGGCTTGCGCGGCGCATCAGGCCGGCTTGGTAAGAGGATTTTCACGTTGGTAGGAGCCGAGAAGTTCGGCGAATCGATGGCTCAAGTTGGGCGGGGGAGCATCGAAGGCCTGATTCGGGCCCATCTTCGGGAGAACGTCCAGAGTGGCTCCAGCAGAAGTTGACGTCTTGGCTACGGGTGCGGTGCGTCTTGGCCCGGCGGTGGTGTGCGACGGATTCGCCGAGGGCTGTCCGTGGCGCATTCAGACCCATGTGCACGACGACCACATGGCGGACTTCGAGCGCAGCAAGGGGCTTCAGGACCTCATCATGAGCCCGGAAACGTATGCGCTGCTCGTGGATGAGCGTGATGTCGACCTCGAGTACAGATCCAATCTCCATAGGCTGAAGCGAGGCGAGAAGCGCGTCCTTGAAGACGCTTCGCAGCTCCTTCTGCTGCCGTCGAACCACATGCTCGGTGCCTGCCAGACGGCACTGGAGCTTTCGGACGGACGACGACTCGGCTACTCCGGCGACTTCGGCTGGCCGCTCGATCGAGTGATCCAAGTTGACGAACTCGTCGTCGACGCCACCTACGGCAGTCCGGCGAGCGTTCGCAAGTACACGCAGGCGGAAGCAGAGGCATGCCTGTTCGTTCTGGTGTGTGAGCGCGTACGTCAGGGGCCGGTACATATCAGGGCCCACCGAGGAACGATGGAGCGCGTATTGACGGTGCTCGCTGGCGGCGTTGATGTTCCTATCGTGGCGAGCCGGCGGCTGATTGGGGAAGTCGAGGTCTATAGGCGGTTCGGCTTAGCGGCTGCCGATCTGATCGCGCTCGATTCGGATGAAGGCGAGTCAGCACTGAGGCAGCGTTCCTACGTGCGGTTGTACTCGAAGGGCGATGGGCGGGGCAACGAGCCGGTTGGCGGAACGAGCATCGCGTGCAGCGCCTTCATGTCGGGTCGGGATGGCCACAACGATCCGCTGACAATGTACTCCAGTAGCAGCTACTGTGTTGCCTTGTCGAATCATGCCGACTTTGAGGAGACCCTCGCGTACGTCAAGGCGACGGGAGCCAAGCGGGTCGTGACGGACAACACGCGGAGCTACGGATGGGAACTGGCGCTCGCGATCAGGGATCGGATTCCCGGAGTCCATGCTACGCCGTCCACGAACAAGCCTGGGCCGCGCTGGGCATAGGCGGTAGAGGCTGAACTCGGCTTCAAGCCGGGAGCCGGTAGGCGATCAGTTCGAACGGCTCGCCGCGGCCGCCGATGGAGACGACGAGGTACTGCACGCCGCGGTGCAGGTAGGTGATCGGGCTGCCATCGGAGTGGGCCGGCAGCTCGACTTCGGCGACGAGGTCGCCGGTCGCCTTGTCGAAGGCGCGGACAGCGGGAACGGTGTAGCGCCAGTCCTCGCGCGCCGCCGATTGCGGATTGGTCCAGGCGAGGCCGCCGGTGACTTCTTCGGGCTGTTCGCTCCACTCGCGCTCCGCCTTCGCCTCCTGGGAGCGGAAGGAGCGGGAGTGGCCGGAGCTGACGATGAGCAGCGTCTTCGTCAGCAGGGCGTGGCCGCGGACCCCGGAGCCGAGGAGCGGCAGGTCGAGGGCGGCGAGCTTCGGGTGGCGGCGCGGCCCCTCGCCGAGCGGGGTCTGCCAAGCGATATCGCCGCGGCTCATGTCGTAGGCGGTGACTCGTGACCAGGGTGGCTTGGAGATCGGCAGGTCGAAGGGGCCGTGAAACGCCGACACGCGGGCCACGAAGTCGAACGCGGAGCGGTTCGGGTCAGGCCTCCGCAGCGTGATCAGGATCGGCGCCGTGAAGGACGGCACGTAGAGCCTGCCGGTGTCCGGGTCGAAGGCGCCGCCGGGCCAGCTCGCGCCGCCCTCGAAGCCGGGCATGGCGACGGTTCCGCGCTCGCTGGGCGGCGTGTACATCGGCCCGTACTGGTGCGAAGTCAGGATGCGTTCCGCCTCGGCGCGGATCTCGGGTGTGAAGTCGACGACGTCGACGAGCCGCATGCCCTGGCGGTCGAATGGCGGCGGCCGGGTGGGGAAGGGCTGGGTGGGCGAGGTCTGCTCGCCGGGGATGCCGGTCTGGGGGACCTGCCGTTCCTCGATCGGCCACACGGGTTCGCCGGTTTCCCGGTTGAAGACGTAGAGGAAGGCCTGCTTGCTCGGCAGCATCGCCGCCTTCACCGTGCGCCCGTCGACGACGATGTCGCCCAGCACGGCCGGCGCGGCGAAGTCGTAGTCCCAGAGGCCGTGGTGGACGGCCTGGAAGTGCCAGCGGCGCTCGCCGGTCTCGCAGTCGACCGCGACCAGGCTCTCCGCGTACAGGTTGTCGCCGCGGCGGTGGCCACCATACCAGTCGTTCGTCGGCGTGCTCGTCGGCAGGTAGGCGAGGCCGAGTTCCTCGTCGGCGCTCATCAGGCCCCACACGTTCGCGCCGCCGGCGATCCGCCAGGAGTCGTCCTCCCAGGTGTCCGTGCCGTGCTCGCCTTCCCGGGGCACGGTGTGGAAGGTCCAGAGCTGCCTGCCGGTCCGCACGTCGAAACCGCGAACATCGCCGGGCGGCCCGTCGTCCGGCCCGAGCGGTCCGTCCGAGATGGATGAGCCGACGATCGCGACGTCTCGGCAGATGGTCGCCGGCGAGCTGACGGTGTACTTGCGGCGTTCGACCGCCCGGTGCAGGCCGGTGGTCAGGTCGACGCCGCCGTGGTTGCCGAAGGAGCGCACCGCCGTGCCCTCGTCGGCGTAGACGGCGCGCAGGATGGCGTCCGTACTGGCGTAGATCAGGCGGCCGGGAGCCTCCGGGTGCTCGGGGTCGCGCCAGAAGCTGGGTCCCTTGTGGGTGAAGCCGTGGTTCGTCGGCCGGCCGTGGCCGTAGCTCTGGGGATCGTGCCGCCAGATCGTCGTGCCTTCGGCCGGGTCGACGGCGGCGGCGATGCCGTAGCCGGTTACGACGTAGAGCCGGTCGCCGACCTTGATCGGCGTCGTCACATGCGTGCGCTGCTGCATCGACGCGTCCTCGAAGCGAGGATCGTTCGCCATCAGGTCGTTGTCCGGCAGCCGCCAGCGCCAGGCCGGTTCGAGGCGTGCGAAGTTCGAGGCGTCGATCTGGTCGAGCGCGGCGTAGCGGCCCGCGTCGTTGCCGCCGGTGATCGTCGGCCAGTCGCTGTCCTGGGCCCGGGCCGGCGCCACGGAAGGAAGCACGGTTGCAGCTACGGCTGCAACCATCGTGTAAGGGCGCAACGAGTCTCTGCGGCCTCGCCGCTTCGCGCCTCGTCCGATGCGGGTCAGAAGACCCGCGCACCCAGAGCGACGTCGCTGCCCTTCGGCTACAGCGTCTTCGCTGGCGGAACCTGGCCTCAATGGACCATCCGCCTCAGCCGAAGGCGGGGATGATCTCTTCCGCGACCATCTGGTAGTGGTCGAGCTTCTGGGTCGGGATGCCGCCGATCATGATCTCGTGGGCGCCGGCGTCGATCATCTCGCCGATCCGGTCGATGACGTAGCTCTTCGGGCCGGACGCGGTGCCCTCGCCCAGGCCGCGGGCATCGACGAACCGCCTGGCCGCCGCCTCGTCGTCCGTCACGAAGGTCGGCATGAGCACCGTGTGCCGGATCTCGGCCGGGTCGCGGCCGGCGTCCTCGCAGTGCCGGTTGACGACGGAGACCTTGTGCCGGAAGTACTCCCGGGTCATCGGTCCGCGCGCCCAGCCGTCGAGGTTCATCACGTCGCCGTGGCGCGCCAGCGTGCGCAGCGTCCGCTTCTCGCCGGTGCCGCCGATCAGGATCGGGATGGCTGCGTCGTAGCAGCCGGGGGAGAGCGGTGCCGAGTCGAGCCGGTAGTACTCGCCCTGGAAGTCGACCGGCTCGCCGGACCGGAACAGGGCCCGGATCAGCTCGACGGCCTCCTCGAAGCGGTCCTGGCGCTCCTTCATCGACGGGAACGTCCAGCCGTAGGCCTCGTGCTCCCGCTTGAACCAGGCCGCGCCGATGCCGAGGACGAAGCGGCCGTGGGAGATGTGGTCCAGAGTGCCCGCCATCTTGGCGACCAGGCCGGGATTCCGGTACGTGTTGCCCAGCACCAGGTGGCCGATCTTCAGGTTCTTCGTGATGCTCGCGGTCGCCGCGGCCACGGTGAACGCCTCCTGCGCCGCCAGGTGCTCCTCTTCCTTGATGCCGGGCGGCGGCAGGTAGTGGTCCGCGTACCAGATGCTGTCCCAGGGGCCCTGGTCGAGCAGCTCGGCCACCTCCCGGACGCTGTCCCAGGTGTTGCGATAGACGGTGACCTGTGCGCCGAACTTCATGCTCGTTCTCCCTTGTCCCGATTCCCGGCTAGGCGCCGCGTTGCATTACCTTCTGGCCGAACCTCACCGTCGCGTCCTTCCCGGGACTCAGCCGGTGCGCTCCATCACCATCTTGCCGATGATCTTGCGGTCCATCATGTCGCGAAGCGCCTGCGGCACCTCTTCCAGGGGATAGCGGCGCGAGATGTAGGGCTGGATCTTGCCCTCCGCGGCGAGCGCCTCCGTCTCGACCCGCGTCGCCTCGAAGATCTCCGGCTCGCGCATCCGGGAAGCGCCCCAGAACACGCCGACGATGTCGCAGCCCTTGAGCAGGGTCAGGTTGAGCGGCATGCGCGGAATGCCGGCGGTGAAGCCGATGACCAGGAACCGGCCGCGCCAGTTCGTGGCCCGCAGCGCCGCTTCCGCGTACTCGCCGCCGACCGCGTCGTAGACGATGTCGACGCCCTTGCCGGCGGTCAGTTCCTTGGCTCGGTTCTTCAGATCCTCTTCGGAGTAGTTGATCGTCTCGTCCGCGCCTCGTTCACGGCAGAGCGCCAGCTTCTCCGCGCTCGAAGCGGCGGCGATCACCCGGGCGCCCATCACCTTGCCGAGTTCCAGGGCCGCCAGGCCGACGCCGCCGGCGGCGCCGAGCACGAGCAGCGTCTCCCCGGGCTTGAGATCGCCCCGGTACTTCAGGGCGTAGTGGCCCGTGCCGTAGGCGTAGCCGTATCCCGTGGCCTCCGCGTGGCCGAGCCCCGGTGGCAGCTTGCGCACCTGGGACGCCTTGAGCAGCACCTGCTCCGCGAAGCCGCCCGTTCCGCCGCCGCCGACCACGTCGTCGCCGACCGCAAGGCCATCGACATCCGGGCCGACCGCGGCGACCTTGCCGCCTACTTCGCCACCGACGACGAAGGGCGGCTCGCCACGGAACTGGTACCGGTTCTCGATGATCAGCGTGTCGGGCCAGGTGATCGCCGCCGCGCGGATGTCGACGACGACTTCGCCGGACCCCGCCACAGGATCGGGGAGTTCCTCGATGGTCAGGTTCTCCGGGGGACCGAATTCACTGCAAACGACTGCCTTCATGCTCTCGCCTCACAGGGGTATGGGTTGGAATCGTCGGTCAGATCTGCCGCTCGCGGCCCTTCCAGTACGGCGCCCGGACCAGGCCGCGCTGGATCTTGCCGGTGGGCATCCGGGGCAGGTCGGTCGCGAAGTCGATCGAGCGCGGACGCTTGAAGTCGGGCAGGTGCTCGCGGCACCAGGCGAGCAGCTCCTCGGCGAGTTCCTCGCCGGCCTCGTAGCCGTCGCCGACCTCGACGACCGACTTGACGCTCTCGCCCCACTCCTCGTGGGGCACGCCCACGGTGCAGACCTCGTACACGGCCGGGTGCTGCTGGATCACGTCGTCGATCTCCTGGGGGTAGATGTTCACGCCGCCGGCGATGATCGTCTCCGCCGAGCGGCCGGTCAGGAACAGGTAGCCGTCCTCGTCGACGTAGCCCATGTCGCCCATCGTGAAGTAGTCGTCCAGGTAGGCGTCGTCGGTCTTGTCGGGCGCCTTGAAGTACTCGAAACGGTTCTCGCTGGCCTCGAAGTAGACCGTGCCGGTGGTTCCCGCCGGCACCGGCTCGCCGTCGTCGTCGAGCACCTTGTACTTCGTTCCCTCTACGGTGCGGCCGACGCTGCCGGGCTTTTCGAGCCACTCTTTCGAGTCGACCCAGAAGGTGCCGCCTTCGGTCGCCGCGTAGTACTCCCAGACCACCGGACCGAACCACTCGATGATCTTGTGCTTGACGTGGACGGGCGTCGGCGCCGCGCCGTGGACGAGCCAGCGCATCGAGGAGACGTCGTAGCGTTCCCGAACCTCCCGCGGCAGCGCCAGCATGCGGTGGAACATCGTCGCCACCATGTGGGTGTGGGTCGCCCGGTGCCTGTCGATCAGGGCGAGAGTCTCCTCGGCGTCCCACTTGTCCATCAGCACGGAGCCGACGCCGACGGCCATCGGGATCGCCAGATTGATGCCCAGTGGCGCGGCGTGGTAGAGCGGTCCCGTGACGAGCGAGCAGTCCGTGTCCGGCTCGAAGTCGGCCGCCTCGCGGACGGCCAGCAGGAATGGCGTCGGCGTCGCGTTCGCCTTGCGGTACACCCCCTTGGGGTGGCCGGTGGTGCCGGAGGTGTAGAGCATCGGCGTGCCGAGAACCGGCTTGTCGATGTTCGAGCCGTCCTCGGCGGCGAGCGCTTCGTCGTAGGACTCGGCGCCTTCGACCCCGCCGCCGACGGCGAGAGTCAGCCGCAGGTGCTCCGATCCGGCCCGCGCCGCGGCGACGGCCGGAGAGAAGGCCTCGTCCGCGATCAGCACGCGAGCCTCGCAGTTGTCGACGATGTAGGCGACTTCGGGTGGCGAGAGGTGCCAGTTGATCGGCGTCATCCGTCCGCCGCTGCGCTGGCAGGCCACGACCGTCTCGATGAACTCGGGCCGGTTCCGGCACAGCAGGGCGACGCCCACGTCGGGACCGACGCCGTGCGCCCGCAGCACCCGGGCCAGGCGGTTCGCGTTGGCATTCAGTTCGGCGAGCGTCCGGCCGCCGAACTTCGACACCACGGCCATTCGGTCGGGGGCCTCTTGCGCGTGGAGCGCGACGCCCATGCCGTAGGGCGCGACGGCCATGAGTCGTTCCTGCAGTGCTGGGTCGATCGCCATGCGGGCTTCTCCGCGGGCGCCGAAAGAGGGGGCGCCCTGGTTTCCTTCGTTGGTGCGTTGCTCGGGATTTCTGGAAGAGCCGCGAGTGTACCCATAGCTACACTGACCGCCCATGGCCGCCGCGAACACGCACGAGACGGTCGCGTTGACCGCCCGCGATCGCGCGATGCTCGCCGGCGACCTAGGCGAGGCAGCGGCGGTCGCGATGCGCATCCTGGTCACGATGGCCGGGGTCTACGGTGCGGAGCGACTGCTCGACATCGAGGGCGCCCACATCGATGGTTGCCTGTACCACGGCGATTCGGGCGTCGACTTCGCGGAGCTCCTGGTCGCGGGCGGCGCCCGTGTCCGCGTGCCGACGACGCTGAACGTCGGCGGCCTCGATCTGTTGCACCCGGAGGAGTTCGAGGGCACGGCGGAACGCCGGGCGAAGGCTCAGCGGCTGATGGAGTGCTACGAGGAGATGGGTTGCCGGACGATCTGGACCTGCGCGCCCTACCAGACGACGCCCCGACCGGCGTTCGGCCAGCAGGTCGCCTGGGCCGAGAGCAACGCGATCGTGTTCGCGAACTCGGTGCTCGGCGCGCGTACGCACCGCTACGGCGACTTCATCGACATCTGCGCGGCGATCACCGGTCGCGCCCCGGCGGTGGGACTCCACCTGGAGGAGAACCGTCGTGGCCAGATCGTCTTCGACTTGCGGGCGCTGCCGGACGCTCTCAGGAGCGCGTCCTGGTTGCTGCCGGCGATCGGCTATCTGGTGGGCGAGCGCTGCGGCAACCGCGTGCCCGTACTGGTCGGTTTGGAAGCGGCGGACGAGGACGGCCTGAAGGCTCTGGGGGCGGCCGCGGCGTCCTCGGGCGCTGTCGCCCTGTTCCACGCCGTCGGCATCACGCCCGAGGCGCCGACGCTGGAGGCGGCGCTGGGCGGCAAGGACGCGGAGGAGTGGATCGAGATCGGCTTGTCCGACCTGCGCGCCGGTCTGCGGAGCCTGTCCACGGCCCCTGGAGCGGGCAGTTCGGAGGGCGCCGGCCTGGCGATCGACGTCGTGGCGCTCGGCAGCCCGCACTTCTCGCCGCGCGAGTTCGCGGAACTGCTGCCCCTTGTCGAACGGCATCCGCCGGCCGGCAGTGTCGAGTTCGTCGTCTGCACGAACCGCCTCTCGCTCGGCCATCTCGAACAGAGCGGCGGTCTCGAGCGGCTGCGCGCGCTTGGCGTGCGCGTGGTCGTCGACACCTGCGTCGTCGTGGCTCCGATCCTCCGTACGGCCGCGGGCGGCGTGCTGATGACGAACTCGGGCAAGTTCGCGCACTACGCGCCGGGCAACGTCGGATTCGATGTCGTCTTCGGCAGTCTGGCCGAGTGCGTGCGTTCTGCCCAGGCGGGCCGCCTGTGGCGCGACCCGGAGCTGTGGCCGTGACCGGCGTGGAACTCGAGGGCCGGGTTCTGGTCGGCGGCGCCGGCGCGGGCAGCGTGCTGCGGCTCGAGGAGCCGCTGTCGTTCTGGGGCGGCGTCGATCCGGTCACCGGACGGATCATTGACCGGCGTCACCCGCGCTGCGGCGCGAGCGTCGCCGGCCGCGTCCTCGTCATGCCGTACGGACGTGGCTCGAGCAGTTCGAGTTCGGTGCTTCTCGAAGGCGTGCGTCTCGGCACGGCGCCGGCCGCCGTCGTCCTGCGGGAGCTCGACGGCATCCTGGCCCTCGGCGCCGCCGTGGCCCGGGAGCTCTACGAACGGTCGCCGCCCGTCGTCGTGCTGGCCGCGGCCGACTGGGATGCCCTGCGCGAAGGCGCCGAGGTCTCGGTTGACGTCAACGGCCGCCTGCGGAACGCAGGCTGACGTTCCAGGACGTCCAGATCCAGACCTTGAACGTGTCCGTGGCGAACTCGTCCGCGCTGTACCGCGCCAGCTTGATGCCGAAGTCCTGATTCCAGGGGGTGTTCCAGACGGCCATCGCGTCGACTTCCGAGCCGTAGTCCATGCTGCCGACCGCGGAGCGGAACTGGTGCCAGCGCACCGTCCAGTTCCAGGTGTCCAGGTTGTGATCGAGGCGAAGGTAGACGTCGACCAGGCCGTCGGCCGGCGTCCCGAGGAACTTGTCGGTCCAGCCGTTGAAACCGTGCAGCGTCGCCAGCGGCGTGCGGAAACCGTACGTGCCGTCGCCGTCGAGGGCCTCGCGCACCGCGCGCACGCTGACGTCGCCGCGCGTGAAGCCGATGCCGGTCTTCTGGTAGTCGAGGTCGACGCTGCCGGGGTGGTCCGCCCAGTCCGACTGCACGGCGTACTGGAGTTCCCACAGGACGGAGGCCGCGCCGGCGTCGCGCGAGCCGTTGTAGCTGGCGCCCCAGTTGGATGTCGAGTTGGTCGCGGCGCCGGGCCGCTCGTAGTCCAGCAGGTAACCGAACAGCGCCAGTGTGCCCGGACCCGCCGGGCCGGAGACATGGAGCACATGGGAGCCCATCGCCTCCTCGGCGCCGGTGATCCGGTGAGCGCGGTCGAGGAAGGCGTAGCGGAGCATCCAGTCGGCCGCGAGCTTCGTGTCGAGGGCGGCCGCGTCGAACGCCTGGTGATGCTGGCGCCAGCCGACCGCGCCGACGAAGCGCTGGTCGCCGATCAGGAGTTCCGTCCGGCCGAGCGTGAACGCGACCGGCCCGCGTTCCAGGCGAGCCGCCGCCTGGTTGATCGCGGTGAGCGCCGGGTCGGCGATGACCGGCCGGTCGCGTACGCCGTTGTCGAGTCCGCCGTAGCCCAGATTGCGGTACGTGCTGTCGTTGCCGACCGGCGTTACCTCCTCCGCCTCGAGCAGGAAGGAGAAGCCGCGGAAGGCCTTCGTCCGCAGCTTGAGGCTCGTGCGCAGGGTGGAGGCGAGCGCCGCGTCGTCGAAGGCGTCGTCGTCCGACTGCTCGACGCGGTAGCGGAGCCCGACCGAGACGTCCGCGTCGCGCACCGCCTGGCCGAAGGTCGCCGGCGCCGCGGCGCCGTCTTCATCTTGCGATGACGCCGGCCACGCGCCGACGAACGTCGCCAGAGCAAGCAGAGTCAGACACTTGCGCATGATCCAGGTGGGCACCGAGGGGAGAAGTGGACTCCGACGAGAGACGGCAGTATACAGGGCGCTTCACGTATGTGGGTGTCGCCGCCGGGTTCGGGACCCGTTCAACGTTCGCAACCGTTGGGGAAAGCCGACGTATCGGTGAGGGCGACGGCGGGCCTGTCGAGTTCGTTGATGTAGACCTTCGGGGGGCTCGCGCCAAGCGTGTCGGTCACCGTCATCTCGTAGCGGACGTCGGTCGTTGCCGCCGAGAACACCCAGTGGCGGCCGTCGACGGCGCAGCCGTCCAGCACCTTGACGAGGACCTCCCAGTTGTCCCGGTCGAAGAACCAGAAGAGCCCGGAATCGTTGGTTCCCTGGTACAGGGCGAAGCCTCGGCCGGTGTCGCCGCTCCGTGTCCGCCAGTCGACTTGCACGCGGTAGCGCTCGTTCAGGAGACAGAGTGTCCACGGGTCGGGAGCGCAGGTCCCGTCCGGCTGGCTGGGCCGGACCAGGAAGTCGGCTTCGGCCTGGTCTTCCTCGCCGTCGCCGCGGACGGTGAGCGCCACCCTGTAGAAGCCGGGCTCGGCCCAGGAGTGGTTGAGGATCGGCCTGCGTGACGTCTCTCCGTCGCCGGTGTCCCACTTGCGCTCGGCCACGGCGCCGGTGCTCGTGTCCGTGAAGGTGACCGGGGCGCCGGTAAAGGTCGTGCAGAGGTCTTCCGTGCACTCGGCGCCGGAGATGGCGAAGCTCGCCACGAGCGGCCCGGCCGGCCCGACCGGCCCGGACGGCGGGGTTGGCGTTGGAGGTGGCGGCTCCACGGTCGGCGGTGGCTCGGGTGGCGGCGGTGGTGGTGGCGGCGGTTCCGCCTCGTCGTTGTCCATGATGATCAGGCGATGGACTCGCGGAGTGCCCGGCGTGTAACCCGGCCCGTCGGCCAGGGTCAGGACGATGGTCTCGGCGTCTTCGACCACCGCGTCGTCCATGATCTCTACGGTGATGTCGACGCTGGCCGCGCCCGCGGGAACCGATGCCGTCCCCGAGTTGCCGTTGGCGCCGCTGACCGTGTAGTCGTCGCCGTGGACGGGTGCGCCGGACAGGGTGTAGCTCAGCATGGTGGACTTGATCGGCGTCGGGTCCAGGCGGACCATGACGTTTCGGCTGCCGCCCGCCTCGTCGATGCTCGCGCCCGCCAGTTCGAAGGTGGCGACCGCTTCGTCGTCGTCCTTGATGTTGACGGTGATGGATCGCGTCACGCCCGCGTAGTCCCCGCCATCGGCCACATGGTCGAGGTCGACCGTATCGTCCGCGAGATCGGTGTCCTCGTCGGCGGTGACCGTCACCGTCTGCTCTTCGTTCCAGTTGGCGGTCGTGAAGGTGAGGGCCGTCTCGTCGAGGGTCAGGTCGGAGTTCTCGAAGCCGGAGACGACAACCGTGACGGTGGCGCTCGGTTCGGTGGCGAGCTTGACCGTGTAGGTTGCACTGCGTCCTTCGTCCACCGGGACCATGGTCGAGATGACAAGACCGGCCGTGTCGTTGTCCGTCACGTTGACCGTCAGCGTGCCGGCGATGGAGGCGTAGCCGCCGCCACTGGCGGTATGCGTCAGCGGGATGGACTCGTTCGCCGTGTTCGTGTCCGGGTTGGCGGTCACGGTGACGGTCTGCGGCACGTTCCAGGTCGTGGCCCGGAAGGTCAGGCTCGCCTTGTCGAGCGTCAAGTCCGTCTGTCCATAGCCGGTGATGGCGACGGTCACGTCGCCCCTGGGCCGCGTGGCGAGGTTCACAGTGTAGGTCTCCGTGGCTTCCTCGACCACGGTTACCGACGTCGTCGGGAGGAGAACGAGCGCCTTCCTGTCGTCGTCGGCAATCGCGATCTGGCCGTTGCCGGTGCGGCTGCCCGTGGCGCCGCCGTCGAGATTGGTGGCGGTGAGGATCGTCCCGGCGCCGGTGGAGGTCGCGGGGATGGACACGGTGACGGTTCGGTCTTCCGCGTCGTCGTCGTCGGCGGGGGTCAGGGTGATGTCCGCCGCGGTGGCGGCGGCGCCCGTCTGCGGTCCGGTGAAGGTGACCGTGCTGCTGCTCGCGTCGAAGGTGACGCCGGACGGCGCCCCGGAGAGCGCCAGCGTGAAGTCCGTGCCAGCCGCGCCGCCCGTGAACTGCAACGGTACGGCCAGGACCTCGCCGTCCACCAGGCCGCGGCCCAGGGTCAGCCGGATGGTGGCGGTGTTTGCCGCGTTGCCTTCTTCGGCGGCGGCGTCCGGCAGGGACAGGGTCACGGAGGTCGCCGTGTTGTCCGTGATCGTGACGTCCACGTGGGAGTTCGAGCCGTGGTCGTAGCCGGCTACCGCGCCGAGCGTCAGGCGGAGCGTCTCGTCGGTTTCGTCGATGGAATCGCTCGCCGCCGTCAGGGTGAGCGTGCCGGTTGTCGCGCCGTCGGCCACGGTGATCGTGCCCGCCGGCGAGCCGGACAGGGAGTAGTCCGTGGTTGCAGCGGCGGAGTGGCCCGCGACCCGCTGCAAGGGGACGGCAAGGCTCGAGCCGGAAGGCGCCCGGCTGACCGTCGCCGTGATCGTCACCGTCCCGCCTTCGGTCAGCGAGCCGCCGTTGTTGACGGAGATATCGACGGTCGGATCGGGGATCGGCTCGGTAATGGTGCCCGTCGCGGCGTCGGGGTCTACGAAGACCGCGGCACTGCTGTTGATCCGGACGATGAAGGTCTCCGCGCCTTCGGCGACGGCGTCGACGACGGTCGGCACGCTGACCGTCGCAGTGCTGAGGTAGGTCGAACTGTCCGTGTTGCCGGGAATCGTGATCAGGCCCGACCTTCTCGTGTAGTCGCCGGGGGTCTTTGCGGTGCCGTCGATCGTCCACCAGGTCAGTCTCAGACTGGCGGCGCCGGTCGCTCCCCGCACCGGTTGGGTCGAGTACGTCACGGTGAACGCGAGGGGCTGCCCTTCTACAGCCGTCGCGTCGTCGATCCAGACGCATGGCCAGACGTCCAGTTCCGACGCCGTCCGGCGGGCTTGCAGCGCCGTCGGCAGGGTCGCCGCGGCATCGAGATCGTTGCCGCACAGAGAGAGACCCCAGAGGCTGGTCAGTTTGCCCAGGTCGCCGGGGATGCCCCCGGTCAGCCTGTTCGCGGCGAGATGCAGTTGCCCGAGGCTGGTCAGGTCGCCCAGCGTTGCGGGGATCGTCCCCGTCAGCTCGTTCTGATGGAGGTACAGCGTGTGGAGGCCCGTGAGGGCGCTCAGGTCGGGGATGCTCCCGGAGACCTGGTTGCGTTGAAGGCTCAAGGACTGGACGCTGGCGGGAAGAGCGGGGATCGTTCCCGTCAGTTGGTTGTCTTCGAGCGAGAGATACGCGAGGCTTGCAAGGTCGTCGAGGTCGGGGATCCGCCCCGTCAGTTGGTTGTCCTCGAGCGAGAGCAGCCAGAGACTCGTGAGGGCGCTCAGGTCGGGGATCGGCCCCGTCAGTTGGTTCTTGTGCAACTGAAGGTTGGTCACGTTGACGAGAGAACCCAGTTCCGCGGGGATGTTGCCCGTCAGCCTGTTTTCGTTGAGGAAGAGCTGCCGGAGCTTGGCGAGAGAGCCCAGCTCCTTGGGGATGCTCCCCGTCAACTGGTTCTTGTGGAGTTGCAGGTTCAGGAGTTCGGCGAGCGACCCCAACGAAGCCGGGATGCTCCCGGTCAGACGGTTCTGGTGGAGATGGAGGCTGACCAGGTTGGAGAGTCCGCTCAGGTCGGGGATGCTTCCCGACAGTTGGTTGTTCCAGAGAGTCAGTTGCTCCAGGTTGGCAAGTGAACCGAGCGTGGCGGGGATCGACCCCGTCAGCCGGTTGCCGGCGAGATCGAGCTGTTCGAGACTGGCGAGACTGCTGAGGTCGGGGATACTCCCGGAGAGCTGGTTCTTGGAGAGAATGAGGTCCTCGAGGTTGACGAGGGCGCCAAGGGCGGGGGCGCTCCCGTCCAACTGGTTGGTGGTCAGAGAGAGCCACTTGAGTTTGGTGAGGGAACCCAGTGTGGCCGGGATGTTCCCGGTCAGGCCGTTAGAGCCCAGGTCCAGGGTCTCGAGGTTGGCGAGTCCGCTCAGGTCGGGGATGCTTCCGGTCAACTGGTTGCCGTGCAGAACGAGAGCCGTGAGTTTGGTGAGGGAACCCAGTGTGGCCGGGATGTTCCCGGTCAGGCCGTTCCAGCTCAGATCCAGACGCTCGAGGTTGGCGAGGCCGCTCAGATCGGGGATGCTCCCGGAGAGACTCTTGAAGCGAAAATCGAGACGGACGACGCGGCTGTCCCTCACGGCGACTCCGTCCCACGAGGACATGCTCAGGGTGCTTGCCCAGTTCAGCGTGGTCGAGCTGCCTCCCCAGCCCGCCTTCGCGCCGAGCAGGATCGTGCAGTCGCCGGCCAGCGCGGCGGGGTCGCTCGCGCCTATGGCCGCGACCGCCGTGTCGGTTGTCGTGCAGGTCGTCTGGGCGTGAAGACGCGACCCCACGCCGAACAGGAACAGGGCCGCAAGTGGCGCGGGCAACAGCCGGGTTGCCCGACGAACCATCAGACTGACTGTCGCTACATCCGGGTTGTCATCTCCCCGACTCCTGTCCAAGGGGCTGCCGCCACCAGAGGTGACTCTCCGACCTTATCGGAACTCGGGTCCGCGCGGCGAGCGCGTTGGCGCCCGCGCCGCCTCTTCAATGTTCGCAGGCGTTCGGAAAGGCGCTCGTATCGGTAGTGGCCGCGGCCGGCATGCCGGGTTCGTTCCGGTACACCCGCGGAGGGCCCGTGCCCGCCGTGTCGGTCACGGCGATCTCGTAGCCCACGTCCGTGGTGGCGGCCGCGAACAACCAGTGGCGGCCATCCACCTCGCAGGCGTCCAGGACCTTCACGAGAACCTCCCAGTTCGCGTCGTCGAAGAACCGGAAGATGCCGGAGTCGTTCGTGCCCTCGCGGACGACGGCGCCCCGTCCGGTTTCGCCGCCCGCCGTCCACCAGTCCACCTCGACCCGGTAGCGCTCGTCCTGGAGGCAGAGGGTGAAGTCGTCGGGATCGCAGGTTCCCGCGGGATCGCCCGGCCGGACCAGGAAGTCGGCGTGAGTATCGTCCGATCCGCCGGGGCCGCTGACCGTCAGCGTTAGCCGGTAGAAGCCGGGTTCCGTCCAGGCGTGGGCAAGAGTCGAGTCGTCGAAGACGCCGTTGTCACCGGTATGCCATGCGCGTTCCGTGACGGCGCCGGTGCTCGTGTCCTCGAAGGTTACGGGCACGCCGGTGAGGGCCGTGCAGAGGTCGTCCGCGCACGCGGCGCCGGCAACGCTGAAGCTCGCCTCCGGCGGTTCCGGCGTCGGTGGTGGCGGTTCGGGCTTTGGCGTTGGTGGTTCCGGCGCCGGCGGTGGTGGTTCGGGCGCCGGCGGTGGCGGCGGCTCCGTCTCGTCGTTGTCCGTCACGACGATCGTCACGGTCTCCGAAACGCCGTTGTAGCCGCCGCCGCTGGCTGCGTGCGTCAGTGTGACGGTTTCGTTCGCGGTGTCCGGGTCGGGAGTGGCCGTAACGGTGACGGTCTGCGCCGCATTCCAGGCGGATGCCGAGAAGATCAGGGTCGCCTTGTCGAGCATCAGGGCGGTGCGCTCGTGGCCGTCAGCGGTTACCGTGACGTCGCTGGTCGGCCGGGAAGCAAGCTTCACCGTGTAGCTCGCGTTGCTCTCCTCGACCACGGTCATCAATCTCGTCACGGAGAGGAGGAGCCTCTTCGTTTCGTCGTCGGTGATCGTGATCAGGCCGTGTCCCGAAAGACTGCCCGCGGCGCCGCCGTCGAGGTTCCTCGCGGTGAGCTTCGGCGCGGCGCCGGTCGAAGTCGCCGGCATGGACACGGTCACCGCAAGGTCCTCGGCATCGGGGTCGGATGCCGGAGTCAGTACGAGATCCGCTGTTCTGGCGCTCGGACCGGTGAAGGTCGCCGTGCTGTTCGTCGCATCGAACGCGACGCCTGTTCGCGAGCCGGCCTGGGCCAATGTGAAGTCCGTGCCTGCGTCGCCGCCGTCGAACTGGAGCGGAATCGCCAGACTCTCGCCGAAGACGAGGCCGCGGCCGAGCGTCAGGCGGATCGTGGCGGTGTCCGACGCGTCGCCCTCCCGGGCGGCGGCGTCCGGCGTGGTCAGCGTCACGGTCGTCGGGTCGTTGTCGCTTATCGCGATATCCACATCAGGCGTCGGACCGCGCGCGTGGGCTGCGGGCAGCGTCCCGAGCTCGAGACGGAGAGTCTCGACCGGCTCGTCCGCGGTGTCGTCTGCCGCGGTCAGGGTGGCCGTGCCGGTCGTCATCCCGTCGGCGATCGTGATCGCCGCGGCCAGCGAGTAGTCCGCGGCGGTCGCGGTCGAGACAGCTCCCGTCACCCGCTGGAGGGGGATGCTCAGGCTCGTTCCCGACGGCGCCTGACTCACCGTCGCGCTGATCGTCAGCGTGCCGCCCTCCGTCACCGCGCCGGCCGACGGGAGGCCGAGGTCGACCGTCACGTCCGCGCGCGCGTCGTCCTCGATCGTGCCGGTCGCCTCGGCCCGTGTGAGGAACACGCTTTCCGTCCCCTTCGGGAGAGCCACGGTGACGGTGAACTCTTCGTCGCTCTCGATGGCAGCGTCCTCCGTCGTGGCGATGGATATCGTCGCCGTACTGGTGGTTGTCTCCGTGTTCGTGTTGCCGCGGATCGTCACGGTTCCCGCCGCGCCTTCGGCTGTCCCCGTGTAGTCCCCGCTCGTCGCCGTGCCGTCAGCCGTTTCGTACGAGAGGGTGAGGTCCGCCGCCCCGGCGCCGCCCGGCACGGGGAAGGTGTCGTGCGTGACGGTGAACTCGACGGCCGCGCCCTCCGTCGCCGAAGCGTCCGCGATTGCGGCGCAGGAGGAAACAGCGAGCGTTCCCAGACGGCGCCTGGTCTCCAGGGCCGGCGGCAGGGTCCCCGTCAGTCTGGCGCCGCAGAGCGAGAGCTGCGTCAGAGCGGTCAGACCGCCAAGCTGTGAGGGAATCGCGTTGGCGAGGTCGTTGCCGGCAAGGTGCAGGGTCTGGAGACTCGGCGGCAGGGTGGTCGGGATCGAACCGGTCAGTGCGTTGAGGTGCAAATCAAGGTGCGTGAGCGAAGTGCGCGTGCCGAGATCCGGAATCCCGCCCGTCAGTTCGTTGCCGCCGAGGATGAGGCGCTCGAGGCCCGCTGGCAGCTCGGTGGCGGTCGGGACGTTGCCGGTCAAGGCGTTCCCGGACGCGTAGAACCACTCGAGGGCGGTCAGTCCGCTCAGGTCGGGGATTGCGTGGTCGAGATGGTTGCCGCCGAGCGCGAGCCGCTGAACGTTCGGAGGGAGCGCGCTCGCGGGCGGAATCGGACCGCTCAGTTTGTTTTCCCACAGATAGAGGTCGGCGAGCGACATCAGCGGGCTCAGATCGGGGATGGTCCCCGTCAGTCGGTTGTCGTAGATCAGAAGGCGCTCGATGCCGGCCGGCAGCGAACTGGCGTCGGGCAGCGTTCCGCTCAGTTCGTTGCCGCCTAGCCAGATGTGGACCAGGCTGGTCAGCGCGCTCAGATCGGGAAAGGAGTTCCCGTTCAGCCTGTTCCGACTGATCTGGAGCTGCTGAAGCCTTTCGGGCAGCTCGGTTGCGTCCGGGATGTCGCCGGTGAACCCGTTGTAGTCCAGGTGAAGGTGCAGCAGGCTGGTCACGGAGCTCAAGTCCCCGATCTCGCCGGACAGATCGTTGTCGATCAGCCGCAGGGCGGCGAGGCTGGGGGGAAGGGCCGGGATGCCGCCGGTCAGTTCGTTGGCGCTGAGGTTGACTTGCCGGAGGCTGGTCAGGGCGCTCAGGTCGGGGATGGTCCCGGCCAACGCGTTCTCGCTGACGTCGAGGTGTTGCAGGCTGGCGGGCAGAGCCGGGACGTCGCCGGCCAATCCGCTGCTCGTGATCCGAAGCGAAGTCAGCCCGCCTAGGGCGGCGAAGCTCGTCGGCATTGCGCCGTCCAGTCCCCAGGACGGGAGCAGGATGCCGCCGACGCGGTTGCCGCGGGACGTCAACGAGATGCCGTTCCAATCGGCCATGTCGAGGTTCGCCGCCCAGTTGAGCGGCTTGGTTGGCGAGTTGCCCTCCAGCGTGCCCTTGATGTCCAGCAGGAAGGCGCAGTCCATGGCCAGCGCCTCGGCCGCCGCGTCGTCCTTGGGATTCGTCTCCCTGACGGCGGCGGACGTGGCGGTGCAGGAGGCGGACTCCTGCGCCCTGGCGACACCCGCCGCGCTCAGGAGGAGCACCGCGAGGAGAACCGGGGCGGCGCCCCGGCGTCCGTCGCGGTAGCCGGAGGCGCTGTCGGCTCGTTTCGAAGGTCGGGTCATTGCGGGAGGCGCCGGTAGGGTGGGGCACCGTCCACGGGACTGCGGCTGCCTGGTGGGGCCGGGAGGCGGTGAGCGACCGTCAGGACGGACCGCGGACTGTAGGGCCCACCTCGCTCGAGGACAACGGGTCGGGGCCGGGTTCCCGGAATCGTCAGATCCCGTTCAGACTCGAGGACCGTGGCGGCCATCGTGACGGCGCGCTGATCGGCGCCGTTCAGACGGGATCCGATAGGGTGTCCGGACGCTGATCGGGGATCGGAAGAGCGATTTCGAGGCACGCCGGTGGCGGGCGCCGCGGATCGCACAACTTCGGAGAATCAGACAGATGAAGACCGAAACTGCTGGCGCCGCGCTCCTTGTCGTTGCCGGTGCCGTCATCTTCCCGGGCGTCGCTCGCGCCGCCGCCGCGGAGACGCCCACGTTCTACGCCGACGTGCTGCCGGTGCTCCAGGAGAACTGTCAGACCTGCCACCGCCCGGAGGGCGAGAGGGAGAACATCGGCGGCATGATCGCGCCGATGCCGCTGATGACGTACCAGCAGACGAGACCGTGGGCGCGGTCCATCGCGCGGGCGGTCGAGAACCGCTCGATGCCGCCGTGGTTCGCAACGGAGGCGACCCGCGGCCAGTTCCACCACGAGCGAGTGATGACGGACGACGAGATCGAGACGGTCATGGCTTGGGCCCGCGGCGGCGCGCCGGCCGGCGAGGCGGCGGACGCTCCGCCACCGAAGACGTTCGTCGAGGAAGGCTCCGGCGGCTGGTCGCTCGGCCGGCCCGACCTGGTCGTGCAGATGCCCGAGGAGTACTGGGTCGCCGACGACATCGCCGACATCAACATCAACTTCGAGGCCGAGCTCACGGAAGAGATGCTTCCCGAGCCGGTTTGGGTGCGCGGCGTCGAGTTCAAGGTCGGCGGCAGCGACGTTCACCACATGTGCGCGAGCATCCGGCCCCCGGGCGGCGCGACGGCGCTCGGCAAGTTCAGCGACAGCTCGCTCGGCTGCATCGCGCTCGGCGCCGAGAGCCACCTGATGGAGCCCGGCTACGCGATGAAGATCGAGCCCGGTTCGACGATCGAGTTCTCCATGCACTACAACAAGGAGGCCGGCGAGGGCAGCGGCTTCCATGACCGCTCCGAGATCGGCTTCGTCTTCGCAGACGCGCCGGAGAGCGAACTGCGCGAGGTCAAGTTCGACTCGATCGGCAACCTGACCTTCGAGATCCCGCCCGGCCACGAGCGCTGGAAGGTCGGCGCGGCGCGGGTGTTCCCGGTCGAGACGGACATCCTGGCTCTGTGGCCCCACGCCCACCTGCGGTCGGTCGCGGTGCGCTACGACGCGTTCTACCCGGACGGCACGACCGAGGTCCTGCTCGACGTGCCGAACTACGACCAGGAGTGGCAGACGACGTACCAGTACAAGAAGCCGAAGACGATCCCCGCGGGAACCCGCGTCGAGGTCTCGATGTGGTTCGAGAACACGCCGGAACGCGGCGAGGAGCGCGGTTTCGACCCGGCGGACAACGTGATCACCGGTACGGCGACGACCGACGAGATGATGCTTGGCTTCGTTGCCTGGGCGCCGATTGAGCCGGTCGACCCGATCAAGCTGGAGCTCGGCCTCGCGACGGTGCAAGGCGCCGGCGGGGAGTAGGAAGGCGGCGATGGTCGGTTCGAGCGGGCGGCAGCTGACCCGGGTCGCCGCCCTCCTGCCGCTTCTCCTGGCCGCGGCGCCGGTGTCGGGCCAGTTCGCCGAAACCGACGAGGTGATCGAGAAGTCCTCGAAGGAGGGTGAGGGCCGCAAGCTGGACGCCTCGGGCCTGACCAACGCCTTCGCGCTGCTGGTCAACGCGACCCGCTCGATCGACCGGGCCGAGATCGGCGGCGGCGCCGTCGAGGTCAACGCCGGCAGGGTGCCGCTCCTCGGCGTCGACTGGTTGTCCTTTGTCGAGCACGAACAGGGGTTGCTCGAGTTTCAGACCTTCGCGGCGATCAAGCTCCGCACGGAAGCCGACATCGTCGTCGGCGACCTCGAGGTGCCGGCCGGCAACGTCTCACCCGGTTTCGCTGGTCTCTACAGCCTCTGGCTCCGCCTGGACGACGATGGCCGGTGGACGCTGATCGTGAACCACGAGCCCGATATCTGGGGCACGATGCATGACCCGGCGAAGGACCTGGGCGAAACCCCGCTCGAGCACTCCACCGTGGAGGGCGGCAAGTCGAGCCTGACGATCGACATCGAGCCGCCCGAGGGCGACGCTCCCGGGAGGCTCAAGCTGA
This sequence comes from Thermoanaerobaculia bacterium, assembly GCA_022822365.1. Taxonomy (GTDB): domain Bacteria; phylum Acidobacteriota; class Thermoanaerobaculia; order Multivoradales; family Multivoraceae; genus Multivorans. Next base: position 29,031 of record JAJEBV010000035.1, on the reverse strand, counting down.
TCTGGGGCGAGCACCGCTGGCAGACCACCGTCTCCGCCCCCGGCGGAACCCGGTAGGACTCGCGTTCCGATCCGGGGAGGGCCCCGGTCCGGCGCCTTGGTCTCAGTTTTCCAGTCGGTCGTCGGGATCAGGAGCTTGGCCGCCTGATCTGCGCAACAGCCGCCGCGCCGCTTCGATATCAGGCCGGGACGCGCGTCCCGTGAAGAACTCGGCAGTCCGCATCGCCGACACTTTCTCGGCCACCGCCGTCGTCACGAACTGGTTGATGCTCGTGCCGTCGGCCTGGCTGATCTCGACGACCGCGGTCTTCAACGACGCAGGCAGCCGCAACGGGTAGGTACTGAGCTGTTTCTTCATGACGACAGTCTCCTGAGGGCCTCCTGGGGTGACAGCAGGGCGATGCCGAAGCGTTCGGGCGCCGAGCCGAAGTCCTTCTGGTTGAAGGTCACCAAGCTGTCCGCCCCGCCGTTGATGGCGGTTTCAAGCACCATCTCGTCGGCCGGATCGTGCAACTGCGGACGCCAAAGAAACCGGGTTGCAACGGGGGCCGCGACTGCGCAAAGAGCCGAGACGATGATCTCGACCTCGGTCTCGCTCAAGCCCGACACGATTCGTTGGGCCGGATCTCGGCAGATGGCCTCGTACTCCAGCGCCAAAGGTACGGACAGCACCAACACGAACGTCGCGCTCAAGGCGTGGTCGATCAACGCTGCAGACGCGCCACTCGGACTTCGCAAGCCTGCAACAATGACATTCGTGTCCAGAACCAAACGCATCACTGGCGATATGGTATCAACACATCGTGCGCAACACTGTGCGATTCGATGACGACATCATGGAGGCCCTCCGCGTGTTCTCGGAAGCCGAGGGCATGAGCGTGACCCGCGTGGTCAACCGGCTGTTGCGGTCCGGTTTGGCTGCGGAGTCGACTGCCGTCGGGCGACCGACGTTCCGGCGAGCGACGGTGCGCATGGACACGTCGCGGTTCGAACTGGACAAGGCGCTCTCACTCGCTGCCGGGCTTGAGGACGAGGAGATCATCGGGAGAAGCCCGACCATTGGAGCGTACAGCGCGACCTGATGGCAGCCTCCAGCGGCTTCATTTGATGGAACTCGTCGTTGCGGGTGCTATAGGTCGTGCCCCCAGCACGGGCGCTCGCAGGCCGAAGGCGACCAGGGCGCCGAGGAGGCAGACCGTGGCCATGATGGAGAAGCTCAGCACGTGGGAGCCGGACCAGTCGGAGAGCATGCCGGCGAGCGTCGGTGAGGCTGGCGCGACGACGCCGGTGATGGCAAACCGGATGCCCACCGTCGTGCCGAAGGCGCGCCGACCGTAGAACGACGAGAAGACGACGGGGATGCTCACGTAGGCCGCGCCGAAGCCCAGCCCGATGAGGACGACGGATGCGTAGGCCAGGAGCGGGTTGCCGGCGACGATCAGGCCGGCGCTGCCGATGCCTTCCACGAGCAGGACGATGGCAAGCAGCCGCTGTGGAGGCATGAAGTCTCCGAACGAGGCGCTGAAGCGTCCGAACAGGCTGACGAAGACGCGGGCGCCGAGGATGGCGCCCGCAGCGGCGGTGGTGAAGCCCAGCGACTCGAGATGCAGTCGTCCGTACACGGCGATGATGCCCCAGGGTACGCCGTAGGCGATCGACAGGCCGACCAGGATGTAGAACTGGGACGTGCGGAGCGCTAGCGGCGCCGTCCACTCTCCGTGGCCGGTGGGGCCGGTGGCTCTATCCTGGCCCGAATCGCTCGGGGCCGCGCCGCCGTCCGGTTGCTGGCGTACCTTCTCCGGCGTCCCCCGGAGGAAGACCAGAGCGACCACGCCGACGACGGCCGAGATCCCGGCAATGATCAGCCAACCCGTGCGCCAGTCGGCGATCCGGAGGATCCCCGGAGCGAAAAGCATGTTGACCCAGGTGCCGACGATCGCGCCGCCGCCCAAGACGAGTGCGATCGCTCGGGCACGGTAGCGGACGAACCAGTTCGAGGCCAGGGTCTGGGCCGGCAGAATGGTGGAGAAGCCGATCGCGATCCCGCCCAGAATGCCGTAGGCGATGATGCAGTCCACGAAGGACTCCGCCCGGCTGAGCATCCAGAAGCCGAGCACGGCGACGGCGGAGCCGGGAACCATGACCCAGCGGATGCCCCAGCGGGCCATCGCGATGCCGCAGACCGGTCCGAGCAGGTGGTAGGTCCAACTGAAGACGCTGAACACGAAGCCGGACTGGGTGTCGCTGAGGCCCAGCGCGGGCTGCATCTCCGGCTGGAACAGACCCCAGCCGTAGTACATCGGCGAGATGCCGAAGCCGTAGCAGAGCGAGCCGGCCCCGACCATCCACCAGCCGATGAACGGGCGCTTCGTCATCCGCGCTGGCCTTCGGGTTTCATGGTGTTTCCAGCCAGCTTCTTCCGGCCTTGCCTACTGTCCGCGAATCGCTTCCAGCCGGTCGTTGATCTTCCGTTCCAGCTCCGCGCCCGTCTTCACTTCGTCACCGAGTTCGAGATACGCCTGCTTCTTTCCGTCGAACACCGGCCAGACGGGCCGGCCGCCTCCGTTCGGGTCGCCTGTACGGGCGAACTGCACCCAGTAGTCGATTATCAGGGCGGCGAGGCGATCGTCCGTGCCGTCGTAGTTCTCGCCCTGGAGCGTATTGAAGACGTAGCCCAGCTCGGCTGCATGGTGCGCCCCCCAGGCGGGGTTCTCCGGGTTCACGCGGGTGAAGAAGTACTGGAAGGCGGGGGAGGGCACCCTGTCCATGCCGAGCAGCATCCGGCGGGCGCCGCGCAGGAACCAGGTGTCGGTGATGAAGCGGTCCTGCTGCGCCTTGAGCTCGTCGGCATTGGAGGACGGGTAGAGCTTCGCCACCTCCCCGGCCTGGTCGCCATACGTCGCCTCGATCGTCTGGAGGAACTCCCCCCGATCCGCGACCGGCTGGAAGCTCATGAACATCGTTCCCTCGTTGCGGTTCGTGCCGACGATCATCGGGATGTCGTGGTGCTCGCCGGCCGAGTAGCGATCCTCGCTCGACTCCGGCATGAAGGCCGTGCCCCAGGTGATGTGCGGTTCGAACGCGCCGGGCTGCACGCCCTGGGGAGTTCTGGCGATGATCGTGTCCGCGTCCAGCGCGCGCAGGGCCGCGGCTGTCTGCTTCGCGCCGTCGCCGAGCATCGCCTGGGCCCAGGAGGCCCCCACGTCCTCCGCGCTGGCCGGCCCTTCTCCGACATCCCGTAGCGGCCGGATGTTCGTGTCGGTGATCCAGGGACTCTGGGCGATGGCGCGGTGGATGAGTCCGGCAGCCATCGGACTCGCCATCAGGGCATGGACGCTCGTGCCGCCCGCGGACTCGCCGAAGATCGTCACGTTGTCCGGGTCGCCGCCGAACCGGGCGATGTTCCGGCTGACCCAGCGAAGCGCCGCGATCTGGTCGAGGAAGCCGTAGTTGCCCGAATCTCCGCCCGACTCCTTCGACAGCGCCGGGTGGGCGAGGTAGCCGAGCGGTCCGAGCCGGTAGTTGATCGAGACGAGGACGACGCCCTTCCTGGCGAAGGCGGAGCCCTCGTAGGTCGCCTCGTTGCTCCAGCCGAGGCTCAAGCCTCCGCCGTGGATCCAGACCATGACCGGCCGCGGCTCATCGTTGCTTCTGGCTGCTGTCCACACGTTCAGGAACAGGCAGTCCTCCGATGTCTCCGGAAGGCTCGCGCCGGTCATCATCGCCAGGACGGGGCTCTGCGGGCAGATCGCGCCGAACTCCGTTGCGTCGCGTACGCCGTCCCACTTCGCCGGAGGCCGCGGCGCCTTCCAGCGCAGGTCGCCCACCGGCGGCGCGGCGAACGGAACCCCCCGGTAGACCGTCAGTCCGCCGGCCGCGTCGAGGACCTCGCCGCGGAGAGTCCCGGTGTCCACCTCGACCGTGGCGTCGCCGTTGGCGGCCGCGTGCGTGACCGCTGTCGGCGTGACGAGAGCGGCCATGAACAGTGCGGTGACGGCCGCAGAGGCCGCGACGGCTCGAAGTCGGTGGTGAATCATGGCGGTCTCCTCTGATCGGCGAGAGTTTGCTTGACGGTCACGGGAAAGGACGGCCATGCTATCTCCATGGTCCATCAAGTCGATCTGCCCGCGCGACGCCGGGCCCGATGCCGGCCCTGGAGGTCCTGGCTCGTCAGTTGATTTCGCGGCGACTGCGACGCGGCTTGCCACCCGCGGTCGGACTTGCGCTAGGATGGGCGGCGCCCACACAATCGTCTCCGCAGTCCGGCTGCGCCACAAGGAGTAACGTCAGAATGTCGAAGTCAATCGGAGATTCGCTGAGGCTCATCCGGAGCGACGGCCCGCTTGTCGCCGTCGTCGCCTGTCTGTTGCTGCTGGGACTGCACGGCGGCGCCGCTTACGCCGACGAGGTCGACGTGGCGGAGGATGCGGCCTTGCCTGAAACGGTCCCGACCGCCAGTGAGGAGGGCGGCTGCGTGGAAAGCGCTTCCGTCATGTGCCTGCAGGAAGGCCGCTACGAAGTGACCGTCGAGGTTCTCGTGAACGCCGAGGCCGCGCCGCAGCCGGCGAAGGTGGTCAGGGGCGGCAGCCGGCCCATTGGAACGAGGGAATCCGGCCTGTTCTACTTCTTCGACCCGTCGAACTGGGAGATGCTGCTGAAGGTGCTGGACGCCTGCGGCGTCAACCAGCACAACTGGGTCTACGCGGCCGCGGCGACGGACGTCGGCTACACGATCACCGTGCGGGACACGACGTTGCCGGCGGACGGCAGCGTGGTCCACGTCAAGAAGTACACGAAGGAGCCTGGCCGTCCCGCGCCCGCCCTGACCGACGCCGCGGCGTTCCCGGATTCCTGCGCGTCTTCATCGGCCTGACGTTCCCGCAAGCTCCGCGAGCGCCTGGATCGACTCCTCGATCTCCCGCGGCGTCGCGTCCGGAACGCCGCAGCGGGCGATGACGTGGGTCATGCCGATGCACTCACGGTAGCGGTCGAGGCCGGCGCGCACCTGGTCGAGACCGCCGACGACCGCCCAGTTCTCGATGTCCGCCAGCTCTTCTTCCTGCACCAGACGGGTACCGGCGCGCGCCATCCTGAGCGCCTGCGCGGTCAGGGCGGACCGGACGCGATCGCAGGTGGCCCGGTCTTCCGAGACGAACACGGTACGCATGACCGGCACGATCGGTCGCGGCGCCCCCTGGGGCAGGGCCTCGCGATGGAGCTCGTGGTTCCTGGTGAGCCGGCCGATCGTCTCGAGTGGAGACGACAGGTAAGGAAGGCCCAGTTCGCCGGCCTGCTTGAGCGCCAGGGGGCCGAAGGCGGCGACCCACAGTTCCGGATGCGGTTGCTGCACCGGCAGCGGCGCGATCCGCACGGCTTGACGCGTGCCGGGTTCGCCGACCTCGATCGCTTCGCCGGCCCAGGCCCGCTTCATCAGGTCGAGAGACTCGACGAAGCGCTGGCGCTTCGTGCGGGGGTCGACGCCGAAGGCGGCGAACAGCGCGGGCCGGAAACCGCGGCCGAGACCCAGGATGACGCGGCCGTTGGAGAGGCGGTCCAGCACGGCGACATCCTCAGCCGCCTGGAAGGCGTTGCGGACCGGCAGCAGATACGAGGTCGTGCCGAGGCGCAACTGCTTCGTTCGCGCGGCCGCGGCGGCCAGAACGACGATGGGCGACGGGCAGGAGGCCGCCCCGCTGAAGTGGCTTTCCGGCAGGAACAGCGAGTGGAATCCGAGCCGGTCGGCGAACTCCGCCTGGTCGGCGATGGACCCCGCCTCGGTGCCCAGGTAGTCGACCCAGGGCGTCAGCCCGATCTCGATGCGGGTCTCCGTCAGCCGGCTCTCCAGTCGCTGAAGCTCTTGCCGGCATCGGCCAGTTCAGCGAGCAGCGCCGACGGCTGCCAGAACGGGCTGCCGCTCTCGTCCGCGAACTCTCGCATCCGGGCCGCTACCTTGCCGAGGCCGACGCTGTCGCCCCAGTGCATCGGGCCGCCCCGGTAGACGGGCCAGCCGTAGCCATTGACCCAGATCACGTCGACGTCCGACGGCCGGATGGCGATCCCTTCCTCCAGGATCTTCGCGCCTTCGTTGACCATCGGGTAGAGGCAGCGTTCGAGGATCTCCTCCGCGCCGACCTCGCGCTGCTCGATGCCCTGGGCCGAGCCGAAGTCGCTGATGATCTTCTCGACTTCCGGGTCGGGCGCGGAAGCGCGCGTCTCGGGGTCGTAGACGTAGTAGCCGCGGCCGTTCTTCTGGCCGCGCCGGCCGGATTCGCAGAGGATCTCGCGGATGTCGCGGGATGCCGACGTCTTCTCGTTCCAGCCGATGTCGAGTCCGGCGAGGTCGCTCATCGCGAACGGGCCCATCGGGAAGCCGAAGTCGTAGAGGACGCGGTCCACGTCGTAGTACTTCGCGCCCTCCAGGATGATCTGTTGCGCCTGCTGCTGGCGCTGGAACAGGATCCGGTTGCCGACGAAGCCGCGGCAGACGCCGACCAGCACCGGCACCTTGCCGATCTGCTTGGAGATCGTCATCGACGTGTGGATCACGTCCTTCGCCGTCTTCTCGCCGCGCACGACCTCGAGCAGCCGCATGATGTTCGCCGGCGAGAAGAAGTGCATGCCGATCACGTCCTCGGGCCTCGCCGTGGCGGCCGCGATCTCGTTGACGTCGAGCGCCGACGTGTTCGTGGCGAGGATGGTGCCGGGCTTCACGATCCGGTCGAGACTGGCGAAGATCTCCTTCTTGAGATCCATGTTCTCGAACACGGCCTCGATCACCAGGTCGCAGTCGGCGAGCGCCTCGCGGTCCGTCACGCCGTTGAGCAGGCCCATGCAGTCGTCGACCTGCTCCATCGTCATGCGGCCGCGGCTGGCGGTCCGCTCGTAGTTCTTGCGGATGACGCCGAAGCCGTGGTCGAGGCGGCTCTGCTCGGCCTCGACGATCGTCACGCCGATGCCGCGGTTGGCGAAGTTCATCGAGATACCGCCGCCCATCGTGCCGCAGCCGAGGACGCCGACCTTCTCGATCTTCCGCATCGGCGTGTCGCGCGGAACATCGGGCACCTTGGCCGCCTCGCGCTCGGCGAAGAAGTAGTAGCGCTGGGCGATCGACTGCTTGCCGGCCATGAGCTCGGCGAACAGCTTCCGCTCGTTGTCGAGCGCCTCGTCGAAGGACATGTCGAGGCCTGCCTCGATCGCCCGGACGTTCGCCTCGGGCGCCTCGAAGCCTCGCGTGCGGCGGGCGATCTTGCGGCGGAAGCCGTCGAAGATCTCCTCGCGGTTGGCGCGCGCCTCGTTGACGTTCTCGTTCAGGTCGCGGATCTTCCTGAGCGGCCGGTCTTCGGCGATCAGCTTCTCGGCGAAGGCGACGCCGCCCTCGAAGACGTCGTCCACGATCTCGTCGAGCAGGCCGCCCTCAAGCGCTTCCGCGGCGCCGATCGGGTTGCCGATGACGCACATCTCGAGCGCCTTCGGGTAGCCGACCAGCCGGGGCAGCCGCTGGGTGCCGCCCGCGCCCGGCAGGATCCCCAGCTTGACCTCGGGCTGGCCGAAGCGGGCAGACGCGACGCCCACCCGGTAGTGGCAGGCCATCGCCGTCTCGAGGCCGCCGCCCAGAGCGGTGCCGTGGATCGCCGCCACGACGGGCTTGGTCGCCTGTTCCATCGCCTCGATCGCCTCGTTGAGGCCGGGCTCCTTCATCGGTTTGCCGAACTCGGTGATGTCGGCGCCGGCGATGAACGTGCGGCCCTTGCAGACCAGGAGGACGGCCGCCACGTCCTCATCGGCCTCGGCCTTCGCCAGTCCCTCGACCATGCCGGCGCGCACGCCGTGGCTGAGCGCGTTGACGGGGGGATTGTCGATGACGATCAGGGCGACTTCGCCGCGGACTTCGTAGTCGACCATGTCGGTGAGTGCAGTCATATTGGTGGTGTCTCCTGGCGCGGGCGCGCCGGTGCGTTGCTCGGGGATCGTTGGTGGAATGGGCCGGTATCGTAGCCGCTCAGTGGCCGTGGCCAAGCACGTCCAGGAACCGATGGATCCGGGCCGCGTTGGCGCCCAGGTCGCCGACTCCGACCTGGGACACGGAGCGCACGTCGACGGCCGCGCCGGCGCCGTCGTCGCGGACGCGGACGGCGACGAAGTCGATGAAACGGAACCAGGGCGTCGCGTCCGAGAACTCGAAGCGTCCGTTCCCCGGGTCTTCGAGAATCGGCGTCCAGCCGAGATCCTCCGCCGTGTGGCGGACCCGCCAGACGGCTTCGTCCCGGGAGATGTCGAGTTGGAGCGTGTCGAGTTCGGGGTAGGCCTGCCGCTGCTGATCGGGCACGGTAGCTCCGCCGCTCGGGTAGGCGAAGCCGGCGCCACGGCTGTCCTCGGCGGCCGCGGCCTCGAAGGCCGGCGGGTCGTCGATGTTCGTCGTGATGTCGTGGATCGCCGGCGCCTGCACGGTTCCGTAGGCGAGCACGAACACCCAGCCGAGCACCACGACAGAGAGGAGCGCACCGCCCCACGCCTGGGACGCCCCGCCGCGGCGCTGGTTGCGGCGGGTCCGCACCAGGCCGATCAACCCGAGGAGCAGGCCGAGCAGGAGCCCCAGGGGCATCAGAAACGAGAACAGGGCGAAGCCGACGAGGGGCGAGATCAGGCCGAACCGGGCCTCGAGGACCCCGATCAGACCGACGACGAGGGCGGCCGCCGAAACTAACGGAGAAGCGAGAGCGCACAGGGAGTTCATCGCGGCGGAGGGTAGCAGGAGCGGCGCTGCTACGGTTCGGTCGCCGTGCCTAATGACCACGCAACCGAAGCCGCGATTCGCTTCGCCGGCCGGTTGAGGCCGCGATCGCGCGCGGCGTCCCGGTCGTCGGGCCTTCCTGCGATCGGGCGGCTCGTCTCGGCAGTCGTGCTGGCGGCCCCGCTGGCCGGCTGCGGAGGCGAAGCGCCGGGCGACGCGGCCGTCCGGCGGCCGAACATCGTCCTCTACGTCGTCGACACCGTCCGCGCCGACCGCCTCGGCGTCTACGGCTACGGGAAGCCGACCTCGCCGCGCCTCGACGCCTTCGCGGAGGAAGCGGTCCTCTTCGAGAACGCCTACGCCCAGTCCTCGTGGACGCGGCCCGCGGTGGCCTCCCTGTTCACCGGCCTGCTGCCGCCGGCGCATCGCACCGTCGGCCGCCGTTCCGTGCTGCCCGAGGACGCGACGACCCTGGCCGAAATCCTGGCCGTCCACGGCTACGAGGGCATGGGCCTGGTTCGCAATCCGAACGTCGGTCGCGCCTTCGGCTTCGCCCAGGGGTTCAGCCGCTTCCGCAGCGAGGACCGCGAGCGGGACGAGACGATGCTGGACCGGGTGCGCTTGTGGCTCGACGAACGGCAGGGCGCGGAGGAGCCGTTCTTTCTCTTCCTGCACGCGATCGACCCCCACGGACCCTACGACCCCGCGCCCGAGTTCGAGGAGATGTTCGAGGCCGGCGGCGCGCCGGCGCATTACCGGACCGTCCGCTACCTGCTGGGGTTGAACCGCGGCGACGTGGAACCCGGGCCGGAGACCGCCGGCGCGCTTTCGCGGCTGTACGACGCCGAGGTGGCCCAGAACGACCGCGCCTTCGGCGAGTTGCTCGACGAGCTGGAGGCGCGCGGCCTGGTCGAGGACACGGCGGTGATCTATCTCTCCGACCACGGCGAGGAGTTCGCGGAGCACGGACGCTGGGAGCACGGCCTGTCGCTCTACGAGGAGGTGCTGCGGGTCCCGCTGGTCATGCGCCTGCCCGGGGTGCCGCCGCGGCGCGTGGAAGAGCCGGCGCAGCACGTCGACGTCCTGCCGACGCTGCTCGCTTACCTGGGCATCGAGGCGCCGCCCACCGACGGACGCGACCTGCTGGCGCCTCGGCGCCGCGGCGACGCACCCCTGGACGTCTACACCCACCTCGACGTGGACGGCCACCGGGCCGCCTCCGTGATCCGCGGCCCCTACAAGCTGGTGCTGCCACAGTCGCCCTCGCATGGGACGGCGCCGATGCTCTTCGACCTGGATGCGGATCCGGGCGAGTTGAAGGACGTGGCCGCCGACCGGCCGGACATCGTGGAGCGGATGCTCGCCCTGCTGGCGGAGCGCAACCTGGCCGGTGAGATCGTCTCCGCCAAAGAGATCGAGGACGACCAGCTCGACGAGGACGTGCGCCGGCGTCTCAGGGCGCTGGGCTACGTGGACTGAGCGAAACTCTCCGGCGCCACTTCCCGCAGGCACTCCGCCAGCAGCTCCACTCCTTCGCGGATCCGGTCGGCGGAGGGGCACGCGTAGGCGAGGCGCAGGAACGGCACGTCGTCGCCTCCGGCGTGGTAGGCGGCGCCGTAGCCGTAGTCGAGGCCGCGCCGCTCACTCAGGGCGAACAGCGCTTCGCGGTCCACTTCCTTCGGCAGGCCGACCCAGAGGAACATGGCGCCGGCCGGCTTGCGCCAGGTGCAGACGCCGCCGAGTTGCTCGCCGAGTGCCGCCAGCAACGCGTCGCGCTTCGGTAGCAGGGCGGCGTTGTTGCGCTCGATCTGCGCCGGCAGGCGTCCGCGCAGCAGTTCCGCGACGATGCTCGATGACAGCGTGCTCTGGCCGGCGTCGTAGCGCTCGTCGAGGAAGCGCTGCTGCAGGGGTTGTCTGGCCAGAAAGTAGCCGATCCGGACGCCGGCGCCGAGGATCTTGGACAGCGAACCGATGTAGACGACGCCGTCGCCATTCGCCAGCGTGTAGAGGCTCCGCGGCGGTCGGGGCGCGTCGTCGTAGTGGACGTCGGCGTAGCAGTTGTCCTCGACCAGGAGGACATCGAACTCGCGGGCGGCCTCAATCATCCCGAGGCGACGCTCGCGGGGCATCACCGCACCGGTGGGGTTGTGGTAGGTCGGCAGCGTGTAGATGAAGCGCGGCTTGTGACCGTCCGCCGCATGGCTCGCGAGTGTCCGGCGCAGGGCGCCGACGTCCATGCCCTGTTCGTCGACCGGCACGCCGACCAGGCGATAGCCGAGCCCCCGGTAGGCGCCGAGCGTGCCCGAGTAGGTCGTCTCCTCCGTGATCACGATGTCGCCGGGCCTTTCCATCAGCACCCTGCCCACCAGGGTCACTGCCTGCATGGAGCCGTTGGTCAGAGCGATCTCGTCGGCGTCGAACTCCACGCCTTCGCGATCCGCTTCGCGCCGGGCGAGCACCTCGCGCAGGCCGGCATGGCCGAGATCGCCGGGGTAGAAGGCGAAGTCCTTCCCGATGTCGAGGATCGCGCGGCCGGCCGCCTCGGCCATCTCCGCGGCCGGGAACGCTTCAGGAGCGGTCATGCCGACTCGCATGGGAATCGGGTTCGCGGGTGGGCCGCCTGTGCCTTGGGCGTCTGTCATCGCGGCGGGGACTGTAGCAGCGGCCGCGGGCTGCTACCCTCTGCGGCCCTCAACCTTCGTACAAGGAGAAGCGCACGATGAAGGATCTCTTCGATCTCACTGGCAAGGTGAGCGTCATCACCGGATCGACGAAGGGTATCGGCAAGGCGATGGCCGAAGCCCTGGCCGCCTTTGGTTCGAAGGTGGTCATCTCGAGCCGCAAGGCGGATGCCTGCGACGCGGTCGCGGCATCGATCAACGAGAGCGGCGGCGAGGCGGTGGCGCACCCCTGCCACGTCGGCCACAAGGACCAGTTGGAACGGCTGGTCGCGGCGACCCGGGAGCGCTGGGGCAAGATCGACAATCTGGTCGTCAACGCCGCGGTCAATCCGTACTTCGGCTCGAGCCTGGGCATTCCGGACTCGGCGTTCGACAAGGTGATGGAGGTCAACATCAAGAGCGTCCACTGGCTGTGCCAGATGGTGATTCCCGAGATGCAGGAGCGCAAGGACGGGTCGATCGTCATCGTGTCCTCGGTCGGCGGCTTCCGCGGCAACTCGATGCTCGGCGCCTACGCGATCTCCAAGGCGGCGGACATGCAGCTCGCGCGGAACCTGGCGGCGGAGTTCGGTCCCGACAACATCCGCGTCAACGCCGTCTGCCCCGGCCTGGTCAAGACGAACTTCGCCCGCGCCCTGTGGGAGGACCCGCAGCGGGAGCAGGCGGTCGCCGGGAGGACACCGCTGCGGCGCCTCGGCGAGCCGGTCGACTGCGCGGGCATCGCGGTCTACCTCGCGTCGCGGGCCGGCTCGTGGACCACGGGCCAGACCTTCACCGTCGACGGCGGAGTGCTGGGCTGCGGTTGATTCGCTCTCTCATCGCGCTCGTCCTGCTGGCCGGCGCGGCGGCGGCGCAGCCGGCCGCCGACGCGGCGGACGCGGTGTTCCTCGCCAGCGGCGTCCGGGTGGGGGAGGTGACCGCGACCTCTGCGGTGGTCTGGACCCGGACCACGGCCGAACCGCGGCGGCGGGCCGGGCGGGAGATCTCGGGCCGGCCCGTCGTCACCCTCGCGGCGGGGGTGGACGTCTCGTCGCTCGAGGGCGCCGTCCCGGGTGCGGACGGGGAGGTCAGGGTCACGCTCCGTGGCGCCGAGCCGATCGGCACCAACGACGGTGCGAATTCGGTGCGTGTCTCCGGCTGGCTGCCGACGGATTCGGACGGCGACTTCACTCGTCAGGTGGCCTTCGACGAGTTGACGCCTGATACCGGCTACCTGGTCACCGTCGACGCGCGTCCGACTGCGGGCGGCACAACGAGCGCCATCGAGACGGCGAGTTTCCGCACCGCGCCGGCGCCTGACCAGCGGCGGCCGATTCGCTTCACCGCGATGACCTGTCAGTTCTACGGCCGGCGCGATCGGCCGGACGGCTTCCAGATCTATCCTTCGATGGCCGCCCGCAGGCCCGACTTCTACCTGTCGATCGGCGACAACGTCTACCTGGACAGCGAGTCGCCTCGCGCCACGTCGGTGGAGCTGGCGCGCTACCACTGGCAGCGGATGTTCACCCTGCCGGCGATCGCGTCCTTCCTGCGTTCGGTCCCCGGCTACTGGCTCAAGGACGACCACGACCTGCTCCTGAACGACTCGTGGCCCGGGATCGAGTCCGGCATCGTCGCGCCGCTGACCTTCGAGGAGGGGCTGGCGCTCTTCGCGGAGCAGAACCCGGCGCCGGAACGCCCGTACCGGACCATCCGCTGGGGCAAAGGGCTGCAGCTCTGGCTGGTCGAAGGCCGCGACTTCCGTTCGCCCAACGACATGCCGGACGGTCCCGGCAAGACGATCTGGGGCGCCGAGCAGTGGCGCTGGCTGCGGGAGTCCCTGCTCGCCAGCGACGCGGACTGGAAGGTGCTCGTTTCGCCCACGCCGATCGTCGGCCCGGATCGCAGCAACAAGGCCGACAATCACGCCAACGCGACCTTCAGCCACGAAGGCGACGCGATCCGCGAGTGGTTCCGCGCGAACCTGGACGACCGCTTCCTGGTCATCGTCGGCGACCGCCACTGGCAGTACCACTCGGTTCACCCCGAGACCGGGCTCAACGAGTTCTCCGTCGGCCCGGCCAGCGACGCCCACGCCGGCGGCACCCCGGGGGAAGACCCGGAGTACCACCGCTTCCACCGCGTCGGCGGCGGGTTCCTCAGCGTCGACGTCGACTGGGTCGGTGACCTGCCGCGGATCGTCCTGCGGCACCGCGACGTCTTCGGCCGGGTGGTCTACGAAGTCGAGCGCCTGGGTTCGTAGGGACTGAGCTCTGGCGTCAGCCGACCAACCAGCGCCTGGCCCGGGCTCAAGCCCGGCGGTTGTTTTTCGCGTAGCGGCGGGCGGCGGCCTGTTTCTCCATTTGCGGAACGAAGTCGAGGTAGCGGGAGAGAGCGTAGCCGGCGCGCGTGGTCGTGGCCGCCAGGTCGCGGGTCACCAGCAGTTTGCCGTCACGCAGGACGCGGTGGTAGAGCAGCGGTGGCGCCTGGTTCAGGAGGACGACGTCGATGTCGTTCGTTCCCAGCTCGGTCATGAGGTCGGTGATGAGTTCTGCATCGTAGCCGTACGGGCCCGGCTCGGCGAGGTCTTCGTCGATGAAGACGGCGACATCGATATCGCTCAGGGCGCCCGCGTCGCCGCGCGCCTGCGAACCGCAGAGGTAGGCATCGAGGACCTCGGGCCGTGGCTTCAGGGCGCGGGTCAGGCGGGCCTGGAGATCCGTGGCGTCGGTGGTCCTGCTTGCGGATTGCACCTTGCCCATCTTCGGAGTCTCCAGGGTGTTGAGGTCGCGACTCTGCCGGTGACTATCGTACAAGCGAGGCGGAGTATCGGTCCTTGGGCGGCTCCGACAGTCCGGGATTCGCCGTGCCGTGGTTGGAGCCCGGGTGGCTTCGCGTCATGCCGGGGACGGTGCTGCTGTCCGACGAGGGGAACGTGCTCAGTTGGACGACGGATTCGGATCCGTAGCGTCGGCGGTCGACTCGGCTTCGGCGTCGTCAACAGGCTTGAGCACCTTGACACGCGGGGCCAGGACACGGTGCAGCCGGTTCAGGCGGTCCGCGAACCACTCGTGCTGCTTGGGCCAGTCGGACTCGTCGGTCGGGTCGCACTCCTTGTAGGTGGCAATACGACAGGAGTCGCTGGCAGGGAGATCTTCCCAGTCCAAGGAGAGACCGAGTTCTCGCTCGATCACCTCGTGGGCTAGCTCAAGGGCCTCAAAGTAGGCGTTGGCGTCGCGATAAGGTGCCCGCTTCTTCAGTACGCTGTGGTCCAAGTACAGTTCGGCGCGAATCCACGAGTCCTGCGAGTTGGTAGCGGCGGCGAGTCTGAAGCCGGTGCGGCCGATGGACACGTTCATCCAATGCTGCGGCAGGGCCTTGGTTGGCGTTGCGGGTCCTTCTGCGGAAAGTAGGACTTCTCGGAACGCTGTCCAATAGCGGAGTTGCGTCTCCTTTGTCGGAGACCGTTCCTCCGCCCGCCTCGTTCGTGTGGCCTCCCGTGACCAGTCGTTCGGCTTGGCGACGACGTTCAGTCGTGGCGCCGGCCTTGAGTCATCGATCCGCCAGAGTTCGAGTTCCACGCCGAAGAAGTCCGTGCCCTCCGAGATGTCGTTGAGCCAGTCGACGGCCGCTCGATGCTCGTCCCGGAAGCTCCTTGCGAGCCAGACCACGGTCTGTGCCCTTTCGCCTGCTCCGTACGTGATGAGCTTGCCGAGGTGGTCGTGGTCGGTGTGGCCGAGTTGATTCTCGACGACGACGGTGCCGTCAACTCCTTTCAGTACGAGATCGGCCCGGTAGCCCCCTACACTCTTCTCGATTTCCTTGACTTCGAGGTCACCGATGCCCAGCGTTTCGGAGAGCAGTTCTGGATGCTTGGCCAGCCATGGCGTCAGGTCCGCCGCTTCGTTGGGCCAGCCTTCTCGAAGTTTGACCTTCTGGATCTTCCCCAGGTTCGGTTCTTCTTCGTTCACGCTGCGTAGGCCTCTCGTCTCTCAGATCGTTGCCATCGGCACAGCCAGTCCGGCCACGGTCGCCCGGGTCCGGAAGATCGAGCCGCTGCTTTCGGGGTCGTCCGGGTCACCGGCCGTGACGACGTAGAGATCGCGACGGTCGCTGCCGCCGAAGCAGACGCTGGTGATGTTCTTCGCGGGAACTTCCAGGTGGCTGAGGATCCTGCCCTCGGCATCGAAGCGGGTCACACAGCCGCCGGCGAAGCAGGCGACCCAGAGGCAGCCCTCTTCGTCGACGGCGAGTCCGTCGGGGCGGCCACGGTCGGGCGAGGCAAGGGCGCGGCGGTCGACGCAACTCCCGTCGTCCTCGACGTCGTGTGCCACGACATGGTTGCGGGCGGTGTCCGCGTGGTACAGCGTGCGGCCGTCCGGCGAGAAGCCGATGCCGTTGGTCAGGCTGATGTCGCCGTAGAGCTCGGTAGCTTGGTCTTCCGCATCGACGCGCCAGCACTCGCCGGGAGTCCGTTCCGTGGCCCCGCCGAAGGGGTTCGTGCGCATGGTGCCGGTGATCGCGCGGCCGCGCGAGTCCACGAACAGGTCGTTGAAGCCAGGCGTGTCGGGCGGGTCGAAGAGAATCCGCGTGACGCCGTCCTTGACGTGGCAGATGTTGCGGCCGGAGCAGACGATGCCGCCGCCGGCGTGGAGCGCGATACCGCCGACGCCGCGGCGCTTGGGCACCACCGTTTCGATCTCGCCGTCAGGACTGCGGCGGTAGACGCCGCCGTTGTGGACGTCGCTGAAGTACAGGCGGTCAGCAGCGTCGACGCGCGGGCCTTCGATCAGCGTGTAGCCGGAGGCCAGAAGTTCCATGGGGCGGGGGCACTGTAGCAGGGAGAAGCCGGGCGTAGCGTTCGGTTCGTGGAGTTGACCGGCGCCGTGTTCGCCTTGAGAAGCCGAAGAAGGCGCCGGCGGCTTGGCCGGAGGCACTATGATCGGGTGGCGGCGAACGAAGACACCCGTCCGCTTGTTGCGAATGACGATGGCCGGTAGACGCTGCCGGTCGTGCCGCACGGTCGTCGAAGGGGTTCACCATGAAGCTGTACAGGCTGGAGTTCGTCCTCAGAGAGCCGTCGGAAGACACGGAGGGCATGTACCTTGCGGAAGTCCCCGCGTTGCCCGGCTGCCGGGCCTGGGGCGAGACCGCTGCCCTTGCACTGGAGAACCTGCAAAGCGTCACTACGGCCTTCATCGAATCTCATCGTGCTCATGGCGATCCACTTCCTCCCGAGGTTGCCGCCGCCGCTGTAGACGTTGGCGAGCACCGGGGAGTCAGTGAAGTCATGGTCGCTGTTTGACCTACCGCGAACTCACCCGCAAGCTGCGGCGCCTCGATTGCGAGTTGGACCGTCAGGCACGCGGGAGTCACGAGATCTGGATTCGCCGTTCCACGCGAGGGCGCACGACGATCCCGAACTGGGGCAGCCGGGACCTCAGATCGGGCACCGTACGGGCCATTCTGCGGGACTTGGGGATCGAGCGCGAGGAGTTCGAGCGCGCTTGAGGGCGGGCGCGCCCGAAGGGCGCCGGCCTTCGGGCAGCGCGACTTCCTTGGGGCTTCGCCCCAGGCGGGCCAGAAGGCCCGCGCACCGACAGGCGCTACCGCCAGCGAATGCCCAGCCAGGCGGCGGGGTGCAGGAAGATCAGGACGGTGATGATCTCGAGCCGGCCGATCCACATGTTGAGAGACAGGTAGACCTTGATTGCATCGGGAAAGTGGGCGTAGCTGCCGAACGGGCCGACGTCTCCGAGGCCCGGGCCGATGTTGCCCAGCGTCGCGATGCTGGCGGTCACCGCGGTGGGCATGTCGGTGCCGGCCAGCCCCACCACGCCGACGCTCAGCGCGAACAGCACGAGGTAGAGGAGCAGGAAGGACACGACGGCGCGGATCACGTCGTCGGGCACTCGGCGGCCGTCCAGGCGCAGCGGCCGCACGGCCCGCGGAAAGACGGTCTGGAACAGTTCGAGCAGGGTCGACTTTGCGATCAGCCATACCCGCACGAGCTTCGGGCCGCCGGCTGCTGAACCGCCGCAGCCGCCGCAGAACATGAGCAGCAGAAGGATCGTCTGACTCGCCTGGGCCCAGAGCGCGAAGTCCTCGGTCGCGAATCCGGTCGTCGTGATGATCGCCAGCGCCTGGAAGCCGGCGCGCCTCAGCGTCTCCTCCGACAGGGCGTCCGTGGCGATCCACTCCCACAGCGGCACGTCGTCGCTCTTCAGCGTGCAGGCGAGCAGCAGGGTCGCGCAGATCACGATCAGGACGTAGAGCCGGAACTCCTCGCTTCTCAACAACGTGAGCGGTCGGCCCCGAACAACCTGGAACTGGAAGGCGTAGTTCGCTCCGGCCAGGAGCATGAACGCCATGACGGTCCACTCGATCAGGCTGCTGCTGTAGCCGCCGATGCTGCTCGGGTTGGGAGAGAAGCCGCCGGCCGACACGGTGGAGAGGGAGTTGCAGACGGCGTCGAAGGGCGGCATGCCGAACCGGATGAGGAGGCCGATCTCCAGGGCGGTCAGGCCGACGTAGAACGAGTAAAGGTAGAGCGCCGTGTTGCGGATCCGGGGCGTGAGGCGCTCCTCCGTGGGCCCCGGCGCTTCGGCGAAGAACATCTGGCGGCCGGCGATGCGAAGCGCGGGCAGCACGGCGATGAAGAGGGCGATGATGCCCATGCTGCCCACCCACTCGCTCAGGCTGCGCCACAGGAAGATGCCCTCGCTGACCGCGTCGAAGTCGGTGAGGATCGTGGCGCCGGTGCCGGTCAGCCCCGACATCGACTCGAACAGCGCGTCGGCCGGGGCGAAGCCGTTCGCGGAGTAAGGGATGGCGCCGATCAGGACCAGCAACAGCCAGGCCACGGCCACGGTCGCGAGCCCTTCCATCCTCCGCATCTCGAGTCCCCGGCCCGGCAGGAGCCTGGAACCGAGCCCCAGCAGAATGGCGAGCAGGGCCGCGCCGAGAAAGGCGATCGCACTGCGGCTGTGTCCGTAGGCCGCCTCGACCACCGACGGCGCCAGCAGGACAGCTCCGAAGCAGCCCACCAGGGCCAACGTCGTGCGGAGGACCAGCGAGACGCGCACGGGCGGCGCTACGAGGAGTCGGGCGTCAGACCGAAGGCCGGACCCACGGTCTCCGCGCCCTCTGGCGTGGCAACGACCAGCAGGCGGTCGCCGGCCCGCACTTCATCGTCGCCGCCGGGCACGATCGTGTTGTATTGCCGCAGGACGGCGCCGACGATGACGCCGGTCGGCATGTCCATCTCGCGCAGCCGCGTCGTCTCGAAGTCCGGCGGCACGGCGACTTCGACGACTTCCGCCCGCCCGGCCTCGAGCGTCGCCCGGTATTGCAGGCGCGGCGCCTGAATCTGGTGCAGCACCTCGGCGATCGCGGCGGCACGGGCGTTCAGGGTGACGTCGATTCCGACCCGCTCGAACAGGGCGCTGCTCGTGTCCTGGCTGACGCCGGTCACGACCTTCGGAATCCCGAGCTGCTTGGCGATCAGCGAGCAGAGGAGATTCGTCTGGTCGTCGCCGGCCATGGCGACCAGAGCGTCGCTGCGCGCGACGCCGACTTCTTCCAGGACGTTCAGGTCCGTGCCGTCGCCGCAGAAGACGATGGCACGGCCGACCTGG
The DNA here is from genome assembly GCA_022822365.1 of Thermoanaerobaculia bacterium. GTDB lineage: Bacteria > Acidobacteriota > Thermoanaerobaculia > Multivoradales > Multivoraceae > Multivorans. The sequence continues at coordinate 10,004 of JAJEBV010000035.1, read as the reverse complement.
CTCGCGATGTCCTCGCAACGGCGTCGCGAGACCTCGATGACCCTTACCTCGGGCCAGAGGCCCTGCGTCAGCTCCTGCGCCAGGAGCCTGCCCGTGCGGCCGCCGCCGATGATCGTCACGCTGCGCACGACGGTCTCCGGCGCGGCGAAGAACTGCTTCGCGACCTGCCGAAGCGCGTTGCGCCGACCCATGAACAGCACCTTGTCGCCGGCCTCCAGGCGGTCCTGCCCCCGTGGAACGATCAGTTCGCCGTTGCTCACGCGGCTGACGACGAGGGAGTTCGGCGGCAGGGGCGCCTGGGCGAGCGTCTTCCCGCAGAGGGGAGAGTCCGCCGGCAACCGGTACTCCATCAGCCAGACCCGGCCGCGGTGGAAGTTCTCCACGTCGAGCGCTCGCGGCTCCAGCACGATCCGCGCGATCTCCCTGGCGAGCGACCACTGGGGCCAGATCAGGTGGTCGATCACTTCTTCAAGGGTCGTCTGCTCGGGGTCGTTGAAACTCTCGTGGTGCTCGTCCTGCGAGATGAAGCAGTACGTCGTGGCCTGCGACCGGCCGCGGGCCGCGAGGCAGGCGATGATGTTGCGTTCGTCAGAATCCGCGCAGGCGATGAACGTGTCCCGGTCACCGAGACCGACCTGCTGCAGTGTCGACCGGCTGGCCGCCGGGCCAACCGTGATCTGCAGGTCCAGGTGCTCGAAGCGGCCGCGGTTCGCTTCGGACGGCAGGACGACGAACACGTCCTCCTCGCGCGCCAGGGACGACGCGAGCCGGTACGCGATGTCGCCGCCACCGGCGATGACGACAGTCATTCCGCCACGATAGCGGAGCGGGCCGCGGGCGGCTTCTAGAAGATGCGGGAGAAGCCGCCGCTCTCGCTGCTGAGACGGGAGTTCACGACGTTGTTGTAGATCGAGCCGAACGTGTAGCGGAGCTGGATGCCGCCGCGTAACGAGAGGTCTGTCTCCAACTGACGCCTCGCGACCAGCACTTCGGCGTCGGTGGCCCCGCCCTTGGGCAGGTAGATCTGGTCCCGGATCCTCGATACGCCGGCGTAGACGTCGAAGCTCAGGCCCCGCACGATGCGGTACTCGACGTTCGTGTTGAACTCGATCCGGCTGCGATCGAAATCGTCGATGAAGTGGCTGTACTGAAGGTCGATTTGGGCTTCGCCCCAGGGCCTCTCCATGCCGAAGGCGATGTACGCGCCCTGGTCGGTGAAGGTCTCCTCCAGCTTGTCGAAGACGGTGACCTCCTCGTAGTCGAGGCTGGTACCGCCGATGAAGTAGGCGAACGTGAACTCGCGCTCGGACGACTCGCTGTAGGGAAAATAGTTGTACTCGATGGCCGCCGCCGCCCGGTAGGAGTTCTCCAGGTTCAGGAAGGTCGACTCCCGGCTGCTGGCGCCGACGCCGACTCCCCAGTGCGGGGCCAGCGTGCGGATCACCTGGCCGAAGTAGTTCGTGCTCCGCGAGACGTTCTTGAAGGTGCTGCCGTCCTCGAACTCGAAGTTGCTCTCCCGGTAGGAGTAGTAGACACCCATGCCCATGCGCCACAGGTCCGTGGTGCGGCCCGCCGAGGCACTCGCCTGGTAGGACTGCGAGTCCCTGCGGTCCTCGCTTCGGAAGTCGGTGTTCAGCCGAATGCGGTAGACCCAGTGATTCCAGGGATCGTCCACCACGAGCGTGTGTGGCTCGCCTTGATCTTCCCCGTTCTCGAACTCCACTACGAGTCCTTCGGATTGCGGCGTCTCCAGCACGTAGCGCACCAGCCCCAGTTCCAGGAGGCGCTGGATGCCGCGGCGGCGCTCGTCGTCCGTGTCGGTGAACGAGGACGTGTGGATCAGCCTCTGGTCCACTCCCTCGAAGCGCTCCAGGCCGATGAAGTTGAAGGTGTACTCGCGGGAGTTGCCGCCGGACTGGATGGTCACGAGAATGTGGACCTCGGCGTCCCGGCGGTCGCGCACCCAGTTGACGTAGGTGACCTGGCTGCGCAGGAAGGTGAAGTCGCAGCCCCAGTCGCAGTCCAGGTACAGCCTCAGGGCTTCGGTGCCGTCGGTCGTCTCCAGCGCCGGCGCCGCCGGCGGTCCGGTCAGGCTGCCGAGGGTGAACAGGGCCAGTGCCGGGAAGATCAGGCGCCGGGAGCGGCGTTGTCCATCCCGGACCGGCTTTCGCAACGCCTCGCTCCGGGTTTCTCCAACGCCGCTATGATGCCGGGTCGACTCCTGAGAGTCTCGCGGTGTCATCGGTGGCGTGGCCTTGGCGCGGCTTGCGGTTGTTGAGCGGACGGCGGCAAAAGGGCGCCAGCGAAAAGTAACACAGCGGGGAGAGAGATTTCGGGCGTGTACAGGCTTCCGCAACAGCAACGGCACGAACGACGGCGGGATTCCGGATGAGCGTTTTCGACTCGGTCGAATCAGGCGCCGTCCCGGTGCGCGAAGCGCGCCCCGCGAGCGAACTCTGGCGGCGTGTCAAGGCCCTGATCAAGTGGCCGTTCTACGTCGTCTACCAGCGCCGGCTCGAGTCCAAGGTGCGGACCTGGCGGTTGCCCCAACACATCGGACTGATCATGGACGGGAACCGGCGCTTCGCGCGCCAACAGGGGCTCGGCAACGTCAGCGCCGGACACTTCCGGGGCGCCGAGAAGCTCTGGGAGGTGCTCAACTGGTGCTACGAGGCGCAGGTTTCGACCGTCACGGTCTGGAGCATGTCACTCGACAACTTCAATCGTTCCGCGAAGGAGGTGCAGGCCCTGTTCGATCTGTTCGAGGAGAAGACCCGGGAGCTCACGAACCATGACGATGTCCATCAGAAGGGCATCCGCGTGCGGTTCCTGGGACAGATCGAGCTCCTGCCGGAGAGCCTCCAGACCGCGATCCGGGAGGCGGAGGCGGCAACCAGCGGCTACGACCGGTATCGCCTGAACATCGCGATGGCCTACGGCGGCCGGGAGGAGATCGCGAGCGCCTTCCGCAACTACCTGCTGGACAACTCGGCGGTCGGCAAGTCTCTCGACGAGGTCGTCGACGAGTTCAGCGCCTCGTCCATCGAGCGCTACCTCTACACCTCGGGCCAGCCCGAGCCCGACCTGATCCTCCGCACCAGCGGCGAGGTCCGCCTGAGCGGCTTCCTGCTCTGGCAGAGCACGTACTCGGAGTACTACTTCTGCGACACGCACTGGCCCGCTCTGCGTAAGATCGACCTCCTGCGCGCCTTGCGGTCCTACAGCAGCCGCCAGCGTCGCAGAGGACGTTGAAGCCCGAAGACACGAAACAGACAGGACAGCCGTGGTGGCCGCCCGATTGCAACCTGCAGTCGGGCGAAACAGCGGCTGGGGGTAGCAAGTGAACAAGACAGCACGGAAGTTCTTCATCGATCTGTTGGCCGCGCCGAGCCCCTCGGGCCACGAGGAGCCGGTACAGAAAGTCGTTCGCGCCTACGCGGGCAAGTTCGCCGACGACGTGTCGACCGACGTTCACGGCAACGTGATCGCGGCGGTGAACGTCGAGGCCGGCGAGAAGCCGGATGGCCGGCGTGTGCTGTTCGCGGGCCACTGCGACCAGATCGGCCTTCTGGTCAGCTACATCGACGACAAGGGCTTCCTGTGGGTGCAGCCGATCGGCGGCTGGGATCCGCAGCAGTTGATCGGCCAGCGGATGACCGTGTGGGCGAAGGACGGTCCCGTGCCGGCGGTCATCGCCCGCAAGCCGATCCACCTGCTCGATACCGAGGAGCGCCAGCGCGCGGTCAAGATGGAGAACCTCTGGCTCGACATCGGCGCGACGGATGGAGACGACGCGAAGACGGTGGTGCGGGTCGGTGATCCGGTGACGCTCGACCTCGGTTTCCGGGAGATGCGAAACGGCCTCGCCAACGCCCCGAAGATGGACAACACGACCGGTCTCTGGGTCGTCATCGAGGCCTTGCGGCGCGTTGCAAGGAAGAACCCGAAGGTCGCGGTGTACGCGGTGTCGACGGTGTGCGAAGAGATCGGCCTCCGCGGCGCGCGCACCAGCACCCACGGAGTCGACCCCGACGTGGGCATCGCGGTCGACGTCACTCACGCCACGGACTGCCCGACGATCAGCAAGCGCCAGGAGGGCGACCTGCGGCTGGGCGGCGGACCGGTCATCGTGCGCGGCCCGAACATGAACCCGAAGGTCACCGACCGGCTCGAGGCGGTCGCCGAGGAAGAGAAGATCCCGTTCCAGTTGGCGGCTCTCGGGCGGGCGGCGCCGAACGACGCGAACTCGATCCAGATCACGCGGGCGGGCGTCGCTACGGGACTGATCAGCGTTCCGAACCGCTACATGCACAGCGCGGTCGAGACGATCTCGCTGGACGACATCGATCACTCCGCCGATTTGCTGGCCGGCTTCGCGTCATCCCTGACGCCGGACGAGTCCCTGATCCCCTGACGGTGGGCTGCTAATCTCCGCCGCCAATCCAACGGACCAATCAGGCGACCCTGGGAGGCTATGGCCATGCCGATGAAGAACCGTCTGCGCGACAAGATCGACAACGGAGAGCCGGCGCTCGGCGCCTGGCTCGCGTTCCCGGACACGCACAGCGCCGAACTCATGTCGCGTCTCGGCTTCGACTGGGCGACGATCGACATGCAGCACGGCCTGGTCGACTACCAGCGGGCGACCGAGATGCTGCAGGCGATGACGGTCTCCGACACGACGCCGATCGTCCGGGTGCCGTGGAACGAGCCCGGGATCATCGGCAAGATGCTCGACGCCGGCGCTCACGGGATCATCATCCCGATGGTGAACAGCCGCGCCGAGGCGGAAGCCGCGGCCGCCGCGTGCCGGTACCCCCCGCGCGGAAAGCGCAGTTTCGGTCCGTTCCGGGCCGGCCTGCTCTACGGCGGGAACTACCTGGAGGAGGCGAACGAGCAGATCTACTGCATCCCGATGATCGAGACCCAGCAGGCGCTCGACAACCTGGACGACATTCTCTCGGTGCCGGGCCTCGACGGCGTCTACGTCGGTCCAAGCGACCTCAGCGTGTCGCTGGGGCTGCGGCCGGCGGCCGACCAGGAAGACGAGAAGTTCACGGCGGCGATCGACAGGATCCTCGACGGCTGCAAGCGCCACGGTCTCTTCGCCGGAGTCGCCGGCACGGTCAAGGAGGCGCCCAAGCGGATCAGGCAGGGTTTCCGGTTCGTCGAGGTCGCGCGCGACGGCGGTTCGATGGCCAAGGCGGCGCTCCAGGACCTGCGGACCGTGCGGGCGTCGATGGAAGACGCCTGAATCGGCCGTCCCGATCCGCCGGAACGGCGAATCGGGTGGAACGAAAAGGTCCGGGCGGCGTTCTCACTACAGAGGCGGGCCGGTGGCGCGCCCACTAGAATGCTGAGTGAACACGGAAGCGAACAGGAGAAGGATCGAACCATGTCGCGAATGAAGGTCTGGTTGGTAGCGGCGCTGGTGCTGGCGGTTGTGGCGCCGGCTCTTTCCGATGACGGGGAAGAGAAGAAGGTCCGCAGGATCCAGATCGAGAAGGTCGTGGACTGCGCGGACGGCGAGGACTGCGAAGAGAACGTGAGCCGCATGATCTTCGTTGGCCACGACGGCGACGTCCGGGTTCTCCACGACGGCGACCACGAGTGGGTCTCCGAAGAGAACGTCCGGATCCTCGAGGCCGACGGCCACGACGTCGTCCTGATCGAGGCTCACGAGGGTGACGGAGAGGTCGGCGAGAGGGTGCGGCGGCGCGTGCACCGGGTCATGCAGCGGCTCGGCGATGCCGGCGCGCGTCTTCACGGGCGGCACGGCGGCGGCGCCTTCCTGGGCGTGCAGCTATCCGAGTTGACGCCGGAACTGCGGACCCACTTCGGCGTGCCCGACGATGCCGGCGTCATGGTCGGCAAGGTCGTCGACGGCAGCCCGGCGCTCCGGGCCGGCCTGGAGGTTGGCGACATCGTGACCGCCGTCGGCGACAAGCCGGTGGCTTCGGCAGCCGCCCTGGCGCGGGCCATCCGCGGCAACGAGGACGGCGACACGGTCGTGCTCGAGGTCTGGCGCGACGGCCAGGTGCAGAAGATGGACGCCACGCTCGAGGAACGCGAGCGCGAGGTCGCGATGGCCATCGCGCCGTCGGTCCACGCGGTCGCGTCCGCGGCCGATGGCGAGGCCCGCGTGATCGAGGTCAAGGTCGACTGCGAGGACGGCGAGGACTGCACGGTCGACGTGGCCAACGCGAACTCCTTCGAGTTCGCGGCCTCTGCCTGCGGCGACTCCGGCGAGTGCGAGGTGAACGTCGACTGCACGGACGGCGACTGCGCCTGCACCGTGAACGGCGAGGCGGCGGACTGCTCCGAGCTCGGCCTCTGATCACAGGCCGTTGTTACGATCCGCGCGATGCGCGCGGGCGTTTATCGCGGCCCCGGTGAAGTAGCGCTGGCCGAGCGTCCGCTGCCGGAGCCCGGCCCCGGCGAGGTCCGGCTCCGGATCAGCGCCTGCGGCCTGTGCGGCACGGACCTGCACCTGGTTCACAGCCCGAAACCCATCATCGATCCGGGATCGATCATGGGTCACGAGATGGCCGGCGTGGTCGACGAGCTTGGCGCGGGGGCTTCCGGCTTCGCCGCTGGCGAGGCGGTCGTGGTCGAACCCCTGGCCTCGTGCGGCGACTGCGAACCGTGTCGCGAAGGCCGGGACTCGATCTGCCGGGATCTCCAGCTCTACGGCCTGCGCCGGCCGGGCGGCTTCGCCGACGCCGTGGTCGTCCCGGTGCACCGTCTGTACCGGGTTCCGGATGGGCTTCCGCTGCCGGTCGCCGCGCTCGCCGAGCCCTTCGCCGTGGCGGTTCACGGACTCCGGCTGTGCGGCGCGGACCAGGCCAGCCCGCCGGATCGTCTGCTGATCCTGGGCGCGGGCTCGATCGGCCTCGCGGTCGTCGCGGTTGCCCGTGCCTGGGGGTTCGGTGACGTGGCGATCACGGCCCGCTATCCGCACCAGGCCGAACTGGCGAAACGGCTCGGCGCCCACCGGGTGATCGACGAAGGCCCTGCGGACGACCTGACCGGCTACGACGCCGAGCTCGTCGTCGAGACGGTAGGCGGTCTGGCCGACACGATGACGACCGCCGGCATCGCACTCGCCCCCGGGGGTACGGTCTGCGTCCTGGGCGTCTTCATGGGTCCGCTGACTCTCGATCCGCTTATGCTGCTCGGCAAGGAGGCCCGCCTGCAGTGGTCCAACTGCTACGCCCGGCGCCCCGGCGAGGCCGACTTCGCCGAGGCGGTGCGTATCCTGGCGGCGAATGGCGGCGCCTACTCGGGCCTGCTGACCCACGAAGTGCCGCTGGCGGAGTTCGAGCGCGCCTTCGAGATCGCGGGCGACAAGGGAAGTGGCGCGGTCAAGGTCACCGTCATCCCCTGAGGCCGGGAGCCGGCTGCGGTCAGACCTCCGGCCAGTCCGGGTGCCAGGGGCGCGCCCGTTCGAACAGCCGTGCGGCCCGCATCACCAGATCGTCCCGGTGGCGCGGTCCGACGATCTGCAGGCCGACCGGCAGGCCGGCGTCGGAGAGGCCGGCGCGGACCGTCGCCGCCGGGTGGCCGGACATGTTGAACGGAATCGTGAAGGCCGCGACGCCCGCCGGCACCTGCTCCCGGCCCTCCGTATGGGTGGGGAAGGGACCGCGGGCGGGCGGCGGATCGTAGGGAACGGTCGGCGTCAGCACCAGATCGAAGCGGTCGAAGACCTCGCCGCACCAGAGGTTCAGCCGGCCGCGTTCGCGCGCGGCGGCGCCGAACGTCTCGGGCGTCATCTCCCAGGAGCGTTCCAGCGCCTCGGCGAACGAGTGGGTCATGTCCTGGCGCTGGTTCCGAAGCGCTTCGTGGATCTGGCCGGCGATCAGGAAGTTGCCCAGCGAGCCCCAGGCGGCGGTCAGCATCGGCGGACCTCCCGGCACGTGCTCCTCGAGCGGTTCGACCGAGAGACCGGCCTGATCGAACACGGCCGCCGCGTCCGCGGCCACCCGAGCGACGTCCGCCTGGACCCTTGCGTAGCCGAGGTCCGGCGACCAGGCGATGCGGAGGGAAGCGGGGAGCCCCGAATCGAGCACGTCGCGGTACTTCAGGCCGGGATGCGGTAGCGAAGCGGGATCGCAGGGCGACGGACCGGCGACGATGTCGAGGAACAGGGCGCCGTCCTCGACGGTGCGGGTCAGGGGACCGTAGACCGAGGTGCTGCCGTAGTCCCAGGCCTTCATCGGCCCGCGCGGTATCCGGCCCTGGCTCGGCTTCAGTCCGAACGCGCCCGTGAAGCTGGCCGGGATCCGGATCGAGCCGCCGCCGTCCGAAGAGGTGACGAGAGGCATCACTCCGCCCGCCAGCACAGCGGAAGAACCGCCGCTCGATCCGCCGGGCGTGCGCTCCGCGTTCCAGGGCGAGCGAGTGACGCCGAACAGGGGGTTCTTCGTGATCGCGGTGAACCCGAACTCCGGCGTGTTCGTCTTGCCGACGACGATCGCGCCGGCGCCTCGCAGCCGCGCCACCTGGGTCGAGTCGGCCTCGGCCACCTGATCGCGGAACACCCGCGAACCCATGGACGTCACCATGCCGGCCACGTCCTCGAGGTCCTTGACGCCGAGGGGCACGCCCTCGAGGGGCCGGGCGTCGCCTGCGGTGCGTCGCGCGTCGGCCGCTTCGGCGTCCGCCAGCAGCTCTTCGCGTGGACGCTGGGTGACGACGGCGTTGAGCTTCGGGTGCGTGGACTCGATGCGATCCAGCGTGGCGTTCATCAACTCGGCGCAGGAGATCTCCCTGGCCGACAGAAGGTCGAGGAGCTGGATCAGGCTGAGGCGGTCGAGGTGCATGCCGAGTCTCCGGGCTGGTCGTCTGGAGCGCGGAGGATAACCGGCAGGGCCAGCAGGAACAGCGTCCAGCGTTGAATCTCCGTGTCACGCCAGTTCGCTTCGAACAGGCCGGCCACGTTCAGCGCCAGCAGGGCGAACAGCACGCCCAGGTAGAGGTCGGCGCGCGGCCCGGCCCGGCCGCCCTCGCGGCGATAGCCCTCGAACGCGATCGCCGCCGCCGCGGCCATCAGCCACAGGTAGGCGACCAGGGACGGAATGCCGCGGCTGGCCGCCATGTGGACGAACGTGTTGTGCAGGTGTTTCACCCGCGGCCGGACCGACGTCGGATGCCGGTAGACCGGGTACCACTCGCGGACCATGGCCGGGCCGATGCCGGTAAGGGGTCGATCGACGATCATCTGGCCGCCAGCCCAGAGCATGCACAATCGGTCGTAGTTCGAGGGATAGCGGACCTCCGCCATCGAGGTCGCCCGCTGCCAGTAGGTCGGCCACAGGGTCGGCGCCACGGCGGCCAGCGAGACGACGGCCAGGACCAGCGCGGCGGCGAAACCCAGGAAGACGCGCCGGCGTTGAAGTGCCATCGCCGCAACCGCGAGAGCGAAAGCGCCGAGCCAGGCGCTGCGGGTGAGGGTCAGGACGAGCGCGCCGCCGACGAGCGCCAGACCGACCCAGTTGACGCGGGAGCGCCAGCCGCCCGCGCTGCTGAGCCGGCCGGCGATCAGGGCGAGGCCGAGCAGGAGGACGCCGGAGAAGGTCATGTAGTGCGAAAACGGCCCGGGGATCCGCTGGTGGAGGGGGCCGTAGTCGGTGAACGCGAACTGCGCCAGGCCGTAGACGGCGAGAATGGCCGAGATCCCGACCACGGACGCGATGGCGACCCGGACCTGGGGCTCGCCACGGACGAGCAGGAGCGCCAGAGGCAGGGTCAGGACGGAGAAGAGCGTGGACAGTTCGCCCAGGCTGGTCGCCGGCCCGTAGGAGAAGACGGCCGAGAGCACGAAGCAGCCGGAGTAGGCGGCGAGGGGGAACAGGAGCCGTCGTCGCCGTCGCCGGTCCGCGTCGCCGCTGGCGAAGTGGAGCCGCTTTCGCCGGACGGCGGCCCAGATCAGGGTGAAGAAGAGGAGGAAGTTCGACAGCGCGATGCCGAACGTGGCGACGAGGTGGCTCACGAAGAGCCAG
>JAJEBV010000031.1 GCA_022822365.1 Thermoanaerobaculia bacterium | reverse complement strand
GTGGGGGCGGTGGGGGCGGGGGGGGGGGCCGTGTCCCGCTGGGCTTCTCGGGGGGGGCCGTCCCGGTGTGCGGGGTGGTCGCCGGGCCGCCGCCGCTTCCTGGGAGTCAGTCGGCGGCGCGGAGGGTGGCGCGATAGACCTCGCGGAAGGGGACGTCCTGCTCGCGGGCGATGCGGCGGATGTCTTCGTACTCCGGGGCTGACCCGAGAGATCGGCCGGAGACTGCCGCTTGCTTGACCTTCACTTCGCCGAACGGCGTCAGGACAGTAGAAACCGAGCGTTCCGCCTCCAGGCGGTCGACGATGGTGCGCCGGCAACCGAGGGAGCCCGTCTCGAGGAGGAGACGCTCGGCCAGCTCCGAGGACCGTTCCGGACGGCAGATGACGGTAACGGCCACGCCCGGCCGGGACTTCTTCATCTGCACGGCCGTCGTGAAGACATCGAGCGCGCCGGCTTCGAGGAGGGATTCCGCGGCGTGGCCGACCGTCTCGCCGGTCGCGTCGTCGAGCTGGCACTCCAGCACGGCGACCCGGCGCCACGGGCTGGCGGTCGAGACCACGGGCATCGCCCGCTGCAGCCGCAGTGCGTTGGGACGATCGGCCAGTTCCCGGCTGCCCAGTCCGATCCCTGAACTCTCGATCCGCCGCGGACGGTCCGTTCCGGAAGGCTCGAACTCGTCCACGCACTCCCGCACGATGACGGCGCCGGTCGGGGTCGTGAGCTCACCGGCGGCGCCGCCCGGCGTGACCGGAACCCCATGGAGCAGAAGCGCCGTCGCGGGGGCGGGAACCGGCATCACGCCGTGGCGCGTCGACACGGTGCCGCTCCCCACCACGATGGCGGAGGACGAAACCCGGGCGGGCCCGAAGTGATCGAGCGCAACCGCCGCGCCCACCAGGTCGACGATCGAGTCATCGGCGCCGACCTCGTGGAAGTGGACCTCTTCGATGTCCACGCCATGAACCCGGGCTTCCGCCTCCCCCAGTCGCCGGAACAGCGCCGAGGCTGTCTCGACGACACCGGCGCTGAGACCGCTCTCCTCGATCATGCGCAGGATGGTCGACAACCGCCGATGCGAAGCCCCCTCGCTGCCTGCTCCCTCGACCGGCTGCCCATCCCGCAGCACGGAGAACCGAACCCCGGCCAGACCGCCCCGTTTCGCCCGCTCCACCCGCAGCTCGACCCCGTCCAGCCCCAACCGCTCCACCATCTCCTCGAGCCGCGCCACCGGCAACCCCAGGTCCAGACACGCACCAAGGAACATGTCCCCCGAGATCCCGCTCGGACAATCCAGGTGCAGGTGAACAGGGCTCTCCGCCATGAGAGGCACCCTAGCAATCCGTGATGTGCGGCAGGTGGGAGCGTCTACAGCAGACGGCGTTCGCGCAGCGAGACCCAACGCCGGCCGCCGGCGAGGACGAGGTGGTCGACGAGGTCGATGCCGACGGCGGTGGCGGCGCGGCTGAGGCGGCGGGTGAAGGCGATGTCCTCGGGGCTGGGCTCGGGATCGCCGCTGGGGTGGTTGTGGAAGATGACGACCGCCGTCGCGCCCAGGCGAAGCGCTTCCTTGAGCACTGCCCGGGGTTCCACGGAGGTGCGGTCGAGGCCACCGACGAAGTGCTCGCGCTCGGAGATGATGCGGCCGCGGACATCCACGTAGATCGCCCCCATGGCTTCCTGGTCGAGGCGCGCGTAGCGAAGATTGAGGTATCGGGCGAGCGCGGCGACGCTGCCCAGAGGCCGCCGTTCGGGCAGTTGAGCCCGCGCCAACCTGCGGGCCAGCTCCACCGCGGCCAGCACGGTGGCCGCCTTGGCGTCCCCCAGGCCCTTCCGCCGCAGCGACGGCAGGTCGTGCTCCACCAGGAGGGCGAGCGCGGGCAGGCCGCCCAGGCCCCGGCCCTCGTCGTAGAGCAGATCGCGGGCGAGTTCGACCACGGAACAGCCGCGGTGACCGGTGCGCAGCAGGATGGCGATCAGCTCGCAGTCGCTCAGAACCCCGGCGCCGTGGGCGAGCAGGCGTTCCCGGGGACGTTCTTCTGACGGGACTTCCCGCAGCATGGTGGTCGGTCTGTCGTTCCCGCGCATCGAACCTCCTGCCGACATTGACGGAAAGGGGAGCCTGGGAGTTCGCGCGCGCGGCGGCCGGCATGCAGGCCGGCTGCTACCCTGCCGCGGCCATGCGCGGCTCCGGCCTCCCGACGTTTCTGAGACTCGACGCACCCGCCGCGGAGCCCGTCGTCGCCGTGCTTCCCGTTCCCTACGAGCGGACCACCTCGTGGGGGCGCGGCACCGAGAACGGCCCGGAGGCCCTGCTCCTGGCGTCGCACTACGTCGAGCTCTACGACGAAGAACTCGAAGTGGAGCCTTGCCGCATCGGCATCGAGACGCTGCCGCCGGTGGACGTCGAAGGTAGTGACGAGTCGGTCCTGCAGCGAATGAGCGCCGCGGCCGAGACCACTCTCCGGAAGGGGCGATTCCTGGCCGCCGTCGGCGGCGAGCACACGGTGACGCCCGCCCTCGTGCGAGGCGCGCTGGACGCGGGCGCGTCAGACCTGGGCGTAGTCCAGTTCGACGCCCACGCGGACCTCCGCCAGACCTATCGCGGCACGCCCTGGAACCATGCCTGCGCGATGAGCCGCGTGCTGGATCTCGGACTGCCGACGCTGGCCGTCGGCATCCGTTCGCTGACCCGGCCGGAGGCCGCGCGGATAGCGAACGAGAGTCTGCCGATCATCTGGGCGGAGCAGCTCGACGCCCTTCCCCGGCCGGAACTCGAGGCCCTGTTCGACGGGCTCCTCGCCTCCCTGCCCGACACGGTCTATCTGACCTTCGACCTCGACTTCTTCGATCCGTCCGTGCTGCCGGCGACCGGAACCCCGGAGCCCGGCGGCGGCACCTGGTACCAGGCGCTGGCGCTGCTGCGGCGGCTGTTCGAGCACAAGCGGGTGATCGCGATGGACGTCGTCGAACTGGCGCCGATCCCTGACCATCCTGCAAGCGACTTCACCGCCGCCAAGCTGCTCCACAAGTGCATCGGCTACCGCTTCCGGCGGGAGCTGACCGCGACCGTCGGCGCCTAGAGGCCAATGAGGCCGCCGGCGACGTAGACCCAGAAGACGATCAGCACCAGGCCGATCAGGTTCAGCCACACGCCGGCCCGGACCATCTGCGGGATCGTGATCTCCCCGGAACCGAAGACGATCGCGTTCGGCGGCGTCGCCACGGGCATCATGAACGCGCAACTCGCCGCCAGCGTGGCCGGGACGATCAGGAGCAGCGGGTCCACGTCGATGACGGCGGCTGTCGCCGCCAGGATCGGCAGGAACGTGACCGTCGTTGCCGTGTTGCTCGTCACTTCGGTCAGCAGGATGAGGAGCCCGGCCGCGCCCAGCACGAGGATCAGCACGGGCGTCCCTTCGAGCACCTGGAGCAGGCCGCCGATGAACCGGTCGACTCCCGTGGCGCGGATGGAGGCGGCGAGGCTCAGCCCGCCGCCGAACAGCAGCAGGATGCCCCAGGGCGCTTCGAGCGCCTTCTTCCAGCTCAGCAGGAACACGCCGCGACGCAGGTCGACCGGCGCGGCGAACAGGCACAGCGCGGCGCCGATCGCGATCCCCGAATCCGTCAGCCCCGCGAACGGCGCGACACTTTCGATCTCGATCCGTGCCAGCCAGGTTCCCGTCGTCCACAGCGCTGCGGTGGCGGCGAAGATGGCCAGCACGCCCTTCTCGGGTCCCGACATCGGCCCCATCTTCCGCAGCTCGTTGCGGATGAGTTCCGCGCCTCCCGGCACTTCGCGGATACGCAGCGGGAAGGCGACCCGCGTCAGCACGATCCAGGCCAGGGGCAGGAACAGCACGCTCAGGCCGAAGCCGAATGGCAGCCACTGAGCGAACGTGATCTCGCGACCGTAGTTGTCGCTCACGAAGGCCATCATCTCCAGGTTTGGAGGCGTGCCGATCTTCGTTGCGACGCCACCGATCGAGGCGCCGTAGGCCGTTCCGAGCAGCAGGCAGAGAGCGAAGGGGAAGGTCTGTCCCGGCGGCGGCGCCTCGTCGCCCAGGCGGCGGCGCACGAGGGCGATGACCGAGAGGGCGATTGGCAGCATCATGACCGTCGTGGCCGTGTTCGATATCCACATGCTGAGAGCGGCGCTCGCGGTCATGAAGCCGAGCACGACGCGGCGCGGACGGGTGCCCACGAGCAGGATGATGCGAAGCGCGAGTCTCCGATGCAGACCCCAGGTCTGCATCGCCAGGGCGATCATGAAGCCGCCCATGAAGAGATAGATGTTCGGGTGGGCGTAGGGAGCTGCGACCTCGCGGACGCCGAGTTCGCCGCCGGTCAGCAGCGGCATCGCCGCCAGCGGGATGAGCGCCGTGGCCGGCACCGGCAGCGCCTCGGTGAGCCACAGCGCTGCCATCAGGACGCCGACGGCGGCCACCGCCCTGCCGGCGGAGGACAGACCGGAGACGACCTCGCCGTCCGCGCCCACCACGGCTTCGGGGATGGCGAAGTAGACCAGCGCCGCGAGGATCGGAGCTCCGATCAGCCCGGCGACGGCGAGCGGGCCGACGCCGCGGTCCTTCTCAGTCATTGCCGCCGCCGCTTCCCTTCCCGAGGTGGCGGCGGAAGTAGGACCTGGTGAGGCCGGTGACCACCCCCGAGAGCAGGAGCAGCGAGATGAGGTTGGGGAAGGACATCAGGCCGAGAGCGACGTCGCCGAAGGTCCACACGGTGGTCAGCGGCAGCAGGCAGCCCATGAAGAAGAAGCCGACGTAGATCCAGCGGTAGACCGGAATCGCCCTCGCTCCGAAGAGGTACTCGGTCGAGCGGTCGCCGTAGTACGACCAGGAGATGGCCGTCGACACGGCGAACAGCAGCACCGAGAGGGTGACGATCAGGTCGCCCCGGCTGCCCGGAAGACCGAGGCTGAAGGCGCGGGCGGTGAGGGGCGCGCCGTTCAGCAGGGCTCCACCCTCGATCCGCGGCTCGGCCCCCTCGGTACCGAGGGAACCGTCGGCGCCCAGTTCCAGCCTGCCGCTCCAGGCGGAACCCTCGTCGTCCACCAGGCGCGCGTCGACGATCATCGCGTTGAGGAACACCAACGAGCCACTGGCGGCTCCGTCCACGACCTCGAGCACCCCGCCGCCCACGCCGGCGCGCTCGTCCCGCGCAGCCAGAAGCTCGGAGTCGTCTTCCAGCACCCGGTGAATGCCCTCGACCTCGTCGAGGCCGAAACTCTGCGGCGCCGCATCGCGCCAGGCGTCCGTCGTCACGATCACCAGGCCGGTCATCGTGCAGATGACCAGGGTGTCGATGAAGGGCTCCAGCGAGGCCACGAGACCCTCACGAACCGGCTCGTCCGTCTTTGCCGTGGCGTGCGCGATGGGCGCGCTGCCCTGCCCCGCTTCGTTGCTGAACAGACCGCGGCGGATGCCCCACATCATCGTCATCAGGAAGGAACCCGCGGCGCCGCCGACCATCGAGGTCGGCCGGAACGCCTGCTCCACGATCAGGGCGAAGCTCGCCGGCACCTGGTCGATGTTCGCGAGCAGGATGAAGAGGGCGCCGCCAACGTAGATCACGGCCATGCCGGGCGCGAGAATGGAGGTCACCCTGCCGATGCGGCGGATGCCGCCGATGATCACGAGGGCCACGAGCGATGCGAAGACCAGGCCGCTCCAGACCGGCGCCAGGCCGAACTGCGACTCGAGCTGATCGGCCATCGTGTTCGCCTGGTTCATGTTGCCGGTGCCGAACGAGCAGATGACGGCCAGGCCGGCGAACAGCATGGCCATCCACTTCCAGTTCGCTCCCAGGCCCTTCTCGATGTAGTACATGGGACCGCCGGAGACGGAACCGTCCCCGTGCACGCGCCGGTACTCCACCGCCAGCGTGCACTCGGCGAACTTGAGCGCCATGCCGAAGAACGCCGTCACCCACATCCAGAACAGCGCCCCGGGACCGCCCATGCGAATCGCGATCGCGACCCCGGCAATGTTGCCGATGCCCACCGTCGCCGAAAGGGCCGTGGTCAGCGCCTGGAAGTGAACGAGGTCGCCTTCGTCGTCCGGGTCGTTGTACTTGCCGCCGAGAATCGCCCAGGCGTGCCGGAAGCCTCGCAACTGGATCAGGCCCAGCCGAATCGTCACGAACAGGCCGGTGCCCAGCAAGACGAGGGCCAGGATGGGTGCCTGCGGCGGCGTGTTCCAGACCAGGCCCTCCAGCCACCCGGCCACCGGTCCGAGCAGCCCGTTCACACCATCCGCAATCGAACCGAACACCTGCTCGGGCATCGCGCAGAGCCTCCCCTAGACGTAGTTGGCCGGATGGCCGGTAGCGAAGACCAGCACGGACTCGCCGCGACGGATGGTACCGGAGTCCCTGAGCTCCACGACCGCCGCCAGCGCCGCCGCGGTCTCGGGGCCGATCAGGAGCCCCTCCCGCGCCGCCATTCTCCGCGTCATCTCCGCTACCACGTCCTCCTCGACGGCGACCGCCGTTCCACCGCTCTCGCGCACCGCGCGCAGGACCAGGAAGTCGCCGATCGCTCGCGGCACCCGCAGGCCCCAGACCCGTGTATCCGGCGCCTCCCAGGGATCCGCACGCTCGCCGCCCTCCTCCCAGGCCCGCACGATCGGTGCGCAGCCCGCCATCTGGACGACCGCGAACTTCGCGGGCGGTCCGCTCAGAAGGCCCAGCCCGCGGAGTTCGGCGAAGGCCTTCGCCATGCCGACGATGCCGGTGCCGCCGCCGGTCGGATAGACGATCCAGTCCGGCAGCCGCCAGCCGAACTGTTCGGCGACCTCGAAGCCCATCGTCTTCTTGCCCTCGACGCGGTACGGCTCGCGCAGGGTGGAAAGATCCCAAAAGCCGCCGCCGAGTTCCTGCAGCGCGGCGCCGGCGTCGACCAGCGTGCCGCCCGACTCGATCACCTCCGCGCCGAATCCAAGGCAACGTTCAGCAACGGTCGCCGGAGTGTCTTCCGGCAGCCCCACGCGGCAGGGCAACCCGGCCGCCGAGGCATAAGCCGCCGCCGAGACGCCCGCGTTGCCTGCGCTCGGAAGCTGAACCCCGGGGGCGCCGAGTTCACGGGCGCGGTTCACGGCCAGGGAGAGTCCCCGGTCCTTGAACGAGCCCGTCGGATTCCCCGCCTCGTTCTTGACGAAGACGCTCACGCCCTCCGGAGCCGCGCGTCGAAGCCGCAGGACGGGAGTGCCGCCCTCGCCCAGATCGACCCGACCGTGGAAGTCGGACACCGGCAGCAACTCGCGGTACCGCCACAGTGTCCACGGTCGGTGACGGAGCTCGCGCGCGAGCGCCCCGCCCCGTTGCGGATCCAGTTCGTAGCTCACGAGCCACGGCTTGCCCGCGGGCGACAGGAAGGCCGGCTCGTCCAGAGGCGCCTCGACCCCGGTGGCGGAGCAAACCAACCCCCGGGCCCAGCGCTCCATGCTCTCACTGTCCGGCTCCATCTTCGAACCTGCCGCGCCGACCCTAACAGCGCCGCTCGCGCGCTGTCGTTCGACACACACAAGCCACTGAATAACAACAACTTACGGGAAAACTGTGCTATCATTGCGCCCTCGCATCAACTTCTTGGCATTCGCGCATGAGTCAACGAATTGGTCACTTTGAGATTCTCCGCCGCCTCGAAGCGAAGGCTGGAGCAGCCTCCTATCTCGGTCGCGACACGCGGGACGAAAGCTGCGTCCTCGTTGACACCTGGGTCACGGAGAACGCCGAAGCTCAGGCCCTGTTCCTGAAGCGGGCCGCCGCGATCGAACAGCTCGAACATCCCTCGATCGCCCGGATTCTCGACTTCGGAATCGACGGCGCGACATCCTGTCGAATCGAGCAGTCCCTGGGCATCGAGACCCTGGCGGCCCGACTCGAGCGGTGCGAGAAACTCCCGGTCGGTACGGCTCTGGGCTGGCTCGCGCAGGTTGCGCGCGCACTGGAGTACGCGCATGGCCTGGGCGTCGTCCACGGAGATATCCACCCCGGTGCCATCACGATTCGCTCCGACGACACCGCTGCGGTCCGGGGTTTCGCGAATCCGCGACCGCGGGCGCACGTCAGGTACAGCGCACCGGAGTTGCTGCGCGCCGAGAACGCCGATGTGGCGACAGACGTCTACGCGTTCGGTGTGCTCACGCATCGCGTGCTGTCCTTCCAGCCCACCGAACGGCCGACGCCCCCGCGCCGGCTGAAGTCGAAGGACCGGCGTCTCCTGGAGGAGGCGATCAGGGCGCAGCTCCCGGCGGATGTCGCGAAATCGCTCGTTTCCGTTCTCGAAGCCTGCCTCAGGGACGATCCCGGCAAGCGTGCGGCGAGCTTCACCTCCATCGTCGACGCTCTCGAAGACGCCCGCCGGAATCTCCTCGCCGAGACCACAAGCCACAAGGCGCCGTCGCAGGACGGGCCGAAGGACTGGACGGCAACCTCGGTGCAGACAGCGCAGACCTCCGCCTCCTCACTGATCGAAGTCGAGATCAACGGAGGCGCCGAGTCTCCGGAGACGACCTCCCCGCCGACTCTCGACCGGGTCGCCGACGCGATCCGCCGGCCGCCCCGTTCCCGCCTTCGTCGCCGCTGGCTGACTTTCGCCACGGTCGCCGGAACGGCACTCTGGCTCGGCGGCACGCTGTGGTGGTCGAAAGGCAGCCCGCTCGCCGGCTCGGAAGCGCCCGCGCCGCGGAACGAAGCGCCGGTCGAACGGCAGGCTGTGGCCGCGGAGACCGGAAGCGAGGAGCCCGCCACGCAGCGCGTCCGCCCGGCTACGCTCGAAAAACCCGAAGCACCACCTCCAGACGCCAGTCCAGCCGTCAGCCGGGGCATCGGCCGTCTGGCCCTCGCGCCCGCCTGGGATCCGCACATCACCGTTTCCATCGACGGCGACGCCCCCGTGGTCCTCGACCGCAGAAGGGTCTTCGAGGTCGAAGCCGAAGTCGACCACGTGCTGACGTTCGAACTCGCCACTCGCGACTACCAGATCCGGGAACAGGTCATGACCCAGGTCGGCGTCGACCGGCTGCTGGAAACGCCGGTGCCTCTGGTTCGACCCGGCGCCGTCAGCATCGCGGCGGCGACCGAGTCGGAACGTCCCGTCTTCGTTCGCATCGGTGACGAAGCGATCGGCTGGACGCCCATCCGAGACCTGCCCGTACCGGCCGGCACGCATGTGCTCAGTCTTCTCCGAAACCCCAGGTGGCAACCGGACGACCGGATCGACCAGAAGATCCAGGTGAACGCCAGGCAGGAAACGACGATCCAGTTCGACCTCGAATCCGAGCCGGCCGTCCTGATCGTCAACGGGCGGAGAATCGAGTACGTTCCACCGCAACCGGAGGCGGCGCCGGCATCGGAGCGGCTCCCGGAGACGTCCGCGGCGACCGGGCAGACCACGGCGCCGACGGACTGAGTCCGCGAGGCCCTTCCCCGGTCCAGGTCGGCAGCGACCGGTTGCTGTAGGCTGACCACGAGGACGGCGTGAGACGATGGCCGAGACGATCGAGTTGACGGCGCCGCCGAGGAAAGCCCATTCCCGGGCTGAGGAGCCGTCCATCGCCAGTGACGAGGAAACCCCCCTCGACGTGAGCGTCCTCGTGCCGGTCCTCGACGAGAGTGCGACGGTTTCCGCCCTGGCCGAGCGCGTGCTTGCGAACCTGGACTCCATTCATGTCCGGGCTGAACTCGTGTTCATCGACGACGGTTCGACCGACGGCACTTCCGATGCCGTTCGCCGCGAACACCAGCGCGATCCCCGGGTGCGGCTCATCCGGTTGCGCCGGAACTTCGGCAAGGCGGCCGCCCTTTCGGCCGGCGTGGATCACTCGCGGGGCCGGATTCTCGTCACGATGGACGGTGACTTGCAGGACGATCCCGACGAGATTCCGCGCCTGTTGCGGGCGCTCGAAGACGGCCCTCTCGACCTCGTCTCGGGCTGGAAGCGCACCCGGCGCGACCCTTGGCGCCGTCGACTGGCATCCAGGGTCTTCAATTGGGTGACGCGCACGCTCTCGAACGTCCGGCTGCACGACTTCAACTCCGGCTTCAAGGCCTATCGCCGGGAAGTCCTGGAGCAGGTCGCCGTGTACGGCGAACTCCATCGCTACATTCCCGTGCTCGCCAGCCGGCGCGGCTTTCTCGTCGGAGAGATTCCGGTGGCGCACCATCCGCGCCGAGTCGGCCGCAGCCGGTACGGATGGGACCGCTCCTACAAGGGACCCGTGGACCTGATCACCGTCCTGTTCATCAGCCGCTTCACCCGCCGCCCGCTGCACCTCTTCGGCCCGATCGGCCTGATCAGCTTCGCCGCCGGCCTTGGCATCTGCGCCTGGCTCGCGGCGCTCTGGTTCGCAGGCGCCTCGCTCTCGAACCGGCCGCTCCTGCTGCTCGGCGTCCTGCTGATGGTCCTGGGCATCCAGATCGTCACGACGGGCCTGATCGGCGAACTGATCACCTTCAAGAACTTCCGCCGGCCCGACAGCTACTCCATCCGCGAACGGGTCGGCTGAACCCGGTTGCCCGGCGGCAGGAGCGCGGCTCTGCGCATCCTCTTCCTCACCCAGACCTACCCTCGCTGGCCCGGCGACACCGCCGGACCGTTCATCCGCGAGCTGGCCCGCGGGTTGGTCCGCGGCGGCGACCAGGTCACCGTCCTCGTTCCGCGAGCGCCGCAGGTGCGTCGTGCCTGGAACGACGACGGCGTCGATGTGCACTCCTTCTCATACGCCCCTCCTCGAATGGAGGTCCTTGGCTACGGCCGCAGTCTGGCGGCGGACGAGCATGTACGGCCGGGAGCGGCGCTCGCCGCTCCCCTCTATCTGTTCTCGGCGGCGAGGACGGTAACCAGCCATCTCGGACGGGAACGCTACGACCTGCTCCATGCTCACTGGGTCGCGCCGAACGGCCTGGTGGCCCTCTGGCCGGGTATACACAGACGCAAGACGCTGATCGCCGCCGGGCTTCACGGCAGCGACGTCTTTATGGCCGAAAAGGCGATCGCTCGCCCAGCCATCCGTCGGGCTTTGTCCCGTTGCGGCCTGCTCACCGGATGCTCGCCCGAACTCGTCGAGAGAGTCCAGCGGATCGGCTACCAGGGCAAACCGTCCCGCGTCATCCCCTACGGAGTCGATACCGACATGTTCCGCCCGGCGGCGGAGCTCCAGGGCGAGCGGGACGAGGAGACCTGGCGCGAACGCCTGGGCATTCCGGGAGACGCCACCGTCCTGCTCGGCGTCGGCCGCTTGGCGACGAAGAAGGGCTTCCAGGTGCTGATCGACGTTCTGCCCCGGCTGCTCTCCGACTTCAGCGACCTGCACGCGATCATCGCCGGCGACGGTGATCAGATGGCGGGTTTCCGAGGGGCAGTCAATGGCTGGAGGCCCGATCACACGGGTCGGGTCCATCTTCCCGGCGCTGTCGCCCACGACGATCTGCCCGGCCTCTACCGCTGCGCGGACCTCTTCGTCCTACCCGCCGTTCACGATCCGCAGGGCAACGTCGACGGCCTGCCCAACGTGATCCTGGAAGCCCTGGCAAGCGGGCTGCCGGTGGTCGCGACCACGGTTTCCGGTATCCCTCTCGCGGTGGAGTCGGAAGCGCAGGGAATCCTCGTTCCGGAGCAGGATCGCGCCGCTCTGAGGGAGGCGATCGCGGGTCTCCTGGCCAACCCGGAGGAGCGGCGCCGGATGGGCGCCCGCGCCCGCGGCCGCGCCGTCGCCCACCTGACCTGGGACATCGTGGCGCGCAGGTACCGGCAGGCCTACCTCGACGCTCTGGAGGACGGGGCCCGGCAATGAACCGGCCGGGCGAGAACGGACCGATCGAGCCGCGACGTCGAGGGCTCTGGTGGACGATCCTGGCCGCAGCGATGACGCTGCCCACGGTCGCTTCGCTCGCCTACTTCGTCTGGCTCGAGGGGACGGCCTGGGTCGCACCCGTCTACCTCGGAGCAAAGGCGCTCCAGTTCGCCGGACCGGTGGCGGCCCTGGGCCTTCTGCTGGCGGCCGCCTTCGGTCCCTCCAGGCCGGGCCGATCGATCGCCCTCGGGCTGGGCACCGGCATCGCGGGGGCCGGCTTCACCTGGCTGGCCTATGCCGTTCTGTTTCGCGGCGGGGAGATGGCCACGACCGCCGCCGGGGCGATCACGGTCAAACTGGCCGACTTCCATCTCGACACGCTCGAGCGCTACATCGTCGCGGCGCTCCTGATCAGCTTCGTCCACTCCTGGCTCGAGGAGGTCTACTGGCGGGCCTTCGTCTACGGCAGGCTCCGCCGTCTGATTTCCTCCAGGTGGGCGCACCTGGTGGCAGCCATCGGCTTTGCCGCTCATCACGTGGTCGTCATCGGCGTCTATCTTGACGACACCTCGGTCCTGCTCCTGACGCTCATGTCGCTTCCCGTCCTCCTCGGGGGCGTCCTCTGGTCGCTGCTCTACCGCACGACGGGCAACCGCTTGCTGGCGCCCTGGCTCAGCCACGTCTGCCTCGACCTCGCGATCATGGCCGTGGGTTACGAGTTGATCTTCGCCGGTTGAAGCCCGAGCTCTTCGCGCGCGACGGGCAGCCCCTGTTCACGCAGCCAGTCGTCGTTGTAGATCGTGCTCAGATAGCGGGTCCCCGAATCGGGAAACAGCGTCACGACCCGGGCGCCCGGCCGCAGTTCCGGCAGCATCTGCCGCACGCCCCAGAGCGCCGCGCCGCTCGAACCACCCACGAGCATCGCTTCGTGCCGCGCCAGTTCGCGGGCCGCAAGGAACGCCTCGGCGTCGCTGACCTGGAGCATCCGGTCGAAGACCTCGAACTCCGGACAGTCGATGATCTCTTCATCCCCCAGTCCTTCGAGCAGGTAGCGGCCCGCCGGCGCGGACGCGTCGGGGGCTCCGGAGAGAGCCGCGAAGTGGCGGCTGAACACGGACCCTTCGACATCGACCGCCAGGACCTGGATGGCCGGATCCCTCTCTTTCAGGAAGCGGCCCACCCCTGAAACCGTGCCGCCGGTGCCGATGCCACCCACGAAGACGTCGATCCGTCCCTCCATCTGATCCCAGATCTCCGGAGCCGTCGTCTCGTAGTGGCACTCGTTGTTGTCCCGGTTGTTGTGCTGGTCCGGGAAGAAGGCTCCCGGCTCGGCCGCCACCAGGCTCCGGGCCTTCCGGTTGTACGACTCCGGGTGCTCGGGGTCCAGATCGCCGTCGACCAGGACGAGTTCGACCCCCAGAGCCCGCAGGCAATCGAGCTTCTCGCGGCTGGTCTGGCGACGGACGACCGCGCGGCAGCGCAGTCCGCGGGTCGTGGCCATCATGGCCAGGCCCATCGCCGTGTTCCCGGAGGACGCCTCGATCACCAACCCGCCGGGTTCGAGCGCGCCGGACGCGAGCGCACGATCCACGAGGTACCGCGCGACCCGGTCCTTCACGCTGCCCATCGGGTTGAGGTACTCGAGCTTCGCGAACACCTCGACGCCGGCGCCGGCGTCGCCCAGGGAACGCCGGAGACGGACCATCGGCGTACCGCCGATCGCCCCGCACACGTCCTCGCAGACGCCCCGGGGAACTCCTTCGGACCGGTTGACCGCCGCCTTCAAGGTAGCGAAGACTACTGGGTGCGCGGGTCTTCTGACCCGCTGCCGCCGAAGGCGGCCTTGAAATCGTCGCCGGCTTCGCCGGTGGCCTCCTCTCCGCCGGCGCCGAGCAGCCGGTCGCGAACGATCTGCATGTCCTCCCAGGTCGCCCGCTTGTACGACGGATCCCGAAGCAGGAAAGCCGGGTGATAGGTGACCCGTACCGGCACGCCGCCGGCCTCGTGCCAGGTCCCCCGCATGCGCCCCAGCGAGGTCTTCGTCCCCAGCAGAAGCTGCGCCGCTACCCGCCCCAGGGCGACGATCACGCGGGGGGCGATGAGTTCGATCTGGCGATCGAGAAAGGAACGGCAGGCCGCCGTTTCGTCAGGCTGCGGATCCCGGTTGTTCGGGGGCCTGCACTTGACGACGTTCGTGATGTAGACGTCCTCGCGCCGCAGGTCGATGGCCTGGATGATCTTCGTCAAGAGCTGGCCCGCAGGCCCCACGAACGGAAGACCCTGCCGGTCCTCCTGCGCGCCCGGGCCCTCGCCCACGAACATCAGATCCGCCTCGCCGTCGCCATCGCCGAAAACGACCCTGTTCCGCGTCCTGCACAGTCCACAGGCCGTGCAGCCACGGGCCTCCTCGGCGACCGCCAGCAGGCGCTCCAGACGTCCCCCGGTCGCCGCTGGCTTCGACGATGGCTCCGACGATGGTTCCGACAACGACGCCGGCGGATAGGCGTCCGTGAAGCCCAGATCCCGCAGGAGACCGATCTCCTGTGGAACCGGCAGGCGAGTCCGGTTCACGTCGCCTCGGCTGCGAAAAGCTCCAGCAGCCGTCCCGCCAGTTCGTCCTTGGACTGCTTCGGGAAGCGCTCGACTTCCCCTTTCGCACCAAAGGCCACGACTTCGTTGTCGGCGGACTCGAAACCGATGTCCGGGCGGGACACGTCGTTGGCGACGATCCAGTGCGCCCCCTTGGCCTTCAGCTTGTCCCGCGCCGAGCGCTCCAGGTGTTCGGTCTCCGCGGCGAAACCGACGCGCAGCGCCCGCGGAGCCACAGCCGCCAGACCGGCCAGCAGGTCCGGGTTCTGTTCGAGCTCCAGCACCAGGCCGTCTCCGCCCGACTTCTTCATCTTCTGCTCGGCGCGCTCGCGGGGCCGGTAGTCGGCGACGGCGGCCGCCATGACCACAAGGTCCGCGTCGGGAACCGCCTCGTGGAGCGCCGCTTCCATCTCGGCGGCCGAGACGACGTCGACACGTTCCACGCCGGCGGGCGTCTCGAGCTTCACGGGACCGGCAATCAGCCTGACCCGGGCGCCACGGATCGCCGCCTGGCGCGCCAGCGCGAACCCCATGCGGCCGCTCGATCGATTGCCCAGGAAACGCACCGGGTCGAGCGCCTCGTAGGTCGGCCCGGCGGTGACGACGACTCTCCTGCCGGCGAGCGGGCCGGCGAACGCGTCGTCTCCCGCCTCGGGCAGGTCAAGGACCCGGCACACGGCGTCGACGATCGCCTCCGGCTCGGCCATGCGGCCCCAGCCCCGCTCACCTGAAGCCAGTACGCCCTCGACCGGGCCGACCACCTCCACGCCGCGTCCGTGCAGAGTGGCGACCCGGGCCTCGACCGCCGCCTTCCGCCACATGGCGTCATGCATGGCCGGAGCGACCACCACCGGCCCTTCGAACATCAGCGCGGTCGTACTCAGGAAGTCGTCCGCCAGGCCCAGGGCCAGGCGGGCCAGCGTGTTCGCGGTCGCCGGCGCGACGCAGAGCAGGTCGGCCCACTGCGCGGCCTCGACGTGCAACTCCGCGCCGTCGCTGCCGCCGTCGCGCGCCAGGTACTCCTGGCCGTAGACGCGATCGCCGCTCAGGACCTCCAGGGTCAAGGGCGAGACGAAACTCTCGGCAGCCAGGGTGGGCGCACAGCGTACTTCGAGGCCGTGCTCCCGCAGGCGACGGACCAGGTAAGCGCCCTTGTAGGCGGCGATGCCGCCGGTGATCCCCAGGAGGACCCTGGCCGCCCGTTCAGGCACGCGGGACGGTCCCTAGTTGACGGTGCTGGGGGGACTCAGACCGCCGTTCTCCGCGTCCGCTCCATCCTCGTCGGCACCGTCCGCGTCCGCGGATTCGGGCGCCTCGCCGTAGTCCCAGTCAACGAGCTCGTTCGCGATCTCCTTCATCGCATGCCGGGCGAACTTCGGGCTTTCCCGCTGCATCCGTTCGGGAGCCCCCCGGATCAGTTGCTCAGCTCGCCGCGCGGCCAGGAGCACGTACCGGAACTTGCTGTCGATCTTCTCAGGAATACGTTCCATGTGCATGAAAGTCCGCGAGAACGCGGTTGACGCGTTCTCGCATCCGCCCCCTTCGCTGTCGTTTCTCGAGAATGATGGCCGCCAGGATCCTGCTGGCGGCCTCAGCGCGATCATTCACAATAACATAGTCGTAGTCCCGGACCCGGTCCACCTCGGCCAGCGAACCGGCCAGACGCTGCGCGATCTCGGGCGCGTCGTCCAGGTCCCGCCCCCGCAGCCGGGACACGAGCGCATCGTAGCTGGGCGGCATGACGAAGATTCCCCAGACAGCGGTCCGGAGCGCGTCCGCGGCGCGGCCCGGCAGCGACATCACCTGCTTCGCGCCCTGCACGTCGATGTCGAGGAGGACATCGACTCCTCGCTCGACGCGCGGCAGTACCTCGTCCACCGCCGTGCCGTAGCGATTGCCGTGAACCTCCGCCCACTCCAGGAACCGGCCGTCGGCCACCATCCGGTCGAACGTCGTCTGATCGACGAAGTGGTAGTCGTCCCCGTCCCGCTCGTTCTCCCGGGGCCGGCGGGTCGTGTGGCTGATCGAGAACTCGACACCGTCGACGAGCTTCATGGCGTGGTGGACCAGGGTGGTCTTGCCGGCGCCCGACGGCGCCGAGAGAATGAACAACTCCCCCCTGGGCACGACCGCCTTCTCCCCGGCGTCCGGTTCTCTGTCCACGCCCTTCATCTGCCCGCAGTCATTCGACGTTCTGCGCCTGTTCGCGCAACTGCTCGCACAGCACCTTACCTTCGACCACGCCTCGCTGCATCTCGAGATCGCGGCACTTCGAGCCGACCGTGTTCAGTTCGCGCAGAATCTCCTGGCTCAGGAACACGAGCCGCCTCCCGACCGCGCTCCCCTCCTTCATCGCCGTCTCGAATCCTTCGAGATGGCCATCGAGGCGCTCCAGCTCCTCGGACGTGTCGCTGCGCTCCACGAGCAGAGCGACCTCCTGCACCAGGCGAGCCGGGTCGAGCGGGTCGCCCGTTCCCAGCAGTTCACCGATCCGGCGCTCGAGTTCTCCGGTCGCCTGTCCGATGACCTCGCTCCGGCGCGCCGCCAGAGCGCCGACGCAGGCGCGCAGCGAGGCCAGATGTCCGTTCAGCGAGTCGGCCAGAACCCGCCCTTCCCGTTCCCGTTCGACCACCAGAGACGCCATCGCGCGCTTGCACGTTTCCATCACCGACGCACGCTCTTCCGGACCGGCCGCGCCGACTCCGGATTCCGCCCGGAGTGCCCGGATCGCCGAGAGGAGCTCCCCCGCGCTCAGCTCCGAACTGACGATGCCCCTTCGGCGCCAGCGCCGCACGGTCTGCTGCAACTGTTCCACGGCCGCGTCCGTCTCGTCGAACCCGGCCGCGTCCGCCGTCGACTCGATCTCCACCCCGATCTCCACCCGGCCACGCCGGACGTCGGCGGCGACCGCGGTCCGCAGTTCGGGCTCGAGGGTCCTGAACGGGCTCCGCACCCGGACGACGACATCCAGGTTGCGGTGGTTCACGGATCGCGCCGTGACCGTCACGCGATGGCGGCGGACGGTTGCCGTCGCCTCGCCATAGCCGGTCATGCTCCTCACCGCGGGGTCACCCCTTCGCTGTTCCCGGCGCTCCGCCGACTTCCATGAGACCCAGCTCGTCGAGCAGACAGCCGGCCGCCCGTTCGCTCGCTCCGGACGCTCCCAGGGCGGGCCGCAGTCCAGCCAGCGCCGCGCGCATGGCATCGATGCGGTTTCGACTGCTCAGCAGCCTGGACGCCGCGGCGGCCATCCGTTCGTGATCCGCCTCCGCCTGCAGCAACTCGGGCACGACCTGGCGGCCGAGCACCAGGTTGACGAGGCTGACGAACGGCAGGTCGACCAGAAGACGTCCGACCGCGTAGGTCAGCGGGGAAACCCGGTAGACCACGATCATCGGCGTTCCGAGAAGCCCGACCTCGAGCGTGGCCGTTCCGGAGGCGCAGAACGCGAAGTGGGAACCGGCGACCGCGGCGAACCGGTCGGCGCGCACAACGTCCAGTTCGTCGCCGTCCAGAGGCCCACTGGCGATCAGGCGCCGCACGAGCGTCTCGTCAACCGTGGGCGCCAGAATCAGACGCACGCGGCCGGCGCGTTCCGCCGTCCCGACCAGCTCCGCGGCCGCTCGCAGCATGGGCGGCAGGATCCGCCGAACCTCGCTGTTGCGCGAACCCGGAAGAAGCGCCAGCACCGGCCGCTCCGCCACGCCGTCCTGCCGCTCCCATACCGACTCGAGTTCCGGTACGTCGTCTACCAGGGGGTGTCCCACGTGATCCACGTGGAGTTCATGTCCCCGGTATACCTCGACCTCGAACGGGAAGAGCACGAGCATCCGGTCGACGAGGCGCGCGATCGTCCGTACCCGCCGCCGCCGCCATGCCCACACCTGGGGCGACACGTAGTACAGGACCGGTATGCCACGGCGGCGCAGGCGACGGGCCAACCTCAGGTTGAAGTCGGGGAAATCGACCAGGACGGCCAGGCTCGGCCGGCGCGTCTCGGAAGCCAGCAGCAGCTTGCGAAACACGCGGCGGATGCGCGGCAGCTCGCGGACGACCTCGGCGATGCCGACGACCGCGACCTCGTCGCTGTGCGCAACCGGCTCCAGGCCGGCCGCCGCCATCGCGTCGCCACCGAGTCCGAAGAAGCGGATTCGCCTTCCGTCTCCGGCCAGACGGGCCACCGCCTCCATGAGGCCCGCGGCATGACGGTCGCCCGACGCCTCCCCGGCGGAGATCAGAACGCTCAGGGAATCGGCGTTGGCGGCGACCATGGAAACGGGAACATCAGCCAGGCGAGCACCAGCCCCCCGCCGACCATGCCGATCATCATCTGCAGGAAGAGCCGCGCCCTGTCCCTGAATCGCCGCCGCCAGAGCACGGCAAAGAACAGGCTGACCTGCAGAGCGTAGATCACCATCAGGGCAAAGTGACTGGTCAGCACTGGATCAGTCCTTCGAACCGCTGGCGATGTCCCAGGCGTCGAGTACGGCGAGCAGATTCAGAAGACCGGCGGTGAGCAGGAATGCCTTGCCGTACTCGAACGTCGAAGAGAGGATGTCGCCTTCGTACTCCACCAGGTAGCGGGCAAGGAAGTAGGGACCCCCGGCGCCCATCG
This sequence comes from Thermoanaerobaculia bacterium, assembly GCA_022822365.1. Lineage (GTDB taxonomy): Bacteria > Acidobacteriota > Thermoanaerobaculia > Multivoradales > Multivoraceae > Multivorans. Next base: position 91,937 of record JAJEBV010000031.1, on the reverse strand, counting down.
AACTCAGCGTCGCGAGACGGCTGAGCGGCTGCTCGGGAATCACGACGTAGAGGTGACCCCGCAGCCAGCAGCCGAACAGGAAGGAGAACAGGACCACGCCGCAGACGACGGCGGCCCGGCGGGGTTTCCTCAGCAACAGGTGACCGGACCCGGGCACGGCCCAGGCCGCGACCGCGACCACAATCTGCCGAACGAGGCCCTGGGGCTGCGGAGAGGAGCCGGCAGGAGGCGGAGGCGTCGTCATGCGTTGCGCGGCGGCGGGCTCGGCCACGGGACCTGGCTGCTTCTCTCAGCCCCGGACGGCCCTACTCGTCGGAGTTGAGACGTTCCCTGAGTTCCTTGCCTGGCTTGAAGTAGGGGATCTTCTTCGACGGGACGTCGACGCGGGCGCCTGTCTTCGGATTCCGGCCGATCCGGGAACCCCGTTCGCGAATCCGAAAGCTCCCGAATCCGCGAAGCTCGATCTTGTCCCCGTCCTTCAAGGAGTCGACGATGCTCTCGAAGACCGTGCTGACGATGACCTCGGCGTCCTTCTTCGTGAGGTTGGCGCTACGTGCGACCTCCTCGACCAACTGGGCCTTCGTCACGCCGTGGCGGATGTCGGAAGGGAACTGGATCGCGTCTTTCATTCTCGGCTCCTCCCACAGGTCCAGCAGGTACTAGCTCCCCTCCGACTCCTCGTCTGACGGATTCTCTTCGGTAACGGTCTCGGGCTCGGGCTCGGCCTCGTCGGGCACGGCCTCGTCGGCCTCTTCAGCCTCAACGGCCTCCGCAGGGGCCGCGCTCATCTCCGCGACGTCCTCGGCACCGTCCTCCATGGCCACTTCCGCCGGCTCTTCCGCCTCGGATGCCTCAGCCTCGCCGGCGGCATCCTCCTCCTCGGCGTCTTCCTCCGCCGCGGCCGCCGCGGCACGGGCCTCGGCCAGCTTCCGCTCCCGTTCCGCGGACAGCTCGTCGGCCTCTTCGTCGCTCAGTTCGGTCACGCCGCGCAGCGTCAGCCCGACCTTCTTGTCCTCGTCCTCGATACGCAGGATGCGCGCACGGACGAACTCGCCGATCCGGTAGTGGTCCTCGAGCTTGCCGCCCGGAACGTCCACTTCGCTGACATGGGCCAGCCCTTCCAGCCCGTCGTAGACGTCGATGAAGAGCCCGAAGTCGGTCACGTTGACCACCCTGCCGACGATGTCGTCGCCGACGCTGTGGCCATCCACGAAGTCCTGCCACTCGTTCGGCAGGAAGTCCTTGATCGAGAGGGACACGCGCTGGCCCGTGACGTCGATGTTGGTGATCCGGGCCCGGACGGCGTCGCCCTTGGCGAGGACTTCGCTCGGATGCTTGACGCGCTTCGTCCAACTCATGTCCGAGACGTGGACCAGCCCGTCGATCTCCTCCGTGATCTCCACGAAGGCCCCGAACTCGGTCAGGTTCCTGACGCGGCCCTCCACGATGGTGCCGACCGGGAAGCGGGCCGCCAGGTCCTCCCAGGGATTCGACTCGACCTGTCGCAGGGAAAGACTGATCCGGCGCTGACTCATGTCGAGTTCCGACACGATCGCGTCGACTTCCTGGCCGACGCTGACGATCTTCGACGGCGGCACGACCTTCTTCGTCCACGACATCTCGCTCACATGGACCAGGCCTTCGACACCCTCCTCGAGTTCGACGAAGGCGCCGTAGTCGACCAGGCTGACGACCCGGCCCCGCACCCGTGAACCCAGGGGGTACTTCTTGTCGACCAGGGTCCAGGGATCCTCGGTTGTCTGCTTGAATCCGAGCGAGACACGCTCCGTCTCGGGATCGAAGCGCAGAACGACGACGTCGACCTCGTCGCCCACGGCGAAGTGTTCCGAAGGATGGTTCACACGGCCCCAGGAAATGTCCGTGATGTGGAGCAGGCCGTCGATACCGCCCAGGTCCACGAACACGCCGTAGTCGGTGATGTTCTTGACCACGCCCGGAAGCCGCACACCTTCCTTCAACTTCGTCAGGGTCTCGGCCTTCTTCTTGGCGTACTCCTTCTCGAGCACCGCGCGGCGCGACAGCACGATGTTGTTGCGGCGACGGTCCAGGCTGATCACCTTGAACTCGAGTTCCTCACCCTTGAACGACTCCAGGTACTTGACCGGCTTGATGTCGACCAGGGAACCCGGCAGGAAGGCACGCAGGCCGACATCGACCGTCAGCCCTCCCTTGATCCGGTCGATCACACGGCCCTTGATCACCTTGCCTTCCTTGAAGCTCGTCTCGACCTGGGCCCAGATGCGCATGCGCTCGGCCTTGACCTTCGAGAGCATCACATGCCCGTCCGCGCCTTCCGTCTGCTCGAGCAGGACCTCGACTTCGTCGCCGACGCTGATCTGGAGCTTGCCGTCCCGAGAGGTGAACTCGTGAATCGGCACCAGTCCCTCGGACTTGTAGCCGACATCGACGACGACGTCGTTGGCTGTGATCGCGATCACCGTTCCCGCGACGATCTCGCCTTCGTTGAGATGCCGCATGCTGTCGTCGTACATCTCGACGAGCTGTTCGTAGGACAGATTGTCCCCGTCCTGTGCCTGCGCTTCCGGGGGAAGCGTGTCCGCGGAGGGCGCTTCCAGGGGAAGCGCCTCGGTCGTGTGTTCTTCAGTGGGTTCCATGGGTTCCTGTGTTCTCGCCACAGTGTCTCGACGGCGGCGGTAGGCGTTTCAAGGTACTTTCGACGGCGACAGTCGTGCCCCGGGACGAGCCACCACAGGCAGTCGCCCAGGGACGAACCGGCGCCGGGGTCAGACGAACAAGTATAGGGACGCGGCACTACCTGGTCAACCGTTTGGAGGTTCTCCAATCGGCTCGATTCGACCGTGCTTAGTCCCTGATTTCACGTAACTTACGGCCCCCGCCGCTGCCCTCCGCCAGGCGGTCCAGCGACCATTCCGCATGGCTGCCGACAACCGGATCGTCGCTCTCCCGAGCCCGTTCGAGGGCCGCGGTGTAGGCCTGGTCCGCCCGATTCCCCATCACCACGGCCGCGTTGCGCCGCAGGCCCGACCTGCCCGCACGCTTCATCGGGCTATGCCGGAAACGACGGCGGTAGTCGTCCTCCGCAATCGACAGGAGGGCGGCCAGGTCCAGTTCGGCGCGGTCTGGCGGAAGCCCGAAGATCCCGGCCCGCTGCCGTTCGACGGGGGCCGCCCGGTGCTGGTTCCAGGGGCAGACCTCCTGGCAGATGTCGCAACCGAAGACCCAGTCACCGACCATCGCGCGCGCCCTCTCGGGCAGTTCCCCGCGATGCTCGATCGTCCAGTAGCTGATGCAGCGCTCCGCGTCCAGCACGTAGGGTTCCGGCAGCGCTCCGGTCGGGCAGGCCTCGAGGCACCGCCGGCAGTCTCCGCAGAGGTCCTCGGCCAGCGGCTCGCTCGGCTCGAGCTCCAGGGTCAGGAACATCTCGCCGAGCAGGAACCAGGAGCCGCTGCGATCGAGCAGCTGGGTGTTCTTGGCCACGGCGCCGAGGCCCGCCCGCGCCGCCAGGGCCCGTTCCAGCACGGGCCCCGTATCGACGTAGGGGCGAGTGCCGGCGCCCGGAAACGCTTCCCGGATGCGCGAGGCGAGCCGCCGCAGACGACGCTCCATCACGTCGTGATAGTCGTCGCCCCGGGCGTAACGCGCCACCCTCGGCCAGAGGTCGCCCGCCGGTTCCGGCTCACCTTCCAGGGGGTGGTAGTGAAGCGCGACGCAGAGCGCCGACCTGGCGCCGTCGAGAAGCGAAGCCGGAACCACCCGCCGGCCCGGCCGGCGGCCGAGCCAGGCCATTGAGGCGAAGAGGCCCCGTTCCAGCCTGCGCAGGAAGGCGGAACCCGTTCCCGCCTGCGGCGCCAGCGTCGCTACGCCCGCGCGGTCGAAACCCGCTTCGAGCGCCCAGCCGATCAGCAGGTCGGCGCGGCTCGCCGGGTTGGAGCGCCCCTCGCTCACCGGCCATCCGGCGGCGGCGCCAGGACTTCGAAGCGAGTGGGATGGTCGTCTTCGGGGCCGGCCGGCACATCCTCCGACCTCTCCAGCCGCCAGTCGTCGAGCGGAGACAGATCGACGGCCGTGTCACCTTCGACCTCGGCCAGAACACGGGTCAGGTACACGCGGTCCGCGAAGCTGAACGCCGCGCTGAACAGCCCGGCGCCCCCGATCACGAACATCTCCTCCTCGCCCGCCCGGCGGGCCGCCTCGATCGCCGCTTCGAGCGAGCGCTGCACGCCGGCCCCGGGAGCCTCGAACCCGGCCTGCCTGCTCAGGACGACGCACGTCCTGCCCGGCAGCGGCCGGCAGCCGATCTCCTCCCAGGTGCGCCGGCCCATCACCACGTGGTGGCCCGTGGTCAGCCGCTTGAAGCGGCGCACGTCGGTCCTGAGCCGCCAGGGCAGTTGACCCTCGAGGCCGATCACCCCGTTGGTCGCCGCGGCCAGAATCGCCGAGACTCTCATCCCGCTACGTCCTTCCCACCGTTCTCAGACGGCGATCGGCGCCCGGATCGGCGGATGCGGCTCGTAACCCACGAGCTCGAAGTCGTCGAGCGTGAAGTCGAACACGGAGCCGACGTCCGGGTTGAGTTGCATCCGCGGCAGCGGTCGCGGCTCCCGGGTCAGTTGCTCGCGCGCCTGGTCCACGTGGTTGCTGTACAGGTGGGCGTCACCGAAGGTGTGCACGAACTCCCCGGCCTCCAGTTCGCAGGCCTGGGCGACCATCATCAGGAGCAGCGAGTAGGAAGCGATGTTGAAGGGCACTCCCAGGAAGAGGTCGCCGCTGCGCTGGTAGAGCTGACAGGACAGGCGGCCGCCGGCAACGTAGAACTGGAACAGGGTGTGGCAGGGCGGCAGGGCCATCGAGTCGACCTCGGCGACGTTCCAGGCGCTGACGATCAGCCGCCGTGAAGTCGGCTCGCTGCGGATCCGTTGAATCACCGCGGCGATCTGGTCGATCGACCGGCCGTCCTGGGTCGGCCAGGACCGCCATTGCGAGCCGTAAACGGGACCGAGGTCGCCGTGCTCGTCAGCCCATTCGTCCCAGATCGACACGCCGTGCCGGTGCAGGAAGTCGATGTTCGTGTCGCCGCGAAGGAACCACAGCAATTCGACGATGATCGATCGCAGGTGCAAGCGCTTCGTCGTCAGCACCGGAAAGCCGTCCGCGAGGTCGTAGCGCAACTGCCTGCCGAACACGCTGCGCGTCCCGGTGCCGGTGCGGTCGTCGCGGACAACGCCGTCGTCGAGCACTTCCCTCAGCAGGTCGAGGTACTGGCGCATCGGATGTCACGCTACCAGCCGACTACAGCAGCCGCAGCAGCGCCGTCCTCTGCTCGTCGTCGGCGACTCGACCGAACCTGCGACGCAGCCGCCGTCGGAGATACGAGCGCTCCCAGCGCGGCCGGTGGAGGCCGTAGTAGCGCAACTGGGAGGCGCGGTAGAAGCGTTCCACTTCGGGGGACAGGAGCCGCGTCCCGCGACGCCCCGTCGTGACGCCGCGCGAGTGGAAGGCGCGCGCGCCTTCCACCTGACGCTGACGCCAGCCCTTCCGCGCCAGCCGCAACCCGAGGTCGGCGTCCTCGAAGTAGAGAAAGAAGCCCTCGTCGAAGCCGCCGACTTCCTCGAACGCGCTCCGGCGAACGAGCAGACAGGCGGCCGAAAACCAACCCGGCCCGACAAGGGGATCCAGCAGCTTCGGCAGGAGACGGTGGTTCCATGAAGCGCCCTCGAAGCGGTTGCGGAACCTCTGGACCGCTTCTCCCGCGACGCCCACCCGAGGCGCCCAGACGAACTGGGGTGGGCCGTCCGGGTAGCGCAGCGCCGGCGCGGCGACGCCGAGGCGGGAGTCCGCATCGAGCGCTTCCTCCAGCAGGAGCAGGGACGGTCCGTCGATCCAGGCGTCCGGATTCAGGAGCAGCAGGTAACGGCCCGCCGCATGCCGGGCCGCCGTGTTGCAGCCCGCGCCGAAACCGACGTTGCGCTCCAGGCGAATCAGCCGAACCGGCGGCGCCGGGTCCGACCCCCGTTCCTGGAACTCGCGTACCGCTTCCGTCGAACCGTCCGTCGAGGCGTTGTCGACCAGGATGATCTCGAGGCTGCCGTCCCGAGCCCCGCGCTCGCCGGCGACGGGCAGCATCCGCTCCAGGCACTCCTGAAGGTGCGGCCCCGCGTTGTGGTTAACGACAAGGACGCTGGTCGCCGGCGACTGCGCTCCGCTCATGAACCCTGCCCCCGGCCCGCTCGCCACGCCGTTTCGAGCTCCGCGGCGAAGCGTTCGGCGGCCCGGGCCCAGGTCAGCGACCGCACCCGCTTCGAACCCTCGGCCGCCGCGGACTCTCTCGCCTCGCCATCGAACAGGAGCCGCCGCAGCCCATCCGTCACCCCATCGACGTTCAGCCGGTCGCACCTGAGCGGATAGTCCGGCCAGAGTTCGAGCAGCGCCGGCGCGTCGGAAACGAGCGCCGGCACGCCGGCCGCCAGCGATTCAAGTGGGGGCAGGCCGTACCCCTCGTACTCCGACACATAGATCGTACCGACAGCACCCGCATACAGCTCCGGAAGATCCCGGTCATCCACGTAGCCGATCCGGATCACGCGGTCTGCGCAGCCGCTCGAGCGAACCATGTGGTCCAGGTCATCCGGCCGCGGCAACTGGTTCGTGCCGGCGATGACGAGCTGGAGTTCTTCGATGGACAGATCGCCCGCGCCCGTCGCCACGCCGACCGGCGCCACCTCACCCAATAGCCGGGTCAGGCCGGCCAGCACCAGGTCCAGTCGCCGCCGGGGAAGGATGGAGCCCAGGATCAGCAGATAGGGCTGCCGTACCCCCAACCTCGCGAGGTCCTCTCTCGTTCCTGGAATGCCGCGAGAGACCGATTGCCCGGCCTGCTCGAACCGGGGCGATACGCCCAGGGGCGCAACCGCGATCCGTTCCTCCGGGACACCGTAGCGCCGCTGAAGTTCGGCGGCGGTCCGGCCCGTGTCGGTCAGCACCCTGGTCGCCGAGCGGGCCGCGCGGCGTGCAAGGAAGCGCCGCCTCCACCTCTCCCTGAAGCTGAAGTCGCGCGGAAGAACCTCGAACGACACGTCGTGAATCGTGACGAGCGACGGACGAGAAGCCCCGCCAGGCAGGCTGTAGCCCGGTGAGAAGAGCAGGTCCACGGGTCGACGCCGGAGGATACGGGGCAGTCGGACCTGCTCCCAGAGGATCGGATGCGCATCGGCGCGGCGATCGAACAGGGCCTCGCAGGTACAGCCCCCCGCCTCCCCTCCGGTCCACAGCAGATGCTCGAAGGGATCGCCCTTGAAGAACAGTCGCAGGCGCCAGTCACGCGCCCGCGGCGTCGCGCGGAGAGCCGTCAGGAGCTCCTCGAGGTACCTCCCCACGCCTGTCGGCGCGCCCTCCATCTCGTAGGCGACGACGCCGATCGGCCCCGGCCCCGCAGCCTCTTGCGTCATCGGGATCCGACGGTCCGTGCGCCGCCCCCGCCTGTGATGTCACCGTAGATGCCGATCACTTCCTCCGCCGCTCGCCGCCAGGAGAAGGTGGCCGCGCGCTCCAGACCGGCCTGGCGGTAGCGATCGCGCCGCGAGGGCTCCCGCAGCAGGGCGTCGAGGCCGCGCCGGATCGCCGCCGCGTCGAAAGGGTCGACGCACAGGGCCGCGTCTCCGGCCACCTCGACCAGCGACGACCGGTTCGACGTAAGCACCGGCGTCCCGCAAGCCATCGCTTCCACCACCGGCAACCCGAAACCCTCGACCAGCGACGGATAGGCCACCACCGAGGCCGCATTGTAGAGAGCGATCAGGTCCTCCTCCGACACGGCCCCGAGGCGGCGCACGAAGTCCGGCCAGTCGCCCGCGAACACGGCGTCCCGCTTCCAGCCGCCGCCGCCGACCAGCGCGAGCGGGACCCGGTTCCGCAGATCCGGAGCGAGGCCGCGGTACGCCTCGATCAGCCGGGCGATGTTCTTGCGCGGTTCCAGCGTTCCCACCGAAAGGACGAACGGCCCGTCGAGACCGAAGCGCTCGGCGAGCCGCCGTCTCGCCGCCTCCAGGCTGGCGCCATCGAATGCCGCGAAGGCGGCCGAGGCCGCCTCGTAGACCACCCGCAGCCGATCATCCGGCAACACGAACCACTTCCGCACCTCCTCGGCCGTGGCCTCCGATACGGCGAGGATCGTGGCGCCCTGCGAGACCGCTCGCAGCGTCGCCAGCAGGCACTGGTTCCGGTTCGCCGGTACGTGAAACCGCGGGTGGGTGAGAAAGGTCAGATCGTGGATGGTGAACACGACCGGTCCGTCGAAGCAGGCGGGGTCGGCGAAGGTCGGGATGTGGAACAGATCGAGATCCCGGCGCCGCGGCCAGCGGCCCGGTCCACGCCGGACGTTTCCCGGCAGTCCCTCCAGGAGCCGATTCCAGTCGCCTGCGTCGACTTCCGCGTCGAGCGCGTACAGAACGAGGTCCGGCCTGCCGCCCCGCTCCTCCGACAGCTCCGCCAGCGCCTCCAGCAGGCTGGCTGAGTACCTGGCTACGCCGTCCCGGGGCCCGAACAGCTTGCTCACGTCGAAACCGACGCGCATGCGACCTCAGGTACTCCGTGCTTCCCGCCTCACCTCGGCGCGAATCCCCCTGGCCACCGATCTCAGCTTCCTCGCGGCGCCGGCCCTCAGACGTCCGGCGCTCTCGAGCTGCTCGATCAACGGCAGGATGTCGGCGTGAAGCGGATCCACCCTCGCGACCTCCTTCGCCCGTGCCCACACCGCGATGCGAAAACGATCGTAGGCGCCCGCGCCGATGACGCGGCGCAGCGCCAACCGCAACGGCCGCGCAGGGCCGGAACGGGCAAGGCGTCCCAAGAAGGCAACGATGACCCGCCCCATGGCACCGGGAGGGTACAACAACCGGAGGGATTACACGTCGAGAACCGCCACCAGGCCGATCACCTCGTCGTACAGAGCCGAACGCTGCCGGCGCAGCCGCTTCACCGTATCCCTGCGAAAACCGCCGACCCAGAGCGCTCGCAGACCGTGACCGAGTTCGGCGATGAACCGGTGGTAGCGGAGGCCCAGCAGGGCGGAAAGCACGCACAGGGCCAGCATCCCCGCGACTCGTACCCACAGAGCCTCCGGCCTCCAGTCGAAGCCGGGCAAGGGCTCGGTCCAGGCCAGGCCCACGGCCAGGCTGGCCGCCATCCAGGCCATCGGCAGGATGATCAGTCCCAGGAACATCTTCAGGCCCGCCTGTTCCTTGCGGGTCACGGACAGCTTTCTCGCGCCGAGGGCAACGAGCAGCGCGGCCGGGAGGTTGACCAGGTTGCCGATCAGGACGACCGTCGGCAACAGCAGAAGCATGAGCAGCGCTTCCGCGCCAAGGAGAATCACGCGCCAGACCGTGCGTCCGAGCGGAGCGCCATCCAGGTCCCGGTCGCTCAGGCCCAGCAACCGCAGCGCCTCCCCGTAGCGCGTTACGCGGGCGACGAGCCGATCCACGACGCCGGGGTCGATCGCGCGCTGCTTTCGATACCCCGCCCAAACGCGCGCGAAGCCCTCATCCCGCTCCTGCATCGGCGCCCTCCGAAGCCTCGGAACGCCTTCACGCGCCGCCTGCTCGGCGCGCACCAGGGACCGCACCTGTTCCATTGCCCGGTGGAGCTCCCAGCTCTCGGTTGGATGGGTGACCTCGATCAGGTGCTGCTGGATCAGCCCGGTCAGGCGATCGACGAAGGTCTCCGCACGCAGATTCTCCGGCAGTTCGACCGGCGGGTAGAACGCGAGCAGGGCCCGGGAACGGAACGCGTGCTTGCGCTCGTAGTGGAGTCCCACCGGCACGAGCAGGGGATCGCCGCCGCTCTCCTGGGCGAGTTGGAACAGCCGCGCCGCTCCGGCCCGCAGCTCGAGCACCTGAGGCTCGTCGTGCGTTGCGCCTTCCGGGAAGATGGCGACGAAGGACTGCCGCGCGGCGGAAGCCAGCGCGCCGAGGCTCCGATGGTTGGCCGCCCGCCGTTCCTCGTCGCTCATGCGGGCGCCCGGTTCGCCCCGATCCCGGCGACGATACAGCGGCACGGCGCCGACGCCGCGCAACAACCAGCCGACGATCGGGAGTCGGAACAGGCCGTGGCGGGCGCCGAACGTCACGGAGCGGGGACAGAAGCCGAGAAGCAGGATGCCATCGGCCAGACCGTTCGGGTGCCAGGCAACGAGCAGGCCGCCTCCGTCCCGCGGCACGTTCTCGCTGCCGACCACCTCGACACTGCGAAAGAACAGCCTCGCCAGCAGCCGCAGAAACCACCTGAGGCCTCGCATCCTGAGCCCGCGCTCGACCGCCGCAACCACCTCCCGACCACGCTCCGTCCGATCGCCGGCAGTCTACGCCACGGACTGCACGGAAACCATCCGACCGGTCGGTTGCTTGACAACTTCCGGCCGCCCCCCTACGGTGGTTTCACCGATGAGACGGAAGGAGGTTCCATGACACCACCGGGCCATCTCCAGCCCCCGGTTGCCCCGACGCTGACCGGCGCGGGAGCCAAGCCGGGGGCCGCCGAGTCCAGGGCTTGAATGGACCCATGATTTCCGGCCGCTCGACCGTCGCCTGAACCGCCCGAGCCGTCCGAACGGACAGCGCCGAGGCAAGCCAGAACGAGTCAGGGCCCACCGGGCATAGACCGCCTACCGCGAAAACGCATCCATCCCGAGCCCGGGACACTCTGAGAGCGCAGGTTCTTCGCCTGCGCTCTCATTGCGTTTGGGTGGCCGAACACGCTTCGGGAGCGACCTTCCGTCTTAGTCCATGTGATCGCGTACATGAACTCCGCGACGCCCTGGGGCGTCGAAGCGCGGGAGGTCCAGGTGGAAGTCGCGGCCTACTTCGGCTTGCCGGCGATGCAGTTGATCGGCTTGCCCGACACCGCGGTACGGGAGAGCCGTGATCGCGTACGGGCGGCGATCCGGAGCAGCGGCTACGACCTCCAGAGCCGCAACGTCGTCATCAACCTGGCGCCCGCGGATCTGCGCAAGGAGGGCAACCAGCTCGACCTGCCGATCGCTCTCGGGCTGCTGACCGCCAATCGCGAACTCACCGCCGAGTCTCTCGAGGGCCGGATGGCCTGTGGCGAACTGGGCCTCGACGGCGAAGTGCGCCCCGTTCGAGGCGCCCTGTCCATCACGGAGCTGGCGGGAAGACTCGGCATCCGTGAAGTCCTTCTGCCGGCGGCGAACAGCCGGCAAGCCGCCTCCATCGGCGGAACGAAGGTGATCCCCGTCGCCCACCTCCGTGAGGCGATCGAACACCTGACGGGCGACCGTGTCCTCACGCCGGCGACGGCGATGCCGCCACAGAGGAGCACGGACGGCACGGAGCCCGACTTCTCGGACGTCCGCGGCCAGGAAACGGCCAAGCGGGCCCTGGAGATCGCCGCGGCCGGCGGGCACAACGTCCTCTTCGTCGGGCCGCCGGGAACCGGCAAGACGATGCTTGCCCGCCGTCTGCCCGGCATCCTGCCGCCGCTCACCGGCGTGGAGGCGATCACGGTGACGAAGATTCACTCCCTGTCCGGCCTCGCGCACGGCGCCGGTGGACTGGTCTGGACTCGCCCCTTCCGCAGCCCGCACGCCGGTGTTTCCTCGTCGGGCCTGATCGGCGGCGGATCGGTTCCCCGACCCGGAGAGATCAGCCTGGCCCACGCCGGCGTGCTGTTCCTGGACGAACTGCCCGAATTCCGGCGCGATGCGCTCGAAGCGCTTCGCCAGCCGCTCGAGGACGGCGTCGTCACGGTCGTCCGGGCGAAAGCCCGGCTCACCTTCCCCGCCCGCTTCACCCTGGTCGCCGCCTGCAACCCCTGCCGCTGCGGCCACCTCGGTGATCCGCGGGCGGAGTGCGTCTGCGCGGCGGGAGACATCGACCGCTATCGCCGCCAGCTTTCCGGTCCCCTGCTCGACCGGATCGATCTCCACGTCGAGATGCCGGTTCCCAGCCTGGAGGACCTGAAGGGACCGGCCTGCGAGGGCTCCGCCGAGATCGCGGAGAGGGTGGCGGCGGCCCGCCGCACCCAGGCCTTCCGCTTCCCCGCCGGCCATCCGGAGCCCCTGAACAGCACGATGTCGCGCCGGGATCTGGAAGAGCACTGCCAACCCACCGAAGCGGCCCAGAGCCTGCTCGACGCGGCCTTCGAGCGCCTGGCCATGTCGGCCAGGGCACTGGCCAGAGCACTCAAGGTGGCTCGCACGATTGCCGATCTGGACTCCTCCCCGCGGATCGACGTCACCCACGTTGCGGAAGCGATTCAGTACCGGCCGCTGGACCGCCGCAACCCATGACGCCGACGCGCACGGCGGCCGGGCGGGGCTACCCTCCGCCTCGCCCGGCCGCCGCTCTGACGGCTCAGGCGTTTGCTGCTAAAATCGATCCCGGTCGATATGCCGCAAAGGACTCACACGATCGTTTTCGTCCCTCACTCGATGAGGCGAACGCGGCAGTTCCGGATCAGCAGCCGCTGGTTGACCGCCATCGTGGCGGCGGCCGCGCTCGTGCTCGGCGTTACGGGCTGGGTTACCGTCTATCAGGTCCGATCGGCGGTCCAGCTCCGCGACCTGGAGCGGATACAGCGCGAGAACGTGGATCTGCGCCGCTCCAACGCCTCCTTCGAGGCAAGCGTCTCCCGCCTGCAACAGGCGTTGACCGAGGCGGAGGACCGCACTCGCGACCTCGCGATCGTCGCCGGACTCGAACAGATCGTTGGCGGCGAGCCGGAGAGTCGGCTGTCGGAAGCCGGCGCCGGCGGCACCTTCACGAGCCTGAGCGCGCCGGACAGTTCCGATCTGTCTCTCCTGGAGACACGTGCGTCGCTGCTCGGAGGTCGTCTCGACGCCGTCGACGGCGCGTTCCAGGAACGTCAGCTCGTCCTCGACTCGACCCCGATGATCTGGCCGGTGCGCGGCGTGATCAACAGCGGATTCGGATTCCGGCGCGATCCGATCACCGGACAGCGAGCCCACCACTCCGGTCTCGACATCTCCGCGGATCGCGGTTTTCCGGTACTCGCGACGGCGAACGGGATCATCGTCCGCGCGGAGCGGATGGGCAACCTGGGCCGGGCCGTCTACGTGCTCCACCGCTTCGGCTACGAGACGCGGTACGGGCACCTGGCCGAGATCCTCGTCGAGGAGGGCCAGGAGGTCCAGCGCGGCGACGTCCTGGGCCGGGTCGGCAACTCCGGACGGGCGACGGGTTACCACCTGCACTACGAGGTGCGACTCGAAGGCGACCCCCGCAACCCGTTCGAGTATCTGCGGGACCAGGGCTGAGGCCCCGCTGCGTCACGAAACGCCGCGCTAGGATTCCCAGCCTTCTTCCCGGCAAGCGGTCGGCGCCACCGTCGCGCGGACCGAAGGGAACGCTCCCATGATCTCAAAGACGATCACCAAGGTCTTCGGCAGCAAGCACGACCGTGATCTGAAGCGGCTTCAGCCGCTCGTGGACGGGATCAACGCCCTCGAGCCGGAGCTCGAATCGCTGACCGACGACCAACTGCGGGCCCGGACCGGCGAGGCTCGAACCCGCCTCGAGCAGGGCGCCGGTCTCGACGACCTGCTGGTGCCCGCTTTCGCCACCGTTCGCGAGGCCTCGCGCCGCACCCTGGGAATGCGGCACTACGACGTCCAGATGCTGGGCGGCGTCGTTCTTCACCAGGGGAAGATCGCCGAGATGAAGACGGGCGAGGGCAAGACCCTGGTCGCCACTCTGCCCGTCTACCTCAACGCCCTCGCGGGCAATGGCGTCCATGTCGTCACCGTGAACGACTATCTGGCGCGACGCGACGCCGAGTGGATGGGAGAGATCTACCGCTTCCTCGGTCTCGAGGTCGGTGTGATCCAGCACGGCCTGACCGACCAGGAGCGGCAGCAGGCCTACGGCGCCGACATCACGTACGGCACGAACAACGAGCTCGGCTTCGACTACCTGCGCGACAACATGAAGTTCGCGCTGGAGTCGATGGTTCAGCGGGGCCACCACTACGCGATCGTCGACGAAGTCGACTCGATCCTCATCGACGAGGCGCGAACGCCCCTGATCATCTCGGGACCGTCCGAGCAGTCCACCGAGAAGTACACGCTCGTCAACCGGATCATCCCCAGACTCGAACGCGGCGAGGAGATCCGCGAAGGCGACCGCAAGTACACGACCGGCGATTTCGTCTGCGACGAGAAGACGCACACCGCGACCCTCACCGACGAGGGCGCCGCCAAGGTCGAGAAGCTCCTCGGCGTCGGCAACCTGTTCGAGATGGAGAACATGGACGTGCTGCACGCGGTCAACCAGGGACTGCGGGCGCACCACCTCTACCGCCGCGATGTCGAGTATCTGATGGAGAACGGCCAGGTCGTCATCGTCGACGAGTTCACCGGCCGCAAGATGCCAGGCCGGCGCTGGTCCGACGGCCTGCACCAGGCGGTCGAGGCGAAGGAAGGCGTGCGGATCGAGCGCGAGAACCAGACCCTGGCGACGATCACGTTCCAGAACTACTTCCGCATGTACGAAAAGCTGGCCGGCATGACCGGCACGGCCGACACGGAGGCGGGCGAGTTCAGCCAGATCTACAGCCTCGATGTCGTCGTCGTGCCGACGAACGAGCCGATGATTCGCGACGATCGCTCGGATCTCGTCTACCGAACGGCGCCCGAGAAATGGAATGCCGTCGTCGAGGAGATCCAGGACTGCCAGAAGCATGGCCAGCCCGTGCTGGTCGGCACCGTCTCCATCGAGAACAGCGAGATGCTGTCGCGCCTCCTGAAGAAAAACCGGGTCCAGCACGTCGTGCTGAACGCGAAGTACCACGAGCGCGAAGCGGCGATCGTGGCCCAGGCCGGCCGCCGCGGCGCGGTGACGATCGCCACGAACATGGCGGGCCGCGGCACGGACATCGTCCTCGGCGGCAGCCCCGAGCAGCTGGCCCGGGCCGAGGTCGACGAAGCGAAGGACCCGGAGAGCTTTGCCGAGGCTCTCGCCCGGTACGAGGAGCTCTGCGCGGCGGAACGGGAGGAAGTCGTCGCGGCCGGCGGCGTGCACATTCTCGGCACGGAACGGCACGAGTCGCGGCGCATCGACAACCAGCTTCGCGGCCGGTCCGGCCGCCAGGGCGATCCGGGCTCCTCACGCTTCTACCTCTCCCTGCAGGACGACCTGATGCGCATCTTCGCCTCGGATCGGGTCCAGGCGCTGATGAAGCGCCTTGGCATGGAGGAGGGCGTGCCGATCGAGGCAGGCATGGTGAACCGCGCGATCGAGCGGGCCCAGACCCAGGTCGAGGGCCGGAACTTCGAGATCCGCAAGAACCTCCTCGAGTACGACGACGTGATGAACAAGCAGCGCGAGGCGATCTACGAGCTGCGCCGCGACATCCTCCTCGGCCGCGAGGGACGGGACTACGTGACGCGGATCGCCGGCGACGTCGTCGACTACCTGATCGACCGGCACTGTCCAGCCAAGGCGGACCCCCGGGACTGGCAGATCGACGGACTGCGCTCCGAGATCCGCGTCTTCTTCGACCTCGAAGAACAGGACCTCGGGGATCCGCTGGAGGAACTCGGTACGGAGGAGTTGCGCGACGCGATCCTGGGTGCGGCCGAGCGGAGCTACGGCGAGAAGGAGGAAGCCCACGGCGCCGAGGCGCTGCGCGCCGCCGAACGCCACCACATGCTCCGCGTCGTCGACTCTTCCTGGAAGGATCATCTGCTCGCCCTCGACCACCTGAAGGAGGGGATCGGCCTCCGGGGCTACGGCCAGCGCGATCCGAAGAACGAGTACAAGCGCGAGAGCTACGAGCTGTTCACGGAGATGAAGGAGCGAATCGAGGACACGATCATCAAGGATCTGTTCCGTCTGCGTCCCATCTCCGCCGAGGAGATCGCGGAGCTGGAACGCCGGCGTCGGGCGCTGCGCCCCGCGGACATGAGCTTCCGCCACCCGAGCGCCCTCGGCCTTCCCGCTCCACCAGCCGGATCGCAGCCGGGCCCGGGCCCGGGTATGCCGGGGATGCCCGCGGGTGGCCCCCCGGGTGCCGCCCCCGGCGGCTTCCCGCCGCCCCAGGCGTCCGGCGGCCCACCCATGCGCCCGCAGAAGCCCCGCACCGTCGTCCGTGCCCAGGCGAAGGTGGGCCGCAACGCCCCCTGTCCCTGCGGCTCCGGCAAGAAGTACAAGAAGTGCTGCGGCGCCGTCGCCGTGTAGAGGTCGACACCGCGTCCGCACTGAGCTGACTACCGGGTAACCGCTCGCCTGCCGGGTGCGTCCCGGCTTGCCAGTTGATAGCGTTCGGCATGGAAACGTCGGATTCAGGGGGTGGCACCCCCGCACTTGCCCTCACCTTCGACGATGTCCTCCTGGCCCCGGGCCTGTCGGAGGTGCATCCGAACGATGTCCGCCTCGGCACCCGCGTCACGCGCGGGATCGAACTGAACATCCCTCTGATCTCGGCCGCGATGGACACCGTGACCGAGGCCGAGCTGGCGATCGCCCTGGCCCAGGAAGGCGGCATCGGGGTGATCCACAAGAACCTCTCCATCGAGGCCCAGGCCACCGAAGTCGACCGGGTCAAGCGCTCCGAGGCGGGGATGATCGTCAACCCGATCACGATCCGGCCCGAGCAGCGCATCCACGAGGCGCTCGACCTGATGGCCCGCTTCAAGATCTCGGGCGTTCCCGTCACCGACGGCGAGGGGCACCTGGTGGGCATCCTGACCAACCGCGACCTGCGGTTCGAGACGAACACGAGCCGTCCCGTGTCCGAGCTGATGACGCACGAGAACCTGGTCACGGTTCCCCAGGGAACGACGCTGGAACAGGCCAAGGCGCAGCTTCACCAGCACCGGATCGAGAAGCTGCTGGTCGTGGACGACGACGGCAACCTGAAGGGCCTGATCACCGTCAAGGACATCCAGAAGATGATGGAGTATCCGATCGCCTGCAAGGACGACCTCGGTCGCCTGCGAGTGGCGGCGGCGGTCGGCACGGCCGGCGACTACCTGGAACGGGCGCAGGCGCTGGCCTCGGCCCAGGCCGACGTGCTCGTCGTGGACTCCTCCCACGCGCACAGTCGCGGCGTGCTCGGTGCGTTGACCGGAATCCGCGAGGCGCTGCCCGACGCCCAGCTCCTGGTCGGCAACGTGGCGAGCGCCGAAGGTGCCCGTGCGCTCGTCGAACGCGGCGCCGACGGAATCAAGGTCGGCATCGGCCCGGGCAGCATCTGCACTACCCGCGTCGTCACCGGCGCCGGCATGCCCCAGGTCACGGCAATCCGCGACGCCGCTTCCGAAGCCGGCGAAGTGCCCCTCGTTGCCGACGGCGGCATCCGCTTCTCCGGCGACCTGACGAAGGCGCTGGCCTGCGGCGCTCACAGCGTCATGGTCGGCTCTCTGCTCGCCGGCACCGAGGAAAGCCCCGGCGAGACGATCCTCTACCAGGGCCGCAGCTACAAGGCATACCGCGGAATGGGTTCCCTCTCCGCGATGGCCGAGGGCAGCGCCGACCGGTACTTCCAGTCCGATGACGAACCGCTTTCGAAGCTGGTGCCCGAGGGCATCGAAGGCATGGTCCCGCACAAGGGCAGCGTCCACCAGGTGATCGCCCAACTGACTGGCGGCCTGCGCTCCGGCATGGGCCTCTCGGGCTGCGCGAGCATCTCCGAACTGCGCACCGCCGCCCGCATGGTCCGGGTCACCGCCGCGGGCCAGAAGGAGGGCCACGCGCACGACGTCGTCATCACGAAGGAAGCGCCCAACTACTGGGTCGACCGGAGTTAGGGAGCAACGTGGTCGCTGCTTCGCGGCGCGCCCTTTTCAGAAGCCGGCGGGGGCGCCGGCGCACCCAGTCCGCCAGGCGCGGGGATCGAGATCGTAGGGCAAGGGCGTGAGATTCGTCATGCCGTCCCCGGTGACGACGACGAGATCCTCAAGCCGCACTCCCCACCCGGCGTCCGGGTCGTAGAGCCCGGGCTCGATCGTGACCGCGTCGCCGGCGACGAGTTCCTCCGTACCCGGCCCGGTCTTCCGAAAGCTCGGCAGCTCGTGCAGTTCGTAGCCGACGCCGTGGCCGAGAAGGTGGAAGTAGCCGGTCTGAGCGCCGGGGTTCCGGTCCGGCACCTCGAAGCCCTCCTTCTCGAACAGGCGGCACACGCGCTCGTGCAGGGTCCAGCCGCGAATGCCGGGCCGAACCGCTTCGAGACTGGCCTTGAGCACCTCCAGCACGAGGCCGTGCGCCCGCACCAGAGCCTCGGGCGGCTCGCCGACGCAGAAGGTCCTCGTGCAATCGGCGAACAGCCGAGCCCGCGGGAACAGATCGACGACGACGGATTCGCCGGCCCGCAGCACCCGGTCGGGCGTACCGGTGCTGTGACCGGTGGCGCCCTCCTCCGCCGGAGCGACGATGGAGCTCTCCGGCTGTTCCAGGGCGTGTCCCGCGAACACCTGTGCGGCAACCGCCTTGACCCTGGCCACGGTGACGCGTTCTTCGTGCAGCCAGAGTTCCCCGCGCCCCCGGACCGAACTCTCGGCCAGCATCCGGGCCACCGACTCGAAGGCCTCTACCGTGGCGCGGGCGGCGGCGGCGATTCCCTCGATCTCGCTGCCGGTCTTCCTCCGCCGCAACGCCAGCATCAGTGCCCGGCCCGAGACCGGCTGCCGGCCTCCCTCCTCCAGGGTGCGAGCCAGGGCCAGAGCGGATCCGGCCGGCGGCCGTCCCGCGAGGACGACCCTGCCTGCGCCGATCCCGGTGCGCTCGAAGGCGGCGTTCACCGCCGCCGCGAGGATCTCTTCGCGGCTCTTGCCGCCCTTGCGGAGTGACTCCATGTCGAAGTCGGCCGGGTGCAGCAGTTCGACACCATCCGCCTCCGCCCGGGCAGCCTCTTCCCGCTCCATCGACGTGAAGTACGCGAGGCAAACGCCACCGCCGTGCGCCACCACGCAGGCCTCTCCCAGCCGGGCGCCTCCGACAAAGGGAGCCAGGTCCGGGTCACGGCTCGAGCCGGCCAGGACCACGAGCGCCTCGGCCTTCTCCTCGGCAAGAAGCGCCCCCAGGAGCTCGCTGCGCGGCCAGGTCATCCCGCCGGCGCCAGGTTCCGGATCAGACGTGATCGTTGAGGAAGGCCTCGAACCGCATCTTCGGCGCGGCGCCGGTCATGCGGCCCAGGATCTCGCCGTCCCTGAACAGGATGAAGTGCGGGATGCCCTGCACGCCGTAGCGAACGGCCACGTCCTGTGCGTGGTCGACGTCCAGCTTGGCGATGCGGAGGCGCCCGTCGTACTCCCCGGCCAGCTCGTCAAGGATCGGCGCCACCATCCGGCACGGGCCGCACCAGGTCGCCCAGAAGTCCACCAGCACCGGGGTGTCCGACCCCAGTACCTGATCATCGAAGCTCTGGCTGTCCACGTTGAAGATCTGTTCACTTGCCATCGGTTGGGTCCTCGTATCAGTTCAACTCTCGTCAACTCTCCGTACGTCGAAAGTACTCCCTTGCCGCGTCCGCATCCCGTCCGATCTGGGCGGACAGGTCCATCATCGACGAAAAGAGCTTCTCCTCCCGAAGGTGGCGGCAGAACGAGAGGTGCACCCGCTCGCCGTACACGTCGCTCGAGAAGTCGAGGATGTGGCTCTCGATCACCCGCCTGTAGTTCTCGTAGACGGTGGGCCGCGTGCCGATGTTCGTGACCGACCGGAAGGTCGCCTCGAAGCTGGGAAAGTAGACCTTGGTCACATAGACGCCGTTGTTGGGGTAGAGCTCGTTTTCCGGCGCCAGGTTGATCGTCGGCCAGCCGAGCCGCTGACCCATGCGGTCACCCTGGGCGATCGTGCCCATCATCGCGTACGGGCGGCCAAGCAGGCTGTTCGCCTCCTCGATCCGGCCGTCCAGGACGAGACTCCGAATTCGGCTGCTGGAAACCCGCTCACCGTCGGTTCGAACCTCGTCGATCTCCACCGCCGCGAAGCCCAGGGACGCGCCCATCTCCTTGAGCAGCGCGATATCGCCTTCCCGCCTCCGTCCGAACGTGAAGTGGGAGCCGACGTAGAGCTCGGCGACCGCCAGCCTTCCGTGCAGGAAATCCCGGACGAACGTCCGCGCCCGCGTGTTCGAGAACTCGTGAGTGAAGCTGATCGTCAGCACGTAGTCCAGGCCGGCTTCCCGAAGCAGCTCCTCCTTCTGTGCCTGCGTCACGAGCCGGGGCGGCGCGTCGTCCGGACGGACGACGCTCAGCGGATGGGGATCGAACGTGATGACCGCGGAAGGCGCCCCGAGTTCGCGCGCGCGGCCCGTGACCATGTCGAGCACGCTCTGCTGCCCGATGTGGATACCGTCGTAGTTGCCGATCGTCGCAATGACTCCGCGCGGCAGCTCGGTCGAAGCGATGGCGTCGCGGATCGCCTGCATCAGGAACCTGCCTCCAGGGCCGGCGACCCGGCCGTTGAAGCGGCGGCGTCAAAGCCCACGAGTCGGCCGACGGAGTCGTCGGCGAAGGCGTCGGTGATCTCCACGTCGACGATCCGGCCGGCCACGAGCCCGAGAGGCAACGGACCATTTCCAGCCGCGTCGTTGATCAGGACGCGACCGTCGACCTCCGGCGCCAGTCCCTGGTGCCGTGCCTGGAGCAGGTGCTCGGTCTCTTCGCACGGCCCCTCGATCAGCATCGGCAGCGTCCTGCCGACCAGACGCCCGCGACGTTCCAGCGCGATCTGCCGCTGCAACTCGAGCAGGCGCTCCCTGCGTTCCTCCGCGATCCGGCGCGGCACCTGCCCTGGCAGGGACGCCGACGGCGTGTCGCTTTCGGGACTGTAGACGAACGCGCCCAGGTGGTCGAAGCGAACCTCGGAGACGAACTCGAGCAACCGTTCGAACGCGGCTTCGTCCTCGCCGGGAAAACCGACGATGAAGGTCGTCCGCAGGCTCATCTCCGGGTCGAGTTCGCGCGCTCGCTCGAAGATCCGGCGGTAGCGGTCGGCCGATCCGCCCCGGCGCATTGCCCGCAGCACCTCCCGGTCGCTGTGCTGGAGCGGCATGTCGAGGTAGGACGCCAGCCGCGGCTCGCTCGCCATGAGCTCCAGCAGGGACTCGTCCAGAGTGGTCGGATAGGCGTAGAGGAACCGGATCCAGTCCGCGTCCGTCTCCGCTAGCAGCGACTCCACCAGGCGCAGAAGACCGTGCCGGCCGTAGCCCAGGTCCTCGCCGTAGCGCGTCGTGTCCTGGGCCACCAGCACCAGCTCACGGGCGCCCCGCTCGACCAGGTCCCGCGCCTCGAGGACCAGACTCTCGACCGGTCGACTGCGCAGGCGGCCTCGCCAGACGGGAATCGCGCAAAAGGTGCACGGGTTGTTGCAGCCCTCGGCGACCTTCAGGTACGCATAACCGCCGGTGGTCAACAGCCGGGAGTCGCGGTGGTCGAACACCAGGTGGGATGCCGCGGGTTCGGCCGCCGGGCTGCCGCCGAGCTGCACCAGCGCGCCGACCTGCCGCAGGGAATCGAGGTCGACGAAGCCGTCGATCTCCGGAATCTCGGCGGAAAGTTCCCGGCCATAACGGTTGGCCATGCAGCCCGCGACCAGCACCTGTCGTACCGACTCGCCGGCATCCGCCTTGCGGGCGGCGGCGTCCAGGATGGCGTCGATCGACTCTTCCCGAGCCTCGTCGATGAAGCCGCAGGTGTTCACGATGACCGTGTCGGCCCGGTCCAGATCCGCGACCAGTTCGAAACCCTGACCGTCGAGGACGCCGAGCATCACCTCGCTGTCGACGTGGTTCTTCGCGCAGCCGAGACTCACCAGACCGACACGGTGTCCGGCCGCGTCGGCCGGCGGGCCGGCCTCCACCCTCCTCGCGGGGGTCGACACGGTTCCCTAGGAAGCGGCAGCCGCTGCCTGGCGCGGTGCCCGGCCCGAAGGATCGAGGTCGTCCAGGAGCTTCTCGCGGCCGATGTGCCGGCCTCCCATCACATCCTGTGCGGTGCGGTACTTCAGGTCGTCCTCGTTGTGCCAGAGCTCGCGGAAGAGCTCCTTCACCCGCCGCCGCGACATGCGGCAGAAGAGATCGCAGAGCGCCGCGGAGTGAGCGGCGTCCGCCGCGCCGGCCTGCTCCTCGGAGTGGGCGCGGGAGACCGAGGCGGCCATTGCGAACAGTTCGTTGACGACGTCGACGAGCCGGAACAGGAACATCTGCCGGCGCTCCATCTTCTCCCGGTAGACCAGCATCCCGTGGAAGCTCTCGCGCGCCAGCTTGCGCGCCGCCCGGTCGATGAAGCGGAGGTGCTTTCCGTGCTTTCCGTACCCGGCGTAGCGGGGCCAGCGGCTCCAGGCCAGCCAGCGGGTCGGATACCACCAGGCGTAGAACAGGCCGATCTTCGGCAAGGCCAGGAGCTTGGCGCCCGTGCCGGCTCGCCGGTCGATCAGGGTGCCCGCCACCTGCAGATGCTTGTCCACCGCTTCGCGGGCCATGATCAGGTGCATGATCTCGCTCGAGCCCTCGAAGATGCGGTTGATCCGGAAGTCCCGCATCATCCGCTCGATGCCGACCGGATCCTCGCCGCGGTCGCGCAGGGACGATTCCGTCTCATAGCCGCGGCCGCCGCGCACCTGCATCGTCTCGTCGATGATCTGCCAGCCGCGCCAGGTGTTCCACTCCTTGCAGGCGGCACTCTCGAGGCGCAGGTCGAGCCGCTTGTCGTTCGACATGTGGCTGGCCAGCTTGACGATCGCCTCCATCGCGAAACCGTAGGCCGCGATGTCCGAGATCTTCTGCGCGATCGCTTCGTGCTTGCCGATCGGCACGCCCCACTGGATCCGGCTGCTGCCGAACTCCCGCACCGCCTTGAGGCAGTACTTGGCCGCGCCCACCGAACTGTTCGGTATCGACAGGCGGCCGTCATTCAGCGTCGTGAGAGCGATCTTGAGCCCCCTGCCCTCCTTGCCGATCAGGTTCTCCTTCGGCACCTTCACGTTGTCGAAGGTGATGATGCCGTTGGCCAGGGCGTTGAGTCCCATGAAGTGGCAGCGGCGCTCGACCTCGACGCCCTCCCACTCCGTCTCGACCACGAACGAACTGATCTTCTCGGTCACCGGGTCCATCGCCATGACGACCAGCAGCTTCGCCTTCGTGCCGTTCGTGCACCAGAGCTTCGTGCCGTTCAGGACGTAGAAGTCACCGTCGAGGACGGCCGAAGTCGACAGCCTTGCCGGGTCGGAACCGACCTCCGGCTCGGTCAGGGCGAAGGCGGAGATCTCGCCCGAGGCGCAGCGCGGCAGGTACTTCCGCTTCAGCTCCTCGCTGCCGAAGAGATTGACCGGCTGCGGCACGCCGATCGACTGATGAGCCGAGAGCAGGGCGGTCAGGTTGCCGTCGAACGAGCCGATCAGCTCCATCACCTGGGCGTACTCGACCTGGTCGAAGCCGAGACCGCCGTACTCCGTCGGGATCTTCATGCCGAAGGCGCCAAGCCGGGCGAGGCCGTCGATCACATGGTCCGGGTAGTCCTCCGACACGTCGATCTCGACCGGATCGACCTCGTCGCGCAGGAAGTCCGTGAGCGCCGAGTAGAACGACTCGAACTCCGGCCGCCACTCGTCGCGGGAGGGATACGGGCTGATCAGGTCGAAGCGGAAGTTGCCCAGGAAGAGCTCCTTCATGAAGGAGGGGTTCTTCCACTCCTTCTGGCGGGACTCCTCGGCGACCGCGCGCGCCTTCTCTTCACTGACCTGAACCTGTTGCTGGCTCATCGACTCGGCTCCTGTTGGGTGCTGGCTGGCAAGGTTCGCCCCGACTTCCCGGGCGGGCGCGCATTCTATCCGGCCACGTCGCGTCCGGCCACGTCGAATCAGGGGCGCCCGGCGCCCCAACCGCCGCCGCCCGGCGTCTCCAGCACCAGGAGATCCCCGGGCATCACGTCGGCCTGGTCGACGGAGGCGAGTTCGCGGACGCCGCCCCCGGTACGCAGAATACGGGCGCGGCCCGTTGAACCGCTCGCCCCGCCGTCGACGCCGTAGGGACGTTCCACCCGGTGCTGGCCGAGCACCGAAACCTGTTGCGGCGTGAGAAAGCGCAGCTCCCGGCGCAGGCCGTCGCCGCCGGGATAGCGGCCCGGCCCGCCCGATCCGCGCCGCAGGGCGAAGCGCTCGAGACGCACGGGATAGCGGTGCTCCAGCACTTCGGGGTCGGTGATGCGCGTGTTCGTCATGTGGGTATGGACGCCGCTCGCCCCCCTGAACCCCGGCCCTGCACCGGCCCCGCCGCCGACCGTTTCGTAGTAGCCGAAGGTGTCGTCGCCAAACAGCGTGTTGTTCATCGTTCCCTGCCCGCAGGCGCAGAGTCCAAGCGCCTTGATCAGCGTGTCGACGACCCGCTGACTCGTTTCGACGTTGCCGCCGACGACCGCCGGGCAGCGCCTCGGATCGGCCGGAAACTCCGGGTTCAGCATGCCGCGCGGAATCTCGATCTCGACCGGTTCGAGCAACCCCTCGTTGAGCTGGAGCGGCACGCCGATCAGCAACCGCAGCACGTAGATCGTCGCGCTCCGGACGATCGCCGGCGTCGCGTTCAGGTTGCCGCCGTGGACAGGTGCACTGCCCGTGAAGTCGATCCGCGCCGAACCGCGATCCACCGTCACCGCGACCTCGATCGGCGAACCGTCATCCAGCCGTTCCCGGGCGTGAAACGACTGGCGGCCCGTGCTCCGCACGTGGTCCTCCAGGGCCGACCGCATCCGGTCGGCGGCGCGCGAGTAGAGCGCCGACATGTAGCGCCGCACCTCCTCCTCGCCCGCGTCCGCGGCGAGCTGGCGAAGGGCCGCCACGCCGCGCCGGTTTGCGGCCACCGCCGCGCCCAGGTCGGCCAGGTTCTCCGCCACCGAGCGGGAGGGGGCCGGGCCGCCGGCCAGCAGGGCCTCGATCCGCTCCCACTGCGGCTCCCCCGCCCGTACCAGGTACCGGGGCGCGATGACCACGCCCTCTTCCGCCAGGTTCCGGGCCTCGGGCGGCATCGAGCCCGGCCGGATGCCGCCCAGTTCAGCGTGGTGGGCCCGGTTGGCGACGTAGCCCAGCAGCCGGCCGTCCACGAAGACCGGAGAAATGACCGTGATGTCGGGCAGGTGGGAGCCGCCGTAGCCCGGGTGGTTCGTCACCGCGACGTCGCCGGCGCCGAGCTCGAGTTCCGCCGCGACCCGTCGCACGCATTCGCCGAGCGCGCCGAGGTGGACCGGAATGTGGGGCGCGTTGACCAGCAACCGCCCTTCCGCGTCGAGCATCCCGCACGAGAAGTCGAGACGCTCCTTGACGTTTACCGACATCGCCGTCCGCTGCAGCATCACGCCCATCTCGGACGCGATGGCGGCGAACCGGTTCGAGAACAGTTCCAGCCGGACGGGATCCACCGGCGGAGTCTACGCAGAAAGGCCGGGTACGCCCGTCAGAACTCGCTAAGGTACCGCTCCGTCGACACCGCACCCTTCCCCAGACCCTGGAGCGACGCGATGACACTCAGCACGATGATGGACTTCCCGCTGACGATCCGGATGATCTTCGATCACGGACGCCGGGTGCACCGAGACAGCCGGATCATCACCTGCCAGGCGGACGGCGCACGGATCGGCACCTACGCCGAAGTCGCGGAGCGCAGCGCCCAGCTCGCCCACGCGCTCAAGGGCCTCGGCATCCAGCCGGGAGACCGTGTCGGCACCTTCGCCTGGAACAACCAGGAACACCTGGAGGCCTACTTCGCGATCCCGTGCATGGGCGCCGTCCTTCACACCCTGAACATCCGCCTGTTCCCGGAGCAGTTGACCTACGTCACGAACCACGCCGAGGACCGCGTGGTGATCGTCGACGACTCCCTCGTTCCGCTCATCGGGCAGGTGGCGGCCGACCTCGAGACGGTCGAGCACTTCATCGTCGTCGGCGACGGCGACGCTTCGCCGCTCGAGGCGGGCGGAGCGACCATCCACCGCTACGACGAGATGATCTCAGGCCAACCGACCACCTTCGACTGGCCGGAGATCGACGAGCGGGCCGCCTGCGCCATGTGCTACACGAGCGGCACCACCGGCAACCCGAAGGGAGTCGCCTACAGCCACCGTTCGTCCTTCCTTCACGCACTCGGCGTCGCCTCCGGCGGCGCCCTGGGCATCAGCCAGGCGGACAGCATCCTGGCCATCGTGCCGATGTTCCACGCCAACGCCTGGGGCCTGCCCCACGTCGGCTGGTTCACCGGCGCCGACTTCGTCATGCCCGACCGCTTCCTGCAGGCGGAGCCCCTGTGCCGGATCATCGCCGAGCACCGGCCGACGCTCTCCGGGGCGGTGCCGACGATCTGGAACGAAGTTCTCCGCTACTCGGAGAGCCATGAAGTCGACTTCTCCTCGTTCCGCGCCGTCCTCTGCGGCGGCTCGGCCGTTCCCCGCTCGCTGATCGAGGGGTTCCGCGACCGTTTCGGCGTCGACATCATCCAGGGCTGGGGCATGACGGAGACCTCACCGCTCGCGGCCATGGCCATTCCTCCCCGCGGCA
Organism: Thermoanaerobaculia bacterium; assembly: GCA_022822365.1. Classification (GTDB taxonomy): domain Bacteria; phylum Acidobacteriota; class Thermoanaerobaculia; order Multivoradales; family Multivoraceae; genus Multivorans. The sequence continues at coordinate 65,418 of JAJEBV010000031.1, read as the reverse complement.
CCCCGCGCGAGGAAGAGGTCGACTGGCGGGTCAAGACCGGCCGCATCATCTCCGGCGTGGAGATCCGGATCACGGGCGACGACGGCGAAGAGATGCCCTGGGACGGTGAAGCCGTCGGCGAGATCGAGATCCGCGGGCCGTGGATCACCGGCTCGTACTACCTCGACGACGACCCCGAGAAGTTCCACGACGGCTGGCTCAGGACCGGTGACGTCGCCTCGATCGACCCGAAGGGCTTCCTGCAGATCACGGACCGCGCCAAGGACGTCATCAAATCCGGCGGCGAGTGGATCTCCTCGGTCGACCTGGAGAACGAACTGATGGGCCACCCGGCCGTCGCCGAGGCCGCCGTGGTCGGCGTGCCGGACGACCGCTGGGACGAGCGGCCGCTCGCATGCGTCGTGCTCAACGACGGCGCCGAAGCCGACCCGGGCGAACTCCGGAGCTACCTCGCCGACCGCGTCGCCCGCTGGTGGCTTCCCGAACGCTGGACCTTCATCGACGAGGTCCCCAAGACCAGCGTCGGCAAGTTCGACAAAAAGGTCCTGCGCGCCCGCTACGGGGAAGGGGAACTGGACGTCCTGACCTAGGTCAGTCGGCCGACACTCCCAGGTGCTCGTTGAACCAGGCGACGAGCGCGCTCGACGCGCGCTGTCCGTCCTCACCACGGAAACCGTGGGCGGCGCCCTCGATCACGATCAGCTTCGAGGTGACGTTCGCCTCATCGAAGGCGGCCTTGATCCGCTCGCTGTTGGAGAGCGGCACGAGTTCGTCCCGGTCGCCGTGAATCAGCAGCGTCGGCGGATCGTCCTCGCTGACGAAGAGGACCGGCGAGATGTCGGCGGCCTTCGCGGGATCGAAGTCGAGGGCCGGGAAACGGTCATTCGGCCCGGTGATCCCCTGCAGGTCGACCGGCGGGAAGTAGGCGACGACGGCCGCCACCCGGTTGCCGGTCTGCTCGATCGGGTCGTTGCTCTCGGAGTTTCCTTCGTCCGAGGCGTTGCCGAGCATGAGCGACAGGTGGCCGCCGGCGCTGCCGCCGAAGACGCCCATCCGATCCGCGTCGATGCCGTAGTCGCCGGCGTTCAGGCGGATGTAGCGCACCGCGCGGCGCACGTCCGCGACCGCCTCGGGGACCTTGAACAGCGGCGCCGAACCGTGGCGAACCATGAACACGGCGTAGCCGTGGTCCAGCAGCTCGCCGACCGCGCCGAACTGCCGGCCTTCGCCGGACGCAATCCGGTGGGGGTCGGACCAGCGTGAGAACCAGCCTCCGCTGACCATGAACAGGACGGCCGCGCCGTTCTGCTCGGCCGGCACCAGCGCATCGAATGTGAGCGCCATGCCCATCTTGTGGCCGTAGACGACGTCCGCGTGGACCTTCGTCTCGGAACCCGCCGACAGCGGCGAGGCGAGAAGGGCGGCGGCGATCAGGACGACGACTGCTTGCTTGACGAGTGTCTGTTTCACTGGGTTCTCCCTGTTCTCTGTTTGTTCGGGGGGCGGTCTCCGCGCTCGGTTGCTAGGGCCGGGCTCCTCCCGTCGTCTCCTGCAGCGGGCTCCCGGACTGCATCCTGGCGGCGGCAACCATATCCGCCACGTCCGCGAGCAGCTTCTTCGCGTCGTAGACGATGCCGTCCTTGATCGTGTAGCGGACGCCGCCGACCCGCTCGGGGCGGCCGGTGTCGTCGTTCAGCCTGACGGCACCCGTGCCGTAGAGCACCTTCAGGTTGGCGATCGGGTTCTCGTCCACGACGAGGAGATCGGCGAGCATCCCTTCCCGCACGATCCCGATCTCGATGTCTTCGCCGCTGGCCTTCACGAGTTCCTCGGCGCCGTGCATCGTCGCCGAGCGGATCACCTCTAGCGGATGGAAGCCCGCCTCCTGCAGCATCTCGAGCTCGAGGATCGTGCCGAAACCGTAGGTCTGGTAGATGAACCCCGAATCCGAACCCACGGTGACCCGGCCGCCGCGGTTCTTGTACTCGTTCAGGAACCGCATCCAGACGCGGTAGAAGTTCTTCCAGGCCACCTCGTCCGCCGTCGTCCAGTAGAACCAGTAGGAGCCGTGGTCAAGGCGGCTGGGGGCATAGAACTCGGCCAAGCTGGGCAGCGTGTAGTCCGCGTGCCAGTCGGCGTTGCGCGCCCGCATCACGTCGCGGCTGGCGGAGTAGATCGTCATCGTCGGGTTGATGAAGAAGTCGAGTTCCAGGAACTCCTCCAGGAGGGCGTTCCAGCGCTCGCCGCCCGGCTCGACCAGCCTCCACTGCCGGGCCACCTGGCCGAAGCGGAACTGCTCGTCCATGTAGTTCATCTCGGCCGGCCAGGGCTGCACGTCGGCACCCTCGTACATCGACTCGAACAGGCCGTAGAAGTGGGTCATCCCGACCAGTCCCAACCGCGCGGAGTCGATCGCGTTCATGTTGCCGACCCCCATCTGGTCGAGGTGGGCGGTCGACCCCATTCCCAGGCTGCCGGCCTCGTCGAGCAGCGCCGCCATGATCTTCGGCGGGAAGGCGCCGAGCTTGAGCCCGTCGACGCCCTTCTCGTGGGCGTATCGCACCCACTCGCGGGCGTCCGCGGGGGTGCGAATGTCCCGGTCCTTCCACTCCTTGCCGCTGCCCGGACGCTGAAAGGAAACGAAGCGCGGCGCGGTGATCTCGTTCCTGCGGCTCCGCTCCTTCTCGCTCAGGTCCCACTCCAGCGGCCCGGTGGGCACGCCGCGCGCCGTCGTGATGCCGTGCGCCATCCACAACTTGTAGATGTACTCGGCACGCGGCGCCTTCGGCACGCCGCCGGTGTGGACGTGGAGGTCAATGAGCCCCGGCAGCACCCAGGAACCGGAGAGATCGAGCTCGTGGTCGGCGTCCTTCGGGCGCCTGCTTTCGTCGATCTCGGTGTTGGCCATGCCGAGGCTCTTGATCTCCTCGATCCGGTTGCCCTCGATCACGATGTCGACCGGGCCCATCGGCGGCGCGCCGGTGCCGTCGACCACCATCACGCCGCGCAGGATCAGGCGGTCGAATGGCCCTTCGCCCTCGCCGTCCGGTCGCGGCGGCGCCGGCTCCACCAGTTTCGGCTCGTCGTCGTCCGCCGCGGCTACGGCCGGCCCCGCGGCCAGCAGCACAAGGGCCGCGAGGCCAAGCAGTGCGAACAGACCCCGGCGGGCCTGACCCGACAGTTCGATGGGCGGATGGGACATGTCTCCTCCTTCAGGCGGGGTACGGCGGCCAGCTCGATTCACGTGTGGTGCCTGCTCAGGGGTTCGCGTTCAGGACAGGGACGGCCGCTCACCGGAGTCGACGACGGCGCTCAGGTAGAGCAGCGCCTGGCCGGGCTGCGGCGCGCGCACCAGCAGGCCGTGGGTGGCGGCGAGCACGTCGCGTCGGCTGATCTGGCCAACCAGCCGGCGGCCCCGCAGCACGGGCAGGCGGCGGTACGGCGTGCTCTTGAAGATGCGCGCGATGGTCAGCAGGTCCGTGTCCTCGGAGATCGTGCGCGCCTTGCGGTCCATGAACGCGGAAGCGTCCGTGGAGTCGAGTTCGAAATCTGCCGGATCCCCTTCCTCGTCCGGCGCGGCCAGATCCTCCAGGCCCAGCTCGCTGCTGCGCTCCCGCAGGATGGACCGCCGGCCGTCGAGAGCCGAGGTCAGGTGGTGCTGCGCCGCGAGCACGTCCCGGCGGCTGACCTGCCCCACGAGCGCCCCGTCCCGGACCACCGGCAGGCGCCGGTACGGCGTATCGAGAAAACGCTGGGCGATCTCGAGCAACGGTTCGGAGCCCTCGATCACCCGTCCGAAGTCCGTGTTCATGAACGCATCCACGGGCGCCGCCGGCAACTGGTCGTAGGCGAGGCCGAGCAGCACGTCCATCGAGAACTTCTCGGAGAAGACCCCCAGAAAGCGGCCGGCCGGGTCCACCACCGGAGCGCCCGAGATCCGGTTCTTCAGCAGGAGAGCGATCGCGTCGAGCGCCGGCATGCCGGCCCGGAGCGTGACCAGGCGCCTGGCCATGAAGTCCTGCGACCGCGAACGGCGGCTCGCTGCCAGCCCGCGCTCGTCCGCCGCTCGCGCCGTCACGGTGAGGACGGTCAGGCAGCTCTTCTCCGACAGCATGCCGAGATAGCTGTGGCGTTCGCCAATCACCGGGGCGCCGGTGATCCGGTGGCGGAGCAGCGCCGCGATGCCATCGAACACATGAGTGCGCGGATGCACCGTGACCAGCCTGGTCACCATGATGTCCCGGGCGAGCTTCGGCCTGTCGATCGTCTTCTCCATCGGGAAGTCACTGATCGTAACAGCGACGACCCGTCCACGCGCGGCTTCCGGCACGCTGAGGGGAAAGCCCCGACGCCCCTTAGGGGCTGCTAGTCTTGCCGTTTCTCCAAGTCCCGTTTCACCGTCCGTCAAGGGAGAGTTCCATGACTCGTTCCGCCCAACTGTTCCGCCTGGTGGCCGCGCTCCTCGCCGTCGCCCTCCTGAGCCTCGGTCTGGTCGCCTGCGGCCAGTCGCGCGCCGATGTTCCGATGCAGGGCCCCCGCGACCTGGCCAGGGTCGCCCCCGAAGAAGTCGGTATGTCGAGCGAGCGCCTCGAGCGCCTGAACGAAGCGATGCAGGGCCTCGTCGACGACGGCCTGCTCTCCGGCATCACGACGATGATCTCGCGCCAGGGCAAGATCGCCCACTTCGGCACCTTCGGCCACCGCGACATCGAGGCCGGCTCCGAGATGAGCGAGGACGTCATCTTCCGCATCTACTCGATGACGAAGCCGATCACCGGCGTCGCGCTGATGATGCTCTACGAGGAGGGCAAGTTCCGGCTCTCCGACCCGGTCCACCGCTACATCCCCGAGTTCGAAGGACTGGTCGTCGCCAAGGAGGATGGGCCGAACGGTCAGCCGATCACCGAGCCGGCCGACCACCCGATGACGATCCGCGAGCTGATGGCGCATACCGCGGGCTTGAGCTACGGCATCTTCTCCCAGTCCCAGGTCGACACGCTGTACCAGGAGGCAAACGTCCTCGACAACGACTCGACGCTCAAGGACATGATCGACAAGCTGTCGAAGATCCCGCTCCGCCAGCACCCCGGCTCGATGTGGCACTACAGCGTCGCGGTCGACGTCCAGGGCTACCTGGTCGAGGTGCTCTCCGGCCAGAAGTTCGACGAGTTCCTCAACGAACGGCTGTTCGGCCCCCTCGGGATGAACGACACCGCCTTCTACGTGGCCGAGGACAAGGCGGACCGCTTCGCCCAGGTCTACACCCACGACGCGGACGGGAACCTGATGCCGCAGGAGGGTTTCGGCGGCTCGCGCAGCTACTTCGACCCGCCGAACTTCCTCTCGGGCGGCGGCGGCCTCGTGTCGACCACGATGGACTACATGCGGTTCAGCCAGATGCTGCTCAACGGCGGCGAGCTGGACGGCGTGCGCATCCTCGCGCCCTCGACCGTCGAGCTGATGCACCTGAACCACCTGCCCCGCGAGCTCAAGGAGATGTCCCCGGGCACCGGCTTCGGCCTCGACTTCGCGGTCGTCCTCGACCCGGTTGCCGCCGACGGCATCTCGAAGGGCGAGTACTACTGGGGCGGCGCCGCCGGCACCTGGTTCTGGATCGATCCGAAGGAAGACCTCGTCTTCGTCGGCATGATCCAGCACTTCGGACCGCGGCGGCCGGACGTCCGGTCGCTGAGCCGCCGTCTCACCTACCAGGCGATTCTGGAGCCGGCGTCGTAGGGCCGGGCTTCGCCTAACGCTTCGCCTTCTTGCCGAACATGATCCCCGCGACGCGGCGGATCTGGATCTCCTCGGAGCCTTCGGTGATCCGGTACCGCCGGTGGTGGCGGTAGATGTGCTCGAACGGCATGTGCCGGGTGTAGCCGATGCCGCCGTGCGTCTGGATGGCCCGGTCGGCGGCGTTGCAGACGAGGCGGTTCGCCCGGTAGTTGCACATGGAGACCTTGTCGGTGACCTCCATGTGGTGCTGCTGGTCAAGCTCCCAGGCGGTCTTGTAGACGAGGTTGCGGACCATCTCGCACTCCGTCTGGAGCTCGGCGAGGGGAAACTGAATCGCCTGGTTGAGCCATAGCGGCTTGCCGAAGACGATCCGGTCGCGGGCGTACCTGATGCTCTCGTTGATGCAGAACTGAGCCGCGCCGACGCCTGACGCCGCCTGGCGGATGCGGTTCTCGTGGACGAAGGTCTGGGCCAGGGCGAGGCCGCGGCCCTCCTCGCCGAAGATGGCGTCATTCGGCACGCGCACGTCCGTCAGCGACACCTCGGCGTGGTCCGTCGGCATGTTGAAGGTCCACCACATGAAGGGGACCTCGAAGCCCGGCGAGTCCGTCGGCACGATGAAGCAGGTGACGCCATCTGCCTTCCCCTGATCGCCCGAAGTGCGGGCAAAGATCAGGTCGTGGGTCGCCGCGTGGAGGCCCGAGTTGAACCGCTTCGCGCCGTTGATCACCCAGTCGTCGCCGTCGCGGACTCCGGCGGTCTCGAGCCAGGTCGCGTCCGAACCGTGGTCCGGCTCGGTCAGGCCGAAGCCCATCCGCACCGCTCCGGTCATCATCCCTTCCATGAACCGCGCCTTCTGCTCCGGGGTCCCGAAGCGGTGCATCATGATCACGGTCGGGAAGTTGCCGACGATCGAGGATTCGTTCTGCAGGTCGTTGTGCAGGCCCAGCCCCTTGGCGGCCAGGTGCTCCCGGATCACCGCCATCGCCAGGTTCGAGCCGTCCTGACCGCCGAGTTCCTTCGGCAGGCCGAACCGGAGGTGGCCGGCGGCGTCGGCGCGGCGTTTCATCTCGCGCAGCAGGGCCTCCCACTCGGGCCGCGGCTTGCCGTCGTTCTCGAAGTCAGTCCGCGCCCATTCCCGGCGCTGGTCGAAGAAGCGGACGTTGTCGTCCTGCCGCTCCAGCGGCTTGATCTCGCGCTCGATGAAGTCGTCGAGCTCGGCCAGCTTGTCCTTGATGTCCTGGGGAATCTCGAAGTCCATGTCTCTCCCGTTATCCGGCTGCCAGGTAGGCGTCGATGATCTCGCCGAGCCGCTCCGGCGCGTCGAAGTGGACCATGTGGCCCGCCTCCGGGATCTCGACGTGGTGAACGTTGCGGAACAGGCGGACCCGGCGCTCGATCTCGTCGGGCGCCGCCGGCGTGTCGTGGTCGATGCCGCCGCGACCGCGGTAGAACTCGGCCGATCGGCCTCCAGTCACGACGAGCACCGGGCATGCGACCCAGGGCCAACGCTCCTCGGACAGCCGGCTCGACATGGTCAGCCCCGTCGTCTCGACCTGCGGATCCCACTTCCACTGCAGGCCGCCGTACGGGTGCTCGGTCGTGCCAATTTCCACCAGGTGCCGCGCCAGGTCGTGGTCGAGTCCTGGGTGGAACCGGCAGTAGAGCCGCCAGGCGTCGTCCAGGTCCATCATCGGCCGCTTGTGGCCTCCGGGCCGCAGCAGGCTGGTGTGACCGTTCTGCAGGCGGAGCTGGCGGTTCTCGACGGGCATGTCGCTCTCGCGGAACGGCGCGCCGACGCCGTCGATGTTGACGATCACGCTCGGCACCTCGTTGAACACCGCCGCGTAGTGGCTGACGATCTGTCCGCCCAGGCTGTGGCCGACCAGTACGGGCCGCTCCAACTGGAGCTGGAAGATGACCGCGTGCAGGTCGGCGATGAAGTGCGGCAGCGCGTAGACGCCGGGCTTGCCGCTGTCGCCGTGGCCGCGCAGGTCGAAAGAGACGACCCGGTAGCGATCGCGGAAGCGGTTCGCCACCGGCTCGAACGCCATCGCCAGGTCCTGCATCCCGTGCAGCAGAACGAGAGGCGGCGCACCCTCGTTGCCGTAGTCGTAGACCTGCAGTTCGATGCCGCCCGCTCCCGGCAGGCGGAGGCTCCGGGGCGAAGATGGGTGTTCCGGCATGGTGCGCGAGGATACGCCAAGCCCGGCTGAGCGGCGGCGCCCGAGTACACTCCCCCACCGTGGCAGTCACAATTCGGAGATCTCCATAGATGACAGAACCCCGGAACGGCAACGGCGGCAACGGCCTCTACGGCGCCCACGGACGTGCGCTCGTGGTCGACCTTTCGACCGGCGAACACCGCACCGAGACGATTCCCGCGGACGTGTTCCGCCAGTACCTCGGCGGCTACGGCCTCGGCGCCTGGCTGATGTGGAAGCACTTCCCCGCCGGCACCGAGGCGACCGCGCCGGAGGCCTGTTTCGCCTTGGTCTCCGGCCTGCTCACGGGGCTCCGCACACCGTTCTCGGGCCGCATCCAGATCGTCGGCAAGTCGCCGCTCACCGGCACCTGGGCCGACTCGAACTCGGGCGGCAGCACGGCGATCCACCTCCGTCACGCCGGCTACGACGCTCTCGTCGTGCGCGGCCGCGCCGCCGAACCGTCCGTCCTCGTCATCCGGGAGGAAGGCATCGCGATCGAACCGGCCGGCGACCTCTGGGGCACCCAGATTCCGGAGGCCTTCGACGCGCTTCAGGAGTGCTACGGCACGAAGTTTCGGGTCGGCGTGTCGGCGATCGGGCCGGCGGGCGAGCGCGGAGCGCGAATCGCCTCGGTGATGAACGACCGCTACCACGCCTTCGGACGCCAGGGCTTCGGCGCGATCTTCGGCTCGAAGAACCTGAAGGCCGTTGTGGTGGACGGCGGGGAGAACACAGGCAACACCGTGCCAATGCGTGACGAGAAGCGCTTCCGCTCCCTGTGCGACGAAGTGAATCGCGAGTACCGCAGCGACATCAGCCTGCCGATGCGCCTCGTTGTCAAGATGGCGGCACCGAAGAAGCACTTCGGTTTCGTGTACCGGATGTTCGCGAAGTTCGGGATCAAGATCGAGTCGCCGCAGCCGGCGATGCGCCAGATGTGGGCCGACCGCGGCACGACGGCGGCGGTCGCGCTCTCGGTCGAGAACGGCGACGCGCCGCTCAAGAACTGGAGGGGCGTCGGCGCCCGCGACTTCCCGCTGGCGAAGAAGGGCTGGAAGCTGGACGGGGCCGAGGTCGACAAGATGATCACGAAGAAGCTGAGCTGCGGCGACTGCCCCGCGCCCTGCAAGGGGATCGTCGGCGTCAAGAGCCGCGGTCTTTCGGACGTGCGCCGCCCGGACTACGAGACGATCGTCGGTTTCGGCGCGAACATCCTGAACGACGACCTGGAACTCGTGACCGCCTGCCACGACGCCTGCAACCGCTACGGCATGGACGCCGTGAGTTCGAGCGCCACGATCGCCTGGGTGTGCGAGGCGGTCGAACGCGGCGACCTGACCGCCGGCGACCTCGATGGCGTGGACATGCGCTGGGGCAACGGCGAGGGCGCGCTCGCCCTGACCGTCAAGATGGGCGAAGGCGAAGGCTGCGGCGAGTGGCTGCGCCACGGCCTCGCCTCCGCGTCCCGCCATGTTGGCCGCGGCACCGACGCCTACGCGGTCCACGTCGGTGGCCAGGAACCGGCGTACCACGACCCGCGCTTCACCTCGCTGATGGGCGTGACCTACATCGCCGATCCGACGCCAGGCCGCCACACCGCCGGTTCCGCGTCCTGGAACGAGACCTTCGGCGCCGGCTTCCCGCTGCCCGAGGCCGTCGACAAGGACGAAGTGACGATCGCCTGGAAGGGCACGAAGAACAAGGGCATAGCGCAGGCCCACTACAGCAACGCCCACCAGACGCTGAACGGCCTGGGCCTCTGCATGTTCACCGGTCTGACCGGCGGCCTGCCCTGGGTCGACATGGTCAACGCCCTGACCGGCTGGGACGTGGACCAAGAGGAACTCCTGCTCTGCGGCGAGCGGATCCAGAACCTGCGGAACGCCTTCAACCTCCGAGAGGGAATCTCGCCGTCGGACTTCAGGCCCCACGCCCGGATGATGGGCGAAGGCGACGGCCGGCTCGACAGCGGGCCACTGGCCGGCGTCCAGGCGCCCCTCGAGCAACTGAAGCGGGACTACTACCAGGCGATGGACTGGGATCCGGACACCGGCCGGCTCAGCCGGAGCCGTGCCGAGCAGCTCGGCATGGACGACCTGCTGGAAGCGCAACTGGCCTGACCGAGGCCGGTCCCCTGCCTCGATGGGCCTTCTGCGCAGCCTCGTTCGTCCACGGTCCGGAACGAAGATCCGCGTCCGCGTTCTGATCAAGGGGCGGATCGGCGCCGGCTGGCACGACATCGACCGCACGTTCCGGCTCTCGCCCGGCGCGACGCTGGCCGATCTGCTTCCGGCCGCCGACCGCGCCGGCGTGCCGCTGTCGGAGGCCATCTCGAACTCGCCGCATCTCCGGGACACCCTGATGATCAACGGCGAGCGCTGCCCACTGGAAGACAACCGCGATCGCGAGCTGCACGAGGGCGACGAGATCTACCTGCTCGCTCCCGTCGCCGGCGGCAGCGGCGCCGCCTGGGAGAAGGACAGCTTCGAGGCCCGGCTGGACCGGGTGCTCCGGCGCGAGATCGACGACTGCGAGCGTCTGGCGAGCATCGAGCGGCTCTCGGGCGGCGCCAGCCAGGAAACCTACCGCCTGCGAATCGAGACCGCCGACGGCCACCGCCGGCTCGCGCTCAGACGGTCCCCCGGCGGCAAGCAGGAGGACAGACGGGCAGTCGAGCGGAGCGCGCCGGGCCTGCGGATCGAGGCGAAGCTGATGCAGGTCGCCCGCGAGAACGGCATCCCCGAACCCGAGGTCTTCTACGTGCTGGAACCCGGCGACGGGCTCGGAGCGGGCTTCGTCATGGAGTGGCTCGACGGCATCGCCCTCGGCGCGCGGATCGTCCGCTCCCCCGACCTCGCCGAGGTGCGCCCGAAGCTCGCCCGGCAATGCGGCGAGATCCTGGGCCGGCTGCACACGATCGACCTGGACGCCCACGGCCTCGACCGCGACCTGGCGAGCCTGAGCGCGGCGGACTTCATCGAGCAGACCCGCGGCCGCTACGAGGCCCTCGACACGCCGCAGCCGATGATCGACTTCACGGCGCGCTGGCTGATGGAGAACCTGCCGGATTCACCGGATCGGACCCTGGTTCACAACGACTTCCGCAACGGCAACCTGATGGTCGACCAGACGGGCGTCAGCGCGGTGCTCGACTGGGAGATCGCCCACATCGGCGACCCGATGCGGGACCTGGGCTGGATCTGCACGAACTCCTGGCGCTACGGCGCGGGACCCGAACTGCCGGTCGGCGGCTTCGGCACCTACGAGGACCTGTTCGCCGGCTACGAAGCGACCAGCGGCAAGGCGGTCGAGCTCGCGCGGGTGCAGTACTGGGAGGTGTTCGGCTCCTTCTGGTGGGCCGTTTCGACCCTGGGCATGACCCAGCACTACCGTCAGGGGATGGACCGCTCGGTCGAGCGCGTGACGATCGGACGCCGGACGACGGAGTGTCAGGTCGACTGCGTGAATCTGTTGATCCCCGGTCCGGTCGAGCTGGTAGCCGCACCCGACGAACTCCCGGACCCGGACATGCCGCGGCTCGAGGAACTCGTCGGCGCGACCCGCGACTTCCTCCACGGCCAGGTCAGGGACGAAACGTCCGGGCGGACCCGGTTCCACGCCCTGGTCGCCGGCAACGCGCTCGACATGGTCTACCGGGATCTCCACCTCGGCACCGAACACCGAAGACGCGAGCACGAGCGACTCCGCCGCCTGCTCGACGCCGACGGTTCGCTCCTCGAACTGCGATGGAAGCTCGTTCACGCCATCCGGGACGACCGAATCGCTCTCGACGACCGCAAGCTGCACGAGCACCTGCGCGCCACCGTCGTCAACCAGATCGCCATCGACCAGCCGAAATACTCGGGCTTCAAGACCGCGGCTGCGCGGGTAGAACGACCGACTCCGGGGCTATAGTGCCCCTCGACAAGGAGGATCGACCATGAACACGCAGACCTGCCACTCCGCCAACCGCCGCCGGTCGTCGGAATCCGTACACGGTTGGCACGCGGACGCGCCAACCGGGTTCCGCAGGGCGGCAGCGGTGACGCTCGTCCTGGCTCTCGTCGCCGGTTCCCTCTCGGCTCAACGGCAACGACGCGAAACCGGGCCCAGGATTCCGCCGGCCGAGGGTGTCGAGAGCATCAACCTGATCCGCACCCTCTCTCATCATCCGCCGCTGATGGAGGCCTGGGGGCCGTTCGGGGGCTACATCCTGCGCGGCAGCACCCTTCCCGACCGGGACCGCGAGATGGTCATCCTGCGCACCTCCTGGCTCAACGAAGCCGAGTACGAATGGGGGCACCACGCGCGAGCGGCCAGGGCCGCCGGCATGACGGACGAGGAGATCCGCAACGTCGCCGTGGGCGAAAATGCCGGTCCGTGGACCAGCTTCGAGCGTTACCTGCTGCGCGCGGCGACCGAGCTGCACCGCCGCTCGGCGATCTCGGAACGGACCTGGGCCTTTCTGAAGGCCCGTTACACAGACCAGCAGATGATCGACCTGATCTTCACGGTCGGCCAGTACCGGATGGTGTCGATGGCCCTGCGGAGCATCGGCGTCGAACTCGACGAGGGCCTGGAGCCCTTCCCCGAGGACGTGCCGCGGCGCTAGCGCCGCAGGATTCCAGAACCCCCGGCGCTTCGCGCCGGATGCCGGCGAGGGCGCCGGAGCACCCAGTTCCCGCGGCGCTAACTCAGCCGTTCGCGGACTTCGGCGAGTCGGCCGATCGACTGCAGAACCCGCGCCGGGTCCTGGACCAGGTGTCGCACGACGACCTCGTCGTACCCCATCCCGCCCAGCTCCGCGAACGCCGCCGCCGCCCGATCCGCATCTCCGATGATCAGCGCCTCTCGCGGGAAGCCCCGGTAGCCGCGGGAAACGACGCCCGCCGCCGTCCGCTCCGCTTCCGCCGCCGTCTCGCCGACGTAGATGTCGCGCCGGATCGCGCATACGCCGACCGGGCGGCCGTGGCGTTCGCAGGCCTCCCGGTAGAGGCGGAGCTGCTCGGCAGCCTCCGCCGGCGTCAGTCCCGGCGCCGCCAGCCAACCGTCGCCCAGCCGCGCCGCGCGGTCGATCGCCGGCGGCGCAGAGGCGCCGATCCAGACCTCGACCGGCTCCGGCGGGCAGGGAGCGATCCGCGCCTGCCGCAATCCGAAGCGGTCGTTCTCGCCCCCGGTCGTCACTGTCTCGCCCGCCCACAGGCGGCGCAGGATGGAGAGAGACTGTTCGAATCGCGACGGCCGCTGCCGCACGGGGACGCCCATCGCCTCGAACTGGTTGTCGGCAGGGCCGATCGCGCACTGGAGGATGAACCGGCCCTCCATCACGCTGGCCAGGGTGCCGACCTGCTCCGCGACGATCAGCGGATGCCACAGGGGCAGCAGGTAGAGGGCGCCCGCCGGACGATCCCCCCACTCCGCCAGCATCCTGCCGAGGATCGCCGTGTTCTGGTAGTACGGCAGAGCCGTCGCGTGGTGGTCGCCGACGAACAGCGCGTCGAGTCCGGCGTCCCGCGCAGCGCGCGCCCGGTCGATCATTCTCCGGGCGCCCTCCCGAGGGCCGTCCACGTTGTACGCGCTCTGAACGGAAATGCTGACCCGCATGGCTGATCCTCCCGGATCAATGTACAGCAGCGCGCGGGCTGCTACGATTCGCGCCGCAAGCTCAACGCCCAGAACCTGGCACGGCGGGAATTCTCGCAGGCACGCCGGAATGCCGGCGCACCCGGTCCCGCCCGTGCGAACCGCCTAGGAATCCCCAACATGCCCGAACTGCTTCTCGCTACAGCCGCCTACCCCGCCGGAGGCCTGATCGCCGGTGTCGTCGGCGCCGGTTTCGGCATCCTGGCCGTCATCATCATCGCGGAGGGCGCAAGCGCCGAACCCGCCCCGCGGAGAATGATCCCGATCTGGATGTGGATGGTCTTCTGGATCCCGCTCACCCTGATCCTGATCCTCACGGACATGCCGGGCTGGCTGCGCACAGCACTCTTCCTGATTCCGCTGGTGCTGACGGTCGGGCTGTTCAATCGGCGCGCAGCCTGACGGTGCCGTCCGCAACTGCGGCCGACGGCGCGCGGATCAACTATCGGGTCGCCGGCAGCGGGCCGGTCGTCGTCTTCACGCACGGCCTGGGCAGCCACCTGGACGCCTGGGAAGCGACCGTCAGGACGTTCCGGGACCGCTACACGGTCCTGACCTGGGACGTTCGCGGCTTCGGCGGCTCGGAGCGGCGCCCGGACACCATGTCGCCGGCGACCTGGGCTTCCGATCTCGCCGCCGTGCTCGACGACGTCGGCGCCGATGACGCGGTGATCGGCGGGATCTCCATGGGCGGCGTCGTCTCCCAGCGCTTCGCCCTCGACTACCCGGAACGCACCCGGGCGCTGATCTTGGTCAGCACCTCGAGCGAAGTGAACGAACGCGCCGAAGCCGGCTGGAACGCCCGCGCCGACCTGATCGAGCGGGACGGCCTGGCCAAGGCCCTGACGCCGACCGGCCCCGCGCTCTCCTACGGCAAGGAGTACCGGGAACGGCACGCCGAAGAGATCCTCGAATCGGCGCGCCTCACCATCGAACGGAACGACGCCGCCTGCTATGCGGCCGCCTGCCGCGCCGTCTCGGACATCGACTACACGGCCGACCTCGAGACAATCTCGTGTCCGACACTGATCCTCCAGGGCCTGGAGGACGCTCTCACTCCACCCGGCGGCAGCGTCATCATGTCCCGCCGGATCAAGGGCTCACGCCTCCGAATGCTCGAGAACTGCGGCCACGGCATACCCGCCGAGCAGCCCGACGAATTCCACGCCGAAGTCGAAGCGTTCCTGGCCGACGTCGCCTAGCGGCGCCGCGGCCGCGCCGCTACTTCAGGTGGCGGTCGAAGAAGCCGATCTCGGCCGCCATCGCCTTGTCGAGCCAGTCGCCGCTGTAGATGTCGTAGTGGCTCATGTCCCAGGCGTGGTACTCGACGGGAACGCGGCCGGAGAGGACCTTGAAGACCCGCTCGCCGTGTTCGCGGATGTCGAAGTAGTGCTCCTGCTTCGCGTCGATGATGATCGTGGGCGCCGTGATCAGGTGCGCGTCCTCGACGGGTGAGAACTTCGCGAAGCGCTCGTAGTACGGGCTGCCGGTCAGGCCCTCCGGCTGATCGGCGCCGACCGGCACCGGCTCGACCTCCCCGCGGGCGCGCTGGATCGCGGCACGGTGGAGTCCCTTGAGACCTCCCGGCGCCGAGATCAGGCCTGCGCGCTGATCCATCGCGCCGACCTGCGCCGCGACCGCCTTCACGCGGCGGTCGTGGGCCGCGCGCCAGATGACGTGGCCGCCGCCGAAGCTGGAGCCCCAGATCCCGATCCGCGACGCATCGGCGTGCGGCTCGCCCTCGACGAAGGTGATCGCCGCGTCGATGTCCTCCTGCTGGTCGAGCGGGTCGACGAGCTGGCGGATGGCCTGCGCCTTGACCGTCACATAGCCGTCCTCGTCCGGCTTCGGCATCTTGCCGCGGACGACGAGGCGGGAATCGCTCTCGCCCCAGCCGCGGTAGTCGAAGGCCAGCACCAGGTAGCCGGCCTCGGCGAAGCGCGGCGCGATGCCGCGGTTCAGGTGGGCCTTCGTGCCGCCCCAGCCGTGACAGAGCACGATCGTCGGGAGCTTCTCGCCCTCGGCGGTCGCCTTCGGGTAGAAGACGTCACCGGCGAGGCGGGTGCCGTCGCTCCAGATCTCCACCGGCTTGCGCACGAGGGTCGGATAGCCCTCGACATCCATGAGTTCGCCGGCGCCAAGCGCCGGCGCCGCGGCCAGCGCCGCGACCACGATTCCCGTCAGGGCCAGCCCGAATCCGTACCTCTTCGCAGACTCCATCTTCATCGCCGATCCTCCGCCAGCATGTTCCCGTGTGCCTTCACGGATGCTACAGGAGTCCGGCAGATACTGAGTCGCCGTTCAGAGTAGAGTCGCTTCCCGTGAAGAGAGTTGCCGCGGCGTGGCTCGTCGCAATCCCGTCGCTGGGGGCCTCACTGGGGGCCACTGCGTCCGAAGCCCAGACCGACCGGCCAGCGGCTACCGCCCTGGCGATCGGAGAGGCGCCCCAGCTCGACGGCCGGGTTCTCGACGACCCGGTCTGGCAGGCCGTCGTGCCCGCTTCCGGCACGACGCAGACCCGGCCCTTCGCCGGCGAGCCGGGCACGGAACGGACCGAGGTCCGCTTCGCGTACACCGAGGACACCCTGTTCGTGGCAGTCGTCTGCCACGACCGGGAACCCGAAGGGATCGTCATCTCGGACAGCCGCCGCGACGCGGCCCTGGACGAGACGGACAGCTTCCAGGTGATCTTCGACACATTCCAGGACGGGCGCAACGGTTTCGTCTTCGGCACGAACCCCGCCGGCATCGAGTACGACGGCCAGGTCCTGGAAGGCGGCTCGGGGGTGTTCAGCGGCATGGGCGGCGGCGGCCGCTTCCGGGGCGCCCTGTCCACCGGCTTCAACCTGAACTGGGACGGCGCCTGGACCGTCGCCACCGAGGTCGGCGAGTTCGGCTGGAGCGCCGAGTTCGCGATTCCCTTCCGCACCCTCCGCTATCCGCCGGAGGAGGTGCAGACCTGGGGCCTCAACTTCCAGCGCAACATCGCGCGCCACCGGGAAGTTGCCTTCTGGTCCGAACTCGACCGGAACCACGACCTGGACCGGCTGACCGACGCGGGGTCGCTCCGGGGCGTCGAGCCGCCGCCGCAGCGCAACCTGAAGCTGATCCCCTACGCGATCGGATCGAGTCGCGAGCCGCCCAGCGCCGGCAGCGACAACGAGTCGGATTCCGACCTCGGGGTCGACCTCAAGTACAGCGTGACGCCGAGCCTGACCCTCGACGTGACCTACAACACGGACTTCGCCCAGGTCGAGGTCGACGAGCAGCAGGTGAACCTCGACCGGTTCAACCTGTTCTTCCCCGAGAAGCGGCCCTTCTTCCTGGAGAACGCCGGCCTGTTCACCGTCGGGGCGCGAGCCGGCAGCCGCGCTTCGGCCCGCGTCGACCTGTTCTTCAGCCGCCGCATCGGCATCGGGCCGAGGGGCGAACTGATCCCGATCGACTACGGCGGCCGGCTTTCGGGCAAGGCGGGGCGCTTCAACGTGGGCGTGCTCCACATGCAGACGGCGGCTGTGGGCGGGCTCCACGGCAACAACTACGCGGTTGCTCGCGTCAACCGGGAACTGGGCGAGCGCTCCAGTATCGGCGGCATGGCCATCAGCCGGGAGGGCGTCGGCGGCCTGGCCCCGCATGACGACACGAACCGCACCTACGCCATCGACGGCAAGTGGGGAATCGGCGAGCACCACACGATTGAAAGCTACGTCGCCCAGACGGATACGCCCGGGCTCGACGGCGACGACAGTTCGATGCTCCTGAGTTACAACCTCGGCAAGCCGGCGTGGCGCGGCAGCATGAGCTACGCCGAGGCCCGGGAGAACTTCAACCCGGAAGTCGGCTTCCTGTCTCGACGGAACTTCCGGAACCTCTCCGCGTTCGGCATGCACACGATCCGGCCGGAGAATCTCCTGGGCTTTCACGAGCTCCGGCCGCACATCTCGTACAGCGCCATCTGGGACTTCGACGACTACAAGGAATCGCAGTACATCCACATCGACAACCACTGGGAGTGGCGCAACGGATTCCAGGTCCACACCGGCGTGAACCTCACCGAGGAAGGCGTGAAGGAGACCTTCGAGATCGTCGACGGTTTCCCGGTCCAGGCCGGCAAGTACAGCCACGACGAGCTGCAGACCGTCTTCTCGACCAACCAGGCGAAGCCGGTCTCGTTCTACATCCGCAACATCACGGGCGGTTTCTTCGGCGGCGACCGGAGTTCCACCCAGCTCACCCTGCTCGCCCGGCGCGGCGAGCGGCTGACCTCGGAACTCACCTGGGACCACAACGACGTGGACATCGACTCGGGCAGCTTCCAGGTCAACCTGGGCCGCCTGCGGCTCTCCTACTCCATCACACCGCGGATGCTCGTCCAGGCCCTCGCCCAGTACAACGACCAGTCCGACAACGTCTCCGCGAACCTCCGCTTCTCCTGGCTGCAGGACGCGAACACGGGGCTGTTCGTGGTCTACAACGAGATCGACGAGCTGGGCGCCCGGATCCTCTACGAGCGCCCGGACCGCACCGTCATCGTCAAGTACAGCCGCCTGATCGACGTCTTCCGTTGAGCTCGTCGCGGCGGCCGACAGGAGCCCCTCCCGACATGAACCCCAGCGACCTCCGCGTCTACTTCTCCTTCCGCTCCCCCTTCTCGTGGTTCGCGTTCCACCGCATCACGACGACCGGCGTGCTCGACTGGAACGAGATCGACGCCGTGCCGATCTTCCCGTTCGGCAAGGGGGCCAATCTCTCGGCCGGCCGGGCGAAGTCGAGCTACGTCCGCCAGGACGCGGAGCGGATAGCCAGGGCCTACGGGCTACCGATGAACTGGCCGGAAGGCGGTGACGACCCGGACTGGTTCCCGCCGCACCAGATCTACCTCTGGGCTCGGGAACAGGGCAAGGCGATCGACTACGCACGCGAGGCCTACCTGGCGCGGTTCGGGCGCGGCCTCGACCTCGCTGGCGACGGCGTAATGCGTGCCGCCGCCCAGGCGGCGGGGCTCGACGGCGACGCGGCCCTGGCCGTCGCGCACGATCCCAAGTGGAAGGACGCCGTCATGGCCGGTTTCTCCCATACGCGGGACGACGGCGCCTTCGGCGTGCCGCTCTTCATCTACCGCGGCGAGCGCTTCTGGGGCAACGACCGCCTCGACTGGCTGCTACGTGAGGTCGCGCGCTCCGAAGGCCGCGAAGCAGCCGATCTGGCGGCGGACCCGCTGGCGCCGGTCTACTCGGCGTAGGCGCGACCCGCCAGTCCGGGGCTTGGGGGCCTCATGCCGGTGTGACTCGCACCGCCGCGGCTACGTCGCCGACGATGACGACGCAGGGAGGCCTGGTGCGGACGTCTCCCGCCGCAAGGTCTTCCAGGGTGCAGGACATCACCTTCTGGTCGGCCGTGGTCGCGCGCTCGACGATCGCTACCGGCGTACCGGGCTCACGTCCAGCGGCGGTCAGGCCGCGGCCGATCCGTTGCAGCCGGCGTGCGGGCATCAGGACGACGACGGTGTCGGCACCGGCCAGACCCGCCCAGTCCGGTTCGTCGCCTTCTGCATTGCGGGCCGAGACGACGGCGAAGCCCAGGGAGACGCCGCGGTGCGTGAGCGGGATGCCGGCGACCGCCGGTGCGGCCGTGATGCTGCTCACGCCGGGAACCACCTCGCACGGTACGCCCGCGGAGGCACAGGCCTCGATCTCCTCGCCGCCGCGGCCGAAGACCGCCGGATCGCCGCCCTTGAGCCGGACCACGTGAGCGCCGGCCCGGGCGCGCCCGATCATCAGCCTCTCGATCCGCCGCTGCCGGGCCCGGACGTCGTCTCCCGGGCGCTTGCCGACATCGACGATCTCCGCGCCCGGCTTTGCCTCGGCGAGGAGCTCCGGCGCCGCGAGTCGGTCGTGCAGCACGACATCGGCGGCCCGTAGCCGCTTCAGGCCCAGGACCGTGATGAGTTCGGGGTCGCCGGGTCCGGCGCCGATCAACGTGACCCGCCCCGAGCCGCTCACGGCCCTGGCTCCTCGGCAACGACCCCCATGATCTGCTCGGCACGCTCCCGGGCCTCCGCGTCCCTGCCCTGCCGAAACAGGGCGAGAACCTCCGAGTCCACGAGCTCGTACCAGCGCCGGCGCCGCTCCCCGAACTCCGGCACCATCTCCGCCAACGGCGCCCGAAGCCGGCCGGCGAGTGCGAGCAGCGCCCCGTACTCGGGCCCGAGCTCGCGTTCCAGCCGCTCGCGCAGGCGCACCGCCATTGCCGGGGCGCGTCCCGAGGTCGAGATGGCGACAACGAGGTCGCCACGGCGAACAACCGCCGGCATGATGAAGCTGCAATGGTCGACGTCGTCCTCGACGTTGGCGAAGATGCCGCGGCGCTCCGCCTCGGCGAAGAACTCCGCGTCCGACGCCTGGTCACCGGGCTCCGCCAGGCCCAGCGCCGCACCTTCGAGATCTCCGGGCCGGTAAGGCCGGGCGACGTGCTCGACCTCGCCGTTCTCGGCCAGCCGCGCCAGTTCGGGGGTCAGCTCGGGAGCGACGACGCGCACCCGCGCTCCGCAGCGCAGCAAGCCGTCAACCCTCCGTTCCGCGACCGGGCCGCCCCCCTTGACGACAACGAGCCGCTCGGCAAGCGAGAGATAGACCGGGTAGTAGGAGGGCGCCTGAGCCTGGCCGCTCAACGCGGCTGGAGGACGTGGAGGCCGCATTCCTTTCCGGTGTGGGATTCCCACCACCAGCGACCGCCGCGGGCGCCCTCACCGGGGCGCGACGGGCGGGTGCAGGGCGCGCAGCCGATCGTCCGGTAGCCCCGGTCGTAGAGCGGGTGGTACGGCACCCCCTCCTCGTGGATGTAGGCCCAGACCTGGTCCTCGGTCCAGTCGAGTAGCGGGCAGACCTTCACCAGCCGCCCCTTGGTCCGGGTGACCCGGTCGACCTCCACCTTGTTCAGAACGTCCCGAGTCGGGGTCTGATCGCGGCGCAGTCCGCTCAACCAGGCCGGCGTGCGGGCCAGCGCCCGTCGCATCGGCTCCACCTTGCGCACGTTGCAGCAGCGCTGCCGTCCGTCCACCGAGGCGTAGAAGAGATTGGGACCTTCGCGCTTGACGAGGCGCGCCACATCCGATGCCCGCGGCGCCACGATCTCCACGTCCACGCCGTAGTGCAGCCGGACGTGCTCGATATGCCGGAAGGTCTCCTCCGGCAGCCGGCCCGTGTCGAGCGTCACGATCCGCACCGGCAGGCCGAGCTGGTGGCACATGTGGAGGAGCACCATGCCTTCCGCCTGGAACGAGGTAGCCAGGGTCAACTCGCTTCCCCACCGGCCGTGAGCCCAGCGCAGAACCTGCTCCGGCGTCGCGAGTTCCAGCTCCATCGCCCAGCCGAGGACGCAGAGATCGCCGTCGGCGGCCAGACCCGGAAACTCCAGAACGGTGCCGGCCTGACCACCCCCGATCACGCCGTCCTGGCTCGTCTGCACGCTCATTTGTGACAAATACGATCACAAATGTCTCAGGGTTGCAATGAGACCTGAGGTCAGAGGGACCGCAGCGCCGTCGCCAGCGCGTCCAGGTCCGCGCGGTCGTTGTAGACCTGCGGCGCCACGCGGATCGCCTTGCCACGAACGGAGACGAAGATGCCGGCACGCCGCAGCGTCGCCGCCGTCTCTTCCGTATCGAGTCCCCGAACGCTGCGGAGTCCGAACAGGTGAGCGCCGCGCCAGGCCCGGTCCTCCAGTTCGAAACCCGCCTCGCGAAAGACATCCTCGTACGGTTCAAGCAGGCTCTCGCAGTACTCCTGAACACGTTCCGGCCCCCACTCGAGCACCATGTCGAGCGCCGCGTTCAGCATCGGCACCTGAATCT
This sequence comes from Thermoanaerobaculia bacterium, assembly GCA_022822365.1. GTDB lineage: Bacteria > Acidobacteriota > Thermoanaerobaculia > Multivoradales > Multivoraceae > Multivorans. The sequence goes on along the minus strand of JAJEBV010000031.1, from coordinate 43,980 downwards.
GGTTGCTCCGCTCACCGACGTCGTAGCGCAGGGCGCCCGGCCGGTAGGACTCGACGTACTCGATCCGGCCCGCGACGAAGCGGTCACTGCCTTCGCGCGCCGCCCACGGTTCCTCCAGCGGCACTCCCCCGTCGAAGCGTTCGCCGAACCACGCCAGTCCGCTCTGATACGGGCCGAACAGGGTCTTGTAGGCGGCGACGACCAGCGCGTCGGGCGCCACTTTCTCCACGTCGAACGGCAGCGCTCCGATCGACTGCGTACCGTCGATCACGAAGGCCGCGCCCACAGCGCGGGCGCGCCGCCCGATCGCCGCGACATCGAAGCGCGTGCCGTCCGCCCAGTGGACGATCGGCGTCGCCACTACCGCCGTCTTCCGGTCGATCGCCCGGAGCAGTCGGCGGTTCCACGATGCGCCCGGGCTCGGTCTGCCCCTGGCGGATCGCTCGACGACCCGGAGTTCCGCGCCGTTCTCCGCCGCCTTCCGCATCCAGACGTAGACGTTGCTCGGGAACTGGTCGCCCAGGATGACGATGTTCTGGCCACTCTCGACCGGCACGTTGCGGGCGGCCGTCGCGATGCCGTAGGACACCGCCGGGATGATCGCCACCCGCTGCGGATCGGAGCTCCCGATCAACCGGGCGAACCGCTCGCGCAGTGCATCCGTCTCGACGAAGAAGTCCTCCCCGACGATCTTGGAGGGATCCCGCCGGCGCGCCATTCCGCGCAGGCCCGCCTCTTCGACCTCGCGGGCGAGCGGCGCCATGTAGGCGCAGTTCAGGTAGTGAAGGTGAGGCGGTAACTGAAACCGGTAGCGCTGGCAGGAGAGCACGGGGAGGCGATCCGGACGGCCCTACGCCGCGGCCAGGGCCTGGTCCAGATCCCGGACGAGGTCGTCCACCGTCTCCAGACCGATCGAGAGCCGCACGACCTCCGGACCGGCGCCGGCGGCCGCGCGCTGTTCGTCCGTCAACTGCCGGTGCGTCGTCGACGCGGGGTGGATGATCAGCGAGCGGGCATCGCCGATGTTCGCCAGGTGCGAGAACAGCTCGCACTTCTCGACGACCCTGACGCCCGCCTCGTAGCCGCCCCGGACGCCGAACGTGAACACGGCGCCCGCCCCGTTCGGCAGGTACTTCTCCGCCAGCTCGCGGTACGGACTGGTCGGCAGGCCGGCATGGGACACCCACTCGACCTTCGGGTGTCCGGTCAGCCACTCGGCCACCGCCAGGGAGTTACGGCAGTGGCGTTCCATGCGCAGGGCGAGGGTCTCCGTGCCGAGCAACGTGAGAAAGGCGTTCATCGGCGCCATGGAAGCGCCAAGGTCTCGCAGGCCGACCGCGTGCGAATGAACCGTGAAGGCGAGGTCGCCGAAGGTCTCGCTGAACTTCAGGCCGTGGTAGGCCGGCTCCGGCTCCGAGAGGCCCGGAAAACGCCCGGAAGCCGACCAGTCGAAGCGGCCGCTGTCCACCACGGCGCCTCCGATCACCGTGCCGTTCCCGGAGAGGAACTTCGTCGCCGAATGGACGATCAGGTCGGCGCCCCACTCGAAGGGCCGGCAGAGCCAAGGCGTCGCGAGCGTGTTGTCGACGATCAGCAGAGCGCCCGCGGCTCGCGTCAGGCCGGACAGGGCCTCCAGGTCGGTGACCACGCCGCCCGGGTTCGCCAGGCTCTCCACGAACAGCGCCTTGGCGCCCTGGGCCAGGACGGCCTCGACCGCGGAGAGGTCCTCCGTGTCGACGAAGTCGCAGCGCCAGTCGAACTTCGGGAAGGTCCGGCTGAACTGCGTGACCGAACCGCCGTAGAGCCGGGTCGATGCCGCGAACCGTTCGCCGGCCTCGATCAGCGGGAAGAAGGCCAGGACCTGGGCGGCGTGTCCCGAGGCGGCGCAGGTCGCGCCGCGGCCGCCCTCCAGGCTGGCGATGCGTTCTTCCAGCGTGGCGACGGTGGGGTTCCCGAGGCGGGAGTAGATGAAACCGAAGGTCTGGAGGTTGAACAGCGACGCCGCATGGTCGGCGTCGTGGAACGCATAGGCCGAGGTCTGGTGAATTGGGGTCTGGCGTGCCCCCGAGGTCGGATCCGGGCCGGCGCCGGCATGGATCATTCGGGTCTCGAATCCCCAGTCGGGACCGGGGCCGCTCGCTGGGGTCTGGGTCTCGTCTTCGCTCATGACGGCGGAGTGTACGCCGGCCCGCGCCCGCTCGTCACCCCGAGCGTCCGCCGCCTTTCGCCGGACGCGGCCAGCGGCTGCTGATCACGCCGCTGTCGAACCCGCCCCAGCCCAATTCACCCCAGAGGCGGCCGTACTCGATCTTCGGGCAGCGGTTCATGATCACGGTGAGCCCGGCGGCTTCGGCCTCGGCGGCCGCCTCGTCGTTGCGCACGCCGAGCTGCATCCAGACCACATCGAAGCCCTTCTCCGCCCGCAGCCGGATCGCTTCGCGGGTTATCCCGAGCGCGGCCTCGGACGCGCGGAAGACATCGACCATCTCGACCGGCGCCGGCACCTCCTCCAGGGAGGCGCGGGCCTTCTCGCCCAGGATCGACGCCCCCGCCGCGGCCGCCCGCGGATTCACCGGGATCACCCGAAAGCCCTTCTCCTGGAGGTACTTCATCGCGAAGTTCGAAGGGCGCTTCCAGTTCGGTGACGCGCCGACCATGGCGATCGTCCGCACGCGACGGAGGATGCCGGTAATCAGGGCGTCGCTGTAGTGGAGGTCGGTCGCCACGGCTCGGATGCCTCCCCTAGCGCGGCGGGTGGGCCGCGAGGCCGGCCTCGTCCGGTTCGGTGCCCCAGCCCGGCCGGTCGGGCACGATCAGGCAGCCGTCCTCGAACTCGGGCTCGTGGGTGAACACCTCGCCATCCCAGGGCAGCCGGTCGATGTCCGTCTCCATGATCCGCAGGTTGGGCACCGCGGCGCTCATGTGGGCGTTCATCATCGTCGCGAGGTGGCCGTAGTAGTTGTGCGGCGCCACGTTGACCTCGTGGGCCCCTGCCAGGGCGGCGATCTTCATCGACTGCCAGACGCCGTTCCAGACCGCGTCGATGATCGCCACGTCCACTGCCTCGGCCCGCAGGAACGGCAGAAAGGCGGCGGGCGTGATCAGGGTCTCGCAGGAGCTGATCGGATGCGCGCTCTCCCGACGGACGGTCGCCAGCCCCTCCGCGGACGGCGTGTCGATCTCGATCCAGAAGAGGTCCAGATCGGCGAGCGCCCGCACGATCTGCCGGTAGCCCGAGATCTTCGCGTTGAAGTTCAGGTCGAGCAGGATGTCCATGTCCGGCCCGGCTCCTTCGCGCAACGCCCCCAGATGCCGCCTGAGGTTCGAGATGACTTTGCGGTCGACGTTCTGGCCCGGTTCGAACGGGCGGCCGAAGCCGGGCGCCCAGCCTCGCGGCGAGCCGCTCGAGTAGTCGAAGATGTTCGTCTTCAGCGCCGTGAAACCGCTTTCACGGACCTCCGCTCCGAGGGCGATCACGCCGTCGAGATCGGTGATCGCGTTCCCGTAGTACTGCGGCAGTCCGATCCGCCAGGTCCCGCAGTGCGACCAGTACACCGGGATCCGGTCCCGCACCCGGCCGCCGAGCAGATCGCAGCAAGGGACGCCCAGGGACTTCGCCCAGGCGTCGAGCACCGCGTTCTCGATCGCTCCGATGCCCATCGCCATGACCCCGGACATCGACTGCCTTGCCCGGACCAGGAGTCGCTGGTAGATCCGCTCGACGTCCCGCACCCGTGAGCCGACGACGCGCTCCCCGAGCTGCTCGATCACGGTGGTCACGCCGACCGCGCCCTGGTGCTCGTCGTACTCGCTCCAGCCGACGACGCCGTCCTCCGTCGTCAGCTTGACGAAGTGGTAGTTCCGCCAACCGGCGTCGCAATGCCGCGTTTCGATGCTCCTGACCTTCATCCGTCGCTCCCCTCTCCGGCCGGGACGACGCCCAGCCACTCGGCGATTACTTCGTCCGTGTTCTCACCAAGGGCAGGAATCGGCTCGAGGGGACCGGACGGTCGTGCGTCGAAACGGATGGCGCTTGTCGGCAGGCCAATCTCGCCGAGGGCCGAATGATCGACGGTTTCGAAGTAGCCGCGTTCCCAGAGGTGGGGGTCCGCGTTGACCTCGGCCAGGTCGCGAACGGGCGCGCACGGCACCCGTTGGGACCGCACCGCCTCGTTGATCTCCGCACGCGAAAGGCCGGTGGTCCACGCCGCGACCAGAGCTTCCGTCTCGTCCCGGCGAGAGACGCGAGCCTCGTTGCTCCGGAACCGGGAATCGCCGACCAGGTCCTCCCGTGCCATCGCCCGCAGCAGGTTCCGCCAGTGCCGCTCGGTGATGCAGATGATCGCGACATGGCCGTCACGGCAGGGATACACGCCGCAGGGCGACACGCGGCCGTGCCGGTTGCCGGTTCGTTCGGGCAGCTTCCCCTCGTGGTGCATCAGCGCGAGCTGGGTGAGCAGGGCCGGATACGCCGCCTCCTGCATCGCCACTTCGACCAGGCGCCCGGTCCCTGTGCGTTCCCGTTCGTAGAGCGCGCTGACGATCCCCCCGTACAGGTGCGTCCCGCCCAGGAAGTCGATGAGGGCCGGGCCGGCCTTGAGCGGTCCGCCGCCCGCCTCGCCGGTAATGCTCATCACCCCGGACCAGGCCTGGACCGTGAGGTCCATCCCGAGCCGCTCGGAGTCCGGGCCGCTCAGGCCGTAGGCGGTGCCCGAACCGTAGACCAGCCGCGGGTTCAGCTCCCGCAGCACCTTCCAGCCGACGCCCAGGCGATCCATCACACCCGCCGCGAAGTTCTCGATCAGTACGTCCGCGACCCCGGCCAACCGGAGCAGCAGTTCCCTCCCCTCCCCGTCCTTCAGATCGCAGGCGAGGGACCGCTTGTTCGTGTTCAGAAAGGCGAGCGGAAAGGATGGCGGCCCATCGGCCTCGCGGCGCCGCAGCGGCTCCCCGCCCGGCGGCTCGACCTTGACCACGTCCGCTCCCGCCTGGGCCAGCAGGTAGCCGGCGTAAGGACCCTGGTAGACCTGCCCGAGGTCGAGCACGCGGACCCCGGCCAGCGGTCTGGTCGGAGGGAGTTCGCCTTCGGTCACGCCGGCCTCAGTGGAACGACCCGCCGATCACGTCACGGGCGACGATCAGCCGCTGGATCTCGTTCGGGCCTTCACCCACGCGGCGGATCCGGAGTTCCCGGTACCAGCGCTCGAGCGGCAGATCCTTCGTCATGCCGTAACCGCCGTGGATCTGCATCGCCCGGTCGACGACGCGGCTGGCGCCCTCGCTCGCCACCAGCTTGCAGATCGCCGCCTCGGTCCGGAACGGTTTGCCCGCATCGGCGCGGGCCGCGGCCTCCAGGGTCAGCGCCCGGGCCGTCCGCAGATCGATCTCGTTGTCGACGATCATCCACTGCACCGCCTGGCGCGTGGACAGGTAGTCGCCGAAGGTCTTGCGCGTCTTGGCGTAGGCGATCGCCATCTCCTGCGCCTTGAGCGCGACGCCGACGCAGCCGGCCGCGTACGGGATCCGGTTGCGGCTCAGCCGGTCGTTGGCGATCGCGAAGCCCTGGTTGACCTCGCCCAGCACGTTGCGGCCGGGTACCCGCACCCGGTTGAACTCGAGCTCCGCGGCGTAGTGGGTGGAGCGCAGGGTATGGACGATGCGTCGCACCCGAAAGCCCGGCATGTCCGTGTCGACGAGGAAGCAGGTGATTCCCTTGCGCCCGAGCTCCGGGTCGGTGCGGGCGAAGACGATGCCGAAATCCGCTCTGTCCGCGCCCGAGATGAAGGTCTTCTCGCCGTCGAGGATCCAGTCGTCGCCATCGCGCACCGCCGTGGTGCGAATCGCGCGGGCCGGATCGCTGCCGCCCGAGGGCTCGGTCAGGGCGAAGAACCCCCGCTTCTCGCCCCGCAGAACGGGATAGAGATAACGCTCCTTCTGATCGTCGTCCGCCTCGTACAACTGCGCCAGCCCCGCGCCGCCGAAGACGCCGTAGCAGGGCGCGTAGAGACCGGCCCGGTGCTGGGCCATCTCGAACGCCATCAGCGTCCTGGTCACAAGGTCGATGCCGGGCCCGCCGTACTCCTCCGGAATGTCCAGGCCGTAGAAGCCGAGTTCCTTCGTCATCGACACGAGCCGCTCGCGGTGGTGGGGCGGCAGCTCGCTCGCGTCGGGGTCGAGGTCCGCCTCGAGCGGCAGGATCTCCTCGCGGACGAAGCGGCGCACCGTCTCCAGGATCAGCTTCTGTTCCGGGCTGAGCTCGAAGTCCATGGCCTCAACCCCCGGCGGCGGCGATGCGACCGACCCGCCGATCGCCACGGTCCGCGTTCCCGGGCGGCAACTCGCCATGATCGGCGAGGTACACCGCGAGCAGCTCCTCGAAGCGGCTCCAGTACTGCATCGTCACCTCGTAACGGAAACTGGCGGCCGCGTCGTGCTTCGCCGCCGCCTCGGCGATCGCGCTGCGCAGGCCGAAGCGAGAGCGGCCTCCCGCGAAACCCAGTTCCAGGGTGCCGCCTTCCGCGTCGCCGACTTCGAACACACCCAACTGCCCCGGCAACGCGGCAATGGCGGCGGCGTCCAGGTCGCGCCAGGGTTTCGTGAGCCGGATTCCGGTCATGCTGACTTCCGCCTCCCGAACATCGCCGGGATCGTATCCCGCGCTATGTCACAATGCCCGCCGCTCTGACTGCACACTCTCGACCTCCCAGGGACGCCGTACCCGGCGAAACCACCGCGGGCCTGAACGCCGATCCAGCGTTGCTCGACGGGGTTCGTGTCGTGGAGCTGGCGACGGTCGTCATGGCCCCTTCGGCCTGCGCCATCCTCTCCGATTTCGGCGCCGAGGTGATCAAGATCGAAGGGCCCGGCAGGGGCGACGTCTACCGTTACTTCCAGGATCTCCCCGGAATGCCCGACTCGGAAATTCCCTACTGCTTCCTGCTCGACGGCCGGAACAAGAAGAGCGTCGTCATCGACCTGAAGAAGCAGAGCGGCCAGGAGGTGGCGCACCGTCTGATCGAAACCGCCGACGTCTTCCTGACCAACTGCCACAACTCGGTGCTGAACGACCTCGGCATGACCTGGGATCGGCTCCGCGAGGTGAATCCACGGCTCATCTTCGCCCACGGCACCGGCTACGGGCACACGGGCCCGGAAGCCGAGAAGCCGGGCTACGACCAGGTCTGCTACTGGACCCGCTCCGGACTCGTCGCGACGTTCACGCCTGTCGACGGCCATCTGGGACCGCTCGGCTGCGGCACCGGTGACCACCCTACGGGCGTCACTCTCTTCTCGGCCGTGCTCGCCGGCCTGCTGAAGCGGGAACGGACCGGCGTCGGCTCCTACGTCACCACCTCACTGCTCGCGGCCGGCGCCTGGGCGAATGCCTGCGCCATCCAGGCCAGGCTGGTCGGAGCGGAGTTCCACGAGAAGCGTCCGCGCGAACGGACGCTGAACTTCGGCCAGCTCTACTACCGCACCAGGGACGACCGCCTGATCAAGCTGAGCATCATCGAGCAGGACCGGGAATGGGAGCGCTTCTGCCTCGCCCTCGACCGCAGCGACCTCATCTCGGACGAACGCTTCTGCACCACGCCGGAACGGATCGAGAACATGCCCGAGTTCATCGCCCTGCTCGATGCGGACTTCGCACAGCGGGACTTCGCGGAGTGGAGCGAACGCTTCACCCGCTACGAGATCGCCTACAGCCTCGTCTCGAACCTGGACGACATCGTCGCCGACGAACAACTGGAAGCGATCGGCATGTTCCGCGACCTCGACCACCCCGAGTACGGGCGTTTGCGCACGGTGGACAGCCCGGTCCTCATCGAGGGCGAGGACAAGGTGAAGCCCCAACCGGCGCCGGAACTCGGCGAACACACCGGCGACCTGCTGCGCGAACTCGGACTTGACGCCTCGGAGATCGCCGACCTGGCCGAGGGCGGCGTCATCTCGGGCCGGCTCTGACCGATTCGTCGCCCGCCGCAAACGCGACTACAATCTCCCTTCCCGAACCGAACGGCCCTCAGCCCAGGAGACGCTCCATGGACTTTCAGGATTCACCGCAGGAAGCCGCCTTCCGCGCCGAGGCGCGCGCCTGGCTCGAAGCGAACGCGATACCACTTCCCCCGGGTGGCACATCCCGCTTCGACGGCCTGGCCGAGCAGGAAGGTCTGGCCGCGATGAAGGAGTGGCAGCAGAAGAAGTACGACGACGGCTGGGCCTGCATCACCTGGCCGAAGGAACACGGAGGCCGCGGCGCCACCTTCATGGAGGGCGTGATCTGGGACCAGGAAGAGGCGAAGTTCGACGTCCCGGCCGGTTATCTCGGCATCGGCCACGGCACCTGCGCGCCGGCGATCATGGCGCACGGCACGGAGGAACAGAAGCGGCGCTACCTGCCGAAGCTGGCCAGCGGCGAAGAGGTCTGGTGCCAACTCTTCTCCGAGCCTGGCGCCGGTTCCGACCTGGCCGGCCTGCGCACCCGGGCCGAGCGCGACGGCGACGAGTGGGTGGTCAACGGCCAGAAGGTCTGGAACTCGGGCGCCCACTACGCCGACTGGGGCATCCTGGTTACCCGCCACGACCCAACCGTGCCCAAGCACAAGGGACTGACCTTCTTCGTCGTCGACATGAAGTCACCGGGCATCGACCCACGGCCGATCCGGCAGATTCCGGGCACCTCGGAGTTCAACGAGGTCTTCCTGCAGAACGTCCGCGTCCCCGATCACAACCGACTCGGCGAGGTCGGCACCGGCTGGCAGGTAGCCATCACGACGCTCATGAACGAGCGCCACGGCCGCTACCAGATGACGCCGGACTGGAGCGACGCCCTCCGCCTCGCCTCGGAACTCGAGATCGACGGGGAAGCGGCGGCGAACCAGAGTTCGGTGCGCGAACGGATCGCCGACTGGTACGTCCAGTGCCGCGGCGTCGAACTGACTTTCATGCGCACCCTGACCGCCATCTCGCAGGGCAAGCAGCCCGGGCCCGAGAACTCGATCTGCAAGGTGATCACCGCCAGCGCCCGCCAGGACATCGCCTCGTTCGCCGCCGACCTGCTCGACTCCGCGGGCGCCGTCAGCGGACGGGCCGACGCCCCCTCGGCCGGCATGTTCCACTACGCCTACCTGGCGGCTCCCGGCATGCGGATCGCCGCCGGGACGGACGAGATCCTGCGCAACATCATCGCCGAGCGCGTCCTTACCCTGCCCGGCGAGATCCGGGTCGACCGCGACCGGGCGTTCAGCGACATCCCGACCGGTTCGAACTGACGCCGCTCAGGGACGGTCGCGGCTCAGCCTCCTAGCCGCTCTCCTTGCGGTCGTAGAACCGCTTGTAGGAAGCGGTGCCCCCGTCGCCGCCGAACTGGATCTGGTTCAGGACGACAAGCTGCCCTTTCTTGTTGATGCTGTACTCCTGGATGAACAGCGCCTCGCCGCGTCCCCGGTTCCTGGTGACCAGCTTCGCCTTTTTCCAGAAGGCCTGAATCTCTCGCCGCTCACCCACTTCGTACCACTCGCGATCCGTCTTCAGAACGAGGGCCACTCCCCGGGAGTCCGCGATCTGAACGCCACCGTTCAGCATCCGGATGCTGAGCGCTTCCGCACCGACGCTGGCGCCACGACCGATCCCGAGCGGACCTCCCTGACCGCCGCCGGGCCCGCCAGGACCGGGCCCACCCTGGCCGCCGGCCCCACCGGCGCCGCCGGCACCTCCACGACCCGCGCCCCCGGCACCGCCTCCAACGGCGCCACCGCCGCCGCCACGACCGCCGCCTCCACGGCCGACGTTGCCGCCACGGCCACTGAAGCCGCCGTCACCAGCGCCTCCGCGCGCGATCCTCAACCGCCGCATCGCCTGCCGCGGGTCGTCGCTCAGCTCCTCGTTGAGAATCCACTCCCCGCCGAGATCGACCGACGGAGCGCCTCCCCGCTGAGCCTCCGCGGGCTCCCCCGTCGCCAAGGACACCAGGACCGCCACCAACACGGCCGCCCCCACCCGCGCCGTAGTCATCAGCAATGAACGAACCGATCGCGCGTCTCTCATGGCGATGTCTCCCTCTGTCGTTCTTTGCCCTAGCTTAGCGCCCTGGAACTAGCTCGCGACCTCGCTCTCGCTGCCTGGAAACAGCAGCCGGGCCATCTGGGTCTGGGAGCGGTGGACGAAGAGGATGACCTGGTCGCCGGGGCGGAGCATGTTGCTGCGCTCGGGCATGAACACGCGGTCGCCGCGCACGACCGCGCCCACGATCAGGCCGCGCGGGGCCTGCAGGTCGGCGAGCGTGGCGCCGGCCGCCGGACTCGCTTCGTGGATCACCCGCTGGACGACCTGCACGGCGCCGTCGGCGAGGGTGACGAGATTCGCCTTGTAGCCATTGGCGACGAAGTTGCGAACGTGGTCGATCGCCAGCGAGTGGGGCGAAACGAGCTCGACCTCGCCGACCCGCTTCCAGAGCCGGCTGGTGGTGTGGTGAATCAGCGCCACGACCCGGCCCACGCCCAGTTCCTGCGCGATGAGACCGGCGACGACGTTGCTGTCGTCGTGGCTGGTGGCAGCGATCAGAACGTCGGCCCGACCGAGGCCCTCGCTCTCCATCGTCGCGGCATCGATCGGGTCGCCGTGCAGCACTTCGACGTCGGGGAACGACTGCGCGAGGAACTCGGCCCGGCGCCGGTCAGGCTCGATCCAGCGGAGCCGCTTGACCTCGTTCCGCAGCGCCTTGACCATCGCCACGGCCGCCGGGCTGCCGCCGGCGATGGCGACGGTGTGAGGATGCTCGATCCGTGACGCGAAGAGTTCCTCCACGTCGTGGGTCGACTGGGTCCGGCACAGGACCATGGCCAGATCACCCGGCGACGCGCGCAGGTCCGGCCCGGGAATCGACAGCTCGTGCTCCCCGTCGAAGTAGCCGACGATACGCGCGTCCTCGGGCAGCGGCACTTCGCTGAGCGGGAGACGCGCCACCGTGCTGCCGGTCTGGACCTGAATCGTCCGCAACTCGAACCGGCCGCGCGCCAGGTAGTCCACCTCGTGCGTATGGTGGCCCAGGACGATGTTCAGGATCGCGTTCGTGGCCAGACTCTGGGGCGAAAGCAGCAGGTCGGCCCCGAACAGCCGTTCGTAGGAACGGCGGTACACGGTCAGGTCCTCGGACGTGTCGATCCGCACGACGCAACGCTTGGCGCCGAGGTTGCGGGCGATGACCGAGGCCACCAGGTTCGCCTCCTCCGAGGAAGACGCGGCGATGAAGAGCTCCGCCTGATCGACGTTCGCCCGCTCCAGGACCGCCTGGTGGGCGCCGTTGCCGACCACGAACGCCGCGTCGAGTTCTTCCTCGGTCCGCTCGATCAGCGCCGGATCGATGTCGATCAGCGTGAGGCTCCGCCCCTCCCGGCCGAAGGCCTCGGCGATGTGAAAACCCACGTTGCCGATCCCCATGACGCAGAAGTGACCGTTCTCACTCACCACCCGTGGAGCATAAGCCAACCGCGTTGCGCGTTCGCGCAACCGGCGACCCACTCCGTGCGCGAGTCATCGAGCGCACGGATGACACCGAGGCCCCCGCAACCCGTCCAGCCGTCTGCTACGGTTGCCGCTTCCGTCCGCGCCGGCGGGCCGAACGAGATGGCCGAACTGAAGACGAAGAAGAACGACGCCAGCGTCGAGGGATTCCTGACCGGCGTCGAGAACGAGCGGCGCCGCGAGGACAGCTTCGTCGTCCTCGAGATGATGAAGCGAGTAACCGGCGAAGAACCGACGATGTGGGGTACCTCCATCGTCGGCTTCGGCAGCTACCACTACAGGTACGCGAGCGGCCGCGAGGGCGACTGGCCGCGCATTGGCTTCTCGCCGCGTAAACAGAGCCTGACGCTCTACGTCATGCCCGGGTTCTCGAACTACGACGACTTGCTGTCGCGGCTCGGCAAGCACCGCACGGGCAAGTCCTGCCTCTACGTCAACAAGCTCGCCGATGTCGACATGGACGTACTGGAGCAGCTCATCCGCAGTTCTCTCGACGCGATGCGCGAGATGTACCCCGAGTAACGAGAAAGCGAATGGACTACGAACGGATCCTGCTCGAACGGGACGGCAATCTCGCCACGATCACGCTGAACCACCCGGAAGTACTGAACGCCACGGACGCCCGGATGGTCGGGGAACTCACCGACGCCGTACTCCAGATTCGCGATCCCGCGAGCGGTGTCCGGGCTCTCCTGCTCACCGGAGCCGGGCGCGCCTTCTGTTCCGGCGCCAACCTCTCGGGGCGGGGCGACCAGCCGCAGGACGGTCGCCAACCCACCGCTCGCGAGGGTCTGCGCAACAGCTACCACCCCCTGCTGCTCTCCCTGCGCGACCTGGACATGCCCATCGTCACCGCGGTCCATGGCGCCGCGGCCGGCGTCGGCATGAGTTTCGCCCTGATCGGCGACATGGTCTGCGCCTCGAAGCAGGCGTTCTTCCTTCAGGCCTTCGCGCGCATCGGCCTGGTCCCCGACGGCGGCGCCACGTTCATGCTGCCCCGCCTGATCGGCTGGGGCCGCGCGGTCGAACTCTCGATGCTGGCCGAACGTCTGCCGGCCGACAAGGCGTTCGAGTGGGGCCTGATCAACCGGCTGTACGACGACCGGGATTCCCTGATGGAGGGCGCCACGGAACTGGCCCGACGCCTGGCCAATGGTCCGCGCTCCCTGGCCCTGATTCGCAAGGCGTACTGGGCGACCTGGCAGAACGTCTACGAGCAGCAGCTCGACCTGGAGGCCAGGCTGCAGGCGGAGGCCGGCGCCACCGAGGACTCCCGCGAAGGCGTGATGGCCTTCCTCGAGAAGCGGCCCGCCGAGTTCAAGGGACGCTGATCCGGATGCCCGCTCGTTCGCTTCTCGCTGCCTCGCTCACCTTCTTCACCGCGGCGCTGGCGGCGCAGGAGACGATCGAGTGGCGCCACTACGCCGCCGACCGCGCCAGCACGAAGTACTCGCCGGCGGCTCAGGTCGACGCCTCGAACGTCTCGGAACTCGAGGTCGCCTGGCGCTGGGTCACGCCCGACAGCCGGGTCGAGGCGCAGACCCTGGCCGGCGACCTGAAGGGCACGCCGTTGATGGTGAACGGCACGCTCTACGCCGTGTCGGCCATGAACCTGGTGAGCGCCGTCGATCCCGCGACCGGCGAGGAACTCTGGACCTACGATCCGAAGGCCTACGAGCGCGGCATCCCGACCCACGGCGGCTTCACCCAGCGCGGCATCGAGTACTGGGAGCACCGCGGCATGGAGCGGATCGTCCTGGTCACCGGCACCCACCAGCTCGTGTCGCTGGACGCGAAGACAGGCAAGCCCGATCTCGAGTTCGGCGAAGCCGGGATGGTCGACATGCGCGGCGATATCGGCCGGCCGGACCAGATGCGCGAGACCGGCGCGAACTCGCCCGGCATCGTCTGTGGCGACACCGTGCTCATGGGCATGACGATCATGGACTTCTCCCTGACCCAGGAGATGCCGGCCGGCCACATCCGCGGCTACGACATCCGCACCGGCCGGAAGAAGTGGACCTTCCACACCGTGCCCCAGGGCGACGAACCCGGCGCCGAAACCTGGCACGACGAGTCCTGGCGCTACTCGGGCAACACGAACGTGTGGTCGTGGATGAGTTGCGACGACGAGACGGGCTGGGTCTACTTCGGCACCGGCACGCCGACCAGCGACTACTACGGCGGCCACCGGCACGGCGACAACCTCTACGCCGAGAGCCTGGTCGCCATCGACACGTCGACCGGCGAGAAGAAGTGGCACTTCCAGGCGGTCCGGCACGGCCTGTGGGACTACGACTTCCCGTGCGCGCCGATCCTGCTCGACATCGAGGTCGACGGAGAGTTGATCGAGGCGGTGGCCCAGGTCAGCAAGCAGGCCTTCACCTACGTCTTCGACCGGAAGACCGGCGAGCCGGTGTGGCCGATCGAGGAGCGCAAGGTCCCCGAGAGCCTGGTTCCCGGGGAATGGACCGCGAGCATGCAACCCTTCCCGACGAAGCCGCCGCCCTTCGACCGCCAGGGCGTCCGCGAGAGCGACCTGATCGACTTCACGCCGGAACTCAACGCGAAGGCGCGCGAGATCTACCGCGAGACGCTTCTCGGCGGCCCGATGTTCACACCGCCGACCCTGGCCGGCGAGGGCCGGAGGGTGATGGCCCAGTTGCCCGGCCAGGCGGGCGGCGCGAACTGGGGCGGCGCCGCCGTCGATCCGAACAGCGGCGTCCTGTTCGTCCCGTCGCAGACGCGCCTCGGCACGATGGCGCTCAACCCCCCGACGGCCCGCCAGCCCTCCGACCGCGACTACCTGCCGGCCTTCACCTTCCCCGCCGGCCCGGAAGGTCTGCCGCTCGTCAAGCCTCCCTGGAGCCGGCTCACCGCGATCGACCTGAACCGGGGCGAGATCGTCTGGCAGGCGCCTGTCGGCGACGGTCCCCGCGATCATCCGGCGATCGCGGATCTCGATCTGGGACCGCTGGGCGCCTGGCCGCTCGCCGGCCTGACGCCGGGCTGGCCGATGGCGACCGCCACGCTCGTCTTCGTCGTCACCAGCGAGCGGGTGCGCGGCACGTACCAGGACGAGGACGCCGGCCTGGGGCGCCGCGGGCCGTCGACCGGTTTCCTCTACGCCTTCGACAAGGCGACCGGCGAGGAGGTCTGGCGCACCGAGCTGCCAGATACCCCGGGCGGCGGTCCCATGACCTACGTCGTCGGCGGTCGCCAGTTCATCGTCGTGCCCGTCGGCGACCGTGGCCAGGAACACTCCCTGGTCGCCTACGCGCTGCCGGTCGGGTAGGAGTCAACGACGCTTCGACAGGCGGGCGCCGGATGGATCGCTGATCCACTCCGCCCCCTGCTCCCAGCCGTCGTCGAAAACCGTGTCGCGGATCGGCCGGCGCCGGAGCGGACCGTGGCGTCCCAGGGGCTTGCCGATCGTGATCGTGAGCGACAGTTCGACGTTGTCCGGAATCTCCAGGATCTCCCGCAGTTCGCCGGCCACCGCGTTGTGCCAGCCGCTGTAGCAGGCGCCGTAGCCCAGCGCCCGCGCCATGAGGAACAGGTTCTGGCACGCCGGGAAGACGGAAGCGCCCTCCGAGTGGGTCAGCGCCCGGTAGCGGACGTAGCAGGCGATGACGATCGCCGGGATCTGCTCGAAGTGGTCGACGTAGTGCTGGATCGCGCGGTTCACCCGCGATTTCGGGGAGTCCGGATCCGCGGCCGAACCTCGGTTCCACCCGTCCTCTTCCGTCTTGCGCGCCCAGCCGCGGCGGAAGGACTCGCCCAGCAGCCGGCGGGCGCGTCGCGCCCGAGGGCCGTCTCGCAGCACGATGAAGCGGAAGGGCTGACGGTTCGTGCCGGACGGCGCCCGGCTCGCCGCGTAGAGGATCTTCGCCAGGTCCGCGTCCGGGATCGGCTCGGGGCTGTAGCGCCGCACGGAACGCGCGGTGGAGAGCAGTTCGAAGAAGTCGTCGGCGTTCATGGAGCGTACGATCCCCCACCCGCGAAGCCCGCGTCAAGCGATAGGATCGGCCGATCTTCCCACTCCTCCCCACTGTGACGCGGCCACCCGCGTGAGCGGCGCCGACCCAGAGGAACCCGACGATGCACAGATTCAGCCGTAGCGTTCTCCCCCTGGCCATGCTCCTGGTCGCCTCGGCGGCGTTGGCCCAACGCAGCCAACTCGAACTGCAGGTCGTCGACATGAACGACGCCGAGCTGGGCCCGGTGAACGTGACCGTGTTTGCCCCCACGGGCGAGATCGTCGTGCAGGAGGCCACCCGCAAGAACGGCCGCCTGCGGATCCGCCTGGCGCCTGCGGAAGCGCCCTACAGGCTGCTGTTGCAGAAGGAGGGCTATCCGGACCGTGAGCTGGAGGTGGAGATCCTCGACGGGGGCCGGGACCGATCGCTTCGGGCTCAGCTTTGGGACGAGGAGACGGCCCGCAAGCAGCAGGCGGTCGACGCGTTCAACGAGGGCATCGGCAAGATCCAGGCGGGCGACGCGGCCGGGGCCCTGCCCCTGTTCGAGCAGGCGGTAGAGATCGACCCGACGATCGCCGCGGCGCATCGGACGATCGCGGCCATCCTGCACAACCTGGGGAGACTCGACGACGCGCTCGAACCCGCGAGCAGATATGTCGAGATGGAGCCGATACCGCCCGACTTCGCCACCATGTTCTTCGACATCTTCGCGGCTGCCGGCGATCCTCGCGCCGAGGACGCGAAGCAACTCGCGATCGAGGCCGGCATGGGCGCCGAACTCGCCCCCGGCATCTTCTCGCAGGGCGTTCAGGCGGTCCGCGCCGGCGACGACGAAGGCGCCATCGAGCTCTTCCGCGAAGCGGCATCGCTCAATCCGAGGCTCCACCAGGCCTACCGGAACATAGGCACGATCTACTTCAACGACGGCCAGTACGACGAAGCCCTCGTGGAGCTCGACCGCACCCTGGAGATCGACCCGCGCAACCAGGAAGCGCTGCGCATGAAGTACTTCTCCTTCGCCTCGCTCGGCCGTCTCGACGACTCGATCGAAGCGGGCAAGGCGTGGATCGAGGTCAACCCCACGGCCGGCAGGCAGGTGCAGTTCCAGGCCGAGCAGCTCTTCGACCAGGAGGCCTTCGGCAACGCGAAGCTCTACGACCAGTCGCTTATCGCCTGGGACGACAACCACCCGCGCGCCCATTTCCGGCTCGGCGTGATCTACCGCCGCAGCGCGGATTCCGGCCCGGCCAGGGTACACCTGACGAAGTACCTGGAATCGGCGCCGGACGACGAGGACGCGGAAGACCTGGCGAGGGCCCACTACGAACTCGGGATTCTCGCGGTGAACGCGAGCAACACGGACGCCGCCCGCGAGCACCTGAGCAAGTCCCTGGAGCTGGATCCCGAGGGCGAGTTCGCCGACGTGGCGCGCGCGGCCCTCGAAGGCTTGTAGGCCGCGCGGCCGGGCGGCTACGCCCGGGAACCGCCCGAGAACACGCGGAAGAGTCTCTTCAGCGGGTCGTAGAACTCCGACACGACGCGCTCCTTGAGCGGGATGATCGCGTTGTCGGTGATCGTGATGTGCTCGGGGCAGACCTTCGTGCAGCACTTCGTGATGTTGCAGTAGCCGATCCCCTCGTCCTGCTTGAGCGAGGCGAGGCGGTCCCTCGTGTCGAGGGGGTGCATCTCCAGCGCCGCGTTGTAGACGAAGAAGCGCGGGCCGACGAACTCGTCGTGCAGATGGTGGTCCCGCAGCACGTGGCAGACGTCCTGGCACAGGAAGCACTCGATGCACTTGCGGA
This sequence comes from Thermoanaerobaculia bacterium, assembly GCA_022822365.1. Lineage (GTDB taxonomy): Bacteria > Acidobacteriota > Thermoanaerobaculia > Multivoradales > Multivoraceae > Multivorans. Next base: position 26,675 of record JAJEBV010000031.1, on the reverse strand, counting down.
ACTCCTGGACCCGCTCGACGTCCTCCTGGGCGATGCGCCAGGTGCCGTCCTCGGCATCGGGCGGCCGCGGCTCGAAGGGCGCGATCTTCTTCTTCACCTCGTAGTTCCAGGACACGTCGCAGACGAGGTCCCGGATCACCGGGAACGCGCGCATCGGTTCGACGGTCACCGGGCGGTCCGTCGGCAGGTCGCTCATCCGCGTCATGCACATGAGGCGCGGATTGCCGTTCACCTCCGCCGAGCACGACCCGCACTTGCCGGCCTTGCAGTTCCAGCGCACGGCGAGATCGTTCGCCGACTCCGCCTGGATCTGGTGGACCGCGTCGAGGACGACCATGCCCTCGGTGACGTCCGTCGTGTAGTCCCGGTAGCCGCCCTCGCCTTCGGCGCCGTCCTGTCGCCAGATCCTGAACTCTGTCGCGGCCATCTCAGCCCATCTCCTCGACCAGCCTGGTCAGTTCGTCGCTCATCGGCTCCACCGGCATCTCCTCGACCACCATCTCGCCGTCCGCTCCCTTCGCGGCCCGGATGATCACCTTGCCGAAGTGCTCGTCCTTCTGCGGATAGTCGTCCCGGAACTGGGCGCCGCGACTCTCGCGCCGCAGCAGGCCGGCCCGGGCGACCGCCTCGGACACGACGAGCAGGGGGTGCAGGTCGAGCGCGGTGTGCCAGCCCGGGTTGTACTCCCGGTTGCCGGGCGCCGAGACGGCCTTCGCCCGGTCGCTCAACCGGCCGATCTCCTCGATCGCCTCCTCCAGCTCCGACTCGATGCGGACGATGCCGACCTTCTCCTGCATCAGGTCCTGGAGTTCATGCTGGATCTGGTACGGCCCTTCGCCGCCTTCCCGTTCGAGCGGCTCAAGAGCTTCCTTCATCCCTGCTTCGACCGCAGCCTCGTCGAGCCGGACGTCGCCTTGCTCGCGGGCGAAGGCGGCCGCGTACTCGCCGGCCCGCTTGCCGAACACGAGCAGGTCGGACAGCGAGTTGCCGCCCAGCCGGTTCGCGCCGTGCAGTCCGGCCGCGCACTCACCGGCGGCGTACAGTCCCGGCACGGACGACATCTGGCTCTCGGCGTCGACCCGCACGCCGCCCATGACGTAGTGCGTGGTCGGCCCGACCTCCATCCTCTCCTTCGTGATGTCGAGGCCGGCCAGCTCCTTGAACTGGTGGTACATCGACGGGAGCTTCTTCCTGATGTGCTCCTCGGAGTTACTGATCTTCTCCTTGATCCAGGCGATGTCGAGATACACGCCGCCGTGGGGCGAGCCCTTGCCCGCCTTGATCTGGTCCACGATGCAGCGGGCGACATGGTCCCGGGTCAGGAGCTCAGGCGGACGCCGCGCGTCGCGATCGCCGACGACGTAGCGCCAGCCCTCCTCGGCACTGTCGGCTGTCTGATCCTTGTACAGAGGAGGAATGTCGTCGAACATGAAGCGCTCGCCGTCCGAGTTCAGCAGGATGCCGCCCTCGCCGCGCACGCCTTCCGTGACGAGAATGCCGCGGACGCTGGGAGGCCAGACCATCCCGGTCGGGTGGAACTGGACGAACTCCATGTCGATCAGGTCCGCGCCGGCGTCGTAGGCGAGGGTGTGGCCGTCGCCGGTGTACTCCCAACTGTTGCTGGTGATCTTGAAGGCGCGACCGATGCCGCCGGTGGCCAGCACGACCGACTTCGCCCGGTAGACCCGGAACCGGCCGCGCTCGCGGTCGTAGGCGAGCGCGCCAGCGACCCGGCCGTCGTCGAGCAACAGCCGGAACACCGTGTACTCCATGTGGAAGTCGATGCCCCGGTGGATGCCGTGGTCCTGCAGGGTCCGGATCATCTCGAGCCCTGTGCGGTCGCCGACATGGGCAAGGCGCGGGTAACGGTGGCCGCCGAAGTTCCGCTGCAGGATGCGGCCATCCTTCGTGCGGTCGAACAGGGCCCCCCAGGCCTCGAGCTCCAGCGCCCGCTCCGGGGCCTCCTTCGCGTGGATCTCGGCCATCTTCGGGTTGCTCAGGTACTGGCCGCCGCGCAACGTGTCCGTGACGTGGACCTTCCAGTCGTCGCGCTCGTCCACGTTGCCGATCGCGGCCGCCATGCCGCCCTCGGCCATCACCGTGTGCGCCTTGCCGAGCAGGGACTTGCAGATCACTCCGCAGGAGGCGCCCGCGGCCGAGGCTTCGATCGCGGCGCGCAGGCCGGCGCCGCCCGCGCCGACCACCAGCACGTCGTACTCGTAGGGTGTCTGCTCCATCAGAGGATCCTGAAGTCGGTCCAGACGCCCATCGAGCACAACCGGACGTAGATGTCGGAGAACGTGACCCAGATCAGGCTGAGCCAGGCCCAGGCCATGTGCTTGCGGTTCAGGCAGGAGACGCAGCGGTAGCAGGCGCTCTGGAACGGCCTCCCCGCCATCACGTTGCGGAAGCCGCCGATCACGTGGCGCGTCGAGTGGCAGCCCAGCGCGTAGCCGCTCAGCAGCAGCCAGTTGATCAGAAGGACGAAGCTGCCGATGCCGACGCCGAATGCGTGGCCTCCCGAAGCCGTCTCGAACTCGAACGCCCGGTATACGTCGATCGGGAAGAAGACGAAGATCCACGCCATCATCGCGAACAGGAAGTAGCGGTGGATGTTCTGGACGATTAGCGGAAACGAGTTCTCGCCCCGGTAGGCGTTCCGCGGCTCACCGACCGCGCAGGCCGGCGGATCGGCCCAGAAGGCCTTGTAGTACGCGCCACGGTAGTAGTAGCAGGTGGCGCGGAATCCCAGCGGCAGGATCAGGATGAACAGCGCCGGCGACTGGGGCACGAAGCTCGGCCACCAGCTCGGAAAGCCCTTGAACCAGGCATGGTGCGAGAGGCCGAAGACCTCGGGCGAATACAGCGGCGACAGGTAGCCGCCGAATACGTAGTGATCGGCCTGAAGCGCCGCCCAGGTCGCGTAGACGCTCGCGAGCCCCAGGCCCACGACAACGGCGCCCGGCTGCAGCCACCAGGCGTCCTGCCGCTGGGTCTCACCGAACGATCGCCGCTTCAGCGCGGCGGAGATGGCCATCTCGGATTCTGTCCTCTCTGGGTCGCTGGATGGAAGTGCGTGGGCGAGGGCCGCGGTCGGCCCGGCGGTGATCATAGCCACAAAGCCGAGTCCCTATCGACCCCGGGATCCACGAGTGGTCGGGGCCGGCGCTCTGTGATCGAATCGCGGTTCAGGTGAGCCGCATTCTCGTCTTGTCGACCGTTCTGGCGACCGCCACGGCGCTCCCGGCGCAGGAGCCCGAACAGCCGGATGGCGTCCGGGTGGTGCGTGCCTACTTCGACGATCCGCTGGTCGCCGCCAGAGCCGTCATGTCGCTCGACGCTCTCGAGTCGGAGTACGAGAAGGGCTACATCGTCCTGCGGGGCACCGAAGAGGACATCGAAACCGCCCGCCAAGCCGGGATGCGGATCGTCGAAGACAACGACTACGTTTCCGTGGGGCTCCCCTCCGAACCGCCATCGGTGGCCGCGCAGGGGACAATCGCGGGATTCCCCTGCTACCGCACCGTGGAGGAAACCTACGAGAGTGCGAGAGCAATCGCCCGCGCACATCCGAAGCTCGCCACATGGAAATGGGCCGGAAGGTCATGGAAGAAGAGGCAACGGAGCACTGACGGCTACACCTTGTACGTGCTGCGCCTTACGAACTCGGCGACGACGGGCAAGAAGCCGGTCCTCTTCATCACCGCGGCACTTCACGCCCGGGAGTACACGACCGCCGAACTCGCCCTGCGCTTCGCGGAGCACCTGGTGGACTCCTACGAGACGGATGCCGACGTGCGGTGGCTCCTGGACCACCAGGAAGTCCACCTCATGCTGCAGGCGAATCCGGACGGGAGAAAACGGGCCGAGGAGGGTCTGCTCTGGCGCAAGAACCACAACACGCGCCACTGCGCCCATTCATGGGCGGGAGTCGATCTGAACCGCAACTTCGACTTCAAATGGGGAGACTCGGGCTCCAGCACGAACGAATGCAGCATCGTCTACCGGGGCCTGTCGGCGGCCTCCGAGCCCGAAACGCAGGCGATCCAGGCCTACATGGAGAGGCTGTTTCCCGACGCCCGTGGACCAGGCGACCGCGATGCGGCGTCAAGCGGCACCTCGGGAGTCGTCCTCGACCTTCATAGCCATGGCCGTCTCATCCTCTGGCCCTGGGGCCACGTTTACGACCCGGCGCCGAACGGCACGGCGCTCCAGACCCTGGGCCGGAAGCTCGCGTACTTCAACGGCTACAGGCCGCTTCAGGCCATCGGGCTCTACCCGGTAACGGGCGCCACCGAGGACTACGGCTACGGCGTTCTCGGCCGCGCCTCCTTTACCTACGAACTGGGCACGACGTTCTTCCAGGACTGCAGCCGATTCGAGAACTCGATCCTGGACGAGAACCTGGAGTCCCTTCTCTATGCCTTCAAGGTGGCGAGGACGCCGTATCGGACTCCGGCCGGCCCCGACGTTCGCGATCTGAGTCTGAGCAACGGCGCGTCGACGACCGGCGTCGCCGCCGGAACCGCGGTCGCCCTGTCAGCAACCTTCGACGACACCCGCTACGAGAACAGCAACGGCTTCGAACCCACGCAGGACATCGCGGCCGGACAGTTCTACGTTGACGTGCCGCCCTGGGCCTGGCGAAGAACCGCGAACGCCATGCACGCCTCCGATGGGGCCTTCGACAGCCGCACGGAGGGCGCGACCGCGATCATCGATACGACAGGCCTGAGCGCCGGCAGGCATACCGTCTTCGTGCGGGCAAAAGACACCGACGGCAACTGGGGCGCGATCAGCGCGATCTTCCTGGTCGTCCAGGCGGGCGACGACCCGGGAAGCGGCGAAGACGTCGGTTGTGCGGCGGACGGGAAGACCGTCTGTCTCCACGACGGCCGCTACGAGGTACGAGTCACCTGGCTGGCCGGGAACGGCGCGACCGGAGACGCAACGGCGGCCAGCCCCGCGACGCGGGACGCGGGCCTGTTCTGGTTCTTCGACCCGGACAACTGGGAGATCGTCGTCAAGGTGCTGGACGCCTGCGCCCTGAACGATCACGTCTGGGTGTACGGCGCCTCGACGACGGACCTCGGCTACATCATTCGCGTGACCGATACCGCGACCGGCGTCGAGAGGGAGTACCGGAGCGAACCGGGTATGCCGGCCTCGGCGATCACCGACGCGACCGCCTTCCCCGACGGCTGCCGCCCGCCGTAGACGCGGGCCCCATGGAGACGCGGTCTCCGCGCCGCCCGACCGCCGGATCGTCTCAGAGAGCCGGCGAGGAGCGGAGGTCTTCCATCTCGGACACCTTCGCCGTTGCGCCGCCGGCCTCCCGCTCCGCATCGAGCAGCGAGGCGCCGCGTTCGATCCATGTCCGACCGCGCACCCGGACGGCGAGCAGGGCGGCGAGCAGCGCCACATGGACGATGAAGCAGCTCCAGGCGCCGACCAGGCCCCAGTTCCGCGTGGCGAAGAAGACGAGCGGCACGAAGACGAGCCAGGCCACGCCGATGTTCACCACCATCGGGTAGGTCGTATCGCCGGCGCCCCGCAACGCGCCGGAGTAGATGTTGAACGGCAGCTCGAAGACCAGGCACAGGGTGGCGATGAGAAAGAGCGGCCGGGCGTACGGCAGGAGCGCGGCGAGATCGCCCGCCTCCCGCGCGAACAACTGCATCAGCCACCCGGGGAAGCCGACGTAGATGACAGCCATGATCGCCATCGCCCCGTAGCCCAGCCACATCACGCGACCCACGACGACGCGTACGTCGTCAAGCTGCCTGGCGCCCAGGCACTGCCCAACCAGCGTCGTGCAGCCGACGGCGAGCGCGACGGCGAGCATGAAGGAGACGGACCAGGCGTGTATCACGGCGTTCGTCGCCGCCATCTCCGCGTCGCCGAGGTTCGCTACCAGGGCCGTGAAGACGCTGATTCCACCCATCTCCATGAACACCTGGACACCGATCGGCAGGCTGACGCGGAGCATCTGGCCGAGCAGCGCCGCCTCCGGCGGCCGGGGCCGGGTGGCGCCGTAGTCGCGCCCTATCTTCGTCGCCAGCACTCCTGCCAGCAGACCGACCGCGACGAGAAACTGGGCGATCACCGTGCCGACCGCGGTGCCCGCGGCGCCAAGCTCCGGGAAGCCCCAGACGCCGAAGATGAGCAGGTAGTTCAGTCCGCAGTTCAGCGCCAGTTGAATCAGTCCCGCGAACATGGGAACTTCGGTGCGTCCGAGTCCGCGGTAGTAGTTCTCCGCGACGAGGAAGATCATCAGCCCCACCGCGGCCCCCAACCGCACCTCGGTGTAGTCCGTGGCGATCGCCTGGACCTCCGGCGACGCACCCATCACCCGGAACGCCCAGCCGGAGAGCGGCGCCGCGAGCAGGACGGCGACGCCCGCGCCGGCGGCCAGGTAGAGACCCTGCCAGAAGGCGACGCCGACCCGGTCCTTCTTGCCGGCGCCGAAGAACTGCGCGACGAACGTGTTCACGCCCTGCAGCAGGCCCACGAAGAAGCCCAGCAGCCACCAGGAGATGATCGCGCCCAGGCCGACCCCGGCCAGGGCGACGACGCCCAGCCGGCCGACCATCATCGCGTCGATCAGGCCCATCGCCGTGTGCGTCATCTGCGTGATGACGACCGGACCGGCCAGCGCGAGAATGCGCCGATAGGAGATGTCGATGTTCATGGCCTGGTTTGCGCAAAGAGGTGGGGTTGCTGGGAGAGGGCCGGGCTATCCTCGAAGGAGTTCAGGTTTCCGCGAGCAGGGTTTCGAACCGCGCCGCCATGCGCGGTCCCGCCCCTTCGTCTTCGTGCTTGAAGAAGACGTAGGTTTCGCGCCAGGGTTGCCGCCGGATCCTGTCGGCCCAGGAGCGAAGCGCCGCCTCGTCGTAGTCCTCGCGGCGGAGCCGAAGATAGCCGAAGTCCGTGGTCGCCACCAGTGGCGCGTCGTGGTCGCCTCCCGCGTCGGCGACGCACAGGGCGGCGCCGGCCTCCTCGAGCAACGCGAACACGGCGTCGTCGAACCAGCTCGCGTGCCGGAACTCGAACGCCGCCCGCAGCCCCGCCGGCAGGCGCTCGAGGAACGCAGCAAGGCGATCGTCGTCTCGCCTCAAGTACGGCGGCAACTGGAACAGGAACGGGCCGAGCTGCTCACCCAGCACCTTCGCGGTGTCGAAGAGATACTCGACCGAATCGCCGGCATCCCTGAGCCGCTGGTGGTGAGTGATCCGGCGCGAGGCCTTCAGCACAAAGCGGAAGCTCTCTGGAACCGAGTCACGCCAGCGCTCCAGCAGGTCGGCCTTCGGCATGCGGTAGAAGGTGTTGTTGATCTCCACCGCGCCGAGCTTCCCGGCGTAGAACGAGAGCATGTCCGGGCGCTTCGTCCCGGTCGGGTAGAAGTGGCCCTCCCAGGCGGGATACGAGAACCCGCTCGTGCCGGTGCGGACCCGCATCGCTGACAGTCTGCCGGGGTTGAGCCGCGACGGGCCGGGCCGCTAGGCGCCGTCGTCGAGGAACGGGCGCAGCTTCTGCGCCCAGTCCGGGTGCCGGAGCTTGCGTAGCGCCTTGGACTCGATCTGCCGGATGCGTTCGCGGGTGACGTTGAACGACTTCCCGACCTCCTCCAGGGTGTGCTCCGAGCCCTCGCCGACGCCGAAGCGCATCCGCAGCACGAGTTCCTCGCGAGGCGAGAGAGAACGCAGCACGTTGCCGGTCTGCTCGCGCAGGTTGGAGGAGATGACCTCGTCGATCGGCGACGGCGAGTTCTTGTCCTCGATGAAGTCGCCGAGGTGGGAATCCTCCTCTTCTCCGACCGGAGTCTCGAGCGACACCGGCGCCTGCGCGATCTTCATGATCTTGCGCACCTTGGAAGCGGGAAGGTCCATGTGCTCGCCGATCTCCTCGGCGGTGGGCTCACGCCCGAGTTCCTGGACCAGCGACCGCGAAGTGCGGGTCAGCTTGTTGATGTTCTCGATCATGTGAACCGGGATGCGGATCGTCCGCGACTGGTCGGCAATCGCCCGCGCCACCGCCTGGCGGATCCACCAGGTTGCGTAGGTCGAGAACTTGTAGCCGCGGCGATACTCGAACTTCTCGACCGCCTTCATCAGGCCGATGTTCCCCTCCTGGATCAGGTCCAGGAACTGGAGGCCCCGGTTCGTGTACTTCTTGGCGATCGAGACGACCAGGCGCAGGTTCGACATGATGAGCTGCTCCTTGGCGCGCTCGCTCAACGCCTCGCCGCGCTTGACCTTGGCCACCATCGCCCGCAGCTCTCCCTGCTTGACGAAGTGGCGCAACTCGAGCTTCCGTACCTCTTCGCGGTACTTCTGGATGCGCCGCCGGTGCAGCGCCCTGAGTTCCTCGTTGTTCTCGCGCTCGAGCGCCACCTGGGCACGGCTGATGTCCCGTTCGCTGCGCCGGAAGCGGTTGTCGATCAACTTGACCAGGTCGACCACCCGATTGCGGTCCGGCCCCGTGAAGCCCAGCTCCACGATCAGGGCGGAGGCCCGCTCCTCCAGGCGGTCGATGTCCCGCGCGATCTCCTGGAAGCGGTCGCCGCGGGGGCTGTAACGCTTCTGCCGGCGCCGGGTGCGATCGAGTTCCTCTTCCAGCTCCTGCATCTTCTCGAACACGCCGACGCGCTTGGCGATTCGCTTGTGGCCGTTCTGATCCAGCAGGGAGATGGGATGTTCGATCTCCACCAACTGGGAAAGCGGCTTCGCGTTCTTGCGATCCGCGAGCTCGGTCATCGCCAGCAGCCGGGTCATCAGGTCGGCGTTCCGGGCCATCGCCTGGAAGATGAGCCATTCACCGTCCTCGAGCGCGCGCGCGATCTCGACCTCGCCGTCGCGGTCCAGCAGCGGGACGGTGCTCATCTCCCGCAGGTACATCCGCACCGGATCGCTCGTGTTCAGCGGCTCGGTGACGGTCGGCGTGGCAGGATCCTCGTCCGCCTTCTCGATCTCAAGCGTGACCGTCTCGTCGAGATTCGCCACATACCAGCCCGGCCGCCGGATCACGCCGACCCGCAACTCCCGCAGGCGGTCGTAGAGTTCGTTGATCTCGGCCTCGACGCCGACCATGTCGGCCGGCATCATGTCGTTGATCTCGTCGTTGAGGAGATACGTCTTCGCCTTCCCCAACTCGAAGAGCTGGCGAATGGACGAGTACCTCGCCTCGAGGGGCTTGTTCACGTCCTTGACTGCGGCAACTGCCATCTTCGGTCTCCAGGTAAGGGCCAAGCAGAGGGAAGCTCAGCGGCGGCGGCGGCGAGAGCCGTCCAGGTCGATCTCAACCCGCACACTTCCCCGCCCGCCGAGAGAGTGCCTCAGCGAACCGGGATACGTTGAGCGCCAACAGGCGCACAAGTGTAGCAGTATGAAGACGATCAACCACCCCGTTGTGTTTCGCTCCGGGTTTGTCCGCTCTCGCCTTCCGGGCGCCTACGGGGCATCGCGTCCGTCCTTCTCCAACGTCGCGGCCTTCGCGGTTCTTCCCCGCTGCCGCAGCGCCTCGCGGAGCAGGTACTCGATCTGCCCGTTGACGCTCCGCAGTTCCGCCGCCGCGAGCCGCTGAAGTTCCTCGAACACGGCGAAGTCGAGGCGCAGGAGGAACGCCTTGCGGGGAGGAGCCGCCACCGTACAGCGTCCTTCCGCCTACGGATAGAGCGTGCCGGTGTTCACGACCGGCTGGGTGTGGCGGTCGCTGCACAGAACGGCCAGCAGGTTGCTGACCATCGCCGCCTTCCGCTCGTCGTCAAGGTGCACGACGTCCTTCTCGCTCAGCATGTTCAGCGCCTGCTCCACCATGCCGACCGCGCCATCGACGATCTGGGCTCGCGCTGCGACCACTGCCGCGGCCTGCTGGCGCTGCAGCATCGCGGCAGCGATCTCCGCAGCGTAGGCCAGGTGGCTGATCCGGGCCTCGATCACCTCGACACCGGCGGTCGCCAGCCGCTCCTGGACCTCGCCGCGGAGACGCTCGGAGATCTCGGCGGTGTGGTGCGAAAGGGAGACTTCGCCCTCGCTGTGCGCGTCATAGGGGTAGCCCGTCGCCATGTTGCGCAGCGCCGCCTCGCTCTGGACCTGCACGTAGTCCTCATAGTCGTCGACGTTGAAGAGGGCCTCGGCGCTGTCCGTGACGCGCCAGACGACGACCGCGCCGATCTCGATCGGGTTCCCGGCGTTGTCGTTCACCTTCAGCTTGCCCGTCTCGAAGTTCCGGGTGCGTACGGACACGCGGCGTTTGCTCAGGAACGGGTTGGCCCAGCGAAGCCCCGTATCGTAGACGCTGCCCTGGTACGAACCGAAGAGCTGGAGGACCTTCGCCTCGTTCGGATGGACCATGAACAGCCCGAACATCAGGAAGATGAGAACGGGAATGCACAACGCGCAGAAGATCACGACGGGGATGACCTGCCAGATCCCGAAGACGGCGACCCCGGCAATGGCGAGAAGGATGAAGAGGATGAGCAGGCACAGCATGCCAACGCCCGACGCGACCGAGAGACGCTTCTCCCGATGCTCTACCATCTGTTGTTCCATTTTCCTGGTGACTCCCTTGATCACGCGGCCGGCGAGGCGACCGCTGTTGGTTTCGATATGGAAGTGATATCACACTTATATCGCAGCCGCCAACCGGTCGGCCGGCCGACTCTGTCGTGAAGGCGACCGGACAGGACGACACCGGGGCAGTCCTGCGCATCGCAGGACGTTTTCGGGTAGGCGGCCGCCCAACCGCCGCGGTCGAACTGCGCGCGGGCCACATCAACGACTCCTACGTCGTCTCCACCGCGAGCGGCAGCCGCTACCTGCTGCAGCGGATCAACGGCTACGTGTTCCCGAATCCGGCTCAGGTCATGGAGAACATCGTCCGGATCACGCGCCACCTCAAGCGCAGGCTCGGCCCGGGGAGCGGCCGGCGTCGGCTGACTCTGGTTCCCGTGGCGAACGGGGAGATGTGGTTCGAGACGACGGCGCCGGACCGTCGAGCCGGCTGGTGGCGGATGTACGAGCTGATCGAGGACACGACGACCGTACTCCGGGCGTCGACGCCGGAGCAGGTCTTCCTCGCCGCGCAGGCGTTCGGCCGGTTCGAGACGCAGCTCATCGATCTCCCTCCACCGCCGTTGCACGAGACGATTCCGGGCTTCCACGACACGCTGAACCGCTTCGAGACGTTTGACCGGGCGCTGGCCACGGCAAGCGCCTCGGCTGCCGGCAACGCCAGGCGCCGGCAGGCCGACGCCGAGATCCGGTCGGTCGCCGCCCACCGCGAACTGGCTGGCCGGTTGAGCGTCGGCGCGGCTCACAAGCTGCCGCGGCGGACCGTCCACAACGATTGCAAGATCAGCAACATCCTGTTCGACCGGGAAACCGGCGAAGCGCTCTGCGTCGTCGATCTGGACACGACGATGCCCGGACTGGCCGCCTGCGACTTCGGAGACATGGTCCGGTCGATGGGCCACCGAGCCGAAGAGGATGCCCATGAAACCGACGGGGCGCGAGTCGACCTGGAGCTGTTCGCCGCCCTCGCTCAGGGCTACCTGGACGGCGCCCGATACCTGACCGCGACCGAGAGAAGAAGCCTGGTCGACGGCGCCCTGGAGCTGACGCTCGAGCAGGCCGTGCGCTTCCTCACCGACCACCTGGATGGCGACGTCTACTTCCGGGTCGAGCGGACCGGCCAGAATCTGGACCGCTGCCGGGTGCAACTCGCCCTGCTCGAGTCACTGCTGGCGCGTGACACGGACCTGCGCAGAATCGTCGGAGGCTCCACCACGTAGTTCAGAACGCCTCGAGGTCGCGCTGCCCGCCCAGCAGTTTGGGCGGGTTGTGGTAGGTGCGATTCAGACCGCTGACCGTGTCCCTCACCGTGATCCAGTACTCCACGTCGGAAAGGGCGCCGTAGAACACCCAGTACCTGCCGTTCAGCACACGGCCGTCGAGCAACTTGATGACCAGCTCCACGTTCTCCGGGTCGAAGAACCAGAACAGGCCCGACTCGTCGGAGATCTCCACCGGGATGGCGACGCCGCTTCCGAAGTCATCGGGCACGTCGGGATTCGTCCAGTGCACCCGTGCCTCGAACCGACCCTCCCTCAGGCAGAGGAAGCCGTCGCCGCCGCGACATGGGCCGCTGTAGCCGCCGGTCGTCGCACTCGCCTCATCCGAGTACTCGAGACCCTGGCGCCCGTCCGCGCGCAGGCGGAACGTGTATGGCGTCTCCGAACGAAGGCCGTCGATGCGGACGCGTCCGTCCCTGGCGGACGCCGTCGCCACCTGAGCCCAGCCCGCCGTCTGGCTGCGTGCCTCGACGGTAAGGAGCCCTCTCGCAGCGTCGGCCCAGCTTCCGCGCCAGAACACGATGACGCCCGAGTCCCCCGCCGGCTCCGCGGTGACGTCGCCGGTGAATCGCGGTTCCGGGTCGTTCGGATCCGGCGCCCCGGGTTCTTCCTGCTCCCGGCGCTCGAAGGTCAGCCGCGCCATCGGTCCGTCCGTGAACTTGCCCATGCCGCGGATGCTCGTGATCGTGCCCTGCGGCACGGTCGCCGGGTTGTCGAGGGAGAACTCGGTTCCCTCCTCGGTGCCCGCGTCGTAGGGGAAGAGGTCTACCTGATGGTTGGCCAGCCACTCCCCCTGAGCGTCGAGCAGCGACAGCCCGTGAACGCCGACGAACCAGTCCGGACTGGGGGCGATCATGGTCAGCAGCGTGACCAGGGGGTTCTCCGCGGTGACCTCGAACTCGATCGAGGCTGAGGCTGTGCCGCCTCTAGGCGGCTCCTTCTCGAACACTTCGGAGACGTGGGGGCTCCTCTCCATGAGGGCTCTGAGGTCCCGCTGGATCCCGAGTTCCGCCACCCGCTCCACCTGTCGGCTGGTCCGGCCGCCCGGCTCCCAGAAGGTCACCCGGTCGTTGTGAACGGCGCCGATCAGGGGTGAGAAGTGGGCGCTGCCGGGAACGCCGCCGGGCGTGACGGCGCGGGTCCAGGCGCCCTGAAACGTCAGGCGGTAGCTGGCCGAGTCGCCCCCGGACGACTGTGCCGCCAAAGGCAGGGCGAACCAGCAGCATGAGAGGCCCGCGACCACGGCAAGACGAGGACGCCGCAGCCGAGTCGGCCTTCGGAGTGGGCCAGCGCTTCCCTCAACCGCCATCGGCAGCCGCGGCGCCGCAGGGATGGATCGGCTCGAGGAAAGCGGTGATCGCATCGCTGCCCGGAATCGAGTCGGTCGCGTCCCCATCCTGCGTCTCATCCTCCCCGCCGGTCTCCATCGCGGGACCGAACCAGATGCCCATCCGCATCCGCTCGTCGCCCGGACAGTCGAACTCGATCAACGTGACGAGCTCCCCGATCTGTTCCCCCGGACCGAACATGGTGCTCCCCCGAAAGGTCGCCCATCGCGTGGTGACATCCCGCCGGTCGAGGTCGCCACGCTCGAGGTGCTCCTCGAGATCGAGTTCCAGCCCCATGTCGCGCAGCGTCGCCGCCTCCGAGGTCTCTCCATCGAAGAACGCCCTCAGGTCGTCGCCTCCCCAAAGGGCCTGGACGTAGTAGAAGCCCCGCTCGCCGAACTCGCCGGCCCAGGGCTCGTCGCCGGCGGGCAGGTCGGAGAGGATCGCCATGTCGATCACGAAGGGAACGGAGACCACGGCCACGGCGTGGTAACCACCGGGCGCCTCGGCGGCGCCCAGAATCTCGAGCGCCCGTTGCCCCCGCCGTTCGGGGTCTTCGTTGTCCGCGGCGATGTTCCTCGCTGTGCGGACACCGACGAACGCGAGCGCGCCGATGACCACGACGATGACCGCGACGAGCCCAAGACAACCGAAGAGGGCATAGAGCCATGGCGAACGGCGCTCGGCAGCCATCGCCGGGCACCGTAGCACGCCGCCCCCGCGCTGCTACCGGCGCTATGCTTCGCTCATGACCGGGTTCGGCCGTCCCCTGGCCACCAACAACGCTTCCGGGAAGGCGGTTGTCCGTGACACTCCGCTTGAGCGGGCGATGCGCGCCAAGCTCGAAGCGGCGACCCGCCCCGAAGTGCTGGAGGTTCTCAACGAGAGCCGCATGCACAACGTACCGCCAAAGGCGGAAACCCACTTCCGGGTCGTTGTCGTCAGCAGCCGCTTCGAAGGCGCGAATCGGCTTAGCAGGCACCGCCTGGTCCACAGCGCTCTGGCCGACGAGCTGGCGGGCCCGGTGCACGCTCTGGCCATCGACGCGCTGACGCCGGCCGAGTGGCGGGCGCGCGACGAGCAGCGGAGCCTGTCTCCCGACTGCCGCGGCGGCTCCCGGTTCGACTCGACCGGCGACTGACTCTCGACGGGCGACTGACTACGGCTGCGGCACCACCCGGATGTACGGCAGGGGCTGCTGCCAGCCCTGGGGGTACTTCGCCCGCGCCGCCTCGTCCGACACCGCCGGCAGGATGATCACGTCCTCGCCCTGCTCCCAGTTCGCTGGCGTCGCCACCTGCTCCTTCGCGGTCAACTGCACGGAGTCGACCAGACGCAGGATCTCGGCGAAGTTCCGGCCCGTGCTCATCGGATAGGTCAGCGTCGCCTTGATCCGCTTGTCCGGGCCGATCACGAAGACGGAGCGAGCGGTCGCGTTGTCCATCGGCGTCCGGCCCTCGGAGGTGTCGCCGGCGTCGGCTGGCAGCATGTCGTACTGCTTGACGATGTCGAGCGTCGGGTCGCCGATCAGCGGATAGTTCAGGGCGTGGCCCTGGGACGCTTCGATGTCCTTCGACCACGCCTGATGGTCCGACACGCCGTCGACGCTGATGCCGATCACCTTGCAGTTGCGGCGGTCGAACTCGCCCTTGAGGCCGGCAACGGTACCCAATTCGGTCGTGCAGACCGGCGTGAAGTCCTTGGGGTGCGAGAACAGAACGCACCAGCCATCGCCGATCCACTCGTGGAAGTCGATCTCCCCTTCCGTGGTCTGGGCAGTGAAGTTGGGAGCTTCGTCGTTGATCCTGAGCGTCATGGTTCCTCCGGTCGATCGGGTTCTATGCGGAGCGCGTAGCTTCGGGCGCCAGTAAAGATGACCATTCTAGTCACGTTTATCCCGGTTGTGACGGAGTGGGAACTTGTGGCACGCTCCCTGATCGTGAGCACCGTCCGCCGCGCAAGACCGCAGCTCCTCCATCGAGCCACGGCGTGGCTGGTGGCCGCGATCTGGTGTACGGGGTGGCTTGCTCCGATCGCCGCCAACACCGGCTGCGACCTGGAGTGTTGCAGCGGCACGGCCTGTCCCTTGCCCGCGGCCGAAGCAGCGAACCCTGCCGAGTGCGACGGGCACGGCACGAAGCCGGGCGGGGGTGCGGCAAGCCGTCACGCCGACCTGCCGGACGGGCAATGCGGCATCGGCCCCTGCCACCAGATCGACGCCGACCAGCCCTGGACCTTTGAGGCCGAACTCGCCCGAGTGCCGGCCCCGGAAGCGCCCGCGATCCGCGACTCCTCTCCCGCGGAGCCGCCGAACGGGCCCGATCGGCTCCTCGCGCCCCCTCAGCCGCCGCCGCCCCAAGCGGCCTGACATCGGAACCATACGAGCCGCCGGCAACAAGGACCGGCGGCCGCTGAGCACGCGTCGGCCGAGGTGCGGTCGCCGCGCTGCTTGAGCAGCGTGCGGCCGGGACTCCGGCCTGCGCGCCACCCAAGACCACCCGAACATCCCGATGTCCCACACGGAGTCTCACGACCATGTACTTCCCTGAAGCCAGAAACCCCTTCCCCGCCGCCGTGGCAGCCGTCGCGGCTCTGCTGCTCCTGCTGAACTCTCCCCCCGCCCCGGCCAACCAGGACGGCGGCGAGCCCGAACCGAAGGAGCAGCCCCCCACCGTTTCCGCCCGCATCACGGTCACCGCGTCCCTGCCTGAAATCCAGGTCGAAACGACCATCCCGGCCGAGGATCTCCGGAACGAGTCGGACCTGGCCGCCGCCTTCCGCGCCGCGCCCGGCCTCGATGCGAACCGCCGCGGACCGATCAACCTGGAACCGACGCTGCGCGGCCTGCAGGAGAACCAGATCGCGATGACCGTCGACGGCTCGCGCACCTTCGCCGCCGGACCGGCCCGGATGGACTCCGACCTGAGCCACGTGAACCCGCTGACGGTGGACGAGGTCCGGGTCGTCAAGGGCCCGTACGCCCTGATGTGGTCCGCCGGCGCGATGAGCGCGATCGACGTCGTGACCTGGGCACCGGAGTTCACCGCCGGCGGTCACCGACTCTCCGGCGCCCTCTCGCTCGACTACGGCGACAACGGGAACACTTCGAGCGGCCTCGCCCGGCTCGCCGGCGCCGCAGCGAGCAGCCGCTACGCGGTGACCGCCGGCCAGCGCTCCGGCGGCGACTACGAGGACGGCAACGGAAACGCCGTCCCGGGCGACTACACCTCCGAGGACCTGTCCTGGCTGTTCGGCGTCCAGACCGGCAGCGACGGCCTGTTCCAGTACAACGGCGGCTACCAGTCGCAGGAGGACATCGACTATCCCGGACGGCTGCTGGACGCCAGCTACTTCAAGACCCGCTCCCACAACCTGAAGTACGTGTGGAACGGCGAGCGGAGAGCCCTCCGCGGCTTCATGGCCCAGGTGTACTCGAATCGCAAGGACCACCTGATGAACAACGACGGGAAGCCGACCGGCCGCGACGCCCCCGGCCGCCGGCCGCCGTTCGCGCTCGACATCGATCTGCCGACCGAATCGAACACCGAGGGCGCCCGCCTCTCCCTCGACCTGGCCACCGGCGACGACGGCCCGCGCTGGACGGTCGGCGCTGACCGTTACCGCTCGCGCCAGCAGGCGGAGCGCCTGGTCCAGCGCCGGTCGAACGGATTCCTCATCTTCCAGGACCTCGTCTGGCCGGACAGCCGGACGGACAACCTGGGCGTCTACGCACAGGGCGTGCGGGACACCGAGCGAGCTTCCTACGGCGCCGCGGTTCGCGTCGACTCCGTGTCCGCAGGGATCGGCCAGGCGACCGGGTTCTTCCGCGCCAACACGGAAGGCGCGCTGGACCAGGACGAGACGAACCTGAGCGCGGCGGTTTCCGGCGCCTTCACGCTGAACGACGAGTGGCTCCTGACCGTCGGCGCCGGCCGCGCCGTACGCACCGCGACCACGCTCGAGCGCTGGTCGGACCGCTTCCCGGCCAGCAAGTTCCAGCTTCCCGCCGAGTTCATGGGCAACCCTTCGATCGAACCCGAGGTCAGCAACGAGATCGACCTCGACGTGCAGGGGCGCACCGGCTCCGGGCTCGAGGTGAGTGCGACACTCTTCTACCGCCGAATCGACGACTACATCACGGTCGCGCCGGATCCGTCCCTGCCCAGGCGACTGCCCCTGTCGCCGCCGATCGTCTTCCGCTACGTCAACGGCGATGCCTCGTTCCTGGGCGGTGAACTCGGCCTGCGCCGGCGGGTCAGCGACATCTTCTCCTGGCGGCTCGAGGTCGAATCGGTCCGGGCCGAGGACGACACTCTGGACGAGCCCCTGCTCGGCATCGCGCCGCTGAGCGCCCGCGTCGGCATGCGCCTGCAGACCCCTTCGGGCCGGGACTGGATCGACCTCTCCGGTGCGGTGACGGACGGCCAGGACCGGGTCGCGACCAGCCGCTTCGAGATCCCGACCGAAGGCGCTGAGATTCTCGATCTCGACGCCGCCTGGACGCTCGACTCCGGTCTCGAGTTCCGGTTGCGGGCGCGCAACCTGACCGACGAGGCGTACGCGAGCCACCTGAACGCGAAGAACCCGTTCAACGGGATGCGCATCCTGGAACCGGGACGCAGCCTGTTCGCGGGCATCTCCTTCCGGCGCTAGGGCCCAAGGTGCGACCGGCCGCTCCGGCTACGGCGCGTCCGGGCCGGAGCGGTCCTCGTGCGCTCCTTCGAGCTGCCGGCGGAGCTCCTCGAGCTCCGAGCGATCGGGCCGCAGGTTCGAGGCGCCATGGATGTAGACGTGTTCGACGTCCGAGGCGAGAACCGTCGTGTTCCAGTGCAGCAGGATACGCACGCAGCGTTCCAGCCCGCTCGGGACCGCCATCTCGTGCCCGCACAGGAGAGCCACGTCACGCCAGCCCATCAGCCGGGCCGCCAGCGCCGGGTACTCCGCCGTCAGATCGGGCGAGGTCGTGAAGATGGCGCTCGCGACGTCCTCCGGCTCGATGCCGTTCGCCTGCACCATCCGCTCGAGCAGTTCCGCGGTCGCGGTGAGGATCAACTCGCGGTTCGTGCCCTCGACTGTCGTCGCGCCGCGGACGCCGCGGCAGACCGGCCGTCGTGAGCGCCGGGACCTCTTGCGCGGCTTGGGAGGCATGGAAAGGTACGGCGGGTACGATCGGCGCGGAAGGGAGTCGCAGACTGTACCAACCAACGCGCCACCGAACGCTTCCAGGCCCGCTGGCCGTCGCGACCTGCGCAGCCATCGCCACGGTGCTGCTCCAGGCTTGCGTGACAGAGCCCGCACCGGACAACGTGCCGGAACCCGAGCGGCCGAACATCCTGCTGATCCTCGCCGACGACCTCGGCTACGGGGACATCGGCGCCTACAACCCGGATTCGCGGATCCCGACCCCCAACCTCGACCGGCTCGCGAACGAGGGCGTACGGCTGACGGACGCCCACAGTCCGTCGTCGGTCTGCACGCCGACCCGCTACGCGCTCCTCACCGGCCGCTACGCCTGGCGCTCCAGGCTGAAGCGCGGCGTGCTGAACGGGCGATCCACCGCCCTGCTCGAACCGGAGCGCGTCACCCTGCCAGGGTTCCTCCAGTCCCTCGGCTACGCCACCGCCGGCATCGGCAAGTGGCATCTCGGCCTCGGCGCCGATCCGGCTCCGGACGACGGGGAGCCCGGCCGGACCGACTACGACGCCCCGCTTCGCCCGGGGCCGCTCAGCGCCGGCTTCGAGCACTACTTCGGGATCCCCGCTTCTCTCGACATGGAGCCGTACCTCTACATCGAGGACGAGGGCGTGTTCGAGGCGGCGACCGAAACGGTCGAGGACAGTTCAATGCGGCGGTACGGAGGAGGCGGCTACTGGCGCGCCGGCGACATCGCCCCCGGCTTCGACTTCCTCCAGGTGACTCCGGTCCTCTTCGATCGGGCTGGCGGCTACCTGGAGGAGCGCGCGGCGGCCGACGACGGCCGGCCCTTCTTCCTCTACCTGCCGCTGCCCTCGCCCCACACGCCCTGGATGCCGCTGCCGGAGTTCGAAGACGCGAGCGGCGCCGGCGTCTACGGCGACTTCGTCGCTCAGGTCGACGCCGGCGTCGGCCGCCTGCTCGACGCTCTCGACTCGCTCGATCTCGCCTCGAACACTCTGGTCCTCTTCACGAGCGACAACGGCGCCCACTGGATCGAAGCGGACATCGAGCAGACCGGGCACCGCGCGAACGGATCGCTGCGGGGCCAGAAGGCCGACATCCACGAGGGCGGCCACCGCGTCCCCTTCCTGGCCCGATGGCCGGGCCGTATCCCTGCCGGCTCGGTGCGCGGAGAACTGGCCGGCCTGGTCGACGTCTTCCGCACCGTGACCTCCATCCTGGAGGCCGAGGTTCCCGATGGAGTCGCCGAGGACAGCGTCGATCTCGGAGCTCTGCTCCGCGGCGAAGAGGACGCGCAGGCGCCCCGCAACTCGCTGATTCACCACAGCTCGCGCGGGATGTTCGCCATCCGTTCCCACGACCGGAACGGCCCGGAGGCTGCCCGGAAGTGGAAGCTGATCGAGGGGCTCGGCTCGGGCGGCTTCACCCAACCGCGGCAACTCACCCCTGAACCCGGCGGCGCCGCCGGGCAGCTCTACGAACTCGTCGCCGATCCGGCCGAGACGAACGACCTCTACCTCGACCGGCCCGACATCGTGGAGAGGCTGACCGCGGAACTCGAGGCGATCCGCGGCGACGACTCCCAACCCCTGGCGCCGCCGGACTAGGGCGCCTCTGGCGCCGCAGACCTAGGGCGCCTCCGGCGCCGCAGGACCAGGGCGCCTCTGGCGCCGCAGACCTAGGGCGCCTCCGGCGCCGCAGGACTAGGGCGCCTCGTCAGCCCCCTCGTCCAGGAATCGGATCAGACTGGCCAGATCGCTCAGGGTCATCGTGTCGAGCAGGCCCTCCGGCATGATCGAGAGCGTGGAGGGTTCGCGGCTCCGGAGCCGCGCCTTGTCCAGGTCGAGGCGGTCGCCGTTCGCGTTGACCAGGGTCAGCCGTTCGGCCGTGTCCTCGACCACCATGCCGCTGTGCAGGCTGCCGTCGTCGAGCTCGACGTCGACCGCCTGGTACTGGTCCGAGATGACCCGCGACGGGAACATGATCGACTCCAGGACTTCACGGCGGCGGAAGCGCTTGATGACGGTCGACAGGTCCGGGCCGCCGCCGCGGCCGATGTCGCCGAAGACGTGACAGGCCGAGCAGCGCGCGCGGTGGAACACCCGCTCGCCCTGCTCGGGGTTGTAGCGCTCGTAGGCCATCACGTCGTACTCCAGGTACTCCGCGAGTTCCTCGAAGCTCATCTGGGCGAGGTCGCTCCTCCCCAGGCGGTCGCCCTCGACTTCGCTGACGAGCGCGGCCGCGCGCCGCGCACGCTCGGCCCGCCGGCTCTCGAGCCGTTCCTCGGCTGCCGTCCGGTCCTCGTCCGGGAACCGGTCCAGGACGTCGCTCCAGATGGCGTCGACGTAGCCCTCCATGCTGGCCGCGCCCCGGAAGCCCCGGGCGTCGTCGAACCAGGCCACGACCCGGGCACGCAGTTCCGGCGTCCAGCCCTGATCCATCACGCGCAGGCAGTAGGCGGTGTGGATCCGCTCCTCCGGCGGCCGGTCATCTTCCAGGCGATCGACCATCTTCGCCAGGGCCCCGTCCGGCTGCAGGTACGCGAGCAATCGCTCAAGCTGGCGGTTCGTCCGGTCGTCGGCGTGCGGGTACCGACCAACCAGGGCCTGACCGAGGCCGGCCCGGAATTCGTCGCGTCCGGGAGCATCCGGCGCCGGGTCGCGAATCAAGGCAATCTCGACCAGGCGCAGGAAATCGAGCTCGGCTTCCACGTCGAGATCGGCGCCGGCGACCCGGATCAGGCTGCCCGTCAGGAAGTTGTACTCGATCTTGTGTTCCAGGCTGTAGATCATCGCCAGCGCCGCCTCGAAGTAGCCGCGAGGCCGCTGGCCCGGAGAGGCCATGAACGCCTGGTCGACCCAGTAGCCATGAGGGATGCGCTGGATCGCTTCCCGGGCCGCGTAGCGGAGGAACCGGTCCTCGTGGTCGAGCAGGCCGTAGAGGGCATCGGAGGTTGCGACCTCGATGCCCCGGGCGCGCAGATCGAGGCCGGAGCGCACCAGGGACTCGGCCGCCCGCCGGGCGACCAGCGGGTCGGCGTCGCCGAGAGCGCCGCGCAGGGGTTCCTGCGCCTCGGCAAACGGCTGCGCGCCGAGCAGGGTTGCCGCGGCCGCGCGCACCAGCGGCGCGTCCGAGTCGAGGAGCGCCGCCGCTTCCTCCAGCGTCGGTCGCGGACCATGCACCTGGAGCAGTTCCAGCGCGCGGATGCGGTCCATCGGCTCCCGTCCAGCATCGCGGACGACCGTCCACAGCCCCGGCGCCCAGTTCGCGCCCGCCTCGCCGCGAGCGCGCCGGATCGCCTCTCTGCCCCAGCCGGAGCGGGGCATCGGCTGGCGTACCGCGGCCTCCGAGCCCGTGGCCGTGACCGCCTCGCCCGTCCGCTCGTAGCTCACCCGGTAGAGGCCGCCCGACGTTCCGCGGCCGCCGGTGGCGAAGTAGAGGAAGCCGTCCGGTCCGACATCGAGATCCGTCACGTTCAGCGGTTCGCCGAGGACGAAGTCGTGGGCCTCGCCGGTCCAGGTGGCGCCGGTCCGTTCGGGGAAGAGGACCCGGATCCGGCCCCGCGACCAGTCGCCCATGAAGTAGGCGCCCTGGTAGCGACCTGGATAGGCGTGGTGGTAGTAGAAGGCGACGCCCACCGGCGAGCCGCGGCCGAGGTCGACCACGCCGGGCAGCGTGTCGATTTCGTGGAACGCGATCTTGCCCGACCCCGTGCGCCAGCCGTAGTCGCCCGCGGGAATCAGGTGGACGACCCGGGTGGGCCGGAACCAGGGCAGTCCGCGGTCCCACTCCATGTCCGCCTCGTAGGCGAAGATCTCTCCCGCCGCGCCGATCGCCAGATCGAAGGGGTTGCGCAGGCCTCCCGAGAGCCGCTCCCAGGTGTTGGTATCCAGGTCCAGGCGGTAGATCGTCCCACCCGGCGCGCGCAGGCTGTTCGCATGGCCCCGCGGGTCGAGGATCGGCGGCAGGAGTTGATCCTCCTGCAGCTCGCGCAGTGGCGAGGTCGGCGCGAGCGCGACCTCGGGCGACGAGTAGTTGCCGTAGAGGACGTAGAGGCCGCCGTCGGGACCGCGGGCGATCGTGTGCGGTCCGTGCTCCTGGATCCGGCCGTTCGCGGGAGCGATCCGCTCGACGTCATCCACCCGGTCGTCGCCGTCCGTGTCGCGCAGCCGGTAGAGACCGGTATCGTCGACCGCGCCGCCGCTCCCGGGTCTGCCCTCGACTCCCGCCGCTTCGGCCAGCCGGCCGCGGCCGTTCGCGTGCACGAGCAGGTCGCCCGGCCCCAGGACGTGCAGACCGTGCGCGGTCTCGACCTGGGGAGCGAGGTCGATGCGCCGGTCGTACAGGCCGTCGCCGTCGCCGTCCTCGAGCAGCACCAGTCCTTCGCCCTCAAGCGCCAGCAACGGCCTGCCCGCGGCGTCGAAGGTCATGTTCACGACCGAACCGAACAGGCCGGCCGCGGCCGCCGATTCCACCGCGAATCCCTCCGGCGTGCGGAAGCGCTCCCCCGCGTAGTCGAGCCGCTCCCGGCGCGAGGCGTCGTGATCCGGCATCAACTCCTGCGCGTTCGCCCCGGCGCCGAGCGCGGGAGCCAGGCAAAGAGCCAGTGCCAGGCCGAGAGTCTGGGAGACGGCGTACTTCATGAAGGGTTCTCGTGGCGCGGGCGGTCGCCGATCCTACACGCCGGGATCTTGTCTTCGAGAGCCTCCCCTCCGTAGGATGGGTCTGCTGTGCCTCAGGCCCCCTGCACGATCGCCGTCCTGGCGACCCTCGACACGAAGGGCGGCGAAGCCTCCTATCTCGTGGACCGCATCGTCCGCGACTGGGGCTGCCGGGCGTTCGTCATCGACCTCGGCGTGCTCGGCGAGCCCGCACTCGACGGAAGCTGGCTTCCCGACGTGAGCCGTCGCGAGGTCGCCTGCGCAGGCGGCGAGAAGGTCGAGCAACTCGCGCAGGCGGCCGACCGCAAGCGCGCGATCGCGGCCATGTCCGCCGGCGCCGAGGAGGTCGTCCGGCGCAGCTACCGGCGGGAGAGCTTCGACGCGATCGTCGGTCTCGGCGGCCGCGCCGGCACGGCGATGGCGACGACCGCGATGCGCGCCCTACCCCTGGGCGTACCCAAGGTCATGGTGTCGACCATGGCCGGCGGAGACGCCTCCGGCTACGTCGGCGTCAAGGACATCGTCATGGTGCCGTCGATCGTCGACATCGACGGCATCAACCGGATCAGCCGGCAGGTCCTGAGCCGCGCCGCCGCGGCAATCTGCGCCATGGCCCGGGTCGAGATCGAAGGCGGCGACGACCGTCCCCTGATCGCGGCCTCGACGTTCAGGAGCGCCACCTCCTGCGTGGATGCCTGCCGGCGCCAACTGGAGACGGAGGGGCTCGAGGTACTCGTCTTCCAGGCCACGGGCGCCGGCGGCCGCACGATGGAGAGTCTGATCGAGGCCGGCTTCGTACGCGGCGTCCTCGACCTGACGACCACGGAGTGCGCGGATGAACTGGTCGGCGGCGTACGCACCGCCGGACCCTCCCGGCTGGAGGCGGCGGCCAGGAGCGGAACGCCCGCCATCGTCGTGCCCGGCTGCCTCGACATGGTCAGCTTCTTCGCCCGGGACACCGTTCCGGCAGAGTTCGAGGGCCGCACCTTCCACCGCCAGAGCGACAACATGACCCTGATGCGCACGTCGCGCGAAGAGTCCGCCGAGCTCGGCCAGGTCCTCGCCGCCAAGCTGAACGCCTCCACCGGCCCGGTCGAGGTCTACCTGCCGCTGGGCGGCGTCTCCACGCTCTCGGCCCCCGGCGGACCGTTCCACGACCCGGCTGCCGACGACGCGCTGTTCCATGCCCTGCGCGAGAACCTGCGGCGGGCGGTCCCCGTCACCGAGGTCGACGCGAACATCAACGACCCGCGGTTCTCCTACGCGGTCAGCGACGCCATGCTGCGGCTGGTACGGGCCGCAAACTAGCGGCCCGCGGCCTCATCCGCGAACGAGTACGCGATCGCCCAGCGGCTGCACCGGCCGGTAGTTGTTCGGAAAGATCGCCGCGAAGGCCTCGATCTGGCCGGCCGACAGCGTCAGTGTCTCGGTCAGGACGATCCAGGCGACGCCTTCCGTGCACGGCGGCGTGGTGAGCGAACCGCGGTACCGCCAGGTCGTGCGGCGCTCAGGCAGCAGGGCCGGCACCTCGACCGCCTCCGGAACGGCGCGGGGCGGCCCGGCCTCGGCGGGCAGAGGGTCCCAGAACGTCGCCAGGGCCCGGTTCTCGGGTCCCTCGTGGAACAGGACCCCGACAACGGCCAGCGCGCCGCCTTCGCTCCGGTGCACGAAGTGCATCTCCAGCGGCAGGCGAACGCCCTCGACCGTGTGCTCGGCGGCGTGGTGAAAGTGGAACTGCTCCAGCTCGTATCGCACTCCGTCGAGAACGATGCCGTTGCCGGAAGCCGGGTTGACCTGGATCGAGTGCCCGGTGTTCTCGACGGTTGCCGGCGACGACCGGTAGTCGAAGCCGACGGGAACGAGCTTCTCACGCCGGGCGCGGCTCAAGTCGATCGGCGACTGCTCCCCTCCCAGGGAACACACCTGGTACACCGGGTCGAGTTGCCCCCAGACCGCCGGGCCGTTGTGCGCCTCATAGCCCCATGCGGGTACTTTGAACTTCCCACACATCGGGGCGGAACGATACCCCGAACCCCCCTTGTGAACCCGCCCTGGTGAACTCCCGATCTGCGGCGCGCCGCCCGCGAGGCGACGCGGTCCGCCCGTGCGGTACATTCCCGCCCATGCCGCGCATCGGGTCCGATGTCCGGCGCCGCCGGCGCCGGTTTCTCCCTCTGGGCGTCCTCCCCGTGATCCTCCTCGCTTCGGCGGCCGGACCCGCCCTCGGCGCCGCCGACCCGACGGCAGTCGAACGGGGCGCGGTGATCTACCGAGGCGGCACGTGCCCGGTGTGCCACCACTGGGAAGGCCAGGGGAACCGCCGCGGCCCGGACCTGACGGACGAGGAGTGGCTTCACGGCGACGGATCGCTTGCCGCCGTGCGCAACGCGATCGAAACCGGCTTCCGCCACGGCGCGGGCCGCCGGTTTGGCGGCAAGTACGAAATGTGGCCGCTAGGCGGCATGGAACTCGACGAAGGCGACGTCGATGCACTGACGGCCTACGTCTGGTCCCTCCACCGGCGCCGCCGGGCCGCCGACACGTTGACCCGGGAGGTCGTCAGCCGCATCGCCTTCGGTTCCAGCGCCGACCAGGACCGGGCGCAGCCGGTCTGGGACACCGTGCTCGCGCTCAGGCCCCAGCTCACGTTGATGCTCGGCAACAGCGTCCTGGCCGGCACGGAAGACATGCAGCAACTCCGCCTGCAGTACGACAAGCTGACGGCGAAGCCGGGGTTCGCCGAGCTGCGCCGGCAGAGCCGCTTCCTGGCAACCTGGAACGACCTGGACTTCGGCCGCGAGGACGGCGGCGCCGACTTCGACAAGCGGGCCGAGTCGCAAGAGGTCTTCCTGGACTTCTGGAATGAACCCTCCGGATCGCCGCGACGGCAACAGCAAGGCGTCTACACTGCGCAACGCTTCGGACCGCCGGGCCGGCGCCTTCAGGTCATCCTGCTGGATACCCGGTACGGCCGTGGGCCGCTCTGGCGCGTATCGCCCGACGAAGCCCGGAGGCGGGAACTGCTGGGCATGGGCCCCTACCTCGCGAACGACCACGAGCGGGCCCGGATGCTGAGCGAGGGGCAGTGGCGCTGGCTCGAAGAACAGCTCCGGCAGCCGGCCGACCTGCGCCTGATCGCCACCAGCATCCCCTTCGTCATGGAGTTCACCGGCCGGGAAAGCTGGGCGAACATGCCGAACGAGCGCCAGCGGCTGATCGACCTGGTCCGGGACACAGGCGCGACCGGCGTCCTGCTGCTGAGCGGCGACACTCCCTGGGCGGACGTCTCGCGCCTCGACGGCGAGGCGCCCTATCCCCTATGGGACTTCACGTCCGGTCCGTTGAACCGCCGCGGGACGGCCGGGATCGGCCCGAACCGGCACCGCGTCGGCCAGGCCACGCGCGAGCCGGGCTTCGGCTACATCGAGGTCGACTGGACCGCCGCCGACCCCGAGGTCCGGGTGGAGGTCCGGAGCGTGGCGAACCGGCGCCTGCTGCGCCAGACGCTGCGCTTGTCGGAGTTGCAGCCGAAGTAGACGCTAGCCCGCATATCTCACGGGGTGATTTGAGATCGGGCCTCTTCCCGCGGATAATCCAAGTGTTGTCAAGCATTTGGACAGTCCACAGGAGCGAGACCCGTGAAGACAGAGTGTACTCCGTCGCAGCTTGAGTTCGGTT